>DATCHW010000177.1:0-24722 GCA_036508135.1 Ignavibacteria bacterium
TTACGGGAATAATATCATACCCCGTTTCAATTGATAAAATTAAAGGACCATTCTTAAATTCTTTAGCTGGCCCTCGGGGTCCATCCGGAGTTATTACAACCGGTTTCCCATTGATTGAAGCTTTAATTAATTCTTTGATTGCTTCTTTTCCACCTTTTGAACTCGATCCTCTTATAACTTCATATTGCCATTTTACCAAGAGATTTGAAAGGATTTCTCCGTCTGAACTAAGAGAAACTAATGCTAAAGAATCTTGGTCCCTGAACAACCACCATCCGATTAGCATTTTCGAATGCCAGAAAACAAATATTTTATTTGTATAATCTTCAGGTTTATTTGTATACGATTTAATTATTAATTTTAAATATATTGATAATATAAAGTGCAACCAGCTTCGGCTGAACTTTATTTTTGTAATCGTTTTTAGATTTTTCATTTCAAGTATTCACAGATAATTTCTTCAGCTGTTGTGCTAATATTTGTATTGAAAAGATTCTCGCGAACATCATCAAAATTCTTTATCATATATTCAGTGTATTTGTTATTAGTAATTATTTTATAGCCTTCTGAATATATATTATCAATCGTGAAGTCTTTTTGAATAAATTCTTCAACAATTTTTTTTCCCGCAAGAATATTTACTATCGAGAGATATTTTACTTTAATTAAAAACTTACCCAATAAATAATTTATGATATTTGTATTATAGACTAAGCAAAATGGTGCCCCTATAAGACAACATTCTAAAGTAGATGTGCCGGATTTAGTTATTACTAAATCTGAATTTAATAGTGCCTTGTAATTTTCTTCGTCAATTTCATCTTTTTTTCGAATGATTGAAAAACTGCTTTCGTTAACAATTTCTTTAATTAAATTAACATCTATATTTTCTGAACATAATATAAATAAATCAGCACTGAAGGTATCTTTTAGCCGGAGTGCAGCATCAGACATGATTGGAAGTATCTTTATAACTTCTTCAATTCTGCTACCTGGAAGTAAAGTTATACGCGTACGATTTCTTTTTTCTTTTGCATTATTGTTTAAAAAATTTAAAACTTTATCTTTCAAAGGATGTCCAACGAAATCTGCTTTAACTCCTTCTTTTTCATAAAATTCTACTTCGAATGGGAAAACAACAAGCATTCTATTAACGCATTCTTTTATTAGTTTAATTCGACTTTTATGCCAAGCCCATAATTGCGGAGATATGTAATATATTATTTTTCCTTTATAATGTTTTTTAAGTTTTTTTATGATTCTTAAATTAAATCCCGGAAAATCAACCAGAATAATTACTTCAGGATTAATTTCTATGATTTTATTGATCGTAGCAGAAAATATTTTTTTTAATTGAAATATATTTTTTAATATAGAAACAAAACCAATAAAATTGACATCCTTATAATCAAATATTAACTCAACTCCATTATCTGCAAGATTTCTACCTCCAATACCATAAAAAGAAACATTATCTTTTTTTTTCAGAATATTTCTGACGAGAAGGGCTGCATGGATATCTCCTGATGTCTCACCGGCTATGATAAATATTTTATTATTAGTGTCGTACACCTAATATATTTTAATAATTCTTATACCTGAAATTAGAAAAAATAATATAATAGTGGTAGTTATTATAAATGCTTGCAAACTTCTCTTTTCTGATTGCAATCCTTCTTTTAAATTAAATTCAAGTTGAGATTTAATTTCAATAGGTACTTTAGAAAATAGAGGAATGAATTTGTTTACGCACTTTTTATATAAATCATAAGAATTTTTAAAAGTAGACGCAAGGTAATCTTCTTCAGTAATTATAATTGTATAATATTGAAAATAAAAATATATCAACGCAAAGATTTGAAGATATGGAAATAATGAATTACTCATAATACCAATTCCAGCATAAATCATTATATTTCCAAGGTACAAAGGATTTCGCAATTTTGAATAAGGTCCCTGAGTGACGAGATTACTTCCTCCGGCGCTTTCAGTAGTGCGAGTTTCGCTTCCCGCATATCCTACAGACCAAATACGAATTAGTTCTCCCGAAAAAGCCACAAATAATCCTATAATAAAAGAAATTATAGTTGGATTAATAAATAAAATCATTAAAAAAATTAATGGCAGGGGAGTATAACTTCTGTATTTAAAAAAGAACTCTCCGATTTTTTTCATAAATTAACCTCCGAAAAGAACATCCTTGCGGTTTGATTTTGAAAATTGTCTCTGCTTAATTTTCCCTTGGGAGACTAACTTGTCAAGTTTTTTAATAACATCATTAAAGTCCGAAAATTCGAAATAAGTAATATTATTTTTCCAGCAATAAGATGCTAGATTTTTTTTTGCGAAAATTATATCCGCGTAATTTACTATACAGCTGTCAGAAATACCGTCACCGATAAAAACCGAAATATCACCATATAAATCATTTGTATTAGACATTAAAATATTCCTTTTACTCGTCCCGCACCAGTTGCAATGTTCATCGGAATAAGGAAATTCACAGCCCAAACTTAAAATATTACCATTTAAGTCGGATACAATTGTAAGTTTGTTAGAGAAAACTGTTAAATCTAAATTTTCTTTTTTCAAAATATAATTAATGTAATAGTCCAATCCTTCACTTAAAACAAAAATCTCAAAACTTTTTTCCCTGCAGTATTCAAGAAAATCCAGAAAATATTCATCGAACTTTTCGTCATCCAGATATTTATTAAATTTTAAAAAATCAAAATTTTTAACTAATTCAAGTTCTTTCAGTAAGCATTGTTTTGCGGTAATTTGTAAATTCGCGAATTGATAACATAAATTTGAAAATTGTTCTTCATCTTCAATAAATTTTCCAAGAGCATTAACCCATACATCATTTTTTGTAATTGTACCGTCAAAGTCACAGAAGATTTTTAATTTGTAATCTTTCAATTTTTAAATTTGGTTTCAACAATTGTGGTTACTCCAGCTTCCTGCATAGTTACTCCATAAAGCTTATCGACTTTTTCCATCGTTCTTTCATTATGTGTTATAAGAATGAATTGAGTGTTTTCAGAAAACTTTCTTATCATTTTATTGAATCTGCTTAAATTAGCGACATCAAGAGGCGCATCTACTTCATCAAGAATACAGAACGGAGAAGGTTTAACAAGATATATTGCAAAAAGAAGAGCTATAGCTGTAAGCGTTTTTTCCCCGCCCGAAAGTAATTCTATAGAAGTTGGTCTTTTACCTCGTGGCTTTGCGGAAATTTCTATTTTTGCTTCAAGCGGGTCTTCATTTAAATTACCTTCTTCATCTTCTTCATATACAAGCCGGAGATTTGCTTCATCACCTTCCTGAAATAATTCTTTAAATATTTTAATAAAATTCTGCCTTATTTCTTCGAAAGTTTTTAAAAACTTTTCTCTTGCTTCCTGATTAATCCTTTCAATTGTCTTTTTGATATCTTTCTCAGATTCATAGAGATCAGTTCTTTGGTTGATCATTTTCTGAAGTTCTTCTTTCTCTATTTGGAAGTCTTCCCAAATCACTTGTTGATAGCCGCCACCTAATTTCTTTAACCTTTCGCTTAATTCTTCAACCCTTTTTTTCTCACTTACTAAATCGAATTCAGTGTCTTCATCATCTTTTTGGATAATCTTAAATGAATCACCCAAAGCAATATCTAATTCATATTTATGTAGTATATATTCTAAAATATTATTCGATTTAATATCATTTTCTCTGATTTTTATTTGTGAATTAATAAGCTTTTGAGATACATCATCATATTTTTTCCTTCTGGTTCTTTGAGCAATATCAATATCTGCTTGTTCCTTTCTCATTTTGTCAAATATAATATATTTCTCATCATATTTATTATTAACAACTTTTAAATATTTCTTTAGCTCTTCTAATTTTTCATTATTCTCTTTTATATTGTGTCTTAAAACTTTTAATTCCTTATCATCTTCAACTATTTCATCTTCATTTTTCAATATTTGCTTACTTTGAAATTCGGTTGTATTATTGATTCTGTTTAAACTTTGTTCTTCGTTCTTAAGTTCATTCTTCAGTTTTATTACTTCAAGGCTGAAACTATTGTAGTCATTGTTGTTCTCATTATAATTTTGCTCAATTTCACTAAATTCTTCTATCAAGAAAGCAAGTTCTTTATTAAAATTAGAGTGTTCGCTTTCGTTTTCATTAACTTTTATGATTAGATCGTTAATAAACCCATTTAATTTTTTATTCTCATTATTTATTTTAGTATATTGTAAATCATTATTCCCAAGAGATTTATTTATTTCGGAAATTTTAAATTCTATTTTGGACAATTCATTTTTTTTCTCATTTAAAATTGAGAATAATTCATCGTACTGAATTTGAAACGGAACTAAATCCAGATATTCAAATTCAGTTTTCAGATTCTCATTTTCTTTCGTAAGTCTTTCTATTTCATTTTTAAATATTCCGGATTCGCCCTTAAGTTTTTCTATTTGTTTTTCCCGACCTATTCTAATATTTTCTTCTTTTAGTTTTCCGCCGGTCCTTATAACATTATCTGTCACAATATCACCTTCAAGAGTTATAAATTTATAATAATTATCTTTAGCAAGCTTATAAGCTGTTGAAATATCTTCAACGATGACATATTCATCGAGCAAGTAGTTAAAAAGAATTCCGAGTTCCGGATTATTACATTTTACCAAAGTATTAGCAAAACCATAAACACCAGGTTTTCCAATAAATTCAGGTTCGTAATATTCAATGAAAGAGAAGGATGAAATGTTTTTAATAAATTTATCATTAAGAATAAATGTTACTTTTCCTTTATTTCCGGTAACCAAAGAATTTACTAACTTATTGAGAGATGTTGAATCATTTACTATTAAATAATTACTTATTTCTCCCAAAGCAGTTTCTATTGCTATCTTGAATTTTTCTTGAACAGAAATGGAATCAATTATGGAATATATATCATCATTCTTGCTTTTCAATAAATGCTGAACACCTTCAGCATAGTCTTCGAATGTTTCTAATAAATTTGTTAAATATGACACTTTACTGAGAAGTTTTTGATAGTCAAGATTTTTAATGTTTATTTTCTTCTCCAGGTCAGAAATCCTGTCAGATATAGATTGTTTAAAAACTTTTTTCTGATTTAACTCCTTAAACGAATATTTTAGATTTTGATTGGTTTGATCTAAAGTTCTTTCAATTTCTTCTTTCTCTTTTACTAAGTTGTTTATCGTTAATAAATTATTCCGGTTTTCGTTTGAAATTCTTTCAAGGTTGCTGAGGTTGTTCTCAAAATTAATCTTATTTGCCTGATAATCGGATTTATTATTGTTTAATGATTTATTGATATCCTTAAGTTTAATATCCAATTCTTTCATTTCAGATTTTTTATCTGACATCAATTTTAAAGTATCATCCTTTTCTTTTTTCTTAACTTCAAGTGAGTGTTCAGCGATTTTCAGTGTATCATTTAAAACCTGAATCTTGTTCTTTATTTCTTCAATTTTTGAAGTGTTCTTTTCAATGTTTATTCGAAAATTATCATTTTCTTTCGACAATCTTGTAATGTCACCATCTTTGTTGAGTATCCTTTGTTCAATAACTAAATTATCACGTTCTAATTTATTAATTCCATCCTTCTTATCATCAATTTCTAAGTTCAAATCTTCGATAATATTTTCGAATTGTGATATATCGGATCGAAGATTATCAAGTTTTTGATCTGATTCGTTTATTTCTGTAAAAAGAGTTTCCTTCAAAGAAATTTTTTCCGATTCGGTGTCTTCTATAAATTTGATCTCATCTTGCAAATAATCGTAATCAATTTTGCTTACTTTAATTTCAAGAATTTTAAGTTCATCATAAACTGTCTTGGCTTCTTCATTTTTTTTCACCTGCCTTTCAAGGGCATTTACATTCCTTTGCTTTTCCCTGATTATATCGTTTACGCGGAGCAGGGTTTCGTGAACAGATTCCAGACGTTTATATGTTAAATCCCTGTTCTGTTTATATGATACAACACCGGCAGCTTCTTCGAATAGTTTTCGCCTTTCGTTTTTTACTGCTGAGAGAATAGTCTCTATCATCTTTAATTCGATTACAGAATACGCATCAGGTCCGATTCCGGTATCTACAAATAGATGCCTTATTTCTTTTAATCTAACTTTCGTACCGTTAAGGTAATATTCCGTTTCCCCGCTTCTGAAAAATCGTCTTGCGATTTGCACTTCCGAATATTCTGTAGGAAGTTTGTTCAGATTGTTTTGAATTGTCAAAGAAACTTCGGCAACACTAAGGGGCTTCCTGTTTTTTGTTCCGCTAAAAACGACATCTTCCCGTTTTTCACTTCGCAAAGCTTTGTCACCCTGTTCGCCAAGTACCCAGCGAATAGCATCTACAATATTGGATTTTCCGGAACCATTCGGACCGACAATTGCCGAAACACCGCTCCCAAAATCTATCGTAGTTTTATCTGCGAAGGATTTAAAACCAAATATTTCTAATTTAGATAAATACAAAATATATCAATTATAACTCATTATTAAATTAATAATATTAAATGTTCCTTTATAATAAAAGAATATTATAATTCCTCCATAAAACGTTAAGATTAAAATCAAACTGTAAATAATAGTTTTGATTTTATTAATTTCAAGTAATATTCTTGTGCCTGATATAATCCTGTACAAGAAGATTATCGTTAGAAATATGTATAAATATAACGAAAATATTATATAGCCGGAACTATTAACTGAAAGTTTATATATTATTGTTCCAAAAGGTAAAAATAATATTAATGATATTGACGACCAAATATTTACGGTGTAAATATTTTTATAATAAGGCTTTCCTTTCGTAAAAAAAGATATAATATATAGTATTACAGTAACAAAAACCTGAAGAATGAAAAACACTATAAGAAAAAATATAATTAATTTAATAGGGGAATTAATGTACTCAGAAATTAATAACTTCAGAAAATCATTTGGAATAATATTTGATATAATTACATCAAAAGAATTACTCGTACGGTAATGATAAAATACAGCAGAAATATATAAAGCTAGTCCTGCGTTAATAAGGATACTAAGTATAATGTTAAAGTAAACGGGAATCTGAGCGTGTTCTTTAATTAATTCAAAAAAAACTTTCGGTTTGAAAGTAAATTTGATTAGTGTTTCTTTTAACTTTTTCTCTTTACTTATAAAAAATAAAAATAAAAATATCATAAATAATCCTGAGATGACAAAAATGTAAGAACTATCACTTTCGGCAGTTCCTTCCATTAACTTCGGCAAACTCTGATTATTCAAAATATGCTTAAGAAAGTTGACAGATTGTTTTTGTTCCCGGTTGAAAGTATAAATCCCATCGGTTTTAAGATAAGGATTCTTGTCGAGTGATAGTATCAGGGGTGTATCGGTATTCCAATCTGCATAAGACGAAATAAAACCAAATTTATTGTCTTTGCTGAATATTTTATAACAATCTGTAAGAAATTTTGTTTGATATTCCATCGAATAGATATCACTAAAACCATTCCTGTTCTCATTAATTATTGATACACCGTAAGAAGAGATAAAAAAAGATTTACCATGTGTTGTGGAAATATTTGCTATTGAATTCTGAATCAATTCAAAATCCGAAGTGAAAAAGTTTATTCCTCGAATATCTACTATTTCGGAACATATATCGTTTTCAAAATTCCGCGTAGTATAATATATTGGTCTAGAATCATATTTTCGAATTAATTCTTTGGCAGAATTAACATAATTAATTGCTTCTTTTGATATTACGTCGAAATTATTCCCAATTCCCCAAGCTAAAATACAGACAGAATTTTTATCGCGTTTGATTATGCTTTCGAGGTAATCTTGTGAGGCAGTGATATATTTATTTTTCGATAATATCTTTTGAGGGACCTCATTAAATGCGAAATCCTGAAATAAGAATAGGCCTAAACGGTTGCAAAGATTAATAATGAACGGACTTGCCGATTTTCCCGGAACTCTAATACAATTAAATCCTGTACTTTTTATGTTTAAAAGATCTTTCTCAAATTCTTTATAGTCTAAAATGACACCAGATTTTACAGATTCCTGATGGTAATTTATTCCTTTCAAATAATAGGGCTTCCCATTTAATAAGAAGGAATTTGACTTTAATTTCATGTCTGTAAAACCGAATTCAAATACAAACTCATCAATTACGTTCTCATTATTAATAATGCTGACTTTAAATATATATAATTCGGGATTTTCAGGTGACCAGGCGGAAATATTCTTTATGGAAAATTTATTTTCTACATTTATATTTGAGTAATTATCTATCTGGAATTTAGTATTATCACTGGATGAGATTTCGTCTCCTGTTGATTTCTTTATCACTTTTGTATTAATTTGAAAATCTTTTCTCTCGGAAATAATCTGCTCAAGATTTGCAGATTTAACATAACAAGTATTCGAGACTTTTACAGAAGTTTCGTTTTCAAAATTATAATTAACAAAACTTTCAAAGATAAAAATTTTAGGAACAGTAATCAGATAAATATCACCATATATTCCTCCGAAGTTGTTTGTATAGTTTATCTGGTTTGCAAGTGGAATAGTTTCGGAATTATTCAGTTTATTGTTTAATTCTATTTGGATCACATTTTCTCTCTGCAAAATATTATCTTCAAGAGTTATTACAAGGGAGTTATAACCGCCGGTATGTTTTGTTACGAAATTATCATTAATTTTTACATCGGCTTCGTAATTAGCGGCTTCGATAACAAAAATAAAACTTGAATTATTTAAGAAATCAGTATTAATTCCAAAATTTTTCTTGAATATCACCCGTCCTTCAAAATTGTATGACAATGGTATGTTCAGATTAGAGAAAGATTGTCCATTATCGAAAGAAACCTCCCATAAACTGTTTAAGTCAATTTTTGTTCTTTTAGGGCTATCTAAAAACAAACCGGAGTTTGGAATAGTGTTATCAGGAGATTTTTCAAAAACTTTAATTTGTGATATTGAATTATATGAAAAAAACAATATAAACAATATTGTCAAAATTACAGTTTTTACTTTAAAATTCATAAAAATAATTAATAAAAAAATCCCGATTAATCTTTAAAATAGTTTCTTTCAGTTTAATAATAAATCTAATTATTTAAGATAATCACATTAATAATAGTAAAGGAATAAAAAAATAAATTCGGTGTTCTGAATGGAAAATTTGTACGCCCGACTGGATTCGAACCAGTGACCCACAGCTTAGAAGGCTGTTGCTCTATCCAACTGAGCTACGGGCGCTTTCTAGGTAACACAATTTAACAAAAATAAACACTCCATTCAATTTAAAAATATTTTAGAATATATACTGTATAGTACACCCGTCCAAAATAAACATTTCTTAAAAATGTTTTAGATAGCAAAAGCAATTATTAAAAAGCTATTGTCTATAATTATTTTTTAAAATTGCCCTGAAAATCAAGTACTTATTCGAATAAAATCCTAGAATATGTTAAATTTGTTTTGGACAGCAAATTTCTCTTCATTATTCCTATATAGGGAATTGTTTTTTGTTTTTGGTTAAATTTGTCCAAAATGTTTAATATTTTGAATAAAATTAAACCTTTATTTAAGTTCCCAATTTATTTTGGATAGCTGTGATATTCGATAAATTTTTTCAAGAACTTGAACGAATAGTTGCTCCAAATAGAAATTTTACATTTGGTATGAATGTTTATTTTTAACAGAATTGTTGACAGTTGCTATCATATATGCTAAAAATGAATATATTTTGGAAATCCTGAATTATTATAATCCCAAACAGGAATTGATAATGTTGTAACTTAATTATCTAAAAAACAAATACCTTAATATTTTAATGCTGCTCTAATTATCAAATATAACACACTCTTAAAGATTATATTTATCGTTTACTGAATTTAAAAATCAAAACCAAATAGCATTCCAAAATAGAATCTCCACTCTTTTCCGTAAGTAACATTTTCACCGCGGAATTTTCTGGTAAATTCGTTAAGACCATACGCAGCATTAAAGAATATGCTCGTTGGAAATATATAAAAAGAAAAAGCCTGCAATCTTAATTCTGCACCAATATCTTTTTTGAAATCCTTTATATCAAATTCATTTCCATTCCAGGCATTACCATAATCACCGTAAATTCCAAAATATAATTTGTCGAGATATAATGGTGAAATTCGCATATCTATTTTTGTAAGAAGAGGGAAGCGGTATGTGAGATTTGCTGTCACAACTCTCCCACCGCCAAGCGCATAGAAAGGGTAACCTTTCATCCCGGGTAAACCGGTTGCATAAAAATCATAAAAGTCTTCTACAGGAGGTCCAAATATTGTTGCCCCTCTGATTTTCAGACTCAAAGTGTGTTTATTATTAAACAATCCAATTGATTCAAGCCATTCACCATCGAGTTTGTGAAGTCTGTTGGTAGCATAAATAGTTTTAAGGTTACCATCGTCGGTAACTTCAAATTGAGGATTGATTTTACTTATTTCGTAATCATACTTTATTTTGATTTTTCTTCCAATCGGATTTATGTCTGTATTCCGAGTATTGTAATAACTTTCGTACATATACGTCAGAGAAAAAGTATGTGCCTTAAAATAATCCTCTGAAGATGCCCTTACAGGAATATTACTCTGAGGTATCCTGAACGCATCAATATCTGAAGCATATTTTGAAAATGAATAATTAAATTTAAAATCGTGATAATAGTTAATAAGTTTGAAATCCATCCCTACATCAAATTCTAGAAGATCATAAGTAACACCTACATTAATTGTATCGGCAGCTGCGATTAATTGTCCGGTTGATTTCCTTGAAATATTATATCCCTCAAGTGTAAATTTCGGAGAGAAACCTAAGTCTTTTGAGAAGAAATCTTTCAAGAAAGGAACCCCATTATCATATCTGAACTGAAAAAATAAATCTCGTTCGCCTTTTCTGTTAATGCTGGCTCCGCCAAAAATTGAAACACGATTCATTATTTCTTCCGAATAGAAATAGAATCCGGGTTTAATTGCATCAAGTACATTATTATCTTTTGTATAATTATCATATCTTATAACGGGAAAGAAAGCAAGATTAGTAAAAATACTAGTATACGGTTTTTCTTTAAAATCCGGAATCTCTTTGTCGTTAAAATTTCTAAGTGTATTCCAGTCAAATTTGTTCTTACTTTCCGTATTTGTAGAATCAATTTCGGAATACTTTTGCACTAATCTGGACGGCTTAATATAATCTAAGTCTGAATTTATAGTGATTTCTTTAAAATCTTTAAGTTCGGTAATCTTATATCCTGTGGATTTATAAGATGAATATGTAAGATTTCCACCATTGTTCACAGAAGGCATAAATGCTCCGCCGAGGACATTTGTTATTTGTTTTACTTCTTTTGATTGTAAATCATAAGAGTAAATATTGTAAATCCCTGTGCGGTCTGACGAGAAATAAATTTTTTTGTAATCAGGAGAAAAACTCGGAGACCTTGTATCTCCAAATGAATCATCAAATAAATGTTCAATGTTACCTGTCTGAATATCTATTGATGATATCCTTCTACCTTTCTCGAAAGCATAATCAAAATATATTTTGTTTCCATCACCTGAAAACACAGGATTGAAGACTTCTTCACCGTTCTTGAATTGAGTAAGTGCTCTTTTATTCTTCCCATCTGAATCTGCTATGTAAAGATTTAAAGTACCATCACCATTAATTATAAAACAAATTGATTTTCCATCAGGGGAGTAAGAAGGAAATATTGTTCTTAAATCTTTTGTAATCCTCTTATCTTTTTTAGTAGCGATATCATATTCGTAAATATCGAAAAGTATAATTCCGTCAAAAGTAGGAGGAATGTTTCTTTTTGAATAAAGTATTTTTTTACTGTCCGGCGACCATGAAAAATTTGTCGAAACAGGAAATGCGATCATCTCTTTTTCTTTTTTCTCAATATTATAAACAAACAACCCTGTCGACGAATAATCATATTCCTGGTTAGATAGGAACGCAATTTTTTTCCCATCCGGGGAGTAATGTGGAAAATAATTAGCAAATCCCTTATCCTCTATAATGGTACCATCATTTAGATTGGACCTTACATTTTTTAATTTTTGTTCGTAATCGTTTTGAAGATATCTTTTCCATTGATTATATAAATCACTTCCGTCAATGTTAAGTACTTTTCTGAAAGCAGCATCAATACTAAAATTTGTCAAATCACCTAAATGATCGGAAATTTCTCGCAATTTATTCTCACCGAATGTTTCCGAAATATATCTGACAAGTGCAAATCCTGAGTTATATATTGATTCAGCTTTCAAAGAAGTATATGATGAAAACTGTCCCATTTCATTAAAAGTTAACATATTATCATCAATAACATAAGACCTTAAAATCATATCCCTGTGGGAATCCCACTCATCGTATCCTGTTTGCTGTCTCTGATATTGTGCAGTCCCTTCCGCAAACCATGCGGGAACTCCAACTCCCGAAATGGGGTAAGATACAATAACATTTGGATAACCATAAAGAACATCAGGGCGTCGTTCTTTTTCATAGTTTAGCCATTGAAGATAAATGGCAGGAAGTTTCCTTGAAAATTTCATTGATAACTGAATTTGTACCATATGAGTAAATTCGTGAGTGATTACGTTTCTCAACCAGTTATGAGTGCCTCGAAGATCAAAATCAAGAGGTGTTGCCAGGATTTCAATTCGATTATTATAAAAATCAGTAGCTCCGTTTGCAACGTCAGAAACATCTTTAATAATAAAATTCACTTTTTCTTCAGGCTCGTATTGATAAAGTGAAGTGATTGGACCGAAAACATCTTCTGCAATTTTTGCAACTGTTTTTGCAGATCTGGATGCCTCTTTATGGTATGTAATAGTAAAGTGTGCTGTTTCTATTGTATACCAATCTAGATCCGGATATGATTCAAACTGTGCAAATAAATCGCCGGAAATTGAAGAAAATAAGATTATTAAAATAAATGCATTAAAATAAACAATTTTATTAATCATTGAATAAAATGAAATTTATAATTATTATTGAATAATTGTAAAATAAGTAATTACTTATTTATATGGCATGTATAAAATTTACGATATGTATTAATTAATTTTTATTAACTTAAATAATTTTAATTATAGAAAAAAGATACTATTTTTGACATTAATTGTATTTATTTGATAAAAAATTTCAAATATTTAGTTTCCCGAAGACATTTCTTAAGGAAATTATTATTTATAACGATGTTTTTTATATATCTTTTTTCTGTAAGCAATTTGTCTTTTGCTCAAGGAAGAAGGGATATTGATGGTAATAAATACGTTGTTTATAATTTCTCAGATACTTCAAAATTTAAATTTATTGATTCCACTCAATTAACGTCTGATACGACAAAAAGAGTTCCGGTAGATTCAACTGCCCGTCTTAAATATTTTCAATATTTTCCTGAATATATATATGGGATAAAGATTAAAGAGAAAACCCATCCATTACTTTTAGAAAATTCAACATTCGTTAAAACAGAGACATCATTCGATTCATCTAACAATGTTTTAATAAGACAAACCTTTATGGGGGAGGATATCAAAGCTCCTCTAAAAGTACCATTAAGTAAATTTCTTGAATCTATAAACGAAAATAACAGTAAAAAAATATTTTCTGATATTTTCACAGAAAAATTCAAAGGAAATGTTTCTGATGATTTAACAAAGTTATTTGAAAAATTCACTGATATTACAATTCCTTTGCCATTCAAGACTGAAACTATTTTTGGTCCTCCTACTTTTAATTTACGGATTAACGGAGCAGTTGATATAACGGCATCATACCAGAATATTACGAGTGATCAGGTTGTAGTTTCTTATTTGAGTAATTCCCAAAACAATATCAATTTTAAACAAGATGTACAGGTCACGGCAAAAGGTACTGTAGGTGACAAATTAACAATAGATGCAGACTGGAATACTCAAAGGACCTTTGACTTCGAAAATCAATTGAAATTAAAATATACAGGATATGCGGATGAAGTGATTAAATCAATAGAAGCCGGAAACGTATCACTGGATACGAAATCAAGCCTTATTCAATCCACGCAAGCATTATTCGGTGTCAAGGGGGAATTCAAACTCGGTCCTCTTAATATTACAACAGTCATTTCTCAGAAAAAAAGTAAACAGGAAACTAAAGATTATACCGGTGGTTCAAGCGAGCAGAATTTTCAAATAAATGTATATGATTACTCTGATAATCATTACTTTTTTGATACTCTTTATAAATCGAGTTTTCTCGATTATATGAACAGTCAAAATAATACATATACCACTCTGACTCAGGAAAACCAGATATTAGTAAGTGATACTTATTTTGAAGTATGGGTGCAGTCAGAAATTACTGAACCCCAGAAAAGGTTTGCAGTTGCCTATACACTTTTAAAAGATACGGCATCTATTGATTATAATACTCTAATAAATAGTCAGCAAGAGCCCGGAATACGTGCTTTCGGATATTTTCGTAAATTGAACCCTAATGAATACTATGTTAATCCATATGCGGGATTTATCAGTTTAAAGGTGAATGTTCCAGATAATTATGCTGTTGGAGTTACTTACCGGACATACAACCAGAAAAAATTTGGAAGAGGATCTTACGATGCACCAATTCCAGATACTATGATTCTAAAAATGGTAAAATGCGCGAACCAAAATCCGCAAACGACACCTGATGCGTGGGAATTGAAAATGAAAAATGTATATCGATTGCCTGTATCAAAGATTATCGAGGACGGATTTACACTTGAAATTTTATATAACAGAGATAATAACTATGAACCGAGCATTCCGGGTAATTCAGATAAATTAATCAAAATAACAGGTTTGGACAGATATACCGGGAAAGGTCGAACAGGCACTCCGGACGGAGCATTCGATTATCTTGCCGGTCTGACTATAATTCCTGAAACGGGTGATATCATTTTTCCATCTTTAAGACCATTTTATGATAATTTACGATTAGCAGGTGCTGATTCAACTTTTCAATATAAAGATTTATATTTAGAAAGAAAAAGTGTAGCGATTAATTCACCTTTAGCAAATAAATATATTATAAAGGGCACTGCAAAAGGAGAAGCGGGGATAAGTAATACGATTAATCTAGGATTCAATGTAGTCCAAGGAAGTGTAAAAGTATTAAATGGAACACAGGAACTTCAGAATAATGTTGATTATTCTGTAGATTATTCTACCGGAGTCCTTGTCATAAGAAGTGCATCAGCATTGACTTCACAAAATTTAAAAATCACTTATGAGACAAATGATTTATTTTCAATAGCATCAAAAATTCTAATCGGAGCCAGAGCAGATTATAAATTCAGTGAAAAAACAAATTTAGGATTCACATTCGTGAATTTAAAACAGGAAACTCTGAATGATAAAGTCAGAATTGGAGAAGAACCTACCAATAATTCCGTTTTCGGTCTTGATTTCGCTACAGAAATAAAAACTAATTTTCTGACAAAATTAATTAACTTACTACCGGGCTTCAATACCAAGGAAGAATCGGTTTTCAGATTCAAGGGTGAATTTGCTTATATGACTCCACAGCCTAATACTATGAAAAGTCGTATACCACAAGACAACAATGAGTCAATTGCATATATCGATGATATGGAAGGTGCAAAGAAAACTTTACCATTGGGTTCAACATTTAACCAGTGGACAATGAGTTCTATTCCTGTGGATACATCTATAGGATTAGTTGATAGTATCAGGCAGTTTAAAAGAGGCAGATTGAAATGGTATAACATTCCTAATGATGTCGAAATTAAAAAGATTTATCCTTTAAGGGATGTCCAACCTGGACAGGATAGACTTACCCCTTTTTATATTTCATTTGATCCAAAGCAAAGGGGTACTTATAATTATAACAGACGGATGGATACTATTCAGAACAAAAAGACAAACTGGAATGGAATTATGCGATATCTTAATACTACATCTACTGACCTAATTAACGAAAACATAAATTACATCGAGTTTAATATGCGTATAGATGGGAATAATGCTGCACTCAGTGATGGTGTTATAGTAATTGAACTTGGGCAGATTTCTGAGGATGCTATTCCAAACGGGATTTTAAATACAGAAGATAAAAATCAGAATGGGACATTACAGGATGATGAAGATATTGGTTTAGATGGCTTAACTAATTCTGAGGAACTTGCGAAATATAATCAAATTAATGGTACTAATTTAAGTCTGACGGATTTACCCGATCCTGCTTTGGATGATAATGGAAATGCAGGAACAAATACGAATCTCGATGTAATAAACGGAACAGAAAATAACCGGGGTACAGAAGGTGGAAATAGACCCGATACAGAAGATTTAAACAGAAACGGAATGCTTGACAATACGAATCAATCTTACTTTACATATACAATATCATTAGATACTGCAAATAATAAAAGAATTTCAGGAAGAGGTGAGCCCGGAAGCGGATGGTTCCAATACAGAATTCCATTGTCGGAATTTTCAAAAGCGATTAATAACCCTTCGCTTAATAACATTGATTATGCTCGAATCTGGATAAAAGGTGTAAATGATAGTATACGAATTGCATTAGTAGATTTAAATTTAGTTGGTAATCAATGGATAAAACCTAATAAAAATGATACTTCTTATAATATTTCGGTTGTGAGCATTGAAGAAAATCCTCAGATATATCAAAGCCCGGTTGCAGGAGACATATTGAGGCAAACAATTAGGAATACAAGCGGTGTAAATACAAAATCAAATGAACAATCACTAGCTTTGCAGGTGAATAATCTACCTAATGGAGGAAGGAAATTTGCCGTTAAGGATTATAGAACACAAACAATCGATTTATTTAATTATAAGACTCTAAAACTATTTGTCAATGGAGATCCGAGTTTTAATTATGTAAATGAAAATATTTATGATGCTGCAATGGTTATCCGGTTTGGATCAGATTCGAGTAATTATTATGAATACCGGGCTCCTATACATCCTGACGTTCGTCCGGGTCAGCCCTGGAATTCATTAAACGAAGTTTCAATTGTATTCTCAGACCTAACTACAATTAAACTTGCAAGAGACTCAGTTAATCAGGTAGTTGATGTTCCTGTTCCGAATGGTCCGCCCGGTTCAATATACCGGATAAAAGGTAATCCAGCTTTAAATACTATCCGGGATTTCGAATTAGGTATAGAAAAAAATAGAACAGGACTGAATGCTACAATTACTGGAAGTGTATGGTATAATGAAATCAGGGTACTAAAAGTTGTAGATGATAACGGATATGCGATGAATATTAATGCGGGTCTGAAGATTGCAGATGTAGCTGATTTTAGTTTTAATTTCTCCAAAATTGATCCAAATTATCACTCACTCGATACACGCATTGGTTCGAGAGTAACCGGGCAAGTTTGGGATATGAATTTAACTCTTAATGTTCATAAATTTATTAATAATGCTTTGGTTTCAATTTTATCAGAAGATTGGAAAGATTTCATATATTTGCCAATAACCTTCAGACATTCGGAAAATCTTGCTAATCCCAAGTATTATCCTGGTACAGATATAGATATCGATAAAGCTGCATCAGAAAGATACCGACAAGTATTTATTAAGACAGGTGATGCAGCGCTGGCTCAGAAAGCTGCTGATGGGATCAGGATTGAGTCTCAAGCCTTGATGGTAAGAAATGAATTCTCCGTAAATGGTTTTAATTTCAAATTCCCCGGTAATAATTATTTAGTCAAAACTTTATTAAACAGTTTTACTATTAACTTTAACGGTAATCTTGGAAATCAAAGGGATTTCACATATCAAAGCAAAACTGATTTTACTTATACAGGAGCTATGAATTTTAAAACCGATTTCGGTCTAGCGGATTTGATTAATCTCAAAATAGGAAAGATAATTAATTTTGGTGAAGAGTATAAAGATGCAAAATTATTTCTTATGCTGCCATTCATTCCTCTTGCACCATTATTTTCTTCTGATTTTAATGCTTCGATAGACTTCAACAGATCAAGATTTGAAGGCAGACAACGCCGATTATTAATAGATGATCCTATAGCCAGACAGTTTACTGCAAATAGGGGGTTTTCTTTCAACTGGAAATTTATTGAAAACTGGATTGTAGATTTAACTGGTAACTATTCTTTTAGAGTAGGCAGTGATCTTGCTCCATTTGAAACTTTTGGAGATAGCTTAAATACAGTTCGTTCGGAAAATGAGATTTTTAAACAGATTTTTTTCAACGAAGCCCTAATTAATTTTGGAAGGGATTTAAACTATCAACAGACAACAGTCTTTAATCCTAAATTTAATATTCCCATAATTAAAAAATTCCTGGATATTACAGGAAGTTACAATGTTACATATGGTTGGAACAATCCAAATACTTCAACTAATATTGGTTATTCTGTTGGATATAATAATAAAATTCAGGCATCTACAAATTTTAAGTTAAAAGATTTAATGGGGCTTTTTAAATCTGGATCTACTTCTCCTTTGAATAAAAATCTCGCTAATGGTTTACGCACAAATGATGATAA
The DNA here is from genome assembly GCA_036508135.1 of Ignavibacteria bacterium. Lineage (GTDB taxonomy): Bacteria > Bacteroidota > Ignavibacteria > Tepidaquicellales > Tepidaquicellaceae > DATCHW01. The sequence goes on from DATCHW010000177.1 coordinate 18,619, forward strand.
CCCGGGGCTTGGAGATTTGCTTAAAATATTGACAACTTTTATTCCTGACAATATATCAATTGCTTATAATCAAGATAATACAGTATTAAATCCCGGTGTACAGGGGAGACCGGGTTTTGGAAATTTTTGGATGGTTCCGGGAGGAGCGAGAGAAGAATTAGGACCTTCTCGAATGTATCAATTAGGATTTTCAATGTTTCCTGGAAAAAGGGTCCCGGGACTTCAATTAACAGATAACTTCGCTCAAATAAATAATCTTACACTTACAGCTACTATTAATCCTCTCATTCCTCAAAATATAAGGATGAATCTAACTTTTAAATCTAATTGGGGAGCCCAGAATAGTGCAAGTTATATTTCTGATCCGGAAGGATCTTTATACAATCCAACGAGTAAATCAAGTAATTCGAATAAAAGTTACACAATATTTTTCGCCGGAAATGTTGATAAATTTAATTATACCGCTACCGAAGATTTGCAAAGCAACACACAGAATATTTCTTCTGCATTTAAAAGTCAACTTTCATCGATTCCATTCCCAAATTGGTCGCTTTCAATTTCGGGTGTAGAGAAAATTCCTTTCTTTTCAGAGTTTGCATCAAGTGTTACAATCGAAAACAGTTATACTTCCGAATACAGCGAAGCTTATTCTCTTGATTTCCGGGGAATCAGCATTCCTCAAAGACAAGGAGTTACACAATCTTTCAGTCCTTTATTAGGATTAAATATAACTTTCAAAGAAGCCTTTGGTGGAAATCTTACTGCATCTTTAAGGATAAATAATTCAAAATCGAATATACTAACACCAACAAGCAATCTAATACAAGTAACGAATACTAACGATTGGAGTGTAAATGCAAACTATTCTAAAGCAGGTTTTGAAATTCCTTTCTTCGGATTATCGTTGAAAAATGATATAGCTTTCGCTCTTACAATTTCGAAGAATGTGACAGATCCTACAGATTATAAATATTCAATAACGGGACTGGAAAAAGCTCCCGGTAGCGGGTCTGCTGTTACCACTATTAATCCTTCAATTCAATATTCGATTAGCTCTAAAGTTCAAATGCAGCTTTTTTTCAAATATATCCGCACCGAACCAACTCAGCAATCTGCAACTATAATTCCTCGAACTTCAAAAGAGGGTGGGTTGAATATACGTATTCAAATTCAATAAAATATTTTATTTATCGAAAATTATTACTATATTTGCTAAAACTAAATCCATTTACCTTCTTGGTATAAAATCGATAAATAACATTAAGCCGGTTTGCAGATTGGGATATCAAACCAGATAAAAATTTATTGATTGATAAGTTCAGAAATTTTTGAATTTTGTTAACATATATGGGAAGAAAACTTTTTAAAAATGTAATCTTTAAAATATGGAAACTTTAAATGTTAATTCTAATGTTGATATAATTGAAAAATGTGTTTATTGCGGTAGTATAGTAAAACTTAGTCGAGAGGAAGTAAATACTGCTATTTATTTTTGCCCGCAATGCCACAGAGAAAATGTAGCATGGGATCTGCGGAAAGGTTTTTTTGGTGACCCTGAATATAAAGAAACTTCCGTTACCTGGCTTTTTCTAGGACTTATTTCAGGGATATTATCGTTATTTTTTGTGCCCCCGATATTTGGAATAGCAGGAATGTTTTGTGGATACAGATGTTTATCAAAAGGATTTTATTTCGCAGGCGGATTAGTAATACTTTTTAGTATGGTGTTAATGATTCTTGGTGTGACTTTCGGAACTTATTTTTTTAGAAGTTTTCTCTGACAAATTAAACACTTTTATAACTCTATAATTATGTTCCGCAAAAAAACCGTTAATTTTTGATTTTAATATCACCTGAAATTATTTTAGATTTAATATCTTCTACTTTTTTTCTTACATCTTCAGGGATCAGATTCTTATTATTATTATCATAAATATAGTCTACACCTTTTTCTTTTAAACCAAGAGTTTTTACCCCTCCGATAAATTTATTTTCGCTGTAATCTTTAATAGTTTGAAAAATTACTTCATCTACAAGCTTAATCATACTTGTTAGTATAACTCCGGGAGCTTCGTTATATTGATCGAGATCTACTCCTATTGCAAATTTTTTCATTTCTCTCGCAGCTTCAAATAACCCTACACCTGACAATCCAGATGCATGGTAAATAATATCTGCTCCGGAATTATATTCACTCAAAGCAATCTCTTTTCCTTTACCCGGATTCTTAAATCCGTCAGATGATACACTAACATAACTTGATAGGATTTTTATTTTAGGATTAATGTACTCAATTCCCTGTCTATAACCAGTTTCAAATTTTTTAATGAGAGCAGATTCCATTCCTCCTAAAAATCCTACAGTATTTGTTTTTGTAAGCATAGCAGCAATTGTACCAACGAGGAAACTACCTTCATCTTCTTTGAATTCAAGAGCAGTTAAATTTACAGGAATTTCTTTTTGGGATGCAACTGAATAATCAACACACCCGAACTTTTTATTTGGAAAATCTTTTGCAATTGCTGTAATATCATCTGTGAATATAAATCCAACTGCAAAAACGATTCCTATCTCATCCTTGCTTGCAAGTTTTCTCAAAGCAGATTCTCTATCTGAACCATCTCCCGGTTCGATGACTTCAAAATCTATTCCAAGTTCTTTTTTTGCTCTTACCAATCCTTTGAAAGCTGCATCATTGAATGATTTATCGCCTTTTCCACCGACATCGAAGACAAGTCCGACTTTTTTCTTTTGATTTGGAGAGTCAAAAGTAGTATTGGTTTTTTTATTGCAGCCAATAATTAATGATAACGCATATATAATAATAACTATCTGAAAAATTTTCATAGAATTTAATATATTAATATTTGATTATTTTTCTTCTTTATAAATGTGGTGAAGCCTGCAGCGTGCTTCGTAATGATTTTTACCACCAACTAATACACGCTCGCTGTTTTCAGAAACCCTTTGAGTCCTGTTTGCGGGTGCACCGCATACAACACAAACGGCAAGAGTTTTTGAAATGTATTCTGCTATCGCTAGTAATTGTGGTATCGGTTCGAAAGGCTTCGATTTGTAATCCTGGTCAAGACCGGCAACAATTACTCTTTTCCCTGCATCGGCTAGCGCCTGGCAAACTTCGACGAGATTGTTTTCGAAAAATTGTGCCTCATCAATACCAATTACTTCACAATCAAAACTTTTTTCAAGAATATCTTCCACATTATCTATTATTTCAGAAGGGAAGCTCGTTTCATTGTGTGATACAATTGAAAATTCACTATAGCGGTTATCAATTTTTGGTTTGAATACTTTTACACGTTGTTTAGCTATCTCTGCTCTTCTTATCCTTCTTATCAATTCTTCCGTTTTTCCGGAAAACATACTCCCGCATATCACTTCGATATGACCCATTTTTTTATATGTCCGGATTTGTAATTGTTCGTTCATTGTATTCATTCTATTTTAAAGAAAAAACTTCAGGCAATAGTTGTTTTAATTTGTATGTTTTAAATTCTTTTTTTGATTTTACGAGAATAACTTCAGTTTCCTCTCCAAATTCGCTCATAAACTGCCTGCAAGCACCACACGGGAAAAGATAATCTCTTTTGTTCGATGCAATTGCAATTGCAATAATATCTTTTTCTCCTGCGGATATAGCTTTCGAATAAGCGACCCTTTCTGCACAAATCGTTAACGAAAAAGATGCAGATTCAATATTAGCTCCCGCAAATAAATTACCAGATTTAGTTAAAAGAGCAGCTCCGACTTTAAACTTTGAATATGGAGCGTAAGCAAACTTACGGCTTGACAGAGATAATTCTATTATTTCTAAATAATTATACTTCAATATTAATATGTTTTAATTGTTAATATATCAAAAAATTAGTATATTATCAAACATCTTATTCTTCAATTGATAGGTATGAAGCGAAAAGCAATTTTCAGATTTTTTGATAGATATATAGGGATTCCGGTTCTGGCAATTCTTTCTATTTTCCTTAAAAAGAAGAAACGCTTACCCATTGAAAACATAAATAAGATCCTAATAATCAAACTTGCGGCTATAGGGGATACAATATTAATTATTCCTATGCTTAGAGCTTTACGTAAACATTTTCCTGCTACTGAAATTACATTTATGTGTTCACCTATTAATATTTCAGTTGTAGAAAAAATTTCATATGTAAATAAAATCATTAATTGCGATGTCCATTCTTTCTATAATCTTTTCAAGTTTTTTAAATTTATCAAGCAGATCCGGAATGAGGAATATGATATTCTGATAGATGCCGGACAATGGGAGAGAATAAATTCTATCATTGCAGCGTTATCCCGTAACCAATATTCAATTGGTTTTAAAACAAAACATCAGTATAAACATCTTATGTTTGATAGTTTTGTATATCATTTAAAGACGAAACACGAATTAGAAACTTTCCTTGACTTGTTAGTTCCAGTAGGAATTATAATAAGTGATGAGGATAAAAAGTTAAAATACTTTCTTTCTAAAGATAATCTTTTATTTGCAGAGAAATTTTGGAACGAGAATAATCTCAAAGGTAAATCTGTAATTTGTTTACATCCGGGTTGTGGAGAAAATGGAAAACCACGAGAATGGTCAAATGAAAATTATATTGAATTAGGGAAACGGCTTATTGTTTATGACAAATCTATAAAATTACTTTTAAGCGGACCTTATATGGATGTTGAGAGGTGTAGTATAATTGAAAGATCTTTTATAGAATCTGGTATTGGAGATTGTATTATAAATGTGGCTGGACTATATTCACTCGAAGATGTTGTTGCACTCGTTGGTAAGTGTGATCTAATTGTTTGCAGTAATACAGGAATGCTTCATATAGCAGGATGTGTCGGTACAAAAACAATGGGACTTCATGGACCTACAAATCCCGTTAAATGGGGTTCGTATGCACAGAATGCAGTACTTATTCAAAGTGATAAATTTTGCAGCCCATGCTTATATCTGGGGCATGATTATGGGTGCATAAGACCCGATTGTATGAAATACATTTCAGTGGATGATGTTTTTATTTACATAAGGAAAGCTCTAAGCCCTGATCTTTTCCAAATTAAAATTATTATATGATATATTTTTTAATACTTTTATTTCAAATTATTTTATATAATTTATTATTAAAAGCATACCTTAACTAAATAAAAGTTATGAGTACAACTACAATAAAGAAACCCCGGAAGGTGAAAGGCAAGATAGAGATCGACATACAGAAATGCAAAGGATGCGAACTCTGCACGGTAGCCTGCAAAGAAGACTCGATCGGAATATCCAAAGAAATCAATAATTTCGGATACAGATATGCAGTATTTGTAAATCCCGACACTTGCACCGGATGTGAAAATTGTGCTTTGGTATGTCCCGACGGAGTAATAAAAGTTTACAGGACATCAGGAAAAAAGAAAGAATTGCTTGCTAAGATATCCGATGTGAAATCATCTATGACAATCAATGTTGACGGTAACGATAATGTAACAGTAAATCCGAAGTAATAACCGTTTCAAATTTTATTAATTAATTTTAACGAAAATTTTTACATAACCTTATGGCAGAACAAGATATCAGACTAATGAAAGGCAACGAAGCCATGGCAGAAGCCTCGATACAGGCAGAATGCGATGCATACTTTGGCTATCCAATAACACCTCAATCAGAAGTGCTGGAATACTTATCAAGAGAAATGCCGGGAAGAACCGGCATCCCGTTACAGGCAGAAAGTGAAGTAGCAGCAATAAACATGGTATACGGCGCAGCCGGCGCAGGCGCAAGAGTATGGACATCCTCCTCATCACCGGGAATAAGCTTAATGCAGGAAGGCATATCCTATATAGCATCGGCACAACTACCCTGCCTCATTGTAAATGTAAACAGAGGCGGACCCGGCTTAGGCACGATACAACCCTCACAGGGTGATTATTTTCAAGCCACCAAGGGCGGAGGCCACGGAGACTATCATTTAATAGTACTAGCCCCTGCATCGGTACAGGAAATGGCAGACTTTGTATTCCTTGGATTTGAACTCGCAGACAAATACAGAAACCCTGTAATGATGCTATCAGACGGAGCA
>DATCHW010000178.1:0-1247 GCA_036508135.1 Ignavibacteria bacterium
TAACATGATTTGCATTCTCAATACCATAATATCTTATTTTGGTATTGAGCAAGCTGTCTTACAACGGATCGATGTTATAGATTTTGATCGGAATCAAAAAGAGGCGAGGGTCCACTTCATCCCCAACCTGAAGGTCGGGGGATTCGTGACCCTCTGCGCTCCCTAGTAATAAAAGAATGAAATTCTCATACGAGGGTTATGAGAAAGAAAGGAGGAGAAAATACAGAATTTATACGGGGATTGAATGTCAAAAGTGTGAATTCAGCAAAAATTGAACAAAAGGAAAAGGCGGAATTAGAAATCCAAAAATAGCTGAATTTTCAAAAGAAAGAAAGCAATTATCAGATAAAATGAAAACAGACGAAGCAAAACAGATATATGGGAAAAAAAACAGGTAGTAGAACCTGCAATTGGGAACTATAAAGAGAATCTTGGATTTAGGGAATTTTTGACTAGAATGTGGATTTACTCAATTAAAAACGAGCTAATTGGAATGGGAAAAGGAATAAAAGAAGAAACCTGATGAGTATATGGAAAACCTGCGTCTGGGATCAGGGAACGTTAGTCTACAATCACAATAGTCGAGTAATGATTAATCAATAGAATGACTCAATTAAATTTTTGTCGGCACATTCTGCAATAAGATTCTGTATATTTGATACGGGCTATAATATATGGAGGAAGATTAATGTGAAGATACGAAATAAATTTCCTAAATGTAATGAAGAAAAAAACAATCTTTTATTAGCGGATGGTTGGATCTTAATAAAAGAATCTAAGAATATTATACAGTCAATTATATTTTCAATTCCTCTGATGATTTTCTTAGGCTTAATATCTATATTTATAATCAATTTGTTTTCGCCAATAACTTTAAATGAGTTTGGGATTCAGAAAAATAGTTTTTCTATGACAATTAACCTTATAGATCTAATTACCGTCATCATATTTATTTATATTTTGATTTATATTCATTGCACATTTCGAACCCCTGCCAATATAGGACAATAATATTTGACTATTGGACATTTTATTAACCTTATATCAACAAAATGACCTTTTAGTATAGCATAGTGGTACAAGAGTGCCAGGGTTCGAAATGTGCAATTCATATGGACTATGTACAGGTTTAGAAAAAGCGATAGCTAGAGGCTCGAAATTTAGAAGGTTATATTTTTCCTATCGATAACCCCGGTAAATGCAAAAAAACTATGAGAAACGAATCAGTAGAATTAAAGAGCATCATT
>DATCHW010000179.1:0-2497 GCA_036508135.1 Ignavibacteria bacterium
CCTTAATTTTCTCTTTATTCTATTACACATCCCTATGAACAACTTTAATATTAGTTACAAATTTTGATGATAAATGCTCCAAAAGTTCATTAGGGTTTCTTATGAATTCCGTCTTATGAATTTTTGCACCAGAACCCCAAAAGTTCATTAAGGTTTCTTATGAATTCCGTCTTATGAATTTTTGCACCAGAACCATTTAGTGTAATCGTTATACGATCTGCAAAAAAAACAATGTCCCGTTTGATGTAATCGATAAGTCTTTCGATTCCAGAGATGATGTAAGTATATGGATGATAAAAAATCAATTTGGGAGACGTAATTTATTACCTTATGTTCGGGCAGAATTGGCTTTGAAATTAGAAGGATTTTATAAGAAAAAGGCACTAGAAAACATATCTGCTGATAGAAAGCAGGATATCGAACAAAGACAAGAACAAGAACTTAATAACTTCATAAACCAAACTTGTCCGAATTCTGACAAAATTGATTTAGACAGTTTATTTGAAGAAACTGAACATTTTCCAATAAATGAAAATTTAAATTCATTCCAACACGATAATCGTGCTGCTTATGGACCTGCCACGAAATAACCTATGCAACTTATTAGTCATTGGAATTTTGATTTGTTACCTTGATACTGAAAATCGAGATTTACATTCAGATACTTGCATAACATATTCTGTGGCGAGTCCTATGAAGAAAGGAAACGAGATTTTCCATTTGGTAAACTTGAAGAACATAGATTACTACCGAATGAATATGGAAAAAAAATTAAGAAAGTTACTAAAAAAAGATAGTGTAATGTATTTTGCGATTATCAATAAAATAGAAGAAGTAAGACTTAATCCAGAAAGGTATAAGAATCTCAATGCTCCTAAGAATAATTTAAAACGGGTGCATGTTGGTTCATTCATACTACTCTTTTCTGTTAACGAACAAACAAAAATTCTAACTTTAGAATACTTCGAGCATCATGATGATGCTTATTAATTCTAAAAAATCACCGAATTAACCATATACTTGTTTTACGGCTCTCTTCTCGACGTTTTCATACTGTCCGGTGTGTTCCTATCTCCTGTGCTTTTCGAAAGGCTGTAATGGCTTATAATTAAATATTCGGTTATATGGTTAAGTATAAATTGTAGTATGGTTTATAACTTTATAAAAAAGTAAGACTCGAGGATAACATGAAACCTAGAAAAAACCCACTTATTACCTATTCAGCGACAGAACCGAGAGATATCATATTTCATGCAAAAGACATTGAAGCAGAAACTTCCGGTACAATTGATGCTAGAGGATTTCTGTATATTGGAGCTAATTTTGCAGGTCAAAAAGCAACTGGATTAATCCATAGATCAGAGTAATTTTTTTTGTATTTATATTATGGTTAAGTATAAATAGTACTATGGTTATACTATATAATACAATAAGAAAAAGGAGGCAACAACCAATGAAATACACTCGAGAATTAGCAAGAATTAAAGCCGTACAGAAACACTACGAATACGCTCACTACGGCAGACCTACACAGAGACCAACTCCTGTAAGCTTTGACCAGTGGTTCCTTCAGGGGATTAGAAAGTATGAGGCAAAGAGTGCAGAATTTGAGTTGATGCCTGGGATGGTTAAGATATGCTGGCCTGGGAAAGTGCCGATGCTCAGGACAGTCGAGGACTTTGAAAGGGAATATAAAACAGCACACCTAAAACAAGAAGTAGAAGCTTAAAGGGAATGTGTTTCTGTTGCAACGGCCAAGAAACAACAGAAACTCCTTCATATCCGACAAAGAACAATCATTTACACAATTTAAATACTTTTTTATTTCCGTCTTGTGCATTTTTTACATGACCAGAAGCTGTTGGAACACTGGATATTGGGCTATAATCAACGATCTGCGACTTTGCATAAATGTGTTAATATCCATTGTCTCACATAAACCGATAATTATCGCCAACGTTTAAAGAAAGTTTTATATATTTAAAAAATTAATCAATATCTACAGATTAATTATGAGGTGACCTTTATAACTGACATGAGAAATTTTGTTTTGAGAGACACAGACGGAAACGAGCATGGAGTTTTCACAGGAAAACAACCGCGACAAGCTGCTCTGAAAGCTGCAAACAAAGGCGACGGGACAAAAAAGAAACATGTGACGCTAAGACTACGTGAACGCGGGACAAAGAAAGTGCACGTTTTCAAAGGATGGAGAGAAAAGGTAAAGGCTCCTGAGAATAGACCTTCCTGGATGCCAGAAGAGATATTCAAGCCATTTGTGAAGAAAGAAAAGATTGAAACAATTGAATAATCATAACTCTTCTTTTCCTTTTTGTGTCATACCGGAGTTTATAAGATGTTGAAATACAAAGGCTCTTGGCTACGATAATTTAAAGTCTAATAAAAAATTAGATAAGTTAAGTGCCTCGCTTTATTCAGGTCTTACTGTTATCGATATTGAATTGTTTTTCTGCGTTTTATTTTTTACATTATATGC
>DATCHW010000180.1:0-1921 GCA_036508135.1 Ignavibacteria bacterium
AACATATCCAGAACGAATCGCCGCTTCTTCCTCCCTCCCTCCTAAAAAAACAGTGTCATCCCGAACGAATCCACCAAGGCTAAAGTTTGCAAATATCTGGTTTTTAGGTGGATGAGTGAGGGATCTGTGCCTCCCTTAGCAAACCTTTGAAAAAATGTTGTCATTACTAATTCAACTTCCGACAACGAATCTCCCTCACTTCCTCGATATATCTGACTTTATTATTGATTCCTGACACTCATATTTTATTATATCTATTCAGGGTTCAGGGTCCATGTGCCACAAAACGCAACTTAGAGTGATGAGTTATGAGTGATGAGTAATTTTGACTCACTACTCACCACTCACCTCTCACCTCTCACCACTCTCCACTCTCCACTCAACGACTTCCAGCTTACTATTTTTTATACCTGAAACCAGGAACCAGGAACCAGGAACCTCGAAACAAAAAACTTTGCAACCTGATAAAAAAATTCTTTGAGGTACTCAGAATTTGAAATAATTGAGATATCTTTACACATAATATGTTCCGGTTATGTGTTTTATCTCACATAATCAGAACATAAAACGTGATATATGCAAATTAAAAGAAATATTCAACATAAACTAAACGAGTGGAAAATATCCACTTTGCGCAAGCCACTGGTATTAAAAGGAGCAAGACAAGTAGGGAAAACATGGCTTTTGAAAGATTTTGGAAAGAATGAATTTGAAAATTTTGCATATTTTAATTTTGAAGAACAAGCGGAATTAAAACAATTTTTCACAACAACGAAGGATGTTCACCGGATTGTGAAAAACCTTTCACTGGTACACGGAAAAGCCATTGAACCATTAAAAACTCTAATAATTTTTGATGAAATACAAGAGTGCAATGAAGCATTAAACTCTCTTAAATATTTTTGCGAAAATGCACCAGAATATTATGTTGTATGTGCAGGTTCATTATTAGGTATAACTTTATCACGTGGGATGTCATTTCCAGTCGGAAAAGTTGACTTTCTTAATCTTTACCCACTTTCATTCTCAGAATTTTTAACAGTTGCCGAACCAGAACTTTTTTCATATATCGAAAGTCTTAAAAACATTGAACCGATACCTGATATTTTTTTCAGTAAATTGGTTGAACAGTTTAAGAAATTTTTTATCTGTGGCGGAATGCCCGAGGCCGTTAAAGTACTTTTAGAAAAGCAAGATGTAGCGTTGACCCAAATCGTTTTAAAAAATATTTTAGAGGCCTATTCGTTAGATTTCTCAAAGCATACTGATAATAAAACAGTTCAAAAAATCGGATATATCTGGTCTTCAATCCCTTCACAATTGGCAAGAGAGAATAAAAAGTTTTTATATCAGACAGTTAAGCCCGGAGCGAGAGCCCGTGAATACGAAGATGCAATTTTATGGCTTTCGCAGGCAGGTTTGGTATATAAAATATTTCGTAATAGCAAACCATGCCTGCCTCTTTCAGCATATGACGATGTTACTGCATTTAAACTTTACTTAATAGATGTTGGCTTATTACGCAGACTTTCTTTGTTAGATCCGGTTGCGATTATTGAAGGGAACCGATTATTTGTCGAATTTAAAGGCGCTTTGAGTGAAAATTATATATTACAAAGTTTGGTGCAGCAGTTTGAAGCTATTCCCCGGTACTGGACATCAGAAGGGAAAGCAGAAATTGATTTTTTAATTCAATATGAAAATGAAATAATTCCGGTAGAAGTAAAATCATATGAAAATGTCACCGGAAAGAGCCTTGTGTTTTATAACAAACAGTATCATTCTCCGGTACGAATAAGATACTCATTAAAAAATCTTGTTTTCGACGAAGGATTATTAAATATTCCACTTTTTTTATCAGATTATTCAAAAAAGTTAATTTCAATGGTTTATCAACAAGATGGCAAGAGGCAGTTGTGAG
>DATCHW010000181.1:0-22203 GCA_036508135.1 Ignavibacteria bacterium
CATTAATTGAACTTGAAGCCGTCTCGATGATCCCAACCAAAAAGAATTTTATCCATTGAGATAAATTGTTTTTAGTCCTGGATATCATTAGATTGTCAAAGTAATGTGTCCTGTTTTTTTCAAAGAAATCAGATAAATAAAGGGAGGGTTTGTTTAGTATGCCATTGCTTACAAGGTAGAGGGTAATCAATAGTCTTCCAATTCTACCATTCCCATCCAGAAAAGGGTGGATTGTCTCAAACTGATAATGAGCAATTGCAATTCTTATCAAATGCGGAGTAAGTAACTTCCGGTTATTTAAAAACGATTCCAGATCCGTCATTAAATCAAGAACTGCTGATTGGTGCGGTGGTATATAAATAGCATCCTTTAAAGTAACGCCAATCCAGTTTTGACTTTTTCGAAATTCTCCCGGATTTTTTTTATCACCTCTGACGCTGTGAAGCAGAGCCTTGTGAGTATTCCTGATCAGTCGATTTGAAATTGGTAACGTCTCAAGTTGTGCAATAGAGTAGTTTATAGCATTAATATAGTTCTGAACTTCATTCCAGTCATCTCTTTTTTCCGGAGATATATCTTCTTCCTTAATCAGAACATCCTCAATATTTGTTTTTGTTCCCTCAATTTGGCTTGATGTCGTAGCCTCTTTTGTTATATGCATTTTGATAAAATAATCCACATCAGGGATCAATTGAGAAAATGCATTTAATTCCCCAATTAGTCTGTTTGCATCTGATAATAAGGAATTTATTTCTGGCGATGCAATAATCCACTCATGGTTAATCTTTTCAGGCAGGAAGCTTTTAAATTGATACTGATCAATATATTTACCAGACTTAAAATCTTCAATTCTCATTTTTGCTTTTGTTGCAAATATAAATATTTATATTTTCATAATTCCGAATAAACAAAAATATAAAATAGGTTATTTTCATTCTGTCACGGATATGGCCATCATTAATGCCAGGATGAGTAATGAGATTTGAGCGTAGAGAATAGAGCGTTGAGACGTGAGAGGTGAGAGGTGAGATATGAGAAGAGTGATGTGAGCGTAGAGATTTGAGATTTGAGAATTTAGAGACACCATTTGTCAGGATTGTTAATCATGGATATCAACATCTTACGGACTTCATCATATTCACTTAAAATTCGTTCATGAGTTTCTTCTTGTATATACTTACAGTCTTTAGAATAATCAAGCCACCCTGTGAAATATTCAAAATTGTAAGAAAAATGTTTTTTATAGAAGAGTTATTAGAGTGATATTAAAGATTCTTAATGAGTGTATTTCACAGGGCTGTTTCATTCTCTTCACCCAGCGAATCTGTGAGCTTACTTAGCATTGAGCTATAAACGCTCTACGCCCACCTCTCATATCTCATATCTCATATCTTATATCTCACTACTATAATACTGTTTAATTGTTCAAGTTTTGCCTCTTGTAAACTTCTCTTTAATTACCAGCCAGATGAACTTTGAATTACCTAAGAGGTATCGGCGCCACATACGTTTGGGTTCCTGCAGAAAGCGATAAAACCATTCCATGCCTATGTTTTGCATCCATATTGGCGCTCTTTTGGTTACTCCGGCAATAACATCAAAGGTTCCTCCAACACCCATCGTAAAACTGACATTTTTCAGAACATCTTTATATTCAAAGAGAAAATTTTCTTTTTTAGGAGAAGTTATGGCAACAAATAAAAGTTGGGTACCAGTATCAGCAATTTGTCTGGCAATCAAGGGTTCTTCTGATTTAGTATAATAACCATTTCTGTATCCTGCTATTATTTCAGGGCCGTATTTTTGAGAGTAAATATCAACTACTTTTCTTACTACGGCCTCTTTTGCCCCAAAGAAAAAACATTTATATTTTTTCTTGTATGATAGTTCCATTAATTCCTGCATCAGGTCAGCTCCTGCAACTCTTTCAGGTAATTTTTTACCCAGAAAGCGTGCTGCCCAAATAATACTCTGGCCATCAGCATTAATGATATCGCAGGATACAACACTATTGTAAAGTTCTTTGTCTTTTTGCATTAATACCACCTTACCTGCATTAATAACAACATGATTAATCCGCTTATTCTCCTCTATTGTTTCATTAACCCGATCAATAGTTTCGTGCATTGTAAGAGCATCGACCGGAATACCTAAGAAATCTATCTTCATGCTTTAATATTTTAATTTTTGATCCATTTCAACCAATTTTCCGACTATACGTTCAGCTGTATGGCCATCCCATAATTCCGGTCTGGAAGGAAGACGGTTAAGTGTAAGGGTGTGAAAATATTCTTTTCGGATCCGGTCTATGTTATTTCCCACCAATACACTGGCGCCGCCATTTTCGCGTAAAGTGACAGGCCGTTCAGTATTCCAGCGAAGTGTAAGACATGGAGTACCCAAGACACAACATTCTTCCTGAAGGCCACCCGAATCGGTTAACATTATTTTAGCGCCCATATTAAGACGTACCATCTCATGGTAACCAACAGGTTCAAGCAAGATGAGCGAAGGGTGATTAATTACACTTTCCCATAATCCTAATGCAATTAATTGTTTTCTGGCACGGGGGTGCATCGTCCATATGAGCATATGGTCTTTTGTAACTTCGTTTAACAGAAATTTTATTAATGGAATGAAAACTTTTTCAGAATCCACATTCGAAGGACGATGGAGTGTCATAACAATATAATCATTGTCAGCAGGATATATTTGAGGGTATTTGCATCCCTGAGCCAGGTTCTCTTTAATTATTTTTTTCAGTGTCAGTTTTGTAGCTTCTTCCCTGTTAGCTTCAAGGGTATCAATCATAATGTTACCCACGAAATGAATTTTTTCTTCAAGTGTCCCTTCTTTTCTCAGGTTTTCCGAAGAAAGAGTATCCGGAGTAAGTAAAAGATCTGAAAGTCTGTCAGTGACCAGACGGTTTATCTCCTCGGGCATGGTCATATCACCCGAACGCAGACCTGCTTCAATATGACACAATTTTATATTTAGTTTTTTGGCAATCACTGAACAGGAAAGCGTCGCATTTACATCACCAACAACGACAACCCAATCTGGTTTCTGTTCGAGAAGAACCTTTTCAAAAGCCACCATGGTATATCCTATCTGCTCGGCATGGCTACCTGATCCGATTTCAAGGTTAATATCCGGATCAGGAATATTGAGGGCTTTAAAAAATGCTTCCGACATTCTGACATCGTAATGCTGGCCTGTGTGAACCAGAATATGTTGTATCCCGCCTCCATTTTCATGGTTATGTTTTTCAATTGCCCGGATGAACGGTGCTATTTTCATGAAATTCGGGCGGGCGCCTACAACTGATAAAATCTTCATTGTTGAATTAATGTTTTGTAAATATGTCAATACAAAAAAAGAAAATAAGAGTATTAATTTTCAAAATGATTATACGGGACTTAAACTGAAGTTAATAGATCCTTATCTTGTAATAAATATTCACTCAAAGCATAAAACATCCATGCCTGTGCCCATCGCATATAAGGAATTCTGGATGAAAAATATTTATTTATCTGGTAATAAAAATAACCCTTATCCGATTGCATATTATCAATCGTCCAATTTAAAACTTTGACCGCCAAATTCCTGTATTCCTGAAATTTTCCAAGCTTGGCTAATGTGATTATCATTTGTGCCGATGCATGGATATCAATGGGGTAAACAGAATTGTTGTAATATTTAGGTACTCCTTCATTAGTAAAAAATGTTTTAATGTAATAATCAAAGCCTTTGGCTAAATGCCCTTCAAAATTATTATCACCTGAATACTTCACGTAATCTGCAATACATTCCAGGTTGTATCCGGTATGGAAGTTATCTATCCATTGATGGAAGTCTAATGTTCCGTAACTCCAGGAACCATCATTTTTCTGATAATCACAACAAAATGCTACTGATTTCTCTGCAGGAACCAGTAATTCGTTTTCATGAGTAAAACTATAAACTCTGGCCAGAAGACGACTACCCAGTAAAGAAGCGTTAAAAATAACAGCTTTATCTAATGAAGAATAGGAAAATGCAAAGTTCCCTTTATCGTCATATGTTCTGTTCAGGTCTTTCAGTATAAAATCACAGGCGCTTCTTACCATCTTAACCAACTGATCTTCTCCAGTAATTTCATAAGCATCAAGTAAAGCACTGGCAATAAAAGTTGTTGCTACTACAGTTGGGGTGTTCTTAGGTTGAAAAAACGCTTTAGCCTGCCAGTCAAAATTGTATCCCCAGCATGCACCGCTATAGGATTTGGTTACCATAGAAGAAAGTTGGCCGGAGAAAAAATTTATCTTATCAAGGTACTCCGGTTCCTTAACCTGCTTATAGAGATTACAGTATCCTGAAAGGAACAAACCAAGCGCTTTTGGATTATAATCCTTTTTAACTCCGGAAATTACCCGGAGGTTCAAAGGTGATCGTTTAAATAGTTGTATCCAGGCTAATCTCGCAAGTCGATTTTTTGATACGAATGGAATTGCCTGAAAGAGAGTACTGTTTAAACCGTCATATGGATCGAAACCTTTAAAGGATTCGCTGGCACAGTAATTTTTAAGCTTAATAAATGCTTGTTCTATTTTCTCAGACATCTAAGCTTATCTCCTGAGGAGATCCTGTGTAAAGGCTATCTAATATTTTAAATGTAGTTAGTGTAGTGAGGCAAATTGACCTGAAATTGATAGGGCTTTCTTTACCTTCTTTAACTGCATTTAAGAATGCAGTAATCTCTTCTTTATGTCCTTTACCGGAAGATTTCAGCTTTATTGTTTTACCGTCTCTGAAAAACAAGCCATCCCTGAAATCATTTATTATGCCAATATTCCCTCCTCCAAATACTTCAATTCTCTCTTTAGGCATCGATTTATCACCGTTTGCCATGTAGGTCAGATTACCAACAGATCCATCAGAAAATTTCACTACAATAGCAATATTATCTTCAGGTGTTATTTTAATATTGCTAGTCCTTATTGATTCTGCAAAGACTTTTACAGGTTCAGCGTCTGTGAAATATTGCATCAGGTCTATAAAATGACATACTTCTCCTACAATCCTTCCCCCTCCTATTTCAGGCTGCTGGGTCCAGTGATTTTTGGGAATTAGTCCTGCATTAATCCGGATATTTATAACAAGTGGCTCATCCACATTCCTAAACTCCTTTTTAATAGTTTCACTGATTTGGGCAAAACGTCTGTTAAATCCGACCATTAAAGGTTGATGGAATTCAGCTATAGTTTCAATTACTGCTTTAAGCTGTTCCTGATTTATTGCCAAAGGTTTCTCGACAAACACATTTTTGTTTACTTTTAAAGCTCTTATAACAAGTTCAGAATGTGAAGAATGGGGAGTAGCAATAAAAACTGTGTTAATATCCTCTTTTCTAAGAACATCAGCAGCATCAGATGAGCAAAAGTTAAATTTGAATTTATCCGACACATTTTTAGAAGTAATACCTTTTGAAGTGACTACCCCGTCTAGCGAAGCTCCCCATGATTTTACGCCGGGTATTAAATAACTTTGAGCAAAGCTTCCGGCACCTATAAAACCAACATTGATTGCATTGACAGGTGAATTATTAACCTGAGTTTTAGTATTCCTTTTGTTATCGTTTGCTTTGTACCTTAATAGAATACCTATATGAGGTTCTTTGGTTTTACCCAGGACAATATCATAAGCTTTTTCTGCATCTGCAATATCGAAAACATGGGTAATTAATGGTCTGACATCAATAGCTTTCCGGGACAATAGGTCCAGAAAGGCCTCCATATTCCGTTGTTCTGTCCATCTGACGTACGAGAAAGGGTAATCAATTCCGTTTTCTTCATAATTAACATCATACCTGCCGGGACCGCATGAACACGACATTCTCAGATCCAATTCTTTCCGGTAAAAGTGAGGGTCTCGAGGGATATCCATTTTCACCGCACCAACAACTATAACTTTCCCCTTTTTCTTAAGAATTGCAGCTGATAGTTCAAGAGGATCATTTGAAGGTGCAGCAGCAGTAATAATTACAGAATCAAATCCAAATCCATTAGTAAAATTATCACATGCAGCAACCAGGTTCTCATCATTCCGGTTCAAAGCTTTGTCAGCAGCAGTATTATTGGCCAATTTTACTAATGATTCGTTTAAATCAATTCCAAGAACAGCACATCCATTAGCTTTTAATAACTGGCATGTTATTTGGCCCAATAGACCTAATCCGATGACACAAATCTTTTCCCCCAACTTTGTGTCGGCCTGACGGATGCCCTGCAAGGCAATCGCTCCCAAGGTTGTAAATGCCCCTTCTTCAGTAGTGACATTGTCAGGGATCTTTGCCACCAGGTTTTGTGGGATAGCAACTATTTCTGCGTGTGAAGCATAATCCTGGCCGGCACAGGCTACACGGTCTCCCGGCTTGAATATTCCATTTTTGTCCATTGATGCTATCACTGAACCGGAAGTACTGTAACCTAATGCTTTTAAAGAATCCAGTTTGGTCTTTACTTTACTTAAAGTTGCAGCTAATCCTTCCTTCTTTATATTTTGCATTACCTGGGCAACCAGATCGGGACGTTGTTTAGCTTTTCCTAATAAACTTGCCTGCGCCACCCTGACAGTGCCGCGTTCAGTCCCTGCGCTGATCAGGGAATACTCATTTTCTACCAATATCATCCCGCTTAAGATAGATGGCATTGGTACTTCGTCAACATATAATTCACCGGTTTTAAAATTTTGGATTAGCTGCTTCATTGAATTATTTTATTAAGAGAGGAATTTTTCCAAGAGGTGTTTTGAATGGTTCTTTTACCTGTTGGAAAGACAAGTCAATATTTACATTACTTGAGTCAAATAAATCAGATGGGGTTTGGATAAAAGAAGAATTTGAGTAATAAACAACAATTTCACCCGGTACTATTTGTTTTACCTGGATAAAGTCAACTTTGTCAAATAGTTTATGATGTCTGCCAAAAATCAATGCCGTTAAAGAAATATTTTTATTATTTTTATCTGTCACAAATTCGCCCAACCTTCCCTCTTTAATTTCGAAACTCTCAAGTATCCCATCTTTAGTTAAGTTCGGATTAATCAAATCTTCAGTATCATATCTGATAAATGGAGTGGCTAAGTTACTGAAGCATGTACCAACCAGATGAAAATAATCATCTATTTTTACTGCTTCAGCATATCCATACGAGAGGAAAGGAAAATACTCGAATTTTTGGAAAAGTTCCCCTGCTAGAATAACACCTTCAGTATGTCCATACCAGGAGATGGTATTTTTAGTCAATATATCTTCAATATAATCCCTGTAATGTGGAGAAGGGAATTCAGAGCCAAACATAATTCCTTTAATATTTTTCTTTAAAAAATCAATCAGGAATGGTGCCTGCAAAGAGGCTTCTTTCAGAAAATTATAAATTGAACTTGGATAACCATGAATAAATTCAGTATTATATTTCTTAAATACTTTTAGCAGTGTCAAATAGTCTTTGGTATTAAAAGAATGGTAGGAATTTATTATAAACTCATTCTGGTTAAAATTATATGAATAGATATTGTCAATATTTTTACCTCTTATTGTAATCTTTGTGTGAGTCGGGTTATAGCCTATCTTTTTCCACATGTAATGCATATGTGCCCATTCCCTGGAATAGAAGTTCTTTTCCATATAAAAAGACAAAGGCATTCCAGTGGTACCGCCCGTATTAAATTGTTTAAATCCATATTTTATAATGGTTCGATCACTAATGGGAATTTCCCTAAGTAATGCCTTATTCGATATTGGGAAATCAGATATTTCATTCAGTTCTTTAACTTCCCTAAGACTTGTATTAGCCTTTTTTAAGAGTTGATTGTAAAACCTGTTATTTAATTTAAAATGATTAAATATTTTGTTGAAATTTTTAATAATGTATATTTTTTTGGTTTCGTCATTGGCGTTAATTAATCTGTCAGCTAATTTGAAATAATTTTCATAATCATTCCCCAACCTCATTTTGAATGGTAACAGGTTAAATATAACTCCTGCACCCGGAGGTATCTTTTCTGCAAGATTTTTCAACTTAATTTTAATACTCATATTTTGAAATATTGAACTTTAGAAAAGGATGTTTTGTAATAAAAAAGTCTTATGAAATATTTGATAAATGTTTATAACTCAATTCTAAACATAAAAATGTCCACAATTTAGTCGAATAATCAATATTTTGATTTACATGTAAATTAAAACACTTTTCAATAACCTTAATATCAATGAAATCCTTTTGAACTGAATCATAAATCGAATGGGATAAAAGATCTTTCAATTCATTAGAAATCCATTTATTAATAGGTAAATCAAATCCGACTTTTTTCCTGTATAATATATCCGGATCAAGATATTTTGATGCCAGTTTTTTAATTAAATATTTGGGAACTCCCCCTTTCATAAATAAATCATTGCTGATCCCTGAAGAATAATCAACTAATTGATGAGCTAAAAATGGAACACGTAACTCAATTGATGTACCCATTGTTGACCTGTCAGAACGGATTAATAAATCATTTGGCAGTCTGTCCTTAATATCCAAATCCATGGCCTGTTTTATATCGAATGCTTTTATCGGGATATTATTATTAAAATCTGGCAATAATTGGTTTAATATTTGAGGTTCGAAAATCATTGCCGTACCATAAAAAGCCGGAGAATTAAATGAATTAAAAAGAAAGTTGTATTTTTTTGAATTATTTTTAAATAATGCAATTAAATTATTTGAAAAGGGCATGTGCTTACCAATTGAATTATATATTTTTTGGGACCAGTTAAAGTATTTATACGAATTATAACCACCAAAAAGCTCATCACTTCCCTCCCCTGCAAGAAGAGCTCTGTAATTCAGACTATTAGCATATTGAGATAGTTTAAACAATAACAAAGCTGAAGGATCGGCAACTATATCATCCTGAATTGTGATCCATTCATTAACACTATCCAGAAAATCATTGGCATCAACTTTAATTTCGTTATAGTTTATATTATACTTGTCACAAACTCTTTTTGCATATTTTGATTCATCAAATTTGTCGTCGTAAAAAGAAACTGTAAAAGCGTTCAGATTACTGGTTTGTTTTGATGTAAGGGCAGCCACCAGAGAAGAGTCAACTCCACCGCTTAAAAACAGACCAACAGGCACATCTGCCACTAACCTGTTCCTTATTGAATCGACAAGTAATTGTTCTATAGTATCAATAACTTCCCCTTCATTAGTATAGAGCTCGCTGATACATTGTCTTTCCCACCATTTGTTTATCTTTAAAATTCCGGATGATTTTATGTCAAATTCAAGGTAAGAAGCAGCAGGAAGTTCAAAGATATCATCGAAAATAGTATAAGGAGCCTTAAAAGCCCGATTAAGATAGTAATGCCATAACTCTTTATAGTTTAATACCTTTTCAGAAAAAATAGTCAAAGGTATAATTGTTGATGCGAAAGCAAAAACCTCCTCATTATTAATATAATACACGGGTTTAATTCCAATTCTATCACGGCCTAGTGTCAATAACTGCTTTTTCTTGTTATAATATCCAAACCCAAACATTGAATTGGTCCTGGTTAAAAAATTAATATAATCGTTGTTAAGACCTTTTAATAAGACTTCAGTATCTGATTTTCTTCTGTAAATTTCATGTGAATATTTAAGATCTTTATAATTATATATTTCTCCATTATAGGTAATAACTCCATTCTCATCATCCATGGGTTGCCTGGCATTACCTAAATCAATAATAGAAAGCATATTGTGGAAAAAGAACATATTCGGCAAAACCTCAAACACATTAAATTCATCGGGGCCTCTTTTATCCTGGCTTTCCTTTACTAGCCTTTCAAACTTTTTCAATAGTCCGATATTTATATCTTTCTTGAAATAGATACCTGCAATTCCACACATTACCTGATTTTTATATATTTCTCTAAAGTGTATTACCCATCCCCATAATTAAACTTCAATTTTTCCAAAGATATTAAAAATACGCTCCCTGACTTTTTCAACGGTATATTTCTCCAATGCAGTAGAATGATTTTCCTTAGCAATTTTCTTATACAATTCTTCATCTAAAGCAAGAATAGAAAGAAAATCAGCAAAGACCGATGGATTAAAACTTTCAGACAGATACCCGTTTATTTTTTGATGAACCACCTCCGGAATTCCACCTGTTACTCTTGAAATAATTGGCATGCCATAAAGCATTCCTTCAAGTATAACATTTGGTAATCCTTCCGTAAAACTTGGGAATATCATTACATGAGATTCAAGAAGAACTTTCCTTTTATTTTCGCCACTAACATGTCCCAGAAATTTGATATTTGGAATTTCATTTCCTTCAACATAAGCTTTTACAGCAGGTAAATCAAGACCATCTCCGGCAATAATCAAAGAAGACCTTCTTTGAGGAAACTTGTTTAAAAATTCTTTGAATGCATCAATAGCAATGTATATCCCTTTTTCTTTTTCAATCCGCGACAGAAATAGAAAATTTATTTCTGTCTTATAAGTTAGATACTTATTCTTTAAGTCGAGATCCTTTATATAACTTGAATCTGCTACCATTGTTTCTATAAAAAATTCTGTTTCAGGCGGTACCCCAAGACTGATCAGTTTCTGTTTAAAAATGTCTCCTAAAACCAAATATTTACCCGCTTTTGCATAGCTGATTCGAAAAAGGAAAGATTTGAATTTGCTCCTTTTGATCTTTTCTTCATATGGCTCAAACCACCCATGGAAAAAAACAACCGTTTTCCTGTTTAATATATGGGTAATTATAATGAATATTAAATCTCTATAAAACGATTTCCCTTCATCAAGAGAGGGATTTACAACTACAACTTCGTAACGATCTTTTATTAATTTAAAAATAAACTTACAGTAATTCGTTAATAATCTAATAGCAGTTGCAGAAGCCGATTGTGGCTTTTCTTTATTAATTGTAAAGTAAGTAATGTTACTAATAGCATTTAACCCTAATGTTTTATAGTAATTAGCAACACCTCCTGGAATACTTAAATTAGGAATAAGAATTAATGTTTTAGGTATTTTCGTAATTGGAATGCCAAGAGATTGATCTGTGAAATTCATTTAATTGATTTATTAACGAATGAAGTATTTATTTGAATAATTGTAACTAATAGAATAAAGAGCGAAAGCGGTTTTAAAGAAAAAGTTCTTCCTTCTTTCATCATAATTTTCACTCTACACATTATATATTTAAACAAATTTTGTTAATTTTTCCTTTCATGCGGGGTAAATATATATAGAAGTTTCCCGGTCACCTTCAAAATGATAAAAGCCATTAATACCATCCATAAATAGTATTATTAAACAAAGGCTGAAAATCTTATATTTTTAGACCCCACAAATTATATTCTTCTACTACGTCTTCAAACGAATACTTAGATGCTGTCGATTTTAAATGCGTTTTTAAGTCGATGGAAGAAAACCTACACTTAACAGGCTTACAAGGGTGACCTACGCTAACTGAAAATGGAGGTAACCTTCTTATAACAACAGATCCTGCTCCAACTA
Source organism: Ignavibacteria bacterium (assembly GCA_036508135.1). Lineage (GTDB taxonomy): Bacteria > Bacteroidota > Ignavibacteria > Tepidaquicellales > Tepidaquicellaceae > DATCHW01. The sequence goes on from DATCHW010000181.1 coordinate 11,559, forward strand.
CAGCACCTTCTCCAATTATAACACCTTTAAGAATGAGTACTCGTGAACCAATCCAAACATCATCTTCAATAATAACTGGTTTATTAATTCCTCCCTCGTGTACATCTTTCATAAGTTTACCAACTTCTGTAATATTATGATCTCCACCTAAAATCATAACCTCTGGACCAAACATAACATTACTGCCGATTTTAACGGGAACAACAGTGTTAATAGTTGTTCTATTTCCAAAAAAAACATTTTCACCAATTTCAATGAATCGTGGATCTGTCAAAATAGAATCAGGACTACATCTGAAGTTTCTCCCAACTTTTACTAATGACCTTTTAATTAAAAATACCTTTAAAGGCCAACAAAAATTAGGCATGGTTCTTAGAATCCATTGTAGAGCCTTAGGAGTGATTGAATTAAACATTATTTATTTTAATATGTATGTTAGATGAGCTGTTGCAAAAATACTCTTTTTGTGAACAAAATAACCAAATATGAGAATAAAAAGACTGAATAAGATAGAAGTCACCTTCTATTTAATCTTTCACATTAAAATCACATAACCTACTGAATATTAAAAACACACTAATTATTGTTTTTTTTGATAAAAGATATAATGTCTTTTGTTCTCTGAATATATCCAAAACATTTTGTCGCAGTTTCCTTCCCCTTTTTAGCAACAATTAATGCCTTGTCGTAATTATCAAAAATAAAGGCTATTTTTTCTGCAATAGCTTTAGAATTATTTGGTTCTACAATAAAAAGATCCTCATTATCTTTAAAATATTGCTCTATATCACTCACCCGAGTTGCAATAATTGGTCTCCCTGTCATGCAGTATTCTCCTAACTTCCAAGGAAAACCATGATTGGCATAAGGGCTATTAGTGCGACAAACAAATAAAACATCAGCCATGTAGTTGTAACTTAGAAGCTCTTCTGAATTAACAAATCCAACAAGTTGGATTTGTTCTTTTAGAGAGCATTTATTTATATATTCCGTAATCTTGTTCATTATTAGCTCATTATCGTTTTTGCCAGTCATTACAAAAAGCGTATCAGGATATTTTTTTACTATTTCATTAATTGCATCTATCAGATAATATACCCCATCTTTTTCTCCAAAAGAACCACTGTAAACCAATAATCGTTTGCCTTTAACTTTTTCCACCAGCTTACTTTTTATCAGATCAATAGCAGGAGTTTTAATAATTTTAAATGTATCATGAGAGACAAGAATAGGATTGACTAAAATTTTATTTTCAGGAAGATAATTTAGATAATGGGTTTTTAAAAAGGATGAAATAACTATGATCCCTGAAGAAAAGCGGGGTAAATATTTTTCAGATAGTTTTTGACCCTGATAGTTTAAAAAACCAGATATTCCATGATAATCTTCACTTAGTGATGCTTTTTCTACAAACCAAAAATATAAGGGAATTTTATAAAGAACACATATAAAGATAATCGGACTATGTCTAAGAATATCAGGTATACCTCCTAATATTACTGCATCTATTTTTTTCTTCTTTTTTCGTCTGTAAATTAATAAAGCAGTATTTAGAACTCCAATGAGGACATCAAAGAACCGGGATGATTTTTTGCTATTTCCATGTTTTCTTACAAAACAATAAGGAATTCCGTCGTAATGCCCATATTTTTTTTTGTTTGATGATAGAATTTCACGTTTATTTCCATAGGGAACGATCAAAAATGCATTTTCTCCATTTTCCCGAAGACCTTTTATTGCCAAGCTTGCAAGAGCGCTAGCAGCACCACCAAATGGCAGATCGACTGAATTTATTAATAAAATATTCATCTGGAAACTGAATTATGCATTACATCAGCATCATGATCTCCGGTAAAGATATAACCCGCACCACCCATATCTGTAGCAAGTTGATATACCTCATCAAATTGCCGATCTAAAATATTCTTACATAAAACTGGATCTCTTAAATCTCCAATAATAAAATCATCCGCTCCTGTTTTCGAAAATTCAGGATATTTTAAATCAACACCCCGTACCCAAAAACCTTCTTTTTTTAGTTTTTTTACCAGGTGACTGCCGATGAAACCACCTGCACCACATACTAATGCTAATTTTTTCATAATGAAACCTTTTTGATTAATTACAAAGCATTTATTATATTTCTAATTACTTTACAAGGATTTCCTGCCGCGATAACATTAGCTGGAATATTTCTAGTCACAACACTATTCGCTCCAATTATAGTATTATCTCCAATTGTCACTCCTTTAAGAACAACTGTATTTACACCTAACCATACATTATCTCCAATTATAACATCTTTTGGCTTTCCAGTGCGGGGATCATCAGTGTGCCAATCTGAATCTGTAATCAGGGTATTTGCACCACATCGAACATTATTACCAATTTTTATGTATTTAAAAGCGCCAATAACAGTTCCGCTGAATCCACAGTTTGCACCTATTTCTATCACCGCTTCCGCAGTAATTGTTGAAAAAGAGCAAGGACGATCTATTCCTATCAGGTTGGAATTTACTCTGGAAAGTAATTTGCAATTTTTTCCAATTTTAATAACTGATCCGGGGTAGCGTTTAAAGTAGCACTTACCATCAAATCTTGTATTAACACCCAAATTGATACCCCACCATAATGCATTTAACTTATTTTTTTCCCCTAGAAAAAAATGGATTCTTCTAATAAGTTCATCCGAGGAATGAGATAAATTTCTAAATTTCATATTCTTACTTGGTTAACATTACAAAATAATAATGTTTAAAATTTGCTAATAGAAATGCATAATTATGCATTGAACATGTCATCAAATATTCAGGAGTTGGACTGTAAAATAAATTTGTAGGTATCAATTACAGCAGATACAATTTTATGAGGATCATGTTGAATTAATGCAAGCTCACGTGCATTATTTCCTAATTTTTGCAATTCTTCTTTCTTAAAAGCTTTTCCTAGTTGATCCTTATCAATTTGTATTAGCCCCTTAAAAATCTTTCAAAACCAATAATAATAAATTTAATTTATTGAATGTAATATATGAATGTGATACAGACTTAATAACTAATATTTTCGTTAAGTTGAATTCAGCTTCTGTTATTTAAATAGATGTTTGTTTGAGATTGAAATTCATTCCAGATTTCCTCATCATTTTTATTCCGGATACTTTTTGTGTAACATATTCCAACACTTATCCATACTAAAATATATAATATCGAAAGGCTTGGCGTAGATACTACAAACATATTTATTAATTGAAATAAAATAACAACACCACATGCCTTAGAAAACTGATTAGAAGATTTAAAAATACCATTAAAAGCAGCCGGTAATAAGACTAAAATGAATAAAATGATGTGAATTACACCACCGGATAACATTAATTGTAAATATCCATTTTCAGCATTATTCCTATAAGTTTCAGCATTAAAAACAACTCTCGATTCTTGCTCATCCTCAGGTTCAACAGAATCCATCGGATGATAATATTTACCATTCAACCCCTTTCCAAAATATATGAAATCACTCATTTCTTTCAAAAAATCTGGATATAGGGCACTCCTAGTATCTTCTAAAATTCGTTCATCCATTCTCCGCATTAAAGTTTTAGTAAATGAGGAAAAATTTAATGTAATAAATACTCCAATACCTAAAAGATAAGGTAATAATGTTAATAATAATGCTGGAGATTTGCTCTTTATATTAAAAATATAGGATACAATAATAAATTCTAGTAAAACACTAAAGCAACTTCTTCTTGCCAAATAAATTGTCGAAAGTGTTGCAATGGAAACTATTAAAAAAGAAATATTTATTTTTCTGTTGTTTAAATAGGTTGCATTAAGTAACAGAAAACCACAACCTGGTACAAACGCGTTTATAATAGTTTCAGCAGAAATTCTATATAATAATAATGAAGGGAAGGCTAAAATTAAAAATATAAAAAATAAGCCCGAATAGAAAAAACATTTCAATAAAAAAAAAAGCGATGAAAACCGTTTATCAAAGAAAACAAAAAAAGGAATTAAAAAAGGCCAAAAAATAATATCCTCTCGTAAATATGTTGTTAGGTCAACTGAAGAAAATGACCAACCACGAATAACTATTATAATTTCATAAAGTATAAATAAATAAAATATATATTTAAAATACTGACTCTCAATTTTAAAATCTATTAGAAGATTTAAAGAGGAGGATATAAAGATAATTAATAAGATTATCCATATAAATGCAAATGATGTTCCCCTATTCCATGAATTTAGTGTATATAATAATGCTACTGTTTGAAGAAGCGCAACAGATGTAATTAGAAGTACTAAAGCTTTACTTTTTTTCCCCATTTATTAAATATGTATTCTTTATCTCTATTATTCTACTTTATTAAAATGAAATTTTTCATTTTAAAATGAGATAAATGATTGAAAATATTTTGTCTTATTTGCTTATCTGAAATAAAATTATATCCATCTTAATAATTTGATTGTTAGAACAATATAAAGTATAAAAATTGAGGTTATTATTATTCTTTAGTCCCATATAAATTTACAAACTCCTTCGGATTATGAAAAGTAAGATTATTACCTTTATGCCTAAAACAAGTTTTATCTCGCCATAAATATCTGCCAATAGTTTAATAACTTTATAATAAAATCTATATTTAATTGAAATTCCATGAAGACATCCGACAATCCCATATGGTTGTACTCTTTATTTACAATAGCTCTGGAAGTGATTTTAGCACCCTCTCCTAGTTTGACACATCCAAGAATAATTTCATCTTACTGGTTAAATTAATACATGTACCAATGTAACAATATTTACCAATTTTTGTATATTATAAATACAAGTTGAAATTTTAATAAAAATAATCTCCAATTCAAAAATTCAAAAATGTTAAATTTTCACCAATATAAACGCTAAAACCCTTTCAGAATTTTTAATTTTAATTTCTAACCCAAACCTTTTCCGTTGAACCGTCGAAAAAATTGAATAAGCGTAATTTCATAGTACATTATTTTAATGGAATACTTTTCATACTTTACTTATTCCATATTCCATTTGCTCTATTATTAATAATTTTTTTTGCTTGAATAGCATAAATGATTCCCATTATAATAAAAATGACAGTATTTGAATAAGTTATACCTGCTAATCCTATTCTTTTTCCTAAAAATATAGCAATTGGTATATTTAAAATACTAAATACTATTACTAAATATAGTTGTATATGAATTTTACCTATTCCATTTAAAAAATGTATATAAATTGCTTGCCAAGAATTTACTATTACATAAAAGCTTAACGCAACTGAAAGTGAAAATGGAACTTCAATACTTTCACCTATCCACAATTTAAAGATAAAAGTAGATGTAAATAATAATAAAATTGTGAGCAGAATCAGCAAGTACCAAACTTTTTTCACTTTTTTAAATGTAATTATTATCCATTGAAAATCTGAACTTGTATAGGCATCAGTAAAAGCGCTCCATAAAGGGGTAATTATTATAAAGAAAAACATAATTAATACTGAGAAAAGCTTATATGCAATATTAAATGTAGTAACCTCTTTTGGGCCGAATAATTGGGTAACGACGATATTATCGGTTTGATAAAATACAACAGCTCCGATTTGTATAATAAAAAATTTTATCCCAAGACTCATAAGGTTTCGTGCATAACTGAACTTAACGTATTTGATAGCAGGTGAATAGTTTCGATACTGAAATTTGAAAAACCATATACTAGAAAAGGCAAGTACTAAAATAGGTGTGATACCAAGTGCGCTCGCCAAATAAATCAAATTACCAGAAGTTGTTTTTGTAAGAACAAAGATTATTAATAATGAAAATACACTACCAAGAAGGTTTAAAAGAGAGGCCTTGGCTGGCTCTTGTTTCGCAGTCATAACTGTGGTAATCAATTGCAAGACAAATTGCAAACAAAAAAAGACAAAAACGATTAAAGCCAATATGGATAACTCACCGGCCATATCAGACGAAGTGTTCAATATTTTAGTCCAGTTAATGAAAGGATTAATCAAGAAAAAAGCCAACAAAACTAATATAATCAAAATACTTAATATTGCATAAGTAGTACTAACATAAATTCTTGCAATTTCATGTTGTCCTTTAGCAATACACTCGGCAAATTTATTCTTCAATCCGTTGCCAAAGCCGATATCGAAAAAGCTAAACCAGGCAATAATAGAACTCAATGTAATCCATATGCCATACCGTGTTGGATTTACATAATTTAAAGTCATGGGCACTAAAAGTAAACTTACTGCTATACTTCCTCCTTTTATTATGATAAGAGCTAAAATATTCTTCTTTGCTTTTACACTTCGTTCATGGCCTTTGTTAATTAAACCTGAAATACTGATAAACTTTGACTTTAGATAACTCATGTAAACTAATTTTCTTTGTAAGAATTGAGTCTGTATCTTATCGCCCGAACATGCTTTCGCCCCGTCAGTCCTGAGGAACAAAAGGAGAAAGAAGAAAGGCGTAGAGCGGTGAGCGGTGAGCGTAGAGATTTGAGTGATGAGTGATGAGTGATGAGTGGTGAGCCTAGAGATTTGAGATTTGAGAAAGTTGAGAGAGCGTTTCGCGTTTCAGTACTACCCAGAACCCAAGACCCTGGACCAAGCTTTCCGATTGCCTCCCGGACATGCTTTCGCCCCGTCAGTCACACCGAAGCAGACCAACAAAACATACCTATTTCCGGCTTTTTTAAGAGCTGTACATTATTTATTCAATCTTTCAGATTTATTCTTTTTTTCTAAAACATACTGAGAAAAAGAGTTGAATAGAATGTTAAGCTCAGCCTTTACAAAATACAGACTTCTAAGTTAAAAATTTCGTGCAATAAACGTTTTTTATTTGACTAACTGCCAGAATTCATCCATAAATAGTACTATTTTAGAATTATAACATTTTTCTTGATTTTGATTTACCCTTAATATTTTAAATGATCTGTCAGGAGAAACGGTATGATTGGTTAAAAGAGTTATAAGATTTCCTGATTTTCAAAGCATCCTCATAAATTGAATTCTCCAGAAGTATGTTAATTATGTTAACTTCAAAGTCTTTGAGATATATTCTTGTGGAGTACAGTTTTGATTTGCAAAACGGGAACGAGGGATCCTTCCTGCCTAAAAATTAACTCTCACCAAAACATCAAAAAGCCACATTCCCCCGGTTTTATCAAATTGAGTTTGCCTTGCCCAGTTCATTATCTTTTTTTTCAATTTATGTACTGCAAATTTCCTTAAGTTTCGTCTCGTTAATCAAAAGGCAAGTACTAACAAGATAAAATTTAGAAAATTGATATTTCAATATCTAAACAACACCCATAACTTTATGAGAGTAGAGCTATTGAAAAAAAAAATCATAATTTAATGATTTAAAAATACATAAAAAGATCACACTTGTTATAAAAATTTGATTAACGATATGCTTTCTCAGATAAATATTTGTTTTTGAGTGTTTTTAAGGGAATGAAACATAAAAAAATATTAACTTTATGTAAAAATAAAAATAGCCGTTACAAATGGTATGTTTGACAGAGAAAATAGCTTGTTAATCAAAAAATTGTAGCTATGAAAAAAATACTAATAATATTATTATTATCAATAAGTTTATTGGCAAAAGCTACTACTTATTACATTGATCCTAATGGAAATGATATAACAGGCAATGGAACAATCAGTTCTCCCTGGAAATCTCTTTACAGGGCTTGTGAGGTTGCCAGATTTCTGGGAAATGTTATTCATGTAAACTCTGGAATATACATTGAAACCAAAACATCTTTACTTGCAGTGGGAGTGAGTATTGAAGGGGAAGGAGTAACCTCAATTATAACGTCAACCATATTAACTAATGAATGGACACCGATTATTACACTTAGTTCTGTTTCTATTACTGATGGCAATCAGAGTATTAGTTATTTAAAATTTGATGGAGGTTCATTGATTGCAGCGCAGGCAATCTGGATTGAAAGAAGAAATAATGTAAAAATACACCATTGTACATTTAGCGACTTTAATTATTGTGCAGTATATTGGGTTGGTGATGGTAATTATGTTAGCCCTCCAAAACAATATGTAACAGGAAGTGAATTTTATAATAATATAGTGACTAATTGTGCCTATATGGAGGCAGATGATTCCGATTCTGGAAGAGGAGCGTTAAATTTTGGTGGTCACGAAGGGATGCTTATATATAATAATAATTTAAGTCAGACTGGAAGGGCACCAGGTACAAATGGTTGGCCAATTAAATTAGCAGGGAATGGAGGTTATATGAGAGGGTTGAAGATATATAATAATACTATTTTCATAGATGATTTAACTCATTGGACTTTTGCTATCGAGGCATTTAATACTTACGGATTAGAGATGTATGGTAATACAATGACTGGCAGTATTGATTTGGTTAATGTTTCAAAAGGAACATACGAATACGGAGCATATATTCATGATAATACTATTGGGCCAGAAATGCCATCTGCTGGCTATTTTGGCGTTGACTTTGAATTGAGTATGTCAGATATAATAATAAAGTATAATAGATTCAGGAATTGTGAAAATTCAATAATTCACGCTCCTCGTTCCGGGGACATAGTAACTGATTATGAGATAAGTTATAATATTTTTGAGAATATTAGTGGGACAAATGCAGCAGGTATCTGTTTCTGGCCGGGAGATAATGGGTATACAGTGAGTAATTTTAATATTTATAATAATATTTTTTATGGAGATATTGATAATCCATTAACTACTTATGGGATTTGGTTTTCTGGTTTTGAAACAGCAACGAACGTAAATGTTATAAATAATATTTTTAAAAATATTCCTTCCTATTGGTTATATTCCGATCATGCAGCAGATATTGATAATTTAAATATTAAAAACAACATACTATATAATAACGGAAATAGTAATGCAATTAAATTTATAGGTACTCCAAAAAATTATACCAATTTCGGGAATATTATAGATGATCCGGTTTTTTATTCTTCTTCTAATTACCATTTACAAGCTTCTTCTCCTGCAATTGATGCCGGATTACCAATTGATGGAATAACAGAAGATTTTGAAGGGATACCATTAGGTAATTCTCCTAATATTGGTTGTTTTGAGACTATTGCAGAGTTGGCTAATCCAGCTTATGTCAGTTCTGTTATAAAAAATGCTTCTCCTTCTATACTGGAAATAACATACGATATGACACTGGATAGAATAGTACCCGGTACTACCGCTTTTGAAGTTAAGGTTAATTCGGTGATAAGAAATATTAGTTCCGTTATTATTGCCAGTGGTAAAGTGCAATTAACATTAGAAACTCCAGTCTTTTCTGATGATATTGTCACCATTTCCTATAATATACCTGCCAGTGATCCATTACAATCAGTTATAGGGAAGAAGGCTACCATTATTAGTGATGAATTTGTAATTAATAAAGTGAAGACTAAAAATAGTCAACCTCTAATAAAGATAAATATTTATCCTAATCCCGCTCAGGATTTTTTTAATATTTCAATTGAGGATCCGATTCTGGCACCTGTTATAATCAGGCTCATTGATTTTTCGGGAAGGATTGTTTTCGAAGATTCGTTTGAGCCAGGAATTGACAATATTCAAATCCCCAACAATCTTGTACCTGGTGTTTATATTGTTAAATTGAGATCAGGCAGCTTAACCCTGGATGCTCAAAAACTGATAATTAACAGGCCATAGTTATAATGAAATTTGTTAAAAAGCCCGGATAGTCCGTACATAAAGTGAACTAAAGTTTGGAGTGCCTAGGGTACTTAGAGATTAGAGATTTGAGATTTGAGATTTGAGATTTGAGATTTGAGATTTGAGATTTGAGATTTGAGATTTGAGATTTGAGAAAGTTGAGAGAGCGTTTAGTCAAGACAAAAGACAAAAGTAAAAAGTTGAGGAACGCAGTGACGAAATCCCGCTTAGGCGGGGACAAAAGTGAAGAGTGAAAAGTCAATAGCCTGGAGAGTTGAGCGCAGAGCGTGGAGCCAAGGAGCGATAGCGACGAAGTTCCGCGAAGCGGAAGGTGAGCGTACAGATGTGAGATGTGAGAGGTAATCGGTTAGGGTTTCAGAGCCTTCGGCTGTTTCAGAGTTTGTTCTACTTTGTCCAGTTTTCTATTCTCAAACCAGCTATTCTCTCGAATTCTCTCACATTATTAGTAACTAAAATTACATCAAGACTCTTTGCATGAGAAGCAATTAGTATATCCAAAGGTCCAATTGGAAGCCCTTTTTTCTATAATTCCGCACGAATTTTTCCGTATTCAACAGTTGCTTCATAACCATAATCAATAATCTCAATTGGAGTCAGGAATTTCTCCAATGCTTCTCTGTTTTTCTCAGAGTTTGAACTTTTCTCGATGCCGTATTGCAATTCTGCCAATGTTATTGAAGAAATCCCAACATCACCAATAGTCAGGTTTTTGAATTTCTCAAAAACTTCAGTAGGTTTTTTCTTGATGATGTATATGCAGATATTCGTGTCAAGCAAGTATTCCATTAGTCGAATGAATCTCTTTGTTGTTGAATTGGTTGGTTTCTTTCGTCCATAAAATCTGACGTGAATGAGTCTGTACTTACAAACAAGTTGTGCCAAGGGCTATGG
>DATCHW010000182.1:0-1266 GCA_036508135.1 Ignavibacteria bacterium
ATCAAGTATAATATTAATGATGTTTCCAATCCAGAGTACTTTCATGGCAACAGCAGCGTCCCCGGCACTTCTGAATATGGCATTTATTATAAAAAGCATCATAATAACCATATTGCCTCCAAGCATTATAGTGGTATAACCTGACATGCTGTCTATTATTGGTTTGGACGCTCCCATAAAGCCAAGAAGCCTTTTCGCAAAAAAGGCTCCGGGTAACCCTATGCATATTGAAACAATCATCCCTGTCAGAATTGCCTGAAATGCAGCAACTGATGCCGCATCATGATTTTTCTCGCCAATCCTTCTTGACACCATCGATGTTGTTGCTGTCCCAAGTCCAATTGCAATTGCATATATGATAGTTACCATAGACTCAGTTATACCAACTGTTGCGACAGCGTTCGCACCCAGCTTAGAAACGAAGTAAATATCAACAATTACGAAAATGGATTCCATAACCATCTCAAGAACAGCAGGAATGGATAGTAAAAGAATAGCGCGGCTCAGCTTTCCTTCAGTAAAATCCTGTTCCGTTCCAGAAACAGCTTCATTTACATTCCGAAGAAAGGATTTAAACCTGTTTTCTTTTCCAATATCTGAGGTTTCCGAATTCATTTAAAAAAAAGTTTTTCAAGTTTAGAAATTAAAAACAACAAAATCGCTTATTGAACGTTTAACGTCTTAATGAAAGTCAAAAATACTTTGTTTGGATTATAAATATTGATTGAATTTTATCTGACAAAACTGGTATCGCTGAATCCTTTGATAAAATCAATTTTTCATTTGAAGATTAATATTAGTTTTTCATGATGATTCGAAATTTAAATATCAAAATATTACCAAAAATATATTTAAACCCGATTTGACTTTCAATGAACATAACGAATTATATATCAATGTAATGGCATCATATTTTATTACACATAAAATATCAATTGTTAATAAAATGCCAATAGTGTTAATATTTATGGTGCTCGAATGATACAATGTATGTATAGATTATATATTTTCGTGACTAATTATTTTAGATAAACAGTGTTAATTAAAAACCAACAAACTAATTAAAAGAAAAGGTGAAAATTTTCATCATCTGTTATGAACGCTAACAATAATGAGGCTACGACCCTCCACGGAGAGAGTCGCCTCGTGGGTTGCTCTTCTGATGAAGAGCCTGGCGCGAAAACCACGATTTTTTCGCAAAACGAAATCCCAATTCCGTTAGTTAGCAACCGAAGTTCGGAGTTCATGCACCGCTACTTCCCCCTA
>DATCHW010000183.1:0-2534 GCA_036508135.1 Ignavibacteria bacterium
CTTTTCCTCAGGGCAATAAGCTCGGAATCTGTTTCAATCAGCTTATTAAGACTTGCGATTTCAGAGTTTTTTGATTCAAGAAGCCTGTTGAGGTTGTCTGAAAGGTCATTCTTCCTGTTTTCGATAATCCCCTGTTGTAATGAAATTATCTGTTTCTCATTCTTAGCTTTATTCCAGTCGAAGATATTCCATTTAATACTTGCTCCGATAACATAGTATGGTGCAAATTCATTTTTGAAGAAGTTACTGCCGGGAGGATTACCGTATCCAACAGTTGCAAACCCGAATGCTTTAGGCAGTCTTTTACTGTCTATTACTTTTATTCCGGCAGAGAGTTGTTCTTTTCTCAGATCGTAAAGCTGTAATTCAGGACGCAACAATTCGGCTGAGATTTCACTGGCCGGAGAGGGTAGAATAAACTCTGTTGAACTATCAATTTTATTTCCGGTAAGATCTGAGAGGACCTTAAGAAATGAAGTTTTTCTGATCTCATTTTCATCTAATTGTTGTTCAATATTTATCTTTTCCGAGGTCAGGACATCCGCGTCTGATTTTATAATAACACCATTATTAATACCTGACTGCATTGATGCAATCCGCTTTTTAATTATTTCAAGGTAAGTATTCAGAAGTTCTTTCTGCCTTGCAAGAAGCAAAAGATTAAAATAACAGGTATTTATCTGTCCACGAAGTTTATAGAGGTCCGTCTCGGTTTGTTTCTCATTGACATTAAGGTCTGCTTTTTCGAGCTCTCTTGCTCCTTTTATTGCCCCTCCGTCGTAAATAACCTGGTTAATGTCGAGAGTAACTTTATATTGTTCATGGGGGAGAGGTTTAATAGCTCCGGCTATACCTGGTATTGGTAAAGAACCGAGTACTCCGCTCATGTCGATAACTGAAGAATTATAGATTAAACTACCGTTGGCATCGAGTGTTGGGAGCCAACCCTTGACGAGATTTTCATCCCTGAGCTTTGAAATATCAGAATAACCATTTTTTTCACCAGACAGAGCATTTGTTGTATAAGACTGGTCGTAACATTCTTTAAGGGTCATTATTTTCTGTGCCTGTAATATGTCAGGTCCCAGAAAAACTACTGTCAGTAAAATCAATACTATTTTTTTCATTTATTTTAAATTAATACTTTTCAACTTTAGTCACTTCAGGTATTTTTTATTTGGTTATTGATTTAATAACAAATTCCGCTGCAAATACTTTTCTTTCCTCAATATATTTATCGAAATTGACTCCCATGTTTTGAAAAATGCCCTCAAGAATACCTTTTGCCGCAAAAGGGAATACGCTCATTGATGCGATAGTCGTCATTATCTGTGGCAGGTTTTCCTGTGTAATATTATATTTATGGAGCTCATCCTTATGTTGTTCGCAAAGAATTGTCCAGATTTTACCAAACTCGATTGTGCTCAGCAGTTTTTTTATGCGTGCCGGGTTTCTGTTAATTTCATTCAGAATAAAACCGGGAAGTCGCGGATTATCCTTCATAAAGGAAATATGCTCATTGAAAAAAAACCTGATTTTTTCTTCAAGAGGGATCTTTTCGTCAAATACAGGTGCAAATTTTGAGAACATTCTTCCTGCAATTTTTTCGAATACTTTGCTAAAAAGCTGATCCTTTGTACGGAAATAGTAATGCAAAAGAGCTTTATTTATTCCTGCATGTGTTGCAATATCCTGCATGCGGGCTCCGTCCATACCTTTTTCAACGAACACATCTGTTGCGGCTTCAAAGATCTTTTCTTCAGTTTGCTTATCGTTTTCAGTCATATTTTTAACTTTTTAGTTTAACCAACAAGATTAACTATACGGTTTAACCAAGCGGTCAAATATAAATTGTTTTACCGAAATCACCAAATATTTTTTGAAATAATTTTGGGATGATAAGGTAATATTCTTAATTTTAGCGACATATGGTCTCGCTGACCGAGTAAAATATATTTAAATGTTTTTTAAACGTGAAAGGAAACTGATCAGGTTACCTGGATTTGATTATTCTGCAAGTCGATATTATTTTTTTACAATTTGTGTGAAGGACCATATTCAATCATTTGGATTGGTTGAAAATGGAACAATGAGATTGTCAGAGAGTGGAATAGTTGCTCTCGAACAATGGAAATGGTTGAAAGATCAATATCCCTATAGCGATTTAATAGCATTTGTTGTTATGCCTGATCATGTACATGGAATAATACATATTGATTCGGATTATTATCAAAATCATGTAGGGAACGGGGATAATTATAATGTAGGGAACGGTCGCGACCGTTCCCTACAATCAAACATTGAAAACCCGGGGAAATGAATTTAATTTATTTTGAATATTTAATTTACCTTGTGTGAAAATTTATCAATCAGAACAGACATTATCTGAAATCAAAATTATGAGGATCATAAGAAATGTAGTATTAATATTAATGATGTTTGCAGTTGTTGTCTGGTCTGTTCCCGCGCATTCACAGGATCCGCAGGGATGTTTCCTGGTTGACTTTCACAAAAAAAGGGTTGTCATACCTCAG
>DATCHW010000184.1:0-1578 GCA_036508135.1 Ignavibacteria bacterium
GGTTTAATAGTAAGGTCAATGTTTTACCTCTAATAATTTTATTCGTTTTTCTATTATTTAAACTCAAAATGTCTGTTTTGTTATTTACCTTCATCAGAATCTTTTGTTTAATTGATTTTTCTTTTAAAATTATAAAATGTCTCTTTAACACAACTATTCCCAAAAATAATGAGTTTCTTTAAAAAACCATTTATTGTTTTTATATACGAATTCAACACGTAAACTTCCGTCTCCTCCCTCAGCTGCAAAAAGAATAGCAATATTTTCAGAATGTATTTTTATATCTTTAGTACTACATCCCGGGACTGCATCAGGGTCATCTTCATTTGTAAAATATGACAATACTTTTTTATATGGTATATTCGTAAATTCTGAAATAATTGTTTTGTTTCTATCATTAATTCCTTTCGCAAAACGGGACAATGATTCCCGAACATTATGAGGATTGTCATTCCTGAAATTTAATATCACATCTCCAATACAAACATTATTTTTCTTTTTTGAAGAATTATAGTTTTCCCATCCTATTTCTGTTTTAATGATAGTTATTTTTAACCAGATAATACCGGTCAGTAGATTCTTAATGTTAGATTTCAATAAATAAGAATATCCAATCGGATAAATAATCTCTTCGTGATTCACTGTATCAGAGGAAGCAACAACATTTCTATCTACATATAATTCTAATTTGAGTTTAACTGGTTTTAAATAATCTAACTTACTTTCAACCCAATCTCCAATTTCAGGTTTATTTCTATGTTGATAATTTGTTTTGATATTTACCTCTAATTCGCTTATATCTTTTATAGCACCTCCTTCACCCAAATATAATGCAATCCACTCTCCCACACCTCCTTTACCAGAACCTTCGATCCAAGCTGTATTTTCAGTAAAATCTAACACATTTTTTGGCGAATAATTTATATAAGTTTTACCATCAAATGTCATAGAATCTAAAGTAGTGGAAGCTACTGCAGGATTAAGTTTACTTACAGGGATATTAATTTTATCATTTGCATTATTCTCTGATATAATTGTATTAATTGAGTCTTTTCGAGGCGCATTATCTGATGAATCAGATTTGTTTGTTTTTTTACAACCCCAACTTAATAAGAGAATGATAAAAATTTGAAAGTATAATAACTTCATAATCATAATAAAACAATTAAATTTTAAAAATTATTTCTTCAATATCGTAAATTCTACTCTCCTATTAAGCTGTCTGCCTTCGTCAGTGTCATTAGTGGCTACAGGTTTTGATTTGCCGTAACCTTTGGATATTATTCTGTTAGTGCTGATGCCTTTAGAAACCAAATAATCTTTTACAGCATTTGCCCTTGCATTGGAAAGTGTAATATTATATTCATCGGAACCTACATTATCAGTATGTCCTGAAACTTCAATATTTATTGCAGGGTTATCGTTTAAGAATTTGTAAAGCCTGTCTAATTCAAGATAGGATTCTGATTTTAATTTCGATTCATTAAAATCGAAGAAAATATTGTTTATTCTCACAGAAGTCTGCTTCTCTTTCATATCTTCATAAGTTACAATATTTATATTATCTCTATAATTTGG
>DATCHW010000185.1:0-3741 GCA_036508135.1 Ignavibacteria bacterium
CTGCGATACCATCAAGAAATTCATTGAATTTCTCTTTAACCACATTCGCATATTCTCTTCCCAGTGTATGTATATTTTCCCGGGTTTCAGAACCTTTTTTGGGGGCAAATAATATACCTAACAATGCACCTGCTGCAACACCCGCAACGACTCCGGCAACGACTCCGACTAGTACTTTTTTGGAGCTCATAATTTTTTAATTTTAATTGTTTAAAATTTTTATTCTATTTTAATGAGCCGTTTAACGGAATTTCAGCTAAACGGCTTCATTTACAACCACACTAATCAGAGATCCTCAAAAAGCTTTTTGACTTCTTCTTTGGTTTTTCCCAGCCTCTGTTGAAGTCTGCCGTATAGTTCATCTTCACGACCTTCTTCATATAACAGGTCATTATCAGTTAATTCTGCATAGCTTTTTTTGAGCTTTCCTTTCATCTCATTCCAGTTTCCTTTCAATTCTGTTGTGTTCATGTTTTAAATTTTTAATTGTGATTGAATTTCCAATACTACTATTTTAGTCCCCGGGTTTCCAAAATTCATTATACAATCGCGAGAAAGCATAATTTTATTTCCACCATCAACAGATGAATTAAATAGACCTTCTTCCTTGTATAATATTAAACAGCACTGCTATGATAGCAATTACAAGTAAAATGTGAATGATACCTCCTGCGCCGTAACCTATAAATCCAACAAGCCATCCGATAATCAGTATGACTGCAATAAGGTAAAGTAAATTTCCCATAATCATAAATTTTTAAAAGTTGAAATAATTTAAAGTCCATATTCTATAAACAAATATCGTAATCATTAACTGGGTTCGTATTACAAAATTCCATGAAAAGTTTACATGATTCACACTTTTATAAAGATTAAAGTTGACTGCAAAAAGGCCGGAGGGAAAAGTGTCATAAAACAAATAGAAAGTTAAAATCCATTTCTAACTGAACAGATCATTTGTTTGGTATAAAGGTATAAACCAGCATTTTTGCGATTATTGTAACAGTTTCAATGCTTTATTTCTTTGCGAGAAACGGACCATAGTAATGATTTGATGAAAATAACAATTCGAACAGTGAATATTCATAATAACAAGATAAAATTTATACATTTGAACCGAATGAACAACTGGAATCTCAAATTCATGAGACATTGCTTTTGAAATCAAATTTTAATCTCAATATAGAAAATTATGGATGAAATTTTAAAAACTGCCAAAAACTGCCGCCATTATGCAATGTGTAAAATCGATTTTCTTGGTAGCGGGGTATGTTCTTCCGGCTTGAAAAAACATTTCGTAAGTTTCTATCCACAGGGAAGGATGATACTCTATGAAGCACTCGCAGAGAATAAAATATCCGTAACAGAAAAATGTGTTGAGATTGCTGACAGTTGTGATTTATGTGGCAAATGCGATTACCAGTGTTACTTTGTAAATGAGATGCGGCCTACAAAAGTTATGGAAGCATTAAAAAATCATGTAGAGACTTTTATTAATAACGGTGGAAAAATTAAACCTGCAAAAGAGGACAGTATCCTTACTGAAATAAGAAAAATTGTAGGAAACGATTGGGCAACCAACGATGAAGGAATTACAGTAACCTATTCTCACGATCTTAGTGCGATATCGGAACCCAAAATGCCTGATTATGTTGTAATGCCAAATACAAAAGAAGAAATCGCATCGCTGGTCAAACTATTTAAACATCATAATATTCCTTATACCATGCGGGGCAATGGTCAGAATCTTCTTGGCTTTGCTATAAATGAAGGAGCCATTATGGACCTTAACAGGATGAAAACAATTGAATTTGACGAAAAGAACTGGATGGTTAAAGTGGGACCCGGTGTTGCAGCGTTTGATCTTCAAAAGCAAGCTCAGAAAAGGGGTTACCGGATAAATGCAGCCGAACCAGCAGCGCTTGTTTGTGCCAATATTATGTGTTCTGGAATAATGTCAACGTTTTCGACAACTTATGGTATAAATGCCGACAATTTTGTTGATGCTGAATTTGTTAATCACGATGGTTTATTTTTTAATTTGAATGATATATCGTCTCCAAATCTTTATTCATACAAAAATTTAGAACATAAGAATTCTCCAGGTATTTGTGTTTCCGCTAATATACGACTTCACCCTGTAACTGAAGACGAAAGAGGAATTCTGGTTCCGTTTGAAACTCTTAATAATGCTCTTGATTTTATTAAAGACTGTTCAGTGAGGCGCATAGGACTAGCTTTAGGAATTGTCGGGGTCGAATATATTTCAACATTTCTTTCTCCTACAAAAAAAATGGCCTCCGATATTAAAAATATTTTCACTGAGAAATTAAATATACCCTGGCTGGTAGTTGTAATTGGAGATAAATTTGCAATTCGATCTATAGGTGAAATGGGATTTCCATACTTTGACGAGCGTCTTTTTAAAGCACTTTACCTTGGATTGCCATCACTCAAAAATGCTCAATGGCTTGAATTGGCTAAAGAATTTTCTGATGATGTACCTTATTCATATTTAAAAATTAAAAGTTTCGCAGAGATTTTTGAAACAGCCCTTGCACCATCAGCAAAGTTGTATTCTCAGGAAGTTGATAAGGAATTAAGTCCGTTTTTTGAAAAACTTTTCTCACGTCCTGAAATGACTGATATTCTATGGCTGAATACGTACAGGATAATGAGTACACGTCTGGGCCGTAAAAAGCCTTTTTTACCAGCACTCCTTTATTTGCCTATAGATAAGAAGTTAATTAATGAATTCTGTGACAAATTCAGGCTAATCGCTGAAAAATATCATATTGACAATGATTTTGGATTTATCACTCCAATCGATAACGGGAAAAGATGCATTTTTGAATATGATTTCTTTTATGACTATAATGATCCTGATGAGATACAAAGAATAAGACAGGTAGGGATGGAAGCAAATATGTTAATTGATGAATATTCGGTTAAAACAGGCGTTGTAAAGGGCCATCCATATGTATTGTATCAGGGATTCTGCAGGAAAGAAAATTTACTTTATTCTTAAAATAAAAAACTCTCACTTTGCAACTAAAAAATAAACCAATAATAGCCTTGACCGGTGCAACCGGTTTTTTGGGTAGCCACCTAATGGCTTCAATGCTTACCAGTGGCTATAAAATCATTGTACTTGGCCGTCCGGCTAAAGAAGAAACTTTGCAGGAAAGAATCTCCAAACTTTTGCGATGGTTCGGAATAGTAGAATTGGCTGGTCAGCTGGAATTTGTGGAAATTGATTTTCTTAAGCCTCTGCTTGGAATCCCGGAAGCAGAATATACCTGGTTATGTGAAAAGACAGAACAGATTATCCATTGCGCTTCAGATACCAGCTTTTCAGAAAGAAAGCGGGAAATAGTGTTTAAATCAAATGTAAATAGTCTGGAAGGTATTCTTGATTTTGCTGTAAATGCCAAGGTGAAGTTTTTCCATTATATAAGTACGGCATACGTTGCACGTACAGGTGTAATAGATTGCAAGGAAACTCTCTCATCGGTAAAAACCTTTACCAATGTATATGAAGAGAGTAAAGCTGAAGCTGAAAAAATTATATCCCGGTTTTGCGAAAAAAATTCTATTTGCCTTTCAATAATAAGACCATCTATCGTTTATGGAGATTCACAATCCGGACGCTCGCTTAAGTTTAACGCCTTGTATTTCCCTGTTCGATCGGCTCAAACCATCAGGGATATTTACCTGAATGATATTCTGAATAATGGAGGT
>DATCHW010000186.1:0-8764 GCA_036508135.1 Ignavibacteria bacterium
TACATTTTTTAATAACTTCCTGTGCTTGAGGAGGTCCCATTGAGATGATAGAAACTTTTCCGCCCATTTGTTTCTTTATTTTAACTGCTTCTTCAACAGCATGAGCGTCAAAAGGATTAATAATGGTGGGAGCAGTCGATCTGTCCATGGTATTTGTTATAGGATCCATTTTAATTTCAGTCGTATCAGGTACTTGTTTTACACAAACTAAAATATGCATATAATCATAACTCCTTTTTTAGTACAGATTGCTTTAATATAGCAAAACTGGATATTTATTTTTATAAGGGTTTAGTTCCGAAATGTAGTGAAGCAACTCCACAAGTTAGGGATTTAAACTCTGAATTTTCAAAACCAATATTTTTAAATTCGTGTCGCAGTTGACGTTTTGACATAAAGCCGTTTACCGAATCACGCAGATAATAATAGGCTGCTTTATCCTGGGTACCTAGGTAGCCAATGACTGGTAATACAAAATTGAAGTATAAATTATATATATTTCTCAAAGCAGGTATTTCAGGTTTAGATAATTCTAAGCAAACTGCTTTGCCCCCTGGTTTTAAAACTCTATACATTTCAGAAATAGCTTTTCTTTTATCAGGTATATTTCGTAAACCAAAGGCTATTGTTATACTATGGAAGGTATTATCTTCGAATGGAAGCTCCATAGCATCTCCTTGTATCAAGTCATATTTGTATTTATCCAATGATTTATTAAGTTTTTTATTTCCAACATTAATCATTTCTCTATTGAAATCCAGACCTATAACTGGTGTGTTTTCACCAACCGCTTTACATTCAAGTTCTATCATTTTACCTGTACCGCAGCACAAGTCTAATACTTTATCATTTTCTTTAATGTTACATAGTTTTACAGCTTTTTTTCTCCATAGCTTATCAATATTCAGAGATAGTATTGTATTTAATTGATCATAGTTATTAGCAATTGATGAAAACACACTTTGCACATCTGTGGTGATTTCTCTCATTATTTAAACCTCCTGACATCAAATAAAATATTAAGAAAACTGTTAATTGGTAAAATTGCTCCCAGGTTTACTGTAATTGCCGGACCTATGAAAGAGAAAGGTCTTACAGCTCTTAGATATCTCTTGCCTTTTTCTTTAAACATAAATATTCTCCTTTTTTATATTTACTACATCCGCATTGCCATTGGAAGAGAAAATAATAGTATATTTGCTACTGCAAGTAATATCATTAGAATTGTGTAAACCACTGTGGTTCCTAAAACTGTTGATTTAATTTGACTGCTCCTGGCAAGTCTATAAGCAGTATATATTGAACCTACCGTACCAATTGTAATTATTATATACTGAAGCATTTGAATAGTTGGACTAGAGACTAATGCTGTTGAAGCTCCATTAGATGACATCCCGAAAAGTTCCATAAAAGTGTAACCCACTGATTTACCTTCTGCCAGCAAATGAAACAGGTTATGAGCTATATGGCCTGCTAAGTCTAACGGTATAATAGCGTATCCAAATCTAGCAAAATTTTCTTTAACGGAAGTTTTATTAAATTTTTTAGCAATAAGTCCTGTTAAGAGGAGTAATGCAACAGGAATGGCCATGGCTATAAGGAAAGTAACCGTAAAGGTTATATAATAATTTGTAGTTCCCAGGATATTTTCAAGAGAATTTAATATTTCGCCCCATATTTCCAGCATGGTTATGTTTTGAACAAATACAATACCCATGATTACGATGGCTAAAAATGCAACTTCTATTTTCGGTTTTTTGAGATTCCATAATTCCTGAGTAGGAATTCGAGTACTGATTGTTATGGAGTCGTTTGGACAATTTTTCACACAATTACCGCATAAGTTACATTCTGCACTATCATCCATTGTTCTGGGAAATTCAAACATAGGGCATCCCGGAACTTCAGTTGTGCCTTTGTAACAAGAAGCTGTTGTACATTTTTTACATATTTCTGGGGTTCCGCGTAGTTCCACCATACCTGCTCTGGAATAATTGCCAGATAATCCACCAAGGAAACATAGATATCTGCACCAAGTCCTTCTCTCAAAGAGTGCACCGGAAAATATTACAGCGGTCGTTATCATTAAAAGCAAAACGCCTGAGCCACGAGGGTTCTCAACAATTCCCCAAACATGGTCACTCCATGTGATCATAAGAAAGGTTATATCAATAATCCAAATACCATATTTTTTCAGAAATTTTGGTACAGGTTTGTTGTTACCGACAAATTTCTGAACCACATCATTTAGGTATCCAAAAGGGCATACAATACACCAAAACCTTCCGAAAAGCAGTAGAAGAATAGGAAGTAGCGGCCACCATAACACCCAGGTTCCAGCAGTTCCGAAGTTATCATGAGCTTCTCCGGGTCCAATGATTAACTCTAAGACGATAAAGGCAAAAATTAGAGCTATTGGCAGCTGAAATACTCCAGGATACATTTTACTTTTAATAAAATTTTTAAACTTTTTATTTTTTAATAAGTCGTTTTCTTTTTTTACTGTTGAAGGAGGTAAATCCTGTTTTAAAGGTATTTTAATCTTTGCCATTAGTCCGTTTCCTTCCTTTCTAAGCTTTAGTAGATTTTTTCTTCTTTATAATAGCAGCAATAACTATAACTAATATAATTACTGCCAAAAATCCACCAATTATAAGAAAATTAGGACCTGCGCTTTGTACTTTAACATCAAGATCCATGGTTTTTGCCTGTCCTTGTACATTATAAGTAGATGTAATGATCCACTGTCCACTTTTGTTGAAGTCTAACATGCCTGTATATACGCCTTTTTGGGAACCTTCTTTTAAATCTATCATCATGGGTTTATCTTCTTTCATACCTCCCATATCAGTAGATGTGTCCATAGCTGCAGTAAGTTTTAAATTAGGATTATCTAAAGGTTTTCCACTGCTGTCAAGCAGGGAAATTGTAAATTCATTGCTTCCTGGTTTAATTGTTTCATTTGCAAAGGTTAATGTGGTATTTACACCATCAGCCTGTTTATTTATTGGGGTACCGGTTGTAGCTGCAAATGCCAAAGTTGAAAAAGATAAAGCGAATACTAAGGTAAATACAAGGTTTTTAATTAATTTGAATTTCATGTTTATAGAGCTCCTTCATATTGAAAATATTTTTTGATCTTAAAAACTATTTATTATGGGAATTTAGTATTAAACTTAAATTTCTGCTAATTTATGCTTTGTGTATTGGGTTAGAGAGATTAACAATTTAATTATGCGCTATTTACTTTTGCATGGGAGAAACAAAGAACCAAATTTACTATATTTATTAAACTGAATTTGTATGAAGAATCTTCAAATGCCTTAAGTGATGCTATTGCTCTGTTTCCATATAATTGAGCATCTTCTACTGTTATATTTAATTGATTATTAATATCTTTATCCATACAATCATCCATTATCTGATATGCCATTCCTAGATTTAATCCGTACTCTTCTATGCCAGCAAGTTGTTTTTTTGTTGCTCCAGCCAATGCCGCTGCAATTTTGCAACTAACAGACATAAATAATGCTGTCTTACCTTTAATAATATTCAAATAAATTTCACGGCTAGGCGACTTATTTTCTGCTTGAATTACTTCAGCGGCGCACATGTATTCAGTTAACTCAACTATAATTTTATCAAATTCTTTTGGCAGTGAATTTGTGACTGTATTGAAAGCTAAAGAATAAACAACATCACCTACTAATACTGCTATTTTCTTACCATAAATTCTATTGATGGTTTTTTGACCACGCCGGAACAAATCACCATCAATTACATCATCATGTATTAAACTTGCGCTGTGCATGAGCTCAATGCCTGTAGCCATTTGGATTAACTGATCATTAGTACTCTTTGGGAGCTTATTATTTACAATGCCCGCCGAGAGCAAAGCTAATGTAGGTCGAAGCCTTTTTCCGGGAATTTTGAAAAAATAACCTATAATTTCTTGCAGACAATTGGTTTCTAAATTTTCACATATTTTTTTCAGCTCCTTCTCTACAAGATTCAGATTCTTACTTATTGGACAATAAATATCTTCAAACTGCAATCTTCTCACCACCTTTCTATATTGTAAAATTAAGCAATACCTTACTTTAAAGTACTTGCTGTTAAAATATTTCTCAAGTACAGTGCTGATTATATTAAAATGTTATGAAGAAATTATGTAGAAAGTAGATTTTTAAAAATAAACTTAGCTTTTCAATAAAATACTCAATACTTTCCTATATTAATGTTATATTAGTGCTATTGCTTCAAGATTTTTCTTAATAACCGGAGGTAAAGTAACCCTATGAAAAGTAAATTAGGTAATGAAAATTTTATACCTGCATTAAAGTTTAAAGTATTAACAGGACATTTCGATATTTTCTTACGGATATTTATGAGAGAATATAAAATTGGTTAGAGTGTCAAAAGTATTTTTAACGAATTTTGAACACCCCATGTTGATATTCAACATTTATAGACACAGCATGATGTATGTCATAATTTTTAAGGTGTCTTTTGACACCTTAACCAAAATTAAAAATCAATTTATTAAATTTGCTCAAGTAAAGGCAGATGAAAAATTATTAGATTTTGGATGTGGAACAGGGACTTTGTTAATGATGTTGGCAACCCTTTATCCCAATAACGAACTGCAAGGTGTAGACATTGATGAAAATGTTCTGAAAATCGCACAAAATAAAATCATTAAAAATGATATGTATGTGCATTTGAAAAAAATTAATGGAACTAATTTACCCTATGAAGACAATTATTTCAGCAAAATTTTATCCAGCTTAGTAATACATCATATTTCTTCTGAAAATAAGTTGATAATATTTGAGGAGCTTATAAGGGTATTAAAGCCAGGTGGAGAAATATTTATTTTGGATTATGGAAAGTAAAAGAGATTATATTCGAAAATAATTGTACATATTTTTCGAAAATTAGAGCCAATTGATGATAATATTAATGGTCTAATTCCAGATGTATTAAAGAAAGCAAAATTTCATAACGTGACCATAAATAGTTATTATAAAACCTTGGTTGGAGATCTCACAATCTATCATGGGAAAAAGTAATTAAAGATTATATATGAAGACGGAGTTATATTTTAAAAACGCAAATGTCAAGGATGAAAGTAGCGATGAATCGTTCAGGTGCGGAAGAATTCGTAGTAGTGATGAAAGTACTGTAATGGTAACGGAGCGAAGGGATTCTGTTATCTATACTTCAAAAATAGAACAACCAGAAATGGGAGGATTTTATGCAGGAAGGAAAATCGTTTCAAATTTCAAAACATCAAATACTGTATGTTCTGCCAGTTTTAGTGCTTTAAAAGCTTGTAAAAATGCAATTTCGGTCTTTTCAGATGGGCTGTTTTGGGTTATCATAGTGGTATGCACCTTTCTTGTCTGATTTTTGTTGGTTTGCATTTTCATTATATCAGATGTTGGGTGCATTTTTCTGTCAATATGTGTTTTTCAGGAGTTACAGATATCGGTATTTCAATGCCTCAGCTCTATTTCAAAGCTGGGAAAGTTGAGTCTGTAATTATTGATGGAAATTTCTCTATAAAAAGCATGATAATAACAGGACGAAAATACCAAAAAATAGTCAGAAAATTGAGTGATTGGAAAAATAGTCGCAAAATCATTTTTATGCAAAGAAAAAACGGCTTTTAAAAGCCGTTTTTGCATTTGTTGCCTAAAGTTTTCTCAACTCAGTTTTTTTTCTATTATACTCTTCTTCATTGATTTCACCACGGGCATATCGCTCATTCAAAATCGCGAAAGCATTGTCTCCTGAATGCGATCCTTCTTTTGGGCTTGTGTTCCTAAAGTGATGAACAGTGAAATAAACAGCAATGATAACCAGCACTAATAATAAAAACAGACCGAACATCATAACACCGCCGAATCCGCCACCATATCCTATTCCATACATCATAATGAATTCCTCCTTTATTTTTATATCATATTTCAAAATAATCCATTATCTCTAAAGATAACTTTGTTTCAAGATCTGATGTTTTTTGTCATTCTGTCAAATTCTTCCTTTGTAATTTCCCCATTGGCAACCCTTCTAGCCAATATTTCAGAGGTAGTATCATGAGCTGCTGTTATTTTTTTTGATCTGAGAATTCCAAAAACGATTAATACAATAATGACGATTAATAACAGGAGAAAAAATCCTGCGGCAATACCGGCATAGGCCAGATAACCCATCATTCCAGAAATATTCCATCTTGAATCGGTACCTGAATTATTATTACGACTTATATTATCATCATTCCATCCACCGACAATAGTTGAATTATTACCCATCATGCCTCCGCTCATGATATTCATCATGCCATTTGGGTAATCCGTAAGGTAATTGATCCCAATATTAATATGAAAAGCTTTAAGGGATTCTGAGCCATCCCCTCCAAGTCTGACGTCCATTTGGTCATGCATGGCTGTATTGCCAATCATTGCTTCCATCACAGAGTCACCCAATTCTTCAAGGGTTGCCTGACTGACCTTGGTTGCATCAATCTTATCTGAACTGCTGATCCCTTGCTCTGCTCTTATTTCTGTTAAAATTGTATCGACACTTTTAAGCTGCATCTCTGCTGCAAAAGAAACACCGGCAAGAACAAAGCTGGTAAATATTGATAAGATTAGAATTAGAACAACTTTCTTCATCTTTCATAACACTTCCTTTCTATGATATTATTTTTATACCCAAAGAGAATTATCTGAAACACCATTTCAGATAAAGAGATCGATCCTTAATTTTTTTAAATTTTACAACTGTTCCGATTTTTACAATTGAGAAGGAGAGTTTTATATGAGAATTACAGAACACCCTATATTGGGCGATAGTAATAAAGGACCTTTAGGAAGCTAAGCGGGAAGCCACGGTAATTCAATTACCGTGATGAAAGCGCCATCACGATCCTAATTATTTTTTTGCATTCTATTATTTTTCTATTTTTCTTAAGGACTTTTCTTACAGATTATGCTATACTATGTGTATGAAGAATAATCTAGTTCACGCAAGGACTTGC
The DNA here is from genome assembly GCA_036508135.1 of Ignavibacteria bacterium. Classification (GTDB taxonomy): domain Bacteria; phylum Bacteroidota; class Ignavibacteria; order Tepidaquicellales; family Tepidaquicellaceae; genus DATCHW01. The sequence goes on from DATCHW010000186.1 coordinate 7,046, forward strand.
GTCTATAATGTTAACTACCATGTGGTCTGGTCAGTCAAGTATCGACGGCCGATTCTTAAGCACGACATTGAAATTGCGCTGAAACAAATGCTCCGGGCAATCGCTAATGATAAAGATTTTATCATTAGCGAGGTGGAAGTCGGCCATGCCGATCATGTGCATGTGCTGATTTCAGCGCATCCAAAATTGTCAATTTCCTACATGGTTAAGATGCTCAAAGGCATTTCCGGCCGTAAACTGTTTGAACAATTTCCGGAAATCCGAACGCAACTCTGGAAAGGTCAATTGTGGAACCATTCTTATTATGTTGAAACGGTCGGTTCCATTCGCGAAGACATGATTGCGGCCTATATTAAAAAACAGGAGAAAGGATATTAAAATCGATGAAACTCAGTTGCAAAACGATTCTACGACCAACGAAACAACAGAAGTTAATCCTTGACAGCTACGCCTTTGCTGCTACCAAACTCTGGAACGTCGGCAACTACGAAAAACACAATTTTGAAAAGCTGGGTTTTACCGAGTTTCCAAACTGGTACGAACAAAAGAAACGCCTCAAAACACATCATTGGTTTAAAGCGATGCCATCCCAGACGGCACAAGAGGTTTTAAACGGATTGCACCAGGCCTGGAAAAGTTTTTTCACACTCACTGTGACCGGTGGCATTGCGGATCCGAAACCACCCTATTATAAAAAAGGTCTTTGCCATTTTTCAATCTTGAATAACGGATTTAAACAAGACGGCAATACGTTTGGCATCACGATTTCTAAACAGCAAAAAGCATTTTTGAATAAAACACACAATCTGAAAGTCAATTGTTTTAAACTTGAAATCCCCCGATTTCAAGACCTTTCAGTCATCAAGCAGCTGTGTTTTTATCCACAAAAAAATGGCACGTATCAAATAATTGCAGTCTATGAAATTCCTGACACGGAAACAATTGCCGATAATAATCACTACCTTGCGATTGATCCTGGTGTTAACAATCTGGCGACCTGTTATGATTCCGATGGTTTCAGTTTTATTATTTCCGGCAGTCAGTACTTAAATGCCTGCCATTATTATAACAAAGAGATTGCCTGGCGTCAGTCGATTCTTGATACGATGGAACCTGACCGCAAAAGCTGTTCGAGCGCCATATCACGCCTGTTTCAGAAACGCAAACATACGATTGACGACGTGTTGCATAAAGCAACACGTTTAATTACAAACTATTGCTTAGCCAATGCAATTAACACGGTTATTCTCGGCGATCTCACCGGAATCCGCAAAGATAAGGATCTCGGACATAAGAAAAATCAGGCGTTTCATTGCTTACCCTATCTGCAATTTTTTAAAATGCTTAACTACAAATTGGCGCAGCACGGGATTGACCTCATCCATCAAAAAGAATATTACAGCAGCCAGTGCCCGCCGACGAGCTTGATCGTTTCAAAAACGTATGCCAAACCGGCTAATCGCAAAAAACGCGGGTGTTACGTCAATAATAACATTATTTATAACGCTGATTCCGTCGGGGCATTTAATATTCTTCGCTTATTTTTACAATCAATAAGCAGCCCGCTTGTTTTTATTCCAATTGGATTATCAAATCCCATTAAAGTATCTGTGTAACTGGCTAGCGCCAGTAGCAGTAGTGGACGCCTGAACCGTCCTGATGGAGTTTTCTCCCGCTCAAAGAAGCTCGGCAATTCAATTACCGAGAGTCGCGTTCACA
>DATCHW010000187.1:0-1114 GCA_036508135.1 Ignavibacteria bacterium
ACTACTCACAGTAATAATAGCCGGTTACATAATTGTAAGAATTTGGAAAAACTTAGGTTACAGGAATGGCTGGCTTCCTTTGTTTATATGGATTTTAACACCTACGGTTTTCTGGGCTTCATATAATGACCTTCTTGAGAATACACTCACAATTTTCACATCTCTTTCTGTTTTGTTCTGTTTGAAAAATCAAAAGGACAATAATTATTTTTTCATATTCCTTTCAGGTTTAATGCTCTCAATGGGATTTCTTACTAAAGGTTTTGTTGCATTCTTTCCATGGACATTCCCGTTTTTTTTATGGCTCTTTCTGAAACAAAAGACATTTGGAAAAATGGCTATCGAAAGTGCCTTGATATTAGTTTTCACGCTGACTCCCTTGATATTACTGGTTTTGTTTGTACCAGATGCAGGTCCGAGTTTAAAGAAATATATTGATGGACAGGTAATAAACAGCTTGAAAAACATTGTTACTGTTGACTCCCGTTTTGATATTATTAAAAGACTGTTTTTCGAATTAATTCCTTCTGTGTGTCTCTGCATAATGTTTGTTATCTGGGTCAGGCTCAAAAAAAATCCTGCGATTCTTACTAAAGAAAACTTCGCGAAAACAGGAGTGTTTGTATCTCTTGGGCTGACCGGAGTTTTACCAATTATGATAAGCCTGAAGCAGAGTGGATTTTACATCGTTCCTTCATACCCGTTTTTTGCGATAGCTACTGCTGTTTTCATATATCCTTTTATTGATTCTCTTATAATCAGAATGAATTATGAGTCGAAAGGTTTTATGTTTTTTAAATGGATCGGATATGGATTGATTATTACGGGGATTATTCTTTCACTCTCTTCTGCCAATAAATTTAGCCGCGATAAAGACAAAATAACAGATACTTACCTCATTATGCCTGAAATTCCTAAGGGAACAGTGATAAATATTGCTCCGGGAATGTACGAAGATTGGAGTCTTCATGCATATTACGGGAGGTTTAAGAATATCAGTCTAGATGCTGAACCGGGCAATAAACGGGAATATCTGCTCATAAAAAATGAATACTATTCAGATACCATAAATTCGCTGTATAATAATATTAAACTTAATACAATAGACTATCAG
>DATCHW010000188.1:0-5040 GCA_036508135.1 Ignavibacteria bacterium
ATGTCTTATCCATTTATCTTCAGGATTGATACCACCTATTACATTATCCCGGAAACATCCAAAAATAAGACTATTGAGCTTTATAAATGTATAGATTTTCCTTATAAATGGGAATTTGACAGGAATTTAATGGAAAATTTATCTGCTGTCGACACAACTTTATTTTATTATAATAATAAATGGTGGCTTTTTACATCACTTGATCAGACGGATAATATTTCAGGTTGTAGTACCGAACTATTTTTATTTTTTACAGATGATATATTTTCTGATCATTGGGAAAGTCATCCTGAAAATCCCATAGTCTCTGATGTAAGAACGGCAAGGCCGGCTGGGAAATTGTTTATTCATGAGGGTAAAATTTATCGCCCCTCTCAGGATTGTTCCGGACGATATGGGAAAGGATTTAATCTAAACCATGTGACAAAATTGACTGAAACTGAATATAATGAAACTATGCTTTATGAAGTGGAACCAGTATGGGATAAAAAACTAAAAGGAACGCATACTTTAAATTTTGATAAAGATTTTACAATAATAGATGTATATTCATTTCGAAAACGTTTAAAAGTTAAATGATAATTTAAATGATTTTTGATTATAAATTACTTACTTTGACTAAGATAAAAATTCTTAGAAAAATAAATTAGACATATTAAATGCCTTCCATTTTAATCTTCTGTAAAACACTATTAAAAGGGGGAGCTGAAAAACAAGCTTTGACTCTTTCAAAATTATTAACTGAGAAAGAAATAAGCATTATTTTGATTATCTGGTGTGGAACCAAAATTGATGCTGCAAATCTGGACTATATTAAAAATAAATCTATAAAATATATTGGTTTAAGAGGGAACCCATTAAAAAAATTGATTCATTTCCTTCAGATTATAAAAAATGAAAGAATCTCAATTATTTTATCTTATCTCACCAAAGCTAATTCTATTGCAGGTATTAGTAAACTGTTTCACAGAAAACTTACAACAATTGGGGGAATAAGAACTGAGAAATTACCTTACTACAAGTTCTTTATCGAAAAGTTGGTACATAACTACCTGAATGATGCAACTATTTTTAATAATTTTTCTGGAAAAAATAAGTTCGAAAAGAGGGGATTCAATCCTGAGAAAATATATATAATTCATAATACTATTCTTGTTACGCCTCTTGAAAAAATCGATAGACCTAAAGATGTGATAAACATTATTTCTGTATGCCGTTTTGTCAGATCAAAAGATTTTCGAACTGCTTTATATGCTTTTAAGCAGTTAGTAGAAAAAAATAGAGATAAAAAAATAAAATATTATATTGTTGGATATGGTCCCCTGGAAAATAGAATCAGATCATTAACCAGAAATCTTAATTTACAAAATGAAGTAGAAATCCTAATTAATCCACCAAATATTCCTGACATTCTTAAAAACTGCAACATCTATCTCAGCACGTCTCTTTACGAGGGACTATCAAACTCAATTATGGAAGCAATGGTTGCCGGATTACCAATTATAGCTACAAATGTTGGTGATAACCGATATTTAATTAAAGATGCATACAACGGTTTTATTGTTCCATGCGGGGATATTAACTTAATTGTTGAAAAATTACAATACTTAACTGACTTTGAAAATATCAGAAACGAATTTGGAAATAACAGCCATCTCATAATTGAAAATGAATTTTCAGAAGAGAAACTATTTGAGAATTACTTTAAGTTATTTTCAAAAATGTCGCTGTCAGGAAGATAAAAAAAATCAAAAGTATATTTATGAAGATCGGAATTATTGGATCAAGAGGTTTCCCGGAAATTCAGGGAGGCATAGAGACCCATTGTATGGAACTTTACACTCGAATTGCATGCAGTGGTGACAATAAAATCACAGTATATCGAAGAAAACCATATATCAATTCAAAAAATAAGGACGCAAAGTATAAAAACATTAAGTTTATAGATTTGAGTGTTCCCCGGAGTAAATTTTTTGAGACTTTTTTGCATTCTTTTCTCTCAACAGTACATGCATTGTTTCAAAACTATGATATTGTACATTTTCATAATACCGGACCAGGTTTTTTTATTCCTATTATGAAACTTTCAAAAGCGAAAGTGGTTTTTACATATCATAATATAAGTTATACACAAAAAAAATGGAATTTTGCAGCCAGAAGCTTTTTATCTTTATCCGAAAAAATAAGCATTAAAAATTCTGATTTTATCATTTTCATTTCAGAGGTAATTAAATCGGAAATGGTAAAGAAATACAATATCAATAAGTATAAAGTTATTTTTAATGGTGTATGCTTGCCCAACAAATCTATTCAATCAGATTATCTGGAGTATTTGGGTTTAGAAAAGCAAAAATATATAATTGGGGTAGGCAGATTTTTAGAAGAGAAAGGATTTGATTATCTGATCAGGGCTTTCAGAAAAACAAATATTACAGATTATAAATTAGTACTGGTTGGTGATACGGATTATCCAACCTCTTACTCAAATAAACTGAAATCAATAGCAAAAGAAAATAACATTATTCTTACAGGATTTATAAAAGGTGAAAAATTAAATCAGATATTTTCTTTTGCAAGGTTGTTTATTATATCCTCCTTCGAAGAAGGTCTTCCAATTGCATTACTCGAAGCAATGAGTTATAATATTGATGTTTTGGTAAGCGACATACCTGCAAACCTGCAGATTGGTCTTGCTAAAGATGATTATTATAAGGTTGGTGATGAAGATAACCTGAAAGGAAATATTTTGAAGAAATTATCGGAATTTAAAAAACGCTCTTTTGATGAAATCCTTTCCATTAAATTTAATTGGGACAAAATTGCCATAGAAACAAATAATATTTACGAAAACTTAACCATTTAAAATGAAACTCAAAGCTGGAATAATAGGATTAGGTAAAATGGGACTTTCCCATGCTGCTATCGTTGGTCCTCATCCATCCGTCGAAATGGTTGCAGTATGTGACACCTCTTCAATAGTATTGGATGCCTTTAAAAAATTCAGTAAAGTCAATGTTTATACGGACTACATAAGGATGATTGACACAGAGAATCTCGACTTTGTTGTTGTTGCTACACCTACACGATTTCATTATAAAATGGTCAGATATGCTCTCGAAAAGGGAATTCACACATTCTGTGAAAAACCTTTTAGTCTCACTTCATTGGAGGGAGAAGACCTGGTAGAGTTGGCTGGTCAGAAAAAGCTTGTCAACCAGGTAGGCTACCATAATCATTTTATCGGAACTTTCCGTGAATTGAAAAGGCTGTTAGATGCCGGTATTTTAGGCAATCTGGTACATTTTACCGGTGAAGCCTACGGCCCGGTGGTCACTAAAGAAAAAGGGGGAACCTGGCGTTCGGATCCTGAAGAGGGCGGTGGCTGCCTTTTTGACTATGCTTCGCATGTCATAAATTTATTGCAGGAGATAATAGGACGCCCTGCAAAAGCTAATGGTTCACAATTAAAAAGAATCTATTCCAAAGAGGTGGAAGATGCAGTATATTCAATCTTAACCCTTGAAAATGGATTAAGTGGTGTTTTATCAGTTAACTGGAGTGATGAAACCTATCGCAAAATGGCAACATCACTTACCATTCTGGGCAAGAAGGGTAAAATTATCTGCGATGCCACTGAAATAAAAATCTATCTAAAAGAGGCAGATCTCAGGGAAAAACTGGGCAAAGGTTGGACGATAAAATATATCACTGATTTTGCGATACCTGTTAATTTCTACCTAAGAGGCGAGGAATATAGCGCACAGATTGATAATTTTGTCGATTGTATCATAAGAGGAAAGCAAACTGAAATAAACTCTTTTAAGCAGGGTTTATTTACGGACAAAGTGATTGAATTAATAATTGCAGATTCAAAAAAATAAAAAATGATGGACAAAGTATTATTAGGGGATAACCAGTTCTTTGCAGTTAGCCATCTGTCTGATGAAAAATCAAGAGAACAGGCTATAAGGTTTAAAGATGATACTGCAATTATTCGTGTTTTAGATCAGGCAAGGGAGATTGGAATAAACACTTTTATGTGCACAACACACGATCGTATTGCTAATATCTGTGATTATCTTCGTGCGAATTCTGAAAAGTACAGGGATTTTAAAATATTCCCTTGTTTGCCTTATGCTCATAAATACGCAAATGCGGTAACAGAGCTTGGCATAGTTGGTACAATTAAGCAATATGTTCCGGGTAATATTTTCAGCACATTTGCTAAGGGAGGGATGGCTTATATGAATAAAGATTTTATTAAGCTTATGGAAATATTTATTGATGCGGAGATGAAAATGTTTAAAGGAATTAATACTCCTGTAATTTTTATTCAAAATGTTCTGGTCGACATGATTCTAGGACTTAAAATGTTAGAGGTTTTTAAAGAGTATGATCTATATATCCGTAAAAAGTACAATGCTGAACCCGGATATATAACCATGAATTTACCAGCCTTGCTTGATTCCCTGAATTCGATTGGTATTGAAAATCCTATTATTTGCAGTTCAATTAATAAAATTGGATTCAGAATGTCGGGTGGAAAAGATATTTATGAAAAATATTTAACCGAAAAAACATTTCGTCCGATAGCTATGCAAGTGTTAGCTGCAGGCGCTTTACGTCCCAAAGAAGCAATTGAATACCTTAGTAAATTCCCTAAAATTGAATCTGTGTTGTTTGGAGCATCCTCAAAATCTCATATTCAGGAAACAAAAGAAATAATTGAAAGTTATTTATGAAAGGTTCTTATGGTTAAGTCGAACAAGGGCAACGTACAGTTTAGGATTGGGCTACCGGCTATTCGTCAGTAGCCCTTTCTTGTATAAGTAAACTTCCATACTTTATCTTTTGAGACGCCTGCCGTGTCATGGTATGATGCCTGGCCCCGGATTTCCTCCTCTTGTTTCACCTTATAGTTATCGCCCGTGCCGGATGCAAAAAAAAGCTGCTACCTATGTAACAGCTTTTTATTCATTTTTTAACCGAAATATAAAATGTTTTTATACTTCTTTTGTGTTATTGCTTTAATTAATTGAG
>DATCHW010000189.1:0-1029 GCA_036508135.1 Ignavibacteria bacterium
ACTCCCCATTACATGTGCAATGTGCTACATTATTTTTTACAACAACTTCAATTTTATTCCAATCCTGCGCTTTATAGTTCTTTAAATTCTTATACGGACCTGCAAGCGGATAATCTCGACATTGCAATTGTGTTCCACGGATAAAAATTCCGCTGTCAGCATTCCTCGATGCACGGAATTCCAATATAAGTACGAAGTCCTGCGGAAACTCTATTATTGTCCAAAGGTTGCGGTAACGTTCCACATCCCCTTCTTTATATGGATTGGCCGTAAGGATCCCTCCTTTCACAATAAATCGTTTATCTTTTGATTCGGTGTTGCCCTCAAAAGATTCAAAAATGACTCCCTTTTGTGTCTCAATACGATAACCCCAGCCAGTTAAATCTTTACCGTTGAAGAGGCTTATGAAGTCTTTATTCTGAACAAAAGAATTTTCTCCGGTCGGGATATCATCTCTCAATGAAACAAACTCCGTACCCGGAAAATCTTTATCAGATGATCCATTAACAATACCCAATTTAAACTCATCTGTTTTTGAAGGGATGATGGCAATTGAATTTATTACCCAAAAGAATGCAATCGTGCAAATAAAAAGCTTAGTTTTCATATTTCTAATATTACATTAAAAATTTCTTCAGATTTGTTATATGATATAATTTGACCCTAAACTAAAATAAAAATACTATTTCTTCAACACTTTAAAAATCAACCGCAAAATAAACATTTATCCATCAGTTCTATGATATTGAGCATACTTGTCCGGTTGTCTCTTAACTCTTGAAACACGCTGTGAATGATGTAACTTTTTTCTAAAGTTATATAACACTTCAATCAGCAGTTATCCCACCTTTGTGAAAACTATTAACTCACAACCATTTTATCTAAATTAACAAAAAATGAAAAAATTTATTACAATTATTTTTTTATCGTTCATTACTCTTTTAACAGTCAATTCTCAAAATCCGCATGAAAACAGGAACCAGTTAAATGCAGGTATCGGCTTATCAGGGTGGGGTGTTCCAGTGTATG
>DATCHW010000190.1:0-23253 GCA_036508135.1 Ignavibacteria bacterium
GTTTGTTAGATTTCATTTTATTACATTTGAGTAATTATTAGCACCTAATTAGCACCTACTTTTAGTTTACGTAAAGAGGTATAAAACACTCAAATATGGCACAAATAGTATTTTATCTTAAATCAGAAAAGCTTGACAAACTTGGGAAGGTTTCTCTCCTGGCACAAATAACAAGCGACTATAAACCCTATAGAATGAAGTTGGGAAAAGTACGAATTCGTGATTGGAATAAAAAAAACCAGAGATTAAAGCTTTCCTCAGTAACTTCAAAAGAGTATGACGAAAACTCAAAAATGAATTCATTTATTGATGAAGTTGAATCACAGGCCAGAATACTGTTTAATAAAGTTACAAAAGAAAGAAGGAAACCATCAGATTTTGAGTTGACAAATCTTTTGAATATTCCTGAGGTATCTACTGTCCTTAAATCTACTTCGGTAATGGATGTTTTTGACGATTTTATAGAATCAAACAAATCGGATAAAGCTAAAAATACCATAAAAGGATATACAACTATTAAAAACTTCCTGATAAGATTCCAAGATGGTACTAATTATACTTTAACCTGGGAGAATATGGATGTAAAGTTTATTGATAAACTTAAGAAATACACATATTTAACTGAGAAGAAACAACTTAGTTATTATGCAAAGATCACAAGAGTCCTATCAACATTTCTTCATTGGTCTGAAGAACGGAATTATTATCACGATAATATTTATCCTAAACTAAAATCTGAAGAAGCTGAAAAAGAGGTTGTTTTTCTAAATATGGATGATCTATTGGTGTTAATGGATTATAACTTTGATACAATCCGATTACAAAAAGTTCGTGATTTATATTGCTTTGCTTCCTTTACAGGGCTTCGTTACAGCGATGTGGTTTCCTTAAAGCGTGAGCATATTAATAATAAGTTGTTAACTAAAACACAAGTCAAAACAGGGTATGTTAAAATGATACCTCTGAACGACTTTGCTCTCAAAATCCTTAAGAAATATGAAGAAGATGAAAATCCACTACCAAGAATGTCCATTCAAAAAATAAATGATTACATAAAGGAATGCTGTAAAGCTATTGCCCAAAAGCAATTGCCAAATACCGGCTTTAATGTGCGGGTGATAAAAAAAACTGTTATAGGAAGTGAAACCACAGAAGAATCACTTCCTCTACATGAAGCAATAACCTTCCACACAGCAAGAAAAACCTTTATTACAAATAGCATAATGTTAGGAGTAAACATAAAAGCATTACAAGACATGGGAGCTCCTAAAAAAGAAAAGGATCTTAGAAAATACTTAAAGATTACCGATGCATTTAAAAGTCAGGTAATGGACAATACCTGGAATGTTTTAAGTTTAAACCATATACCAAAAGAGCTTATTTCTCAGAACTAATTATTTTTTTTATCACCAGCTATTCATTAATTAGCTGAATAATTCTGTACTTTTAATTCTTAAATAGTTTTTGCCTCGCCATCAATTTTTTTTTTGATTTATAGATTTAACCGTACTTGAATTTGCCAATCGGCAAAAAAAGTAGTAAAAAATCATATATAAATAAGAATGATGTGGAAAAAACTTTGTGAACTTAAAATATACTTGATTATAGGCTGAGTTAGAACTATAAAAGAAAGAAGCTGTGAGTAGGAAACTTACGATATATAAAATTGATAATTGGAATACACGAGTTAGTAAGAAATCGCTGAATCTCCGTATAAAACGAAGGCATAAAAAATATACTAATCCTTTTAAACATAAAGACAAAAAGAGAAGAGAGCATGAGTATTTAAAATCAAAAATCACATATAATGAGGAAATTGAAAGATTTTGTTCTGTCAATAATATCTCACGATGGAAAGAAAGTGATAGACCTATAAAATTTGATGAAAGTTTTTGTCTATTTGAAAATCCGGACTCCGTGTTAAGAACTTTACTGGAAATGCTACACCGAGCTAAGGTTAGTCAGAAGATGACAAGATTGCGATATGCCGGAAAAGTATCTTTTGGAGCACTTTATTTGGTGGATAATTTATGTTGGGAAATTGCAAAAAAGCGTAGATGGAATGTGATTTGTGAGAATATTTCAGACATAGAGCGAGAAAAGCTTTCAAAATTAAGGTCTATGTCATCTTCTAGTTATGAATCCGTTAACGCAAATATGATAAATGAGAGAGTGAGAATTACAAGAAAAGACGATCCCAAAGCTGATCAGTCTTATAAAGTAAAATCAAAGGATATCACTGATATGGTTCAAAATGCAATTCGTGAAACTAAAAGTGATCAAAAATTCGAACTTCCTTTTGAAGCATATCAAGCTATTAATTCAACCATTGGAGAGCACTTTGATAATATAATTTTACATGCGCCTAATGCAGAGATTGGCATTCTTTGCGGTTTTTATGACAAAGATGCCAAAGAGATTACGGTTTTAATTTATAATTTTGGAAAGACAATATATGAATCTTTTGGTGATGATTCCCTACCAGAACAAATGAAAAGCGTAATTCTTGAGATAATCGAAAATCATGCCAAAAAGAATTTTTTTATTGGATCAAGACAATTCACTCCGGAAAATGCTTTAACTTTGTTGGCTGTACAAGAAGGGATTAGTTCTAGAGTTAAATTTGATAAGACTCGTGGGCATGGTTTAATTGACTTTATTGAGCATTGCTTTAATTTAAGTACAGGTACTAGAGTTGTCTTAATAAGTGGGAATACCGCAGTAAAATTTGATAACAAATATCAAGTCGGTAAAAAATGGTTATTTGATAGGGAAAGGAGGGTTATTGCAATGAATGAGGCAAATGATATTTATGAAAAACCTGATAGTTCATATGTTATCAATTTAAACATTAATTTCCCAGGTGTGTTAATAGAAACAACTATACCATTAAAACAATTATGATGAAAGAATATACAATTAATTTAACATTACTAGTTAACCCTCCATTCACGGATTCAATTTCAGGTCGTGAATTTGGAGAGCAGCACGCAAAAGATACGCAGGTTTTAAAGCATATTCATGATGGGGAGAAGATTGTTCTCACTATTGATTCTGAATTTGTCAAAGCAATAAATGATTCATTTATTAAAGGTTTTTTCAGTAAAATATTTGAAAAATATCATACCGTTGAAAAGATTAAATCATTTGTGGAACTTCGATCTAATGATAATTTTCAGAGGCTTTTTGAGAAGAATTGGGCAATTCTAGAAGCTATTAATAATGCATAACTTTCATCATTTTCCTATTGAATCTGGCGCTGGATCATCTAATTTGATTGCCGTAATTGCGATAATCATTTCTGTTTTATCTCTAATATCTTCCATTTATTTAATATACCTAACAAAAAGGTTAGAAATTCTTTATCAAGAATTTGAAAGCCTTTGTATTAAAAATGTTGAGAATATTTTCTCAGGATTAGATAATATTTTTGATCAAAATGAATTGTCACTTGCTTCAGATCATCGTTCTCATATTACTACCATTATGACTGAGCTACAAGGCTTTCTAATTAGTCTTAGAGATAGTGTTTATGGTAAAATCGACGTTCAAAGCCTAATTGACATAATGGAATCGTTTACTGAAAAAATATATGTTGGAAATGATGCAAAGCTACTCGAGTTCAAAGGTGATTATTATTCAACTAAGTTAAAAATATACAATTCATTATACAATCATGCTATTGAGAAGGAAATTGGGATACTTCTTATTTTTAAAAGAAAACGTTCAATTTAGATTTTAATATCTTGTTCCATTTCAAATCGTAAATATCCATTGTTGATTAACATGCAGTTTGGTTACGTTGATTAAATACTTTATTCAAATATAGTAGCACTTAAGACAAATTTTTAATTAGTGCTACGTTAAGAAATGAGTCTCTGAAAGAAATTGAGATTATAAATCAAGAGTAATTTCCTCATTCGAATACTTTGTCATATATATTGCCAGTTTTAATTATTATCTGTGGATTAATTTTTTTTCATAACCTATTTATTTCTTTTAATCATTTCCACAGACAGAAATTCAATCTGACTCAAATCCGTCTCTCGGGTATCATCTATAACAAATTCATTGTATCCACATTCGCAAAAGGTGCAAATTACAAATTAGAATTATAAAGCGTTCAAGATACTACAAATGCTTTAAGACTGTAATTCTTCCCTAAATTAAGAATAAAGAAGTTTTTAAGGGGAAAAACATTGATTAAGAATTTTTTCAAATACAAAAAAGGTGTTAGTCACTACCATTTCGGCGCAAAAGCCCATTCCGAAATGATTGTTTATACATTTTTGCTCCCTTGCAAAAATGAAAATGACAAATGAAGGAATTTTTTATCAGGTCCTAATATGATTCCAATTAGATCAGGAAAAGCTTCCTGCATATTTATAAGGCAAGAAATAATAAATATTGGAGCTGCTAATTCTCTTAACGTGATGATTATGAGTGAAAAAAGTAAAGAAATAATTGAAAATAGTTGTTAAAATATTTGGAATATATCATATATGGTTGTATCTTTAAGTATGTTATTTGATTGATAGACAGAGTTTTCAGTTCCACGTGGAACCATATATGATAATTATTATTAGAAGGTGAGGCACACCGTAAAAACTGACTAACAAAATGAAAAAAGAACAACTTCAGGAGATGTTTAACGAGATGTTAAACCGCAAATTAAATGAATCTTGGGAAAAACCTTGGTTTGTTCCTGTGAACAAAAATTCAGCCGTAACTAATTACAAGACCGGCCTCCAGTACAAAAACGGGAATTTTATTTTTCTTCTTTTTGCTTCAATGTTTAAAGGTTTCAGCACTCTTCAATTTATGACTTTTAAACAGGGCTTAAGCCTTGGTTATTTGGTCAACAAAGGGAGTGAAGGTTTACCGGTATATTTTTACAGCTTTTCTTTTTTCAAGATGATAAACGGACAAAGGAAAAATTTACCTGAAAGCCCATATAACACCTGGACAACAGCACAATTAAATGAGGCTAAAATTACAAAGCTTCCATTTATTAAAATTCACCATGTTTTTAATGTTGCGCAGTTTTCAAATGTCCAGACCGGGGAAAGCTTACAAACAGTGATCAATAACACTTTGTTAAATGAAACAGAAAGCAAGGGAATTATTAACTCAAATCCTGAAAGAATTCTGGAAGGTTGCGAAAAAGTTCTTTCTTCATGGGAATGCAAAATTAACCTGGTCCCCGGTTCAGATCGTTGTTTTTATAGTCCTCTTGAAGATTTTATTCAACTTACTGACAGACCACAATTTAAAAACAATGAGTTTTTTTATGCTACGATGTTACACGAAGTAACACACAGCACCGGCCATGATATCAGGACAGGAAGAATTAAGAAGTTTAATGAGAGCTATAAAGACCATAAACAGGCCTATGCAATTGAAGAACTGGTGGCAGAAATTAGCTCCGCTTTCATTATGGCCAGCAATAATTTTGCTCCTGAACAGCAAAAAATTAACTCAGCTGTTTATCTGCAGGGCTGGAAAGAGAGCCTGAAAGAAGATGAAAATCTGGCTTTCAAAGTTTGCGGCGAAGCTTACAAGGCTATCAGTTATATAGCTGAAAGATTCCCGGAAGCAGTCCCATATTTCAACATCAAATCAGAAAGCCATAACGAGGTTGAAGAAGTGGAAGAAGTTGAAATGGTCAGTTAAAAAAAGCGGGGGTGGGAACCCCATCCCCGCTTACTTTTACAACTTTAAATTTTAAAAAGGTGAGACACACCGAAAAAACTGTTTAATCTTATGAACTTTATTAATGCAAAATTCAAAAGCAAATGTGCTGAGACTGGCGCAATAATCGCAAAAGGCGAAAACTGTTTATTTGACAGAGTAAATAAAAAAGTTTACTGCAGGTCTTCAAAAAAATACACGCAGGAGGAGGAAACAGCAAACACCAGCTCTTTTATTGAAGCACAGGAAAACGCTTATTTTGATAATTTTTGCCAAACAAATAATATTTAATTAACCAGAAAGGTGAGACACACCGGAAAAACTGTGTAAAATATGGAAAATTTGGAAAATGTAAAACAAGAAAGAAGATCCTTAAACGATGAGTTTTTAGGATTCCGAGGATCTGAAAATTATTACAGACATTCAAACCTTTTTTCAAAATTCGTTTTAACTGATGGGGTAAAACACATTACTGATAAATTAGGACTATGCTGGTTTTTAGACACGGTTCTATCTTATCAGGGTGGAAGGGTGGTTAAGGCTATAAAGTTTCAAATTTGGACCCTTGAGAGGATTACAGAGGGAGAAAACACCGGGCAGTGGAAGGTTGTCATGTATTTAGATAAAACGCCTGTTATAAAGCAGCTTTTTAGTTCAATTTCGTTAACTGATGATTACGAGGAAAGTTTTGACGTTTTTAAAATCTACTTAGCGGATAATGTTTTGTTTCTTCCATCAGAAAACTAGGCGGGCGGATGGCCAGCCGTTAACATCGAGAAACGGCTGGCCATTAATGTTTTTGACCATGGGACGATAAAAATCTTAAATTTGTAGAAACGATGGAATCAGATATGAAAGAGGTAATTTTTAGAAACGACTGGCACCAGCTTGGGGAAAAACAAATCGTGGATCTGTTTAATGAACATTTCACCGGTGTTACAATTCAACCAGGCGAGAGTATTATCAAGCGCTTAAAAATGCAGGAGGTCTGCACTCTTGAGATCCTGGAGGATCGGAGCAGCTCCACTGTTTACCGTATCCGGCAGACTGATGAAGTCTTTCAGATCTACCAGCCTGACGGAAAACTATTTAGTTATACAACCGAAGATTACTACCTGCAGAAACCGATTGATGACCTGGTAAAAGAATTCTCTAAGAAAGATCCAATCTTTAAAATTGAAAAGGTCAGCGACTTAAAAGATATCGTTCATCATTTAAAATCTCCAAAATTCCGTGCCCTGTTTGTCGATGGGACGTTTGATAAGGTAGAATGGATCGACCAGCCCCCGGAAGATATCTCTGAAATTCCAAAGCTTCTGCGAAAAATGGGTGCTTTCTATACTTCTTATGTAAAAAAATAAAAATATGCCACAAAGGATCTTTAATACAAATTTAACCCGGCAGGAGAGGGAGCGGATCGGTGAGCTCGTTAAAGCTTTACGCAATGGTTCAGGAATAAGTCAGAAGGACCTTGCTTTTAAGGTTGGTGTTTCTCCGGCACGGATCTCCCAGATCGAGAAAGGGACATTAGATTACAGGATAGATACGTTGATCGTTATCCTGGATCACTATGGACGGGAAATAGGTTTTATTTAACGAATATTTGTCAGCTTTTTTTTGAAAATAATTACTTCGTTACTTTGATTCAATTGAAAGATCATATAAATTTGACAAATATGTCAAGGCAGAATAATCAAGACAATGAAAGAAACATTAGCTGAGTACATACATCTTTTACGTGTCAAAAACGGTTTGACTCTTACCAAGCTTGCAGCATCACTCGATATTGATCAATCAACTCTATCGAAAATCGAGAACCAAAAGCGAAGTGTTCCTAAAGAAATTCTGCCCAAATTGGCAGCAGTTTTCAAACTCAACATAGAAACCCTTGAAAAAGAGTATTATAGCGAGAGGATTGCAGAAATTATATATAAAAACTCTAACACAGCAGAGCTAATAAAACTTGCAGAAGAAAAGGCTAAATATTATAGAATCTTGAGAACCAAACAGGGGAGTTTAAATTTATAGCAAATGATTAAGAAATTAGAAAAGGTTTTGAATAAGGTTATTCAAGGTGACTGTCTGGAAGTCATGAATGAAATTCCTGACAAAAGTGTCAATATGATTCTCTGTGATCTACCTTACGGAACCACTCAAAATAAATGGGATTCAGTGATAGACCTAGGCCAACTATGGAAACAATATGAACGGATTATTAAAGATGATGGTGCAATAGTTCTCACATCGCAGGGATTATTTACGGCAAAGCTAATTTTGAGTAATGAAAAGTTATTTAAATACAAGGTTGTATGGATAAAATCTAAATCTACCAACTTTCTAAATGCTAAAAAGCAGCCATTAAGAAAACACGAAGACATATGTATCTTTTATAAAAAACAACCGGCCTACAATCCACAAATGACAGTTGGAGATGCATATGACAAGGGTATTAGAAAAGATCAATTTACAGGGAGTTATGGAGAATTCAAACCCAGACATGTCAAAAGTAATGGTGAAAGATATCCGAATGATGTTGTCTTTTATGAGGAACAACATATAGATGATTTTATTTATGTTAAGACAGCAGAATCAGAAGGCCCAGTTTTACATCCAACTCAAAAACCAATCGAATTAGGTCGATATTTAATAAAAACTTATACAAATCCGGGGGATGTGATTCTTGATAATGCTTGTGGTAGTGGTAGTTTTTTACTTTCAGCGATTCTGGAAAATAGACAGTTTATAGGTATTGAAAAAAACGAGGATGTTCTATTACATAAAGTTAAACCTGTTGACTATATTGAAATATGTACCGACAGAATCCATGCAACTTTAAAAAGGGAAGGAATTGAGAAGGCAACATTGAAGCTGTTTCTGGAGCCAATTGTAAAATATCACACATTGAATTATGAAGCGAAACGAGAGAGACTGGGCAGGGCAGCTTATTAGTTGGATTCAAGAAGCAATTCGTGATGGTAGAACCATCTTTGAAGATGCAACAAATGATACCGGAATAAAACTAGATTCTGGAAGAACGAAATTCCCTGATATTTTACTTTTTACTGACAAAGTCTCCGGAATTATTTTCAACGGTTGGGAATTAAAATTCCCCGATACTAATGTTGATGATAAGGAAATGCTTGAGAATGCTTTAGAAAAGGCCAAAAGACTTAAATCTGATTCTTTTGTTACTTGGAATGGAACTGAAGCAATTATCTGGAAAATACGTGATGAAGAATACTCATTAAAATCTCTTGCCAAGATAAAGACGTATTCAAAAGAACCTAAAATAAATGTCAGAGATGATTTGGCAGATCCTATAAAATTTAATCAAAATGAAAAATTATTAAAAGCAAGAGCACATATAATTTTGCACGATCTTGGGCAGCTCTACGAAAGTGGAGAACTAAAGCAGGCGATCAATATTACTGGGGATATAATTGATTCAATTATTGAATCTTCCAAAATAATAATCCCACAATTTCAGGAAGCAATTATTTCAGCCAAAGGTAAGAATGCTGATTTCAGAAGGGAATACAACCTCTGGAAGATATATGAAAGTTCCACGTTAAAAATACTCGCTTCTTCTTCCAGAAGGCCAGAAAACTTAATTGAGGAAGAAGTTCTTGCAAAATTCACTTTCTATAATCTTATAGGTAAAATTATTTTTTACTTAACCCTTTCGGAGAATCTAACTAGAGATTTAGCTAAACTACGGATAGCAAATCCTGACAACGTAAAACAAACACTAGATGAATATTTTGATGATGCTAAAAGAATTGATTATCAAGCTATTTTTAAACCATATTTTACGGATAACCTTGCTTATTCGAAAATCATAGAGGAAACCATTTATCAACTAATTAAGAAATTCACAGAATTTGATTTTAGAATTCTGCCATCAGGGGTAATTGGGACTATTCTCGAAAACCTTGTGCCAAAATCTGAAAAACAGAAATTTGGACAGTATTTTACTCCGGAAACACTAGCAAACCTCGTTTCGTTTCCAGCAATTCAAACTGTCAATGATTATCTTTTTGATCCAACATCAGGGACTGGTACATTCCTAAATTCATTCTATCAAATTATTAAATATCATGGAAAGAAAAACCATTCTGAAATTCTAAATCAAATTTGGGGTAATGATATTTCTCATTTCCCAGCTATTCTTTCAGTTATTAACCTATATAAACAGGATGTTTCAAAAACAGATAATTTTCCTAGAATTACACGAGATGATTTTTTCAACCTTAATTCAGGGAGCAGCGTATTATTTCCTGATTCAAGCAATTACAGTAAACAAATAACACAAACGATACCAGAATTTGATGCAATTGCAAGTAATTTTCCTTTCATTCAGCAAGAAGATATCCCCAATGATGTTCTAACAGCATTTTTCAGAGAGGAATTTGAATTAAGTCAACAAGCTTTCCTGCTTGATTTAACTTTTAAAATAAATGAGCGTTCTGATTATTTCACATATTGCATATATAACTCAATACGATTTCTAAAAAATGACGGTTTTCTTTCAGCCATTACATCAAATGCGTGGCTTGGGAAAGAATACGGCATTCAATTTAAAAAGTTCATTCTTGACAACTTTCATGTTAAATATGTTGTAAGAAGTATTGCTGAACATTGGTTTGTTGATTCAAAAGTATCAACAGTATTTACCGTCCTTCAAAAAGGACCGAGAAACGGACCTACTAAATTTATCACACTTAATTTCAAGCTTATAGATGCTTTTGATCAGAATGATATAAATAGCCAACTTTCACAAATTGAAAATTTCTATTCTGAAATTGATAATTGCTCTGACAAAAGGAACCCAAATTGGCGAATGGATACCACGTTTGAAGATTTGTATCACATACTTGACGATTCAATTACAGTATGTATTGTATCTAAAGATAAGCTAGTTGAATCTCTTGAAACACAAGAGAATTGGTCCAAATACTTTATTTCAGCTTATCTCTTTGAAAAAGTCGATGAATATCTAATAGAGTTTTATCCCAACATCATAGATGCATTTAGAGGTGAACGAACAGGCTGGAATGATATGTTTGTTATACCTGAAGATGAAGTTGCTGATTCAGGTATTGAATCAGAATTCCTTATTCCATATGTAAAAAGTCCAACGGAATTAGAGGTTTTAGAGTTTTCTGGTGAGTATAGCTTTAGCTTATTTGTATGCTCCTTACCTCTTGATGAATTGAATGTAAATTATCCTGGGGCATATAGTTGGATAAAACATTTTGAAAATGCTACAAACAGAAATAACTCTAAAACCATACAAGAAGCCTGTGCTGGCCATAAACCTTTTTGGTATTCATTGCATCCAAAGAGTGCTAACATTGTGACAGCCATCAATCCATATGAACGACTTTTTTTCTGTTTCTCTCCATTTTCTTTTACTATAGACCAGAGGCTTGTTGCAATAAATATTGAGGAAGGTTATGATGTCGAGCTAATTGCCGCTTTACTTAATTCTATTGTTACTTTATTGTCAATTGAAATAAGAGGAACATCTAGAAATCTAGGAGCTCTAGATTTGAATGCGAACTACTTCAAAAAGTTGAAAGTTCTTAATCCTGACTTGCTGTCACCAGATATGATTGATGAAATAATTGTTGCATTTCAGCCTCTAAAACAAAGACCTATTGGGACAGTGTTTGAAGAAATAAACATGACAGATAGAATAAATCTTGACAGAACAATCCTCCGGTGCTATGGAATTGACGAAAATATACTAGAACATCTTTACCAAACGTTAGTATCTTCTGTAAATGATAGAGTTAACATTAAAGAACGATAAAAATTTATAATTATGAAATACAACGAAGTTCCAGACATTACCTTAAAGATGATAATTGATTCCGGTTTGATAAAACCTGATACTAAAGTTTTTGCATCATCTAATCCAGAGATTTCCGGAAAAATAAACCAAGATGGTTCAATAAGTCTCCTTATTGAGAATCAACAGAAAAATTTTCCTTTCCCAAGCGGAGCAGCTAGATCAATAGTGAAAATGAGTGTTAATGGCTGGATATTTTGGAAAATTATGGATTCAGGTCAATTGAAAGAACTTTCTTATTTTAAAAAAGAATACATTAGAAAATTTACAAAATAGGCAATCTAACCTCATAATCGCTTGCTTTTGCAGCTCATACTACTGCTGTAATAAATCGAAAGTTATAAAAGAGTCTACTATCCCCTTCGCTGTACTATAAAGAGATTGAGAATATTAAAACCATAACGACAATGATTTATTTAAACGGGAAATCTTATCAGTCAGACCCATACTTGACTGAAGACAAATTTGAAAAGGACGTTTGGGATTTGAGGCATCAAATATTTGGTAATAATAGATTATATTTTGAATTTAAGAAAAAAATTGGAGTTAAAGGCAAAACCAGAAATATCCCTGATGGCTATTTGATTGATTTAACAAGTTCAGTAAATCCAAAGATTTTTATAGTTGAAAATGAACTTGCAATTCATGGTTTAAAACATATTGCTGTTCAAGTATTAGAATTCTCATTAAGTTTTGAAACTACAAAGCAAAAGATTAAAGGACAATTAAGAGAAGCAATTTTAAGGGATTTAAATTATAAAGCTATTATTGAGGAGTATATAAATACTTTTAGTTTTCAGAACATTGATTATTTTCTTGACAAGGTACTTTATAGTGGAAACCCAAGCGACATAAATGTAATCGTTGTAATTGATCAACTTGATGAAGATCTAGAAAAAGCATTAAAAGAAAAATTCAAATTTCCAATTGAAATACTTGTTTTGGAAAGATACAAATCTGAAAAGGGAGAAAATGCGTTTTATTTTGAGCCATTTTTATTTGACTTAATTCAATATAAAGACAACCCTGATAAATTAATTACTAACAATATAGATTCTGAATTGGTTAATACAATTGTAATCCCCGCTCAAGAAGAAGGGTTTAATACAGTATTTTTAGGTGAAGATCGGTGGTACTCAATTCGAATACACTCTAGTATGATCGAAAAAATTAAATATATCGCTGCTTATCAAGTTGCACCGGAATCTGCGATAACATATTATGCGGAAGTGGATAAAATTGAGATATGGCAAAATTCAAATAAATATGTTGTGTTCTTTAAGGATAAAGCAAAGAAATTACCTAATCCAGTAAAGTTGGTACCAAATGGGCGAGCAAAAGCATTGCAGAATTCTAGATACACTGTGTTGGATAAGATTTTAAAAGCAAAGAATTTGGACGAAGCATTTTAACAAATACCGTTGCCAAGATAGATGACTAGCTTGATTTGTCAAATGTCGTACTGAATAAATAATGGAAAAAGCGCTGGGACATATTTTCAATTTTTTACGGAATAATAGATCCTACAATAAAACTCTGCAAGAAAAGCATTATCGTTCTGTGATTAAACCATATAACAATGTTACAGATAAGGTAGTTTCGCTTCTCTACCATATTGCTAATACTCAAAGTCAACCCAAAATTGACAGTTTGGCGACCTTTTACAAAAAGATATATCAGAATATAGAATGCTTAAATTCGTTTGAAAGCTTTATAAATAAGATTAAACCAAACCAAACACCAGAAATTTCCTACAAAGGGCTATATGAAAGTATAAAATCCCAGCCTGGATTTGGAGGAAAAACGGCTGCATTATTTGTCAAAAGTATCTTTCACTTACATAACGGACAATATTCCGATGAATTAAGAATTTGGAATGATGTCCCTGTAGGTATTGAAGAAAAGGATGATTTCTATTTGCCAGTTGATTCAGTTATAATCGCTATTTTTAAAAAGATAGACAATAATCAAAACTGGAATTTTGACAATATTAATTCTAAGATTAAGGAATATTATCATGGACAAGACATTGAAGTTTGGGACGACCTTTGGTTTTGGGGTTTCATAACACAAAATGGTTCTGGGGGCAATAGAACATTTCAATGGAATGAAAATAAATACTGGGCATTACAGGAAACAGACAAAAATCAAGAGGAGATTGATCTTATTAAAAACAAAGCAGAGACATTTTTGGAAATATGTAACACAACCAAGAATGAATAGACTTTTAAACACTGGATTTATTAATGTAGGATATTGGACGTTGAAAAATGACAGTATCCAATATCATTTGATATCGCACCAGAAAACAGAAAACGTATTATACTGTTTTGTTACTAATGGGGTAATAATGTATATTGGCAAGACAACAATACAATTAACAAAGAGAATGTATGGTTATCAAAATCCCGGACTGTCACAGAGAACCAACATTCGAGTAAACGATAAAATTAGAACCCTGTTGACAAAAGAGCAACCGCTTGACATTTTAATACTTGTCGACAATGGACTATTGAAATATAGCGATTTCAGAATAAATCTTGCGGCAGGACTTGAAGACACTTTGATCTATGAAATAAGTCCAGAGTGGAATTTTTCGGGTAAAAATAAAATTAAAGAAGATAAAAACAGCGATACGGAAAAACTTTTGGAAATTAATAAGCCAACGACACTAAAAAACACAACAACAGACACTTTTGAAGTAGTATTAGGACACGCATATTATAACCAAGGTTTTTTTAATGTTAGGATACTACATTCTGATGACCTTGGGGCAGACAAGGAAGAAATCGCAATACAACTTGGTGATAATCCTAAAAAGAAAATTAAGGGCTATATTAATAGGACAGCGAATAGTAATGGGACACCAAGAATAATGGGTGGTAAATTATATACAGAATGGATAAAGAATAACTTCAGGCAAAAAGACAATTTAACAGTTGATATTTTGACACCAGTCTCAATTCGATTAAATGAAAAAATAACAACGACCCAAAAGATTAGGCAGATGAAGTAGGCAATCCGAGATATATTTTGGACTTACTTTTGAATATCCTCAATGTAAGTATCAAGACTGTTGATATTGTGAAGAGTTTACTAAAAGAAAGATTCACTTAAAACAAATAGTCGTAATTGGATGAAAAGAGCTAATAAATCATTAATAATCTGTTTCTTAGTATGTTTTACAGGTGTACCCCATGGATCTTGTTGTTTACCCCTGAAAAGTTCAGGGATACGTAAGGTTTGTAGCCAATGCAACGTTGTCAGCTAGATAAACTCATTCATTACAACTACGTAAAATTCCTCCCCTCCAATAAAACCCACAAATTCAATATATCATAAATCTTTTATCATATGTATTTAGAAAAAATTCTAATAAAAAATTTCAGATCAATTAGAAAACTTGAATTAACTTTTAAAAAAGGCATTAACATCTTGATTGGAGAAAATAATTCGGGCAAATCTGCAATTATTGATGCGTTAAGAATCTGTTTCAACATTGGTAGACAATGGAGGGATATAGGTGTAAAAAATGATGAAGATTTTTACATAGATATTTCGGAAATAAAAGATAATATCGAACCTATAGAATTTGACTTGACTTTCAAAATAGAAGCCCCAGAAGATGCATTTTTCTTTAATAGTATGGTTTATCAAGACCCAGATAATCCTGAATTCCAAAATGTACAAATGCACTTCAGGTATTTACTCGAGAAGAACAAGACCGGAAATAAAACACTTAGATGGAAAATATGGGGTGGAAATATTGAGGGACAACAAATTAAATCAGAAGAAGCTCAACTTATTTACTTTACATATTTAGCTCCCTTAAGAGATGCTGAGCATGAATTAAGACCATATGTTAGAGAAAATAAAATAACATCGCTATTTCAAGAATTGACAAAATTCTACACATTTGATGAAGAAAATAAGCCAATTGAGAAGGCCTTAACCGAAGAATTTAAGAATGAACTGGCTCTAAAACTTGATAATGTAATAAATGAAAAAGACTGGACTGGAGTCATAAAAACAGGTGAACAATTTATTAATGAACATTTAGCAAATGCTGATATAAAAAACAAGGAATCACGAATTAATTTAAGACTACTTGAGTATAAGTTTAACAATATTGTAAAGGGTATTCTGACACGAAAACCTGTTTATTCTGATGATTTATTAAAGGGGGATATGACAAAGCAGAAGTATTTTGATGTTAGTCAAAATGGTCTTGGTGATAACAATCTTATATATTCATCTGCTGTATTGGGAGACTTAAAGAACAGAAGAGAGGAAGGTAAAGAACATTATTATGCATTGCTTATAGAAGAACCAGAAGCACATTTACACCCACAAAAACAAAATACTTTTTTTAATTATTTGAATAGTCTGAAAGATTTTGGAGTTCAATTATTTATAACATCACATTCACCTACATTAACCGCAAAATCAGATTTAGATAATCTTGTAATTCTTCATAAAAAAGATAATAATATAACCTCGTACTCAATTACTTATTCAGGACTTAGAGATGAACATATCAATTATCTTAAGAAATTCCTAGACGTTACTAAAAGCCAATTATTTTTTTCCAATGGGGTAATTCTTGTAGAGGGAATTTCAGAAGCCCTTCTTTTACCAATATTTTCAAATATTGTAAATAAAGATTATGATCTTGATAAAAACGGAATTGAAATTGTAAATATAAATGGAGTAGCATTCGAACCGTTTGCAATGTTGTTTAACTCAAAAGATCCTCTCAAAAGATTGTCTTCAAAATGCTCAGTATTAACTGATGGTGACCAGCATAGATATAGCAACAAATTATCAGCTAGAGCCTATAAATTACTTGAATTTGAGGTAGCAGATTCTAATTTGAAAATATTTATAGCTCAAAATACGTTCGAATTTGAATTGATGACCCTTTCAGAAGAAAACGCAGATATCATTAAGAGCATCTATGAAGAACTTCACCCCAAAACTAATCTTCTTGGTGGTGCTGATCTAGAAACTAGAGCCTTTGAGCTGCTTGAAAAACTTGATTCAAATAAAGACAAATCTGAGTTGGCACAAAGACTTTCATATGTTTTAGAAAACAAAGCTGATTTAAGAAATCAGTTCCAAATTCCTTTATACATTACTAATTCTGTAAAATGGGCCATAAATGAGTAATTATGTTTAGTCATCTATCAGAAAAACAGTTAGAAATTTGCAATTTTGAAAAAGGCTTAGTAGTTGTAAAAGCCTGCCCGGGGAGTGGGAAGACTTATTCCGTATCTGCGAGAATCGCAAAGTTATTATTAAGTCGAAATTTTAAAAGAAAGGGGATAGCAGCATTGTCCTTTACAAATGTTGCATGCAATGAAATATTGAGTAAGCTAGATCATGATTTTGGAATAAAGTTTCTAATTGATCATCCACATATCATAACTACTTTAGACAGTTTTATAAATCAATATATATTTCTGCCCTTTGGACATCTTTGCATGATGTCCATTAGACGCCCCATACTAGTCGGGGAACCATATTCATTGTGGAATATTCAAAGACCTTTTAATAATTATGATCAGTACTTTGATAAAACTACATTTAACATAGATGGATATTTAATGATGATCTCACCTGCACAAGCATTCCATTTTAAATGGGATTACTATAATAAAAAGGGAGAAGTTAACGGTCACATTCAAAACATTATAAATACAAAACATCATTATTTCAAAAAGGGGTTTGCTAATCAATCGGATGCAAACTTTATTGCTTTGATGACTTTGGAACGATTTCCTCTAATTGCACGAAATATTGCTAACCTATTTGAGTATTATATAATCGATGAAGCCCAAGATACTGATGAAATTCAAATGAAAATAATTGAAACCCTTCAAAAATTTGGTACAGATAATATAATGTTAATTGGAGATCGGGATCAGGCTATTTTTGAATGGAATAATGCAAAACCAGAAATTTTTGATAACAAATATAAAGAGTGGGGTAAAATACTATTGGATGAAAACAGAAGAAGTTCACAGAAAATATGCAATTTCATCAGACATCTTTCCTCCTTTGAAATGACTGAATCTATCAATTCAGCCGTCAAAACTTATGATTTTGAACCATTAATTCTTGGGTACAAGCGAAAGCAAAAAAAACTAGATGATTGGATTGTAAGCCCTACAGAAAGTATCCAAAGTTTTGACAAGATTATGACTTACTTCTGCGCCATTTGCGAAGAACATCAAATACCTATTAATAAACAATCCGTTGCAGTTCTTTACAGAGGTAATAGCCTCTCAGAATTAATTAGGATTCAGAAAGAAGCATTTGAATTTAATGAGTCCCCATGGCTACAAAATTGCTTACATGATAAGAATATAATCAAGGGGAAACATTTGTATGAAAATGGAAATTTCAAAGAAGGATATAAATTGTTAGAGAAAGGATTTATTGAAGCAATAAAAAAACAATCAAACAATAACTTCTATTGTACAAATGAGATAATAGAAGATTTTATTGCTGAAAAGGGCGGGTTTAAAAACTTTAGAACCTTTTTATTCTATTTAATTAATTTATTGCCAAGCACCTTTGATAGACTCCTTTCAGAATGGGTAGTTGATGCAAATGAAAATCTCAAAGCTCAAAAAATAGAACTGAAAATCGCAAGTAAAAATGCAGACATCAAAATAGACAGTTTATTTGGAGGTAATTTAAAATCTGATTTATATCCGTTTTATTTTGGAACTGTTCATTCTGTAAAAGGTAAAACCTTTGAAGCGGTTCTTCTAATTCTAGGTAAAAAAGCAGGAATGAATTATGTAAATATGTTAAGCAAAAATTTAAATGAGATTAAGCCCGAATATCAAGAAGAACTAAGAATAGTATACGTTGGTATTTCTCGTCCAAGAAAGATATTATTACTTTCTGTTCCAGAGGAGGATGTTACACAGTGGAAAAGCAAGTTCTTAAATTAGATAATTAAGTTTTGCAGTCACATTTAAAAGCCGCATTGGCCGAAACACCACCAAAGCTTTTTAAAGAGATTGCAAAGAGACAGATTCCCAAAGACATTAAAACCAGACAGATTCATCATGATTAATAATAGCGCACTGCCAATTAACAAACGTGGCATAAGCAAAAACATTTTCTTCTTATACCTGCTCCCGTTATGCCAGAATAGATTGATCTCCCTAAATTTATTAAGTTTCATTAAGACAAAACAATAAGTTTGATTAAACGACCGTATTAAAGAACTTTATATTTCCCCTGCTTTTACCTCTTTTTTGGTATCTCAAAGGCTTTGTTTTCGATGAAGTTTTATTTACCTTTGCTTTTAGCGTTTTAAAAAACTTTCTTATATGATTTTTGGTTATGCCAGGGTAAGTAAGCGTGAACAGAACCTAGCTCTTCAAATTAATGCTCTAAAAAATGCTTCATGTGAGGAGATATACCAGGAGAAGGTTTCAGGAAGGACCTTACACAGGGCAGAATTTGATAAACTTATAAGCAAACTTAGGTCTGGTGACACATTAATAGTTTTAAGCTTGGATAGGCTAGGAAGAACATCAAAGCAGTTAATGGATCTGCTTTCAAGTTTTAAGGAGAAGAAAATAAATCTTAAAAGCTTAACTGAAGGTGTTTTTGATACTACAAGCCCGATGGGAGAGGCTATCTTTCAAATTATTGCTATACTAAAGGCTATGGAGGTAAATGTTCTCCGCGAGCGGACAGTTAAGGGTTTAGAGGCAGCAAGGCTTGAGGGAAGGATAGGAGGTAGACCGGCAGGATCTTACAATAAGAAGAAAGCATCTGCAGTTGTTGCGCTTTATGAACAAAAAGAATCGATTAACTTTATAGAGGATAATTTAAATATTAGTAGATCAACAATTTATCAATACCTTAGGAAAGAGGGTGTAACGGTTAATGGTTTTTCAAAAAGAAAGATATAATAAATAATAAAAACAGTGAATAACGATCATGATAAAAAATAAGTCGTTAAAGAATAATTCTGGGTTATCTGCGGAAGAAGTAGCTGCTGGGGGGAAATGCACTAAGAAGAAACCAATACTTTACCCGATCCCTGAGGAAGACAGTTTCATCCCACTTCAGGAAGATTCAGAGGAGATAAAATATACCACTAAAAAAACATATCTTAGCTTCTGAAATGAAAAGGAGTCTATTAATCTTATCGTTTTTGCTTTTTTCAATTACCCAGGCTAATTGTCAAATAGATAAAAATATCAGAATTCCTGAACCGGAGTTTTCCGGGACCGCAGTTTTTGTAAATGATTCAATAGGTAACGGTATTTTGCTGGAACACCAGACAGCAGTAAATACAAAAATTAAGTATATGACAACACAATTAATTTTAGAATTTAAAATGTGTTGTTCCACTGTTTCTGTAGATTCTTTAAACTCACAGTTTATTGTCCGGGTCTCAGATAATTCAATCAATCCGTATGACCTGATTAGTATTGTTAAAATGAAAATTGAAAACACCAAAAGAATCTGGAACACTTCAAAGTCTGAAAAGATAGAGTTCAAAGCAAAAAAGTACGGGACCAGTTCATACTTAATTACTGTTCCACGGTTTACTCTTGGTCAATATGGAATTTGTTTTAAGAATAGTAATTCTGTTAATCTTTTTGGAGTAAAGCTTATAAACTAGTATTATTGAATTTAAACAAGAACGTTCAAAATTATAATAGAGAGATCTTCAGCTGGGGATCTCTTTTTTTTTATTTCCCCAGAATTTATTGAGCTTAGAAAATTCCCTACAGCACTAATGCGAGTAGTAAAAATAAAGTTTGTAGAACCCAATATTCACGTTGTACAGAAATGTTTCTGAAGGAAAGCAAGATGGAATCAGGCTAACCTGATTCTGCTATCAGGCTTCACCTGATAATCAAGTAATTGAAAAATAAGTATAATTATTAAATAATTAAAAATATTTTGAATATTCAATAAAATCAATATATTTGTATTCAAATCTAATTAAAAAATAATTATTTATGCAAAAATATGTCACAATTAGCATAAGTCCCAAGAGCAAAATAATTATTGACCGTCTGGCAGATAAATACGAAATGAATCAAAAAGATTTTGCTGAAGCGATGGCCAAATACTTTGATACAACCGGGGTAAATCCTAAAGACCTGCAAGTTCTTTCACCGGCGGAAGAACTTAAGAAATTCCGGGATACAATAATATCGTTCATGCGTAAGCAAGAGAATGATTTTATAAAACCCACCTTCGGAAAAATGGATACATTGATTGCACGTTTTGTAACATACATAGATGAAGAAGCCCCAAAGAGAGGAGATTCCTCGGGACAAAATAAAACGAAATTACTTCTTACATCTACCGATGGAAGCATAGAGGAAAAACGAGGTTTGTCGAATAATCAAGATGTGAAAATTGAAACAGAATCAGTAGACTACAAAGCACTACTGGAGAAGTGCAAAAGACTTGAATTGAAATTAAAAACTACCAAAGAATATTTTGAAAATGTTCTTTCACATACTGAAGAAAAATCTACAGGACTAAATAGAAAACCAGTTATTGAGCTTCCAATTGGTGACATTAATGAATACAGAAAATATCTAAAAACACTTTAATGTACGTTAAGATTCATTCATCTAAAAAGGATAATAACAGGGGTAGTTGTAACGACCTTATTAATTATTTGGAGAAGGAAAACCAGGAGAAAGATATATTCAGCCAGGAGAAATTTTTTGATCAAAAAACCAGTGATGTCTCTTTTTGTACGGCACAGAGTTCTATCGATAATAATAAAGGAAAACTTGGGAAAGACGAAATCAAATTTTACATGATTACGGTAAATCCAAGCAAGGATGAATTAAAGCATATTTGCAAATCAGTTTCCGGTCGTGATATAAAAAACATCTCACAAT
This sequence comes from Ignavibacteria bacterium, assembly GCA_036508135.1. Lineage (GTDB taxonomy): Bacteria > Bacteroidota > Ignavibacteria > Tepidaquicellales > Tepidaquicellaceae > DATCHW01. The sequence continues at coordinate 21,451 of DATCHW010000190.1, forward strand.
TAACCACCATTGAGTTGAAACGTTACAAGGAAGCTATAAAGGATTACACCCGAATTGTTATGGATGACTATGCTAAAAACTTTAACCGTGGTTTAACTGGTGATAACCTGATTTACTTTGGTAAGGTTGAACATAACCGGTACTATGGAAGGGACTGTGCGGAGGTAAAAGAAGGTTTGTATAAAGCTGGAGAAAAAAAAGAGGGTTTACAAACTCACGTGCATGTTGTTGTTTCAAGAATGGATCAGTTAAAGAAGATACGTTTAAGCCCGATGGCAAACGCAAAAAACTCCAAGAATATCTTAAATGGCAAAGAGGTCCAGATCGGCTTTGACAGGATGAAATTTGTACAAAGCTGTGAAAAAAGCTTTGATACAAATTTTGATTACAGGCGATTGCAACAACATAAATTTTCTCATTATCATACCATGAAGAACCAAATGAGAAATACCGCAAAAAGTATTGCAATGAGCATCGCAAGAAACGTGCCGGGGGTAAAAGAATATAATAAAGCTTCCCGGGTTGTAAATACTGTTTCAAATTTGGCTAATGCGAAAGATCCTCTGGATGCTCTTTCGGCAGTTTTTAAACAAGTCCCGGGAGCCAAAGAGTGTATTAAGGCAATTAATTACGCCTATAATCCGTCAAAAATTGTTCTGGATATAGGTAAAAAGATTTTAACAACGGCCTTAAATACCGGTCTTTAAATTTAAATATGGAACACATAATCAGTTATTTTAACCAGCTATCGCTTATTGCAAAGCTTATCCTTGGTGCCGCTATACTGTTTGTTTCGTTGTTACAGTTTGCAACACTTTCTTATAATCTGAAGTACTACTATAAGATTCTATTTATTTTGGCCATACAGGCAGGGGTTTACTTGTTTTTTCATTTTTTCTATAGTTATAGTCTGTTTTTACATGCTGGAATCTTTGTATTAGCTGGACTGCTCTCAATCATTTTTCTTTTAATTACCGGTACCCGGCTTAGAAGTGAAAAGGATAAGATTGATCCTATTTGGAGCGTTAAATTTCCAATAAGAAATTCATCCCCACTTATAATGCAAAATATAAAGAGGGGCATAGCGATTTTTGGAAGCGCAGGAAGCGGAAAGACCGAAAGCGGGTTTGTTCCTATTTTGAAACATGCCGGGGAAAGAAACATACCATGTCTTTGTTATGATTATAAAAATGGCGAGATAACGGAAATAGCACATTATTTTTTTCAGAATTCAAATGTAAAACAGACAACTATCATACCGCATTCACCTATGTTCTCGGACAGGGTAAACCCGTTTCTTCCAAAATACATTCCCACTGAGCAGCATCTTAGGCAACAGACAAAGTTGATTTTTGCAAACCTTAGAAAAGTAGATAACGTGAAGGATTCAGGCAGTAGTTTCTTTGACAAGATCCCAGAGCCGACACTTGCAGCTGTTATTTGGAGGCTAAAGGTAGATTTCCCTGAAATGTGTACTCTCCCTCACGCCGTTGCTTTGTGTCTGGTGAAAACACCAACAGAGATAGTTGACTTTATCTCGAAAAATCCATATTCGAGAGCGATAGGATCTCCACTGGTTGATTCACTTATATCCGAAAACCAAGTGGCAGGAGTTAAAGCTTCGCTTTCGCTACCTTTAACAGATCTTGCGCTACCAACAATATTTTGGGTGATGAGCGCAAATGACGTTGATCTTGATATAAACAACCCGGAGAACCCAACATTTTTGAGCATCGTTAATGATCCAAGGCTTGAAAGAATAAACGCCCCCTTTATTTCTGTTATAATAAGCACGGCAATTAA
>DATCHW010000191.1:0-1415 GCA_036508135.1 Ignavibacteria bacterium
GGTGCAGTAGAGCGTATACAAAGGACATTTGATAGAGGTTTAACCTGGGATACGGTTTCTTTATCAGCTCCAAATGCTTACAGTGGTTTATCATTTATAAATCAAGACACAGGATGGATTAGCGGAGCAAATGAACTGAACTATAATTGCATCTGGAAAACCACAAACGGAGGTGTAACATTAGTTGAAGTAACAGAAAATACAGGAGTGGGAAAAGTTTTCTTCTTAAAGTATAAAGTAAACGGAGAATATACAGGCTGGCATTATAGCAACAGCGGAGACGATAAATTCTGGAAAACGACAAACAGTGGGAATAATTGGTTCCAGATGACAAGACCACCGGCACAGTGGTTAAGTTACTTTCAATTCATTGATGAAAATATAGGTTGGTTTACATGGAATGAGGGTGGTACCGGAGGAGGGATTTATAAAACAACAAATGGCGGGTTAAATTGGTCGAATCAAATGGTTTATCCTGGAAATGGAGTACATAATGCTTTTGCACGTATTAAAATAATAAATTATGATACAATCTATGGAAGCGGAGGTTATAAATCTTATCCTAATAATAGAGATTATGGATTAATATGGAAAACAACAAATGGGGGAATAAATTGGGGTTACCAAGAACCAGATACATCATTTAACAATGGCCCGTATGGTGCTATAGATTTTATTAATTCGAATACAGGTTGGGCATATCAAGGTAACGGAATTCATACTACCAACGGAGGTGGTCCTATAATAATATCAAATATAAATATTAATAATGAAAATATTGTAAAGAGTTATATATTAGAACAAAATTATCCTAACCCGTTCAATTCAACATCAAAAATTAAATATCAAATATCAAAAAGTTCTGACATAAAAATAAAAATATTCGATATAGTCGGAAAAGAAATCATCACATTAGTAAATAGAAAACAAAATAGTGGGAAATATGAAGTGATATTCGATGGGAGTTATTTATCAAGCGGAATTTACTTTTATTCGATATATATAGATGAAATAAGAAAAGATACTAAAACAATGGTTTTATTAAAATAAATTTTAAAAGTTTTATTATGAAAAAATTTACAATTTTTATTTTTACCCTTTTCATTATACATTGTACATTGACTATTGAAGATTGTATGTCCCAGTGGGTCTATCAATCCCTGCCGGCTTATCATTCTGTTACGGATATCAAATTTTTTGATGAGAATACGGGAATATTGATTTATTATGATTATCCCGCGGGATGATGCGTACTACAAACGGAGGATATAACCGGGTCTCAATTAATAACAATATCTCATTTTTTGCTATTCAAAAAATTGACGACACTACTTTATATGCTCTTGCTTTTAGTGGTTCTAATATGATATCTCGAACTTTTAATAGGGGAATTACCTGGGATAGTGTTTCCGCCG
>DATCHW010000192.1:0-5366 GCA_036508135.1 Ignavibacteria bacterium
CCATTGAGGAGCGTAAAAATTTACTTGCTTTGATAAAAGCAATAAATATCAAAAACATCTCAATTCCACTTGTTGTTATTGGCCGGAAAAAAGATACATACTTTCCACAGGTTGAAAGTTATATTTCGTCACATAATCTAACAAATATAATATTCCCTGAGCATATCTTAAATCATGAGTTGCCAGTAATTTATCAGGATGCAGAATGTTTCATTTACCCCTCCCTATTTGAAGGATTTGGGATTCCTTTGCTTGAGGCATTGGTTTCCGGAACTCCTGCTATTACAAGCAACAGGGAATGTTTTTATGAGGCAGGAGGACCGGGAAGTATATATGTGGATCCGTATGACCCTGAAGAGATTGGTGAAGCTATACTCAGAGTAATGAATGATAAGAATCTTAGAGATAAAATGATAACTATTGGTAAAGAATATGCCAATAATTTCAAGGATGATTTTATTGTCAATGCCTATATGAATCTCTATCACTCTCTGTTAAAATAGTTCTGTAAATAAAACATTGAAAATGAAAGTTTGCGGTTTTACAATAGTACGAAATGCAATAAAATATTGTTATCCGGTAGTGGAATCAATTAAATCGATACTCCCCTTATGTGATCAAATGCTTGTTGTTGTTGGCAAATCGGAAGATGATACACTCAATCTTATAAAAAGTATTGACAGCAGCAAAATAATTATAGTCGAATCAGTATGGGACGATTCCATCAAAGAAGGAGGGCGGGTTCTTGCAGTGGAAACTGATAAAGCTCTGGATGCAATTACTGATGAATTCGACTGGTGTTTTTACATTCAGGCAGATGAAGTGGTGCATGAAAAATATCATCCTGTTATTCTGAGAGAAATGGAAAAGAGGATTGATCAACCTGATGTTGAAGGGTTGCTTTTTAATTACCTGCATTTCTGGGGAACATACGATTATGTCGGAGTAGGCAGAGAATGGTACCGGCGTGAGATCAGAGTTATCAGAAATAACAAGAGTATCAGGTCATACAAGGATGCACAGGGTTTCAGAATAAATAATCAAAGGCTTAATGTAAAACATATCGATGCTTATATTTTTCATTATGGCTGGGTCCGGCCACCTGAAACCATTAAATCAAAAATGAGAAATTTCAACTTATTATATTTTACCGGCGATAAGCTCGAAGGAAAATTAGATAAAGTAACCAACTTCGACTATTCATCCGTAGGAGAAGTGACTCAATTTCAGGACACACATCCAAAGGTAATGGAGGAGCTGGTGAACAGGTTAAACTGGCACGTGCAATTCGATGAAAAAAAGATCAATATCAGTTTTAAGGATTCTGTTCTTTATTGGTTTGAGAAACGCTTTGGTTACAGATTATTCGAATATAAAAATTATAAAATCATTCCATAATCACTGGGATAATACCTTAATTATTCCGGATCTGTAAAATAATAATGTTAAAGTGCCAAGCCTATTTCTTCTTTGAACTTGAAGGAACTGCATAAATATTTATGGTTTTTTTCCAGCTGACCAGGTCGCTGCTTTTCTCCAGTTTAATTATTCTGGCATTAATATTAAAGTCTTCAAAATAGAATATTTCGTATTCATGCTGATTTATAACATTAAACAGCTCTGCTTTTTCTTTGTCTGTACTATACTTAAAACTTTCTGCCACTATTGCAGGTTTATATTTGTCAATTAATCCGGATATTGATTTTATTATTTCTTTATCGTATCCCTCCGTATCAACTTTGATAAAAGAGAGATTATTAAGCTTATCCTTATATTTCAGTTCGAGAAGTTCTTCCAGATTAATCCCTTTGATTTTATCAGGGAAGATGAATTTTCCATGTTTGCTATTTTTTGTGGGAGATATTCCTCCGTTGCCAAATGATGCTTCTGAGGATATATAATAAAATTCTTCTTCTTTGACAGTTATCGCATAAGGAAGGGGAACAATGTTTTGTTTTCCTTTATTGAGAGAAGCATTTTTTTCCAATATTTTAAAAACATAAGGATTAGGTTCAAATCCTATTGTTATACCGGTATTGCCAGCAGCCAGGGCCATCAGAACTGTTGTATCTCCTACGTTTGCACCAATATCTATTACTAAATCTCCTTTTTTAATGAACTTCTTGAAAAAATCAACCATTTCCTGACTAATAAACAATGGAGTAACGAGAGGATTATCCCAGTTGGCAAAATCTATTTTTCCTTCATCCTTTAATTCAAATGAATTTATTCTGGCGGGATATTCCTGTGTAATTCTTCTCGCTTTTCTCCTGAGCATTGATTCTCTAAAATAGTCGGATAATTTCATCTTATTCTAAATTTACGTTGGTACAATAGCCTATCCATTTTATTAATTACAGGTATATTTCGTTTTCGCTGTAATCAATAGGTGACAATTATATTTTTGTGCAAATTTATAAAAATCGGACATAATTCAGTTACTAATCTTTTTCCGTCAGGTTAAATAATAGCATAGCCTTTTCTTTATTTCAACTCCTTCTTATCAGAATGAATCAGATATAATTAAATTTGAGCCAGATTAACTGGCATTATTTCATTACAATAACTTAAAATTTAAATGATTTCATTAATAATATCATTTTACAAACGGCTGGACTTTCTAGAACTTATATTTCAATCTCTTGACAAACAGTCATTTAAAGATTTTGAGGTAATCGTAGCTGAAGACAACAATGATCAGCAAACTATTGAATTTATTACCAATGCCCGCCTGAATCATTCTTACCGCATACTGCATGTTTCACAGGAAGATAAAGGGTTTCGTAAGAATAAGATATTAAATGAAGCCTTAAAGATTGCATCATCCGAAACAATTCTCTTTCTGGATGGAGACTGTATCCCACATAAGAATTTTATTCAGTATTACCGCAATAATATTACAAGAGGAAATGCATATTTCGGTCGTCGGGTGATGTTAGGTGAAGCGTATTCTTCAAATTTACTACTGAGGAAAGAGTTCAGATCTTTAAAGATTCTGCCGATGTTGTTTTCCGATTCAAAAAACATTGAAGAAGGACTTTATTTACCATGGTACAGGAAAATTAAAAAAGGATATCGTGGTCTCCTGGGATGTAACTGGGGTATAAACAAGCAAGATCTTGTGGAAGTAAATGGATTTGATGAAGACTATGTTCATGCCTGTGTAGGTGAGGACAATGATATAGAATGGAGGCTCTGTTTGAATGGAACTCATTTCAACTCACTAAAACACAGAGCGATAGTTTATCATATATATCATACTGAGAATTATAATAATGAAGCATCAGTGGTAAACAATACACTTTTTGAAGAGAAAAAAAAGCGTCAGAATCCAGCATGTTTAAATGGATTAATAAAGATTTCAAATAAATAAATCATCCTTTCAGCAAATGCAGATGAGCTTAAATTTGTTTTATTTCTGACTGACGCATAAAAATGTAATTTATATAAAAAAAATAGTTAATTTGACTGCCTTTATAATAGCATAGAAACTACAGGCTCTACATCGTAAAATTATGCTGGAGAAACCTGTAATTACTGTGAAGGTGAATTAAAATTGGCAACACGCCGTGCAATTTGAAGATAGAGAATTGAGTCATCCTCATCAACACGGTTCTTTTTAAAGAGAGATCAAAATTTCAGATAGGGAAATACTATTAACCCTGACGTTAGGCATCATAAAATATCATAGATATTGATGAAAAAGGTATTGATTGACTTATATAAGGTAAAAGCATTATATTCAGGACTGGGTCAGTTCTCGATTAATTTTGCGAAAGAAATTATAAGTCAGTCGCCTGAAGAGTTTAGTGTTGAATTCCTGACTCCTAAAAATTTTGAAATAGGGGATATAAAAAAGTTTACATCCGTTAATGTTAGCTTTCAGAAGAGATACTTTCCAAAGTTCAATAAATCATATGATATTTGGCACAGCTTGCAACAATTCCCTTCTCATTTTCCTAATAAAAAATCTAAATTTATCCTGACCATACATGACTTAAATTTTTTATTTGAAAAGAACGGGATAAAGAAAATAATGTATTTGAAGAAATTGCAGAAAAACGTAGATAGGGCTGATTATATAACAACTATTTCTAATTATTCGAAAAAGAATATTGAAGAGTATATAAATCTAAGAGGTAAAAGGATTATTACAATTTATAATGGAATTGATATTAATCAAAATGATGCCGGTTTTAAGCCAAATTATATGAATAATAAAAAATTCTTTTTCTCTATCGGTATTTTCAATGAAAAAAAGAATTTTCATACTTTATTATCAATAATAAATTATTTCAAAGATTATCAGTTAGTTATCGCAGGCTATAAAGACACTAATTATGGTAAACAGATTCAACGACAAATAAATGCCAGGAAATTAAACGACAGAGTGATTTTACCCGGCAATATAAGAACCGATGAAAAACTCTGGTTTTATAGAAATTGTGAAGCTTTTTTATTTCCCTCCTTAGCTGAAGGTTTTGGAATGCCGGCAATAGAAGCAATGAAGTTTGGGAAACCCGTGTTCCTGAGCAAATTCACAAGCCTGCCGGAAGTAGGAGGTGAACGTGCTTTTTATTTTGACAATTTCGACGAAGAATATATGTCTTCTTTTATTCAGTCGAATCTCTCATATTACAATGCTAATCAAATTTTACTCTCAGATCAGATTCAGAAACATGCCGACAAATTTTCATTGCAGCAGAGTATTGCTCAGTACCTGAAATTATATTATGAAATAGCGAATGAAATTGACGCCGGTTAACAATTAATGTATCGGGATACCCCTTTTTAATACTCAACATGCTATCGTTTTTTCTGAACTCATCCTCAATAATTTTTTTTTGGAATGTGAGAGTACTGTCTCATTTGGAGGACTGACGAAGGCCTGAGAGATTCCGAATCAGGATTTATGGTTTAAAAAAGTCAGGAAAGAATATATTTAAGATATTTATTCCGAAAGTTGACAAAGTCAGGCAAATCATTATCTTTAAACCCGAATTTACTGAGAAACCTGATAATAATCTTTACGTATGAATGACAAACCTGTAGCGGTTATTACAGGTGCCAGCAGAGGAATTGGCAAATCGGTTGCAATCGCTTTAGCAACCGAAGGGTATGATATTGCGGCAATAGCCCGTTCTGTTGACAGTGAAGGGATGGAAAACCTCTGTCCTGAGGTTGAAAAAAGAGGAGCTCAGTTTTTCCCGGTTGGTCTCGATATATCATGTACAAGTTGCCAGAAGGAGGTTGTTTCATATATTCTCGAAAGATATGGGCGGATAGATGTTCTTGTAAATAATGCAGGAGTGGCCCCGCTTCAAAGGGAAGATGTTCTCGATATGAGCGAAGAAAGCTACGATAGG
>DATCHW010000193.1:0-1214 GCA_036508135.1 Ignavibacteria bacterium
TTGCCCAGTGCCCCGCGCCCCATGCTTTTCCTTTTTCCTTTTTACTTTTTTCTTGTGACTTTCTTTGTCCACCATAGCTTTCTTTGACTGACGAAATGCTAATGAAAGTGATAGCGAAGGTGGATTGTCTTTTGTCTTTACGATAAACGCTAATCGAGAAAAGGAATGATTCGCACATAATAACAATTTTCAATACCTTTACTTCAAAAAAAATACGCGGAATGCTGACATCTGATACTATAATCCACTCTCTTACAGAAAATAAATCCTACCTCAGGGAACATTTTTATTGTGCTGAAATCGGACTATTCGGTTCATTTGCCCGAAACGAACAAACTGACCAGAGTGATATTGACATTTTGGTTGTATTTGAACCGGAAACGCCGGACTTGTATGAAGTTGAACAGGAATTAAAAGAATATCTTAAAAAATGTTTTAAGAGAGAAGTTGATATTTGCTCAAAAAAATGGATTAAACCTGTTTTTAAACCTCTGGTATTAAAAGAGGCAATCTATGCTTAATAAAGACTATTACATACTTCTCTCAATGCTTGAAACTATTGAGAAGATTCTTCGATATACCGGAAGTTATAAATCGGCAGAAGAATTGTATGAAAACGATAGGGATTTTGATGCTACAATGATGAACTTTATGGTTATCGGTGAAGAAGTCGGTAAATTAACCGATGAGATAAAGGCAAAAAATGAACATATCAACTGGCAAAAGATATATACTTTACGGAATATCATCGCGCATCATTATTTCGGAATTAATGTTGATATTGTTTGGGAAATTATTAGCAAAGACCTGCCAAAACTTAATGATGATCTCAAAAAACTATTGAATAAATAAAGCGAACAGAAAGTTTCTGGTTTCTCGTTCTTAATATTTTAAACCTTAAACCTTGAACCTCCCCGCCCATCGCTAAATGTTGAATCTATTTTAATAATTATTGAAATTATACCTTCAATAATTCATATATTTACGCACTATTGTAAATATACTTACAAATGAACGAATTTTCTCTTCCTGCGAATATTATTGAACGTAAAGCGTATACTTCACGGGTTGAGCCATTTATACGCAAACCTGTAATAAAAGTTTTCACTGGTCAGCGCAGGGTAGGAAAGAGTTATATGTTGTTCCAGCTTATTAAAAGAATTCTGAATGAAGATCCTGATGCAAACATTATCTATATTAACAATGAGGATATC
>DATCHW010000194.1:0-5525 GCA_036508135.1 Ignavibacteria bacterium
AGAAAGAATTAGTCAATATCTAAACCAACTTAACGAAAAACCAGTTCTATTTACATGGAGATATAAAATGGAAGAAATGGATGAAATGCCTGGTGGAATCACAATCTAAAAAGGAATTAATTAGGAATCGATGCACTAGTAAGAGCAACTATTCTATTCCACGCACTCCCACCATTAATTTAATATTCTATTTTCCAACTCCTCCAAAATGAACGAAAAAAGTTATAGACAGGAATTTACCGAAAATCCGAACTATTTCAAACACAGAAAAGCTTCAGGAGGCAGTACTGCGCAGCAGTGCACATTACCATTGAAGACAAGATTAACTGAATGCCGATGCTCCCCCTCTAACAAACTCTTCTATATCAAGATCGACATGAGTGAGGTGAAGCGCGCCAAAGGGTGCATTCATATGTGAAGACGCAAAAAGAAGACGACGATCAAACGTAGTTTTATAAATGTTAATTCCGAAAACAGTTTGGAGATAGATTATTCGAGGATGGTTAGGACTTATCGGCGGTGTATAGATTCCAAAATATGTTCACGAATATGAAATTTTGAGTCAAATCATCATTGAATTTCCATCTAAATAATGAATCTTTTGGCATCACAGCTAGCTGATATATCCGAGCTGCTCCAAGCTAGGCAAAAGCAAAAACATTTAGTAAAGTGATTTATAACAAAAAGGTCAATTTATAAGGATAAAATCGGGGATCCTAATAATATAGCATTTATAGTACTATTTTTTTTTCTGTTTATTATTATAAGGCAGGAACAACAGAATAACACATTTCAAAAATTGCATGTGTTACACCATATTTAGAAAATGAGTTAATATGACAATGTCAAGCTAGAAGAACCAGAAAAAATTAAAAAAACTCAAAGAAAGTTGCTGCTGTTAAAAGACATAGTAAAGAGGTACAACAATGTCAAAAAAGTAAAAATCGATGGCTAAAAATCCGCTACTTCTGCTGTTCGCGCCCACTTATTATAAAACAGAAATATTTTCGTCTCTAAAACCTATCTTGACTATGTCACATTACCAGATGAAAACATCATCATTAGACCATATTAAACCAAATACCTTGTTTGCTGCGAAATCGATGACAGCAAATGGAGTAACTGTCTAATGTGACATAGTCAAGCTATACTACTAGAGATATATCAGTGTCCTTTCGATACATGTATCAAAAGTTACTGGCTTTGTAAATCTAAAAATTTGGATTTTTTTGGCAATTGTTTGACACAAACACGTGTCTCCAGATATATCAGAAAACTAATATAAATTATAATATTAACTAGGAATCGTTACGCTGAATACAAATAAAAAAAATATATGACTGTTGCGACGGATATATCGGCATATGAGAAGTAGATGGTCTATAACCAACATGTTCATTAAGATTGACAAAATGCGTTTTTGAAATCATCGTAGATATTATGAGTACAGGCATTGCTAACATCAAATGCAGCAGCCGAAAGAAGAAATGAATACGTCAAAGATTCTGTGTTCCAGGGCCCTGAAGCGGATACTGGAATTGAAAGCCTCCCTGTTGATCAACTGGAATTAAGGCAACTCGAGGAGGAAAGTAGGCCCGACAGTTGTAGCAGCAAGTATTCCGTGTTTGAAATTGAGTTAAAAGCTAAGAAGGGTTAAATCCTCCTTTCTATTACTCAAGTATGCTATTAAGATCCACAGGCGGCTCTTTCAGATTCTTTTTCATCCTTTCCAACATGCTGTCAAAGCCGGCTTCCATCTGGGCTCTAAATGCTTTCATTTTCTCATCGACTAGGAGATCTACCATGCTATCAACGTTTTTCTCGTATTCTGCTCTCTCTGCCTGCTCGATAATAAGTTGCTCGCGAAGGTCTTGTAGTTCGCTCCTTTCAACCACATGCCAGGCAGTTTCAGCTTGTAGGATACCGTTTTCATGTTTTATTCGCTGATACTCAGGGCTTTCCGAAACATCTGCCTCTTTTTGTATGGTAAGATAAGGCACATATTTGAGATATATTTCTTTGAGTCCGTTTTCTGCTGAGGCTCTGTAGTACGCCGACCTTGTATCATCCTGAATGTGCCCCATCCAAAAATTCACAATGAAGGAATCTGCACCATTATTTAGAAGCGTGCTGTTGAAGTACTTCCTCATGTTGTGTGATCTGATTATGGACCATGTCCCGAAAGGTGCTGCTTTGCCTGCCTCGATTGCTAGATTTTGGTAGATATCAACTATTGCCGCTTCTGTGAGTTGTCTTAATTTGTCGTCTTTGGTTTTCAGGAACTCGGGTGGAATGCGACGGGGTATAAGAAGAAAATTCTCATCGCTGTAAACCTTTTGCTTTGCAAGTTGTTCCATTTTAGCTTTTGAGGATATCTTAGGCTTTTTATTCCGGGTTTCTAGGTAATAAATAACTGCTTTTGAAGATTCAGGGTTTAAAAATGTCACAAAATCGTACCCGACTTTTTCCCTGCGCAGTTTTAGTGTGGTAACTTCAGTTCCTGGATCATATCCTTTCTTAAAGTCACCTACTGTGAGATTGGATATCTCCTGAGCGCCTAATCCACTGCTAACACCTATAAGTACAATTGCTGGTTCCGTTGCAAAAACATTATTAATGGGATTTACTGAAATAAATAGAAATTTAGGAGTATATGTGGTTCCGTTGCAAAAAATCTGGCTATTTGGCAGCGTGTTAATTTTACTAAACTCCCAACTGACTAATAGGATTCGATGCTTACTGTAAAGTCGTTATTTATAAATAATATTTATATTTTTCTTTTCGTAACACGTTTTAAAGCGAAAAATCAATGACACCAGACATTGTGGGGTAGTACCAGCTAAGCTGTCACCACCTGCAAAATAAGCCAACGCTAGCTGTTAAATTTTAATGGGAAAGGAAGTATACAGACTGGGATATTCAGAAAATCCTGTTTTTTTGTGATTGAAAACAAGGAGTACAGAGTCGATTAGAATTTAGTGTCATCTACTTTGCGGGTGGTGACAGCTATGCTGGTATTAGGCCTACATAGGGAAATGAAAGAACTTAAGAGGCAAAGCTTAATTGTTTTCCAGATAATTTTACAAGATCAATTTTATAAAACAACTTTCTTATTTTACTTTTTCGCGGCGTTGGGCAAAAATACCCAAAATAAAAAAGACATTGGAAGATAAAGGTTATAGTACGGAAGGATTTATAGAGGGGTTGTTCGGGGTTAACGAATCCTAAACTTCTCAAATTCCTTGCTAAAATAAATACCTGCTTCTATCTCGTCTAACGACATGATTTTTTTAACTACTCGATCTTTAATTTTGAAGAATCCAGATGTCTCTAAAATTTTCAATATTTCAAATACGTAACCCTGATCAAGTGGTTCTTTTTCTGCGAGAACACATAACTCATTATATTTTATAAGAACATTATAAAACGTGATCGAGTTCTTTGATTTATTATTTCTCGCCAATTTAACTACACTTAACAAAACTAATTTTTGATTATAGTTTAGACATTCATTTATACTTTCGGATAAACTCATTTTAAGCACCCGTTCAGATCATTGGATTAAACTCTGTGAGGTCTTCGAGGTCTTCGTCTGCATATAAACCCACTTTTAATTGTGAAACGTCCTCAAGGTACAATGATAATACCCTTGTTACTCCACCCTTAATTCCCTTGTTTACTTTTACTGATTTTATAAGCTGTTGCGCTTCAAGAGAACCTATACATTTTGAAACTAAAGTACGGTGTCCGGGTTCTTTTTGTATTGCTTTACATAATTTTACGTACATTGCAGTAACATCCCCGGTTGTCGCGGATTCATTACAGGTTGTCAATTTAATAAGACTCAATAAAACTAATTTATGGTGCAGTGGGAGCTTTATTACAGAATCAATAACTTGGTCTTTCTGTACTTCCTTTTCAGCTTTTATTATGTGATCTACTGTAATTACTTTTGATTTTTCTTTTTCTGCTTTAATCGCAGCCGTATGTAATACCTTTAGGGCTTTTCTGATGTCTCCTGAAAACATTGCAGCATTGTGAGCGCACTTGATAAGAGCGTCTTCGTCTATTGTATTCGGGCTAAAGGCCAGATCAATTCTGTCTTTTAGAATGTGGTATATTTCATCTGTGTTATATGCAGGAAAACTAATCTTTTCAGCACCCAAAGAGGAAACAATTCTATTATCTAGCTTCTGTTCAAATTTAGAGCTGTTTGATAACCCAATTATCCTTATAAATCTATTTTCTTTGAGCTCATCATTTGATATAGCTCTGCTAAAATTATATAATAAGTCTTCGGAGCCCAAGAAATCAATTTCGTCTAAAATAACTATTAATGCTGTGTTTTTAGTATTCATAAGGTTAAACAAAGCATTATAATAATAATCCATTGAATAGCCGGTTTTCTTAATCTCCGTGAGGGGATCAAGGTATTGAATGAGTGTATAAAGAATTGCAGTCTGTGTATAAACCTTTTTACAGTGAATATACACCCAGTCAACATTAACACCTATTGGGTTCTGTTCTAATTTGGCAGTTAAACTTTTAAGAACCATCTTTGAAACTACAGTTTTCCCACATCCACTGACACCAAATATTAAACCGTTATTAGGATACCCATGTCTAAATAATGGCCTTATAAGACCAGCTACTTCTAAAATCTGTTCATCCCTTCCTATAAGTCTAGGCGGGATATAATCAGGAGTCAGAACGTCGTTTCTTAGAATAATTCTATTTTCTTCATTGTCATCAAATATCGAGGGGTTTAAGAGACTCATCTTTTCACCTTTTGTAACATGATACCCATTCATAACATGATAGCCTATTATTCACGTGTTCTATTTAAAACTTTTTTAATTCTATATCATCCTCCCCCCCCTTTCGTAACATGTTCTACATAGATAACTGATCTGAAGAATATCAATACAAAAGAAGAAAATTGAGATTAAATGCAAATAAATATATATAGTATTAATTTCATAACTTTTCAACATGGCAATTAAGAAATTAATAAGTAATGGCTTATATTTTAGAACTCTAAAGTTCATGTAGTTCATGTTCCAGAAGGGGGGGGAGAGGATAATTATTTCTTTAAATTTAGCGTTTAAAACCTTAACTCCGCCATCTATAGGGAATAAATAAATCCAAATTATAAATTTTCAACATCAATTGCCTCTAAAATGAAAACTTTTGCTTGGTTTTTACATTCCCTAATAGGGATATAATATTTTAGCTACAGTGAATTGCAAGATGCCTCTTGCTTTTGAATATGTGGCCTACATTCAATACTTATCCCCTAATTCGTCGGAGTTAAGGTTAAAATAGCGTCTCTTTTTCAAGTTTAACGTTTAAATCTCTTAGTCAGGTAGAAATATAACGATTGGAGGTTCCGTTGCAAAAACATTATTAATGGGATTTACTGAAATAAATAGAAATTTAGGAGTATATGTTATGCCAGTAGATTCCTTTAAATGGAAGCATTATGCAGGGGAGATGATTTTATTAAACGTGAGATGGTACTTAAA
>DATCHW010000195.1:0-2167 GCA_036508135.1 Ignavibacteria bacterium
AATATCCCGGCACCAACCATATTTGCTACAACAATGTTTGTAGCCGGAAAAAGACCAAGCTGACTCTTAAGTTTCACTCCATTCTTAGCAATATCCATCTATCAGTTCTTTTAAAATTTTTAAATACTCTCCCTCCGAAGCGTTCTCATCCTCCTGAAAATTTTTCCGGCCAGATTAAATCAGAGATAGTAATCTTACCTCTAAGGTTAGGTTGATTTTTATTAAAATTTTTGAGGAGTAAGATAATTAAGATTATGATTTAATCTTGCTCTAACATGAAGTAAATTTAATTTTAAGCAACCTGAAAAAATCAATAAGTATGATCTCTAGCCCTAAACGGGTGTACAATTAAGTCATTATATAATTTGAATTTTTTTTTTTGTAACAGAATATGTTACAACTTTGCCTCCAAAACTAAAAAATAACTAATTGCTCCTGATTAATTTTGAAGGAGCATGAAAGAAAACAAATTTACCGATAGAAAATATTGTTTTACGAAGACAAAAAAACTTACATATCCAAATTAATTCACATGAAAAGTTATTATTTATCTATTATAGTTGCTGCATTTCTTTACATACCCATTTCTGAATTAAGGGCTCAGTCAATAGAAACACAGTTAAAACAGGTTTCGCTTGAAAACACTCTACAGTTTACCATTAAATCAAAATATGTCAATAATGAAAATTATGTAGTCCAGGTCGGCTTGCCAAATGGATACGCCAAATCAGATAAATCTTACCCTGTCCTTTATGTACTTGACGGAGATAAATCCTTTGGGATGACAAAAGAAATTACAGACTGGCTGACGTTTACAAATGAGATCAGGAATATTATTGTAGTTGGAATAAGCTATGGGAAGGGCACAAACATCTGGTGGGAGAAAAGAGCCAGAGATTATACTCAATATAAAGATACTGTGTATTACTACTATCCAAATGCGGGAGGAGCAGATAACTTCCTCAACTTTATAAAAAATGAGTTGTTTCCGGTTGTAAATAAAAACTATCGTACAATTCCGGACTCAAATGCAATCATGGGGTTATCTTTCGGAGCCTTGCTTGGCTCATATGTTCTCTTTACACAGCCCGATATGTTTAAAAGCTACATCATTATCTCTCCTTCACTGTTTTGGAATAATAATAGCATCCTAATAACAGAAGCTGATTATTTCAGAAAACATAAGGTGCTGAATAAAACTGTATTTATGGCTTACGGATCTTTGGATAATAATGACTGGGTAATAAATCCCACAATTGAACTTATCAAAATCATGGAGATGCACAAATACGAAGGTCTTAAATTTACACAACAGATATTTAAAGGGGAAACCCATATTTCTGTCTATCCGGTCGCCTTGACTCATGGATTGAAGCTGGTTTTCAAACGATAAAAAATCAGCCATTATCAATCTTTCCTGATTTGAACTTTTTAGCCTAATTTATGTTTAATTAGTCTAAATTAAATATAATTAAAGCTATGAAAAGTCTTATTGGTTCTAAAAGCAGATTATTATTTGGGATCACGTTAATTTTTGGACTTATTGCCATTTCAAATAGTTGCTCAAAAAGTTCAGCCTACAATACACCTCAGGGGAATAATTCGGGAAATAATACGGGTGGTAGTGGAGGAACAGTACCAGGAGCAAACGAAGTATGGATTCAGAATATGACATTCAATCCTTCTACCATTTCAGTTACTGCAGGGACCACAATAACCTGGACTAACAAAGATGCGATTGGTCATACTGTAACAAGTGATGCCGGGTTGTTTGACAGCGGTGTGATTGCGACAAATGGGACCTATCAATATACCTTTTCTACCACCGGCTCTTATGCATATCATTGCAAAATACATCCCGGAATGATAGCCTCAGTTACTGTCACCGCATCCTCCGGTACAGGTCCTGGTTATTGATCTGTGTTTTTCACAGAATCATAATCAGGTCGTATAGAGGAGTTTTTTAATTGAAAACTGACCAAATAAAAGCGGTCAGGCTTTATGACTTATTCTCTCCTATCCAAAACATGAGTTATTACATCTTTCATTTCATTATAAACCAGTGAGGTATCAAATTTTGAGGCAGTTTCGAGTACATTTTTACTCATAAGTTCATAGATTTCCGGATTCTTCTTCAGAAACAAAATCCTGTCAGATATCATATCAG
>DATCHW010000196.1:0-2386 GCA_036508135.1 Ignavibacteria bacterium
CGTCAATCCGATTATATCAGCTATGCCCATAAAAATTTCGCTTTTTCCGATACGTTAATAATTAAGTATACTGTCCCCGGAATTGCGGCCTTAACGGTTAAGAAAGCTCCTTTTTTGATTTTGCTGACGGCATCTTCAGCAATGTTCATATAATTTAGATCTTTCATGATATTCTCCTTCTTAGTTTAATTACTCCCCACCACGGCAAAGCCGAGACTGAGAAGGAATCTTAAAAGAACCGTCGTCGATTATTTCGTAATTATTTCTATTTGAATTTTACAAACCTATATCAATTCTAAGTTCTTTTAAATTTAATTCCGCAGAATAAAGGTCTCCTAATAAATCATTTGAAATGAATTTATATCGTTCCTTATATTCAGAAAAAGAATTAATTACTTGCTTATATTTTTTTGCATCATTGGCAATTACATAGAACCCTACATTCTTATAATCCATTAAAGTTGCCATTCTTCCGATGCCCGACCACACGCCCGTTGATAATTCAACTTCAAAAGCATACTCTGGAATAAAATTGCTTCCTCGGCTTATAAACCATAAAACATCAATCTGCCTGAGCAGATTGTAATCTGAAAATTGCAATTGAGGACAAGTACTCAAGGTTGTTATTTCATTTAATTTCTTTTCATTGAATATTTTTGACTTATCTGGGCAATAAGTATGATAGCCGCGAATGTTTCCAATTTCTATTAAGCGACCTTGTAAAATCGAATGGACGCTTTCTTCTACTGTATTCTTTGTCTCTTCTTTAATTATTGGAGGTGATAAAAGTAAACCCCAATTGTTTACAAATTCATTACAATCAAGTCTATTATTTTTACCTGCTAGAACGATATTTAAATCTTTATCAATGTTAATTTTATATTCACCGTTTCTATCATGACTTATTCGAGGAAGATGCTTAAAAAGAATTTTAGCCGGAATAATTACAATTTTTTCTATGGAGCCACATATAAAAGCAACAAAAGGATTGTCCAGATTAGCAATTTCCTCAACCGTTATATAATTTATCCCAAAAAAATATCTCCTATTGCCTTCGCCTTCGGATGATGCACGAATTAGTATATTACTCTGACCGATACAATAGGTTCTTGATTTGAGAACTTTAATTAATTCAATGCTTGCGTTAAATTCTTTTGCTTTTTCCAAAAACTGGGCCGCTAATAAATCTGACGGACTTAATTTTTTACTTGGTATGTTCATTTTTTATCATTTCCCCAAAAATTGTATTGTAAACAGTATCAATATCTGTAAGCAATCCAAATTCTAAACCTTTTTGGGCAACATTAATTTCATCATCAGTAAGTTCTCTGCCAATTTTTTCATTTGCTTCATTCTGCAAATCTTCAATTGTGATAGCAAAAACTATTTCATTTTTTGTAAAATTTTTCATAGTCAATTATTTGTAATTACATTTTTCTCAAAGGGATCAAGAACAATATCGTTTTTATGAAAGCAAACTTCTTTTTTAAAACTATCTGTATGCCCATCAAGAAAATACTCTACTAATTGTGGTATGAATTTGCCTTTATAAGGGTGTAGCCTGTGAACGTGTTTTGTTGTTTCCGCTTCCTTGTATTGGTCAAAAGATAAAGCCCAATTTAAATCCGCACCAAGTTGGTCTTTCCATGATTCTTCTCTGTGCCCATTATAGCTTTTGTAATAATCAATAAGTTCTTGTTTAATAATTTGTGTAAAGCCATTTTCACCTATTTTTTTTATACGGCCATATTGGATAAGGTAAGAGATGTTTGATGTTGTTACATTTTTGCCTAAGTGCACCGATGCCCAATCACTGGCTTCCTTAATAGTCAATAATTCATCCGCTCCATGTATTTTCGTTTGATAAGATTGTGTTCGCATGGCCTGAATATAGGGAAAATAAAATTTTGTGTCAAGGAAAACAAGAATTTATATTTTTAAAGGGAATTGTCACGAATCAGGCCTTTAAATATAAGTTTTTCTATTACCGGTAAATATTTAACTATTTTTTTATTAATTGCATGTCATAATACAACTTCTTAGAAACATTGCAACTATTAAATATTTTATTACCAATTGAAGCTCTCCGCGTCAAGCCATGGAGAATCTTCGATTCTTAAGGAATAGTATCATTCGATATTCGCTCGCTTACCCCGCAGCAAGCGCAGGGGATAGTCCTGACAGCCTTTGGCCGCAGGATGAATTCAGCTAACAAATATTACGGTATTTCATTTGTAATATTTGAGTTTCATTAAATTCGAGTCTCTGATCCCGCTACGCTTCGCTTCGGGGATAATTCGACTTACAGATATTACCGTACTACGTTTGTAATATCTGAGTCTCATTAAAAAGTGAGTTGACGATTTGCTGCTTTCAGGAAAAACTA
>DATCHW010000197.1:0-1374 GCA_036508135.1 Ignavibacteria bacterium
CTTCTTTAAGTCCGATCTTCTCAGCTGTGCTTTTCTTGATATACAAGTTCAATGCACCGGATTTTGCCACGGTTAAATTAGCGACTCCTGTTTCTAAAGTCATACTTTATACTAATGCATTAAATTACTTAAAGATTTCTAATATATACAATATATCCAATAAGTTTAAGTAATTTGATATCTTAGACATATCAGATAAATCTAATAAATCGGAGATATCAAAACATGAAACATAACACAAAAATTGTATTTATGAGTGCAGCAGGGGTTCCGTTGCAAAAAATCTGAACATTTTACAGAATCGTTGAACACTTTCACAATAAGGCAATTTGAGTGATCAAATTTGGGTTAAAATAGCATTTAAAGGAAAGAATAATAGCCTCAAAGTACAGAAAAATTATTTTTGCAACAGAACCAAACTTGGTAATGTATTGGAGGATCAAGAAACATCAATTAGAAAAAGAAGATTTGAATTGCAGGAAGTCTTCCCCAAAACTCCCTGCGCACCCTGCGCATCTACTAGATGTGGTACAATTTAATTACAACCTATGGTTTATAAAACTTATAGAATTAATTCTTCTGAATATTATTTCTAATTTGGTAACGAAAGAAAAGAAGATTTCAGATTGCAGGAAGAGCGACCGAACCTCCCTGCACATCTAAAGAGTAGAGGTTTTTATTTACAATATAACTATAATCTCCTATTTTATAAAACATATAGAATAGATTATTCTGAATATTATTTAGGAAAAGAAGAGGGGAGTCAACTTCAGTACTTCACCAACTGGATCAGAAAATCATCTAGCTTCATTCCGATTTCAAAATACTTTTCTGTTAAATGTTTGAAATCGTAATGGGGATAGATGATTTTCTGATCCAGTTGGTGAAGTACTGCAACTTACAGAATCAGAAGACAATTGAAGCGCCTGGAGCTAAAAAGCCATGGTGGAAGCTTTGGTAACTTCAATTCTCCCAAACATCGTTTTGATCATACTTGTTTTCCCAAATATTGTCATACTCATTTGAAGAAGCGAAATCATAACCGACTTCACCATAATTTGAAACACTAGAATCACCAGCGTAAGGATTTAAATCCAGCATTGTGAGAGCCCAAACAAGAGCGTCATTTCTATCCGGAGACTTTCCAACGCCTGGAATCTATTCACACATTTGGTCCTCCAGCTGTGGGAATGTTCCAAAATGGTGAACACGGTTTTGCTCGTAAAGGGCACTGGTTCCGTTGCAAAAATAATATTTCTTCAATTTGACACTATATTTTTCACCTTTATGTGTCATTTTCTTCCTAATTAAATGGATTAACTTTCCGAATTGTGAAGGTTTTCACTGATTTTGTAAAAAAGCCAGATTTTTTGT
>DATCHW010000198.1:0-2604 GCA_036508135.1 Ignavibacteria bacterium
AGAAAATATCCACTAATTTTGAGTCTATCAACATAAGGGTTGTTTTTAAATGTATATTATTGTATTTGAGCGTCATAATATACAAACAACCCTTATATTTTCCAAATATTTCACCTCTTTTTTTATATCGAACTCAGGTTAGTAGTGGTATAGTATTTTAATACACTTTGCCGGCACTTTATTTAAGTATTAACAAGTACATACTAAATAATAATTTAAGAGTACTACTGATGCGTTAAAATGGATCATTAAATAAATCATATTGTTCTTTTAAATTTTGATTGACTTCTAATTCAGTAATTAGCTCCTTTACGGTTGCTTTGTCGAATACTGATATGCCTAAGATTTGTATGATCTCATAAATAGACAGCGTGCTTTTGAGAGAATATTTGACATATGCGATAATTAGGTATGTACAGATAGCAACCCAGATATGGATTGCTACTGCATTTTCTGAGTGACCCCAAAGTGTCTTTATCGTCAGGTTTTGTTTTATCCATTTAAAGAATACTTCTATTTGCCAACGGTTACGGTACAGATAAGCAATTTCCATTGCCGATACTTCGAAGTTATTGCTCAGGAAAACAAGCAATACTTTTTTCTCGTCATCGTAATATTCAACTAGTCGAAGCATTCCAGGATAAAGCTTTTTAGACTTATACCCATTTAGGTTTATAGTCTTATCGCTTCTTAATCCGGTGTTTTCATCAATGTTGTAATTGCACTCAACAATCCTGCAATCTAATGTCACTTTTGCTCTTGTAACAAAAAATGCATCTGCTCTATGAATATTGTATAAAGCGGCAAAATCAACATACGCTTTATCCATCAGATATATTGCTTCAGGAATGGGAACCATAATGTCAAGTACATTGCTGTCATGGTATTTACCATCTGTGATAAATATAAACGCAGGAATGCTTCCTCTTAAATCGAGTAATGTATGAATCTTTACAGCTCCCCGGGAGTACTTACCCTTTGCCCAGCTGAAGAGCTTAATGCTTAAAGATATGGTAGTTGAATCAAGGGCAAATATATCATTGTCAATATCAATATTTGGGATTGGACTGTTTGCGTATAGTGGTCTGACCAGTTTTATCAGATACTCACCAAAATCAGCAAAAATCCTCCAATCTCTTCGTTCGTTTGCACGTGAAAGGGTAGATTGATTGACATTTTGCTTTATGCCCAAATGATAAAGTTTGTTTTTATGGGCTTTCAAACAAGTACAAATATCTCTTAATGAATTCCGGGAAGTGAGTTGTCCAAAGAAAAGTTGAATAAACTGGGTCCAACAGTTCAAATCCCTTACATGGAAATCTCCTTTGAAACGCTCGACACACTTTTCAAACTCATATTTGCTGACAAATTGTAATAGCTGGGTGAAAACATATTTTCCTGAATTTATAATCTTGCACTTTTAAGGCGCAAAACTACAAGTCAATTCAAATCAAAAAAATCAAAGAACGTCTGTAATATATTAATATATAGTTATTTATTCAAATATTTAAAAAATTAACGCATCACTAGTAATTTAATAGTTTAAATTTGACGTTGGAAAATAAATGTGCTTCAGTTATTCTAAGTTCATTTGAAATTATTAGACAGCAATAATTTAATAAAAAATGAAATAAGTATTTCAATTATCCGTCCAGTTTAAAAACATTAGTACTGACTTGTATTTTGAGGATAAAGAAACTGCTGAAAATACCGCGGAATTTCTCAAAACAATGTTGATTGATAAACCAAATGAAAAATTGAAAATAAAGGCATCCATTCACGAAGTATTATCAAAAGAATCAGCAGCTGAATATATTAAAAAAAAAGGATTATTGCTTAGTTTATTTGGGAATAAAAACTAATACAAAAATGAAACAGGCTGATAATTTCGGTCGTGACTACACCCTTTACGTTTCCAAAAAGGAAGAATCTGAAGAAGCTGAAAGAGAATCAAAAAAGCTTTCAAAAATGCAAAGAAATCCAAAAGAGAATTGGAACATGCCGGTAAAGAAGGAGATGATATTTTTTTCTGAAAAACCGAAAAAAGCCTTGTTTACAGGGTTTTTTTTGTGGTCTTGGCTCTTTATTTAACTCAATTTAGTATGCGCTTTTAAACTCAGCATTAAAAATAACATAATGTTGTATTTATTTGGCAATGTTCAATAATAGTATTGCACATCTCATTATGAGATATGTAATACTATAAATAGATGAGGTTAAAAGCACTTGAGGTGCTTTGAAAGAGCGCCCTTGATAACAGTACCAGAATATGTAGTCACTGTTTGCTTTTAAGTCATCAAAAACGAACGATTACTGATCTATCAAAAGTTATTGCACTAATTTACAGAACCATAGAGTGTTGGTTCGATTGCTAAACTAAAAAACGGGGTAGATTCTCTTCCAATTTTACCGGGACGAGGTGTAAAATTCCGTTTAAAAGAATATGAGGAAGAGATCGCAAAACTATTAACCTGAGTTCGATATAAAAAAAGAGGTGAAATATTTGGAAAATATAAGGGTTGTTTGTATATTATGACGCTCAAATACAATAATATACATTTAAAAACAACCCTTATGTTGATAGACTCAAAATTAGTGGATATT
>DATCHW010000199.1:0-1743 GCA_036508135.1 Ignavibacteria bacterium
CTTTTTTAACAGTAGTCCTGAAATGGCCCGACCCGGGTATTAAATCGCATTGATAAAGATAATAAGGTCTTACCCTTATCTTCAGCAATCTATGCATAAGTTGCTTCATTGTAGGAACATTGTCATTTATACCTTTTAAAAGAACTGTCTGGCTTCCAAGAGGAAATCCTCCATCAGCCAGTTTGTTACATGCTTTTGCACATTCAGCCGTTATCTCATCGGGATGCGAAAAATGCAAGCTGATGAAAAGCGGGTGATACTTTCTGAGAATATTTATCAAATTATCAGTGACTCGCTGTGGAAGCACCACAGGAATTCTGGTTCCGATTCTTATCATTTCAACATGCTCAATACTTCGGATATTTGATAGGATATAATCGAGAATCTCATCACTTAATGTCAGTGGATCACCACCGCTTATAAGTACATCACGTACTTCTTTATGTGAGGAAATGTAATTAAATGCTTTTTCAAAATCCTGCCTTCCAAGTTTATCAAGTCGTCCAACAGAATGAGAACGCGTACAATATCTGCAATAATTTGAACAGACCTGGGTAACTGTAAATAATACCCTGTCGGGGTATCTGTGTACAATTCCTTTAACCGGGGAGAATGATTTTTCATGCAGAGGATCAGACTGTTCGCTACTTGTTTCAAGTAATTCTTCCACAACAGGAATAACATTACGACGCAAAGGGTGCGCCGGTTTACTGTCGTAAATCAATGAAGCAAAATAGGGGGTAATCCTGAGTGGCAGACGGCCTTTAAGATTATTAATAGCCAGAATCTCCTTGTCGGATAATTTCATGATTTTCTTTAGATCTCCGATGCTGTTGATAGCATTCCGAAGTTGCCATTTCCAATCATTCCAGGAATCGATAGTCGTTAGGGGGAAGAAGCGGCGCATAAACTCCGAACTTCTGTTGCTAACTAACGGAATTGGGATTTCGTTTTGCGAAAAAAACGTGGTTTTCGCGCCAGGCTCTTCATCAGAAGAGCAACCCACGAGGCGACTCTCTCCGTGGAGAGTCGTAGCCTCATTATTGTTAGCGTTCATAACGGATGATGAAAATTTTCACCTTTGTTTTTAAGTTTTTTAGTTTAAATTAATACTATTTATCTAAAATAATTAGCCACGAAAATATATAATCTATAAATACAATGTATCATTCGACTACCAGAAATATTAACACTATTAGCATTTTATTAACAATAGATTTATTCTGTCTGATTTTCATCTATTATATAGTATTGATTAATAATACATTACCTTGATTATTGAATAAAAGCAAAGTAAAAATAAAATTGGTAATTTTTTGATATTAATATTTCGAATCGTCTTTAAAATTATCATTTGAATTAATTTTAAAGTTGTTTTTTTTTATATTAGAATTCTGGTGATAGGGATTTTCAATAATCGTGCCATAATTAAATCTGTTTTAAAAATGAATTTTATTGAACTTCATTCCGGCTCTCCCGAGTCCTTTCTCAATTTCTTAATTTTCCCCCTGCTTCTTTTGCCTTCGAGTCTCTTGATTTTTGAGGATAATGTCGGTCGGGTCGATCGGCGTTTTTTTTGTATTGTAAGCGCTTTTGAAACAATATCGTAGAACTTATCAACCACTGCCTCTTTATTCATTAACTGTGTTCTTTCTGATTGTGAAACAAGTATTATGTCACTCTCTTTATTTATCCTGTTTTTTAATCTGGTAAAAATCAATTCTTTTTCTTTTTCAGAGAAGG
>DATCHW010000200.1:0-1894 GCA_036508135.1 Ignavibacteria bacterium
GCAATTGCCGTAATTTTTTTCTTAACTAATATATTAGTCAAAGGCAGATTTGGTGCAAGATGAAGATATGTGAATAATATCTGTCCCTCTTTCATCAGTTCATATTCCGATTCAATGGGCTCTTTTACCTTAACGATAATATCTGATTCCTGAAATACTTCTTTAGCGTATTGATAGATAACACCTCCTTCTGCTGCATACTCTCTGTCTTCGATGCCACTTTCAATGCCTGCACCAGTTTCGATAAGAACGCGATGACCATCCAATACTAACGCATGCACACCGGCTGGTGTTACGGACACTCGAGATTCATTATTTTTAATTTCCTTTGGGATACCTATAATCATGATAGAAAACCTCCTGTTTTTTATTTTATTTTCTTAAAGAATGCTTTACACTCATTCCATCTCTCCATATGGTGAAATGGAGTAAGTATTTTTAATAGTGGATAAGGTTACAATCGTTTTCGTCTTTTGTACACCTGGAACTGCTTTAATGCGGTTGAGAATCTTTTCCAGACTTTGTGTATCTTCAGTAATAATTTTAATCAAATAATCATAGTACTCCGGCCAGGTAATTACATTCAATTAGTTCATGTTCTTTCTTTACCAATTCCACGAAGCCTTCAATATAATTGGGATGTTTAAGAGAAATAAACATATTGGCAAAATTATTTTTCTTTAACTTCCTGGCACACAGAATAATGGTGTATTTTTGAATAAACCCGGAAGAATCTAATTTTTTAAACGTTCACTGATTGCTGGAACAGACAAGTTCACCCTCCTGGCAGTTTCCGATGCGGTAGTCCTTGCATTTTCCTGCAATAGCTTGAGGATTTGAATATCAATTAAATCCACTCATACCTCCTCTCCATTAAAATTATTAACATCATTATACAATATTATTTAATTGATATAAACGTTTTCATAATAATACATAAATATTTAATCATGCATAAGGATACGGTGTAAATATTTAATCATGCATAAAGATACGGTGCCAGCCACTTAACTTATTTAACTTATCAGGGAACGCCAGAGGAACCTGTGGACAGGTTCTGGGAATTATCTGCTTAGTTCATTTATTTTACAGAATTGTTCATTGTAGTGTTATTGTGTTCAATTTTTAAAGTCTCGCCTTTAGAAATGTCTTTGTATAGCAGTAATATTAAATTTTTTCTATGTATGCGGAGTTTCTCATCATGGCTTAACGGTTGTAGCTTCCCTTGAATTATTGTCATGTAAGAATTTCTGAAGGATAGAGGCTGCTCCTGTAAAAAATTTGTCTTGACTTAGGGGACACTATAGTACCTCACTAAAGGTATAGATACAGGCTAAAGGGGTTACCACCTAAATAAGTTAGGTGACAGGGAAACCTCCGAAAAACAAACTCAAATTTATATTTGCGCAAATTATTGTATAAATATCCAAGCTATAATATCAACCAGTTTCATTGTGTGAATTATACCATTAAAACTATTAAAAATAGGCAAAAAGAGGTATCAGGCCAATGTTAAAGAAAAATAATGGACAGTTGGATGTGTTTGACCATATGATATTTGAGAAGCTCATACCTAAAGATCATTTATTGGTAAAAATAGAATCGATCATTGATTTTTCTTTTGTTTATGACATTGTGAAGGAACAATACAGCGCCATTGGCCGGGGATCCAAAGACCCTATGATGATGGTCAAAATATTTCTCCTTGAATACTTGTATCGTCTTTCCGACGTCCAAGTTTCTAAGCGAGCCCAGACAGATATTGTGTTCAGATGGTTTTTAAACCTGGGCATCAATGATCCGGTTCCCGATGATACCACCATCAGTCACTTCAGAGTCAACCGCCTGACAGCCGAGCATTTTGAATCATTTTTTACAGATATTGTTAAAAAAT
>DATCHW010000201.1:0-1168 GCA_036508135.1 Ignavibacteria bacterium
AGATCTATGATCCTGTTCTACAATATTATTCAAATACTTAATTTGCCGAAGGTTTACGTTTTGAGGTAGTATTCTATCATTTTTTAGTTCATCTATAGCAGGTGGATAAGCTGGATTCTTATCAACTGTTATTGCTCTTGGAATTTGATTGTGTTTTGAACCCAAAGCTTTTTTAAGAAATCTCTTTGCAGCTTTTTTATTTCGCTTTGCACTTAACATGAAATCGATAGTGTTTCCATTTGAATCAACTGCTCTGTAAAGATATTTCCATTTACCCTTCACTCTAATGTAAGTTTCGTCCATTCTCCAAGAATCATTTGTTGGTTTTAAGTATTTACGCACCTTCTTTTCTATTTCAGGTGAGTATTGATGTACCTATCTCATGATTGTTGTATGGTCGACTTTTACTCCCCTTTCTGCCATCATTTCCTCTAAATTCCGATAACTTAATGCATATTTTAAGTACCATCTCACGTTTAATAAGATAATCTCTCCTGCATAATGCTTCCATTTAAAGGAATTTACTGGCATAACATATACTCCTACATTTCTATTATTTCAGTAAATCCCTTTCATAATTTTTTTGCAACGGAACCACATATACTCCTACATTTCTATTATTTCAGTAAATCCCTTTCATAATTTTTTTGCAACGGAACCGTTTTTGAAATATGAAATTACAGAGGCATATAGATTAAATGATATTCAAAATCCCAGGCAGGCAAAGAAGGATATCGTTGAAAAAGCAAAAAAGATGTTTTCAGATCTTATCAGTCTTGACAAGAAAAAGCATGGCAATCGAGACATTAGGATAGTGTATAAACCTAAAAACGATAACATAATACCTAACCGTATGGATTCAATCCATACATACATGCACTCTTAAAATGGATTGACTAAAGAATAAGGTAAACGAGTATAAAAGCAACAAAAAAAAGAAAGGTAATAGAAATAAAGAAGAAAGTCGGATTATCAATTGGTTGAACTTCTTTGAATAATAAGTGTAGTATGATATGATTAGAGATGAATATAAAAAAGAAATGAGTTATAAATGAGTTAAATGCACTATCCCCTTCATTGATTTTCTTAGAAGTGTATGTATGTATGGATTGAATCCATACGGTTTCTTTTACAATATATTAGGCTTGAAAATAAGTATTAATGGTAC
>DATCHW010000202.1:0-1856 GCA_036508135.1 Ignavibacteria bacterium
CAATTACAAGTGCTGCAATAATGGTTGAAAAAAATGGGGATGCCCCAATAACAGCCCTACTTAATACTGCTCCCAATAAAACACTGATTACATTGTCAAACGGAGAAAACATTCCGAATGTCCGCCTCCCTGAGAGTCTTAGGAATACAAGGGCTATTATAAATACTATAAATGCCCGAATTGCCATTTGATAAGGGTTTGGATCGTTTCCCTCACCTATTAATTGATAAAACCAGTTCATCTTTCATATGTTTAAAAGATTTACATCATTCATACATCTTAGGATAGTTTGCTTCCTTTATGCTTGAGATGTTTTAAGACGAAAATATATTTCCAGGCAAACCTGAAATAAAAATAATCGTTACACGGCCCTATGGATCAACTTAAAAAATGTTTATGGTATTTAGAACAACCAACCTTTATTTGGAAAATAAAACTTAACATTCTCTCTTTATAGTACTTGCCAGCATTTTCATGCCCGGGAATTAAACAATTTTACATGGAATATTCGCATCTTCATCAATTAAATAGACCGAACACAACCGATGATATCCGTCCGCTATTATTAACCGCCGTTGACGGTCATCGCGAACCAAAAGAACCGGTGGCAATCTAATTCCAGACTGTAATTTTTTAGTATTTTTTTCAACGTGTCCGTTACTTATGCCAAGTAATGATAAACCCGATGATCGGAATATATCTTTCGCCTTAAATGATGTCATCGATGCTTTCCTAAGTGCCTTGACCAATTTTTTCGCGCTTTTATTGCCGAATATTAAACCAAGATAAGACAACGATGCCTGATAATCATCATCTTTCGGCTTAGTGAGCCATATTATTTTAGTGTCTTTAGACATGCTTTATCTATATTTCTAAAGATTACTGCGATTTATTCCGTTGTTTTTCCGTCAAATTTCACATCATTCTTTTTAGAGTCTTTTTTTGTTGCATTTATGAGGCCGTCTTTATGGTTAGGAGGGCCATAGATTGTATACATTTTTAGTTCTTTTACAGCATCTGTATTTATTATATTATGCTTAGAACCTGCAGGTATAACAATAACATCACCATTTTCCACCATATATTCATTTCCATTAATAATGCATTTGCCCTTTCCACCTTCGAACCGGAAAAACTGATCAATATTGGGATGAGTTTCTTCACCAATATCTTCACCCGGTTTTAAACTCATAAGCACAAGCTGAAGATGTTTACTTGTGTATAATACTTTTCTGAAATTCTCATTTTTCAGAGCATCCTTTTCTATGTTACTATTAAATCCTTTCATCTTTTCATTTCCCTGCATCATCATTTTACTATTTTCACTATTCATCATAGTCTCCATCATTTCTTTTGACAGATTACTATTATTAGCAATTGTGTCCATGATTGCCTTTTTTGTATCCTGATTTGAAAGAATTTTGTTTACATTTATGTTGGATTGACAGGATGCGAACAGAGCAACTAAAGCAATTAGCATTGTAATTTTTTGTAGTGTTTTCATGATTATAATTTTTATTTGCGAAAAAAAAATTCACGCAACGAAGGTGAGTACTTTGAATCTGGAAAGTGTTACATAATTCCTGAATATATTTATATCATTCACACATTTTCCCCTGCTGGCGCGGGTTTGTAACCCGTGCCAATAAAAACAGTAAAGAAGCACAGGTCACAGACCTGCGCTAGCGGCGTTTTTTTGTTCTGACATACCGAGAGTTTCTAGCTACATTGCCCAAGTAAAAGCCAGATGACCACAAAAACTACAATGGTACCTAAACAGCCTCCGCCTAATTTATAAGCTCCGTATCCTGATATTAATCCTTTAAATAAATTATTCATTTGATTTATTGTTTGTT
>DATCHW010000203.1:0-2947 GCA_036508135.1 Ignavibacteria bacterium
TCTGTTTGTTTAGACACCCCTTTTATATTTCAGGTGCAAATGTAACACCTAAATTTCGAAGATGAAAATTATTTTGCAGATATTTATTTATTTCGCTCTAATTCTGAGGTCAGAAAAACACAGTTTCATATTGGATGACAGGAATTTCGAGACATAAAAAACAACTGAAAATATTCCATGAAATAATTGTTGTTTTGGGTTTCTTTAAAATATTTTTAAAAGTTGTATAATCAAATAAATTTATAACTAAAACAATTTTAATAAAAACATCTTCTTTTATTCGAATTTGTAAAAATATATTTATATTTGCACCTTATAGAATTATTGAGTCAATTGTTGAGACAATTGCATTACATATTATCAAAAGCGTTAGCTTTTATTCTGTTCTTGAAACCTCGACACTTTCAACAGTACAATAGAATAAGTTAGTAAACGCCTGCGTCAAACGGCGTGGGCTTTAACTTATTACTTGTACTGGGCTGTCGAGGGTCTCAAGGATGTGATACGGTTGAATGTTCCACGCTTTTTTTGTACCCGATAATGAAGAAAATAAACATGGAAGAACTTGAAAATTCTAAAAGAGTAAGGAGCAGATGCCGAAAGGCTTGAGAGTAGGTGAAAATTTTAAAAATATGAAATATAAAATGGTACTTAACTGCATTTGCAAAATACGCAGTGTTCAGCGAAAGAGCAAGAAGAAGTGAGTATTGGTATTTCATTTTGGTTAATATCATTTTGATGAATATAGCGTAAGCCTTCGAACATCCCCATCTTTTAGAAACAATTTTTAGGTTTTATGTAGTGAATAATTCTAACAATGAGCTCCCTAAGGAAGCTACTGTTGAAAGTTGTCCATATTGTTCATCAGTTTTTTTGAGTAAAAATGGTCATCGATGTGTCCAACAACGATGTAAATGTAAAGCATGCCATAAAACATTTACAAGTATTTCCGGGTCGTGTTTCCATGGGATAAAAAAAATGGATAAGTTTGAGAATTATAGAAAACTAATGTTTGAGCAATATTCTACGATTCATACAATGGCAAAAAAAATTGGCATTTCAATAAAGACTTCATTTGATTGGAGGCATAAGATTCTTAGTAGTTTAAATTCAGAATCTAAGGAGTTTAATGGAATTACCGAGATTGATGATGTTTGGTTTTTATACAGTCAAAAAGGGAGAAAAGGACTTAAATACTCTCGTGTACAAGGAGGTTCTAAACGAAAAGGTGATAACAAATTTCAAGTTAAAATGTTAATCACAGCAGATCGTCAAACGAATAAAGACTTTGCGGTAGCTAAAATTGGAAGGATCTCAAAGTCTGATTTGGAACGCAAAGTCGGGGGTAAATTGAATAAATCATGTACATTAGTATCAGATAAACATAGAAGTATCTCTACATTTGTACCTCAATATTTATTTTTGTATTCTAAATTATACCACATTTAAGTTATGAAAAAAAACAGATACTAATTGATGCACAAAAACTGGGCAAGACTCTTAAAGTAAAATATACTAATGGTAGTCAACCTAATTGTGCTCGGGGAATTATCCCTCTTAAAATTAAGAAAGACAAAGTTTTAGCTAAATGTCTGAATTCAAACACAGAAAAATATTTTGAAATTAACAACCTAAAGCTTTTGACCAATCAACAGTATGCCAATTATGAAAAATGGAACCCAAATGCAAGCATTTTAACTGATTATGAATATTTTGTAATTCAAAAAGCAAAACGTGATAAGTTTATACAGTATCTTTTAATCGGTATTGTTCCACTTGTAATATTGGCTTTATTTTTTAAATTAAAGCAATAAATAGGGTCTGCTGAAAAACTTAGGTCACATTTTTATTGATAAATTGACGAGAGTATCTAATTGATTAATAAAAGATATTTTTTTGAAAATATACCATAGATTTTTGGAAAGTAGCTTTCAACAATATCTTAGAAAAGAGGTTAAAACAATAAATGTATAAATCGAACTCACATACAAATGGTGTAAAAGGTATAACTTATCTTGCATGGACAATTAATCCCAAAATTGGGTCTTATCAGGGACACTATATAAATGAAAACTTTGACTTCACAGTGAAACTAAGCAACGGTAAAATTGATATGTCAATAGAAATAGCGCAAGACTACAAAGTCCGACCCAGTAGTGTGACTTTTGACCGATATGAAATAGTTGCCGATACATTTAGGGAAACAGAAATTTAGAAAAACGCCGCCCTAAAGTTAGAAGATGTTCCTATTT
Organism: Ignavibacteria bacterium; assembly: GCA_036508135.1. Classification (GTDB taxonomy): domain Bacteria; phylum Bacteroidota; class Ignavibacteria; order Tepidaquicellales; family Tepidaquicellaceae; genus DATCHW01. The sequence continues at coordinate 2,253 of DATCHW010000203.1, forward strand.
TGAAAAAAATAATATGATGACCTACCAGTCCAAAACTAAAGAAGAATTAATAAAAGAGTTACAGGAATTACAGTATGAGAATAATTACTTAAAGGCATTATACGATAAAGACATCACCGAGAGCAAGCGAGCGGAGGAAGCGTTGAGTGAGTCGGAAGAAAAGTACCGTGTGCTGTTTGAGGGAAGTACACTTGGCATCTTAGCCGCCGACATTGAAACTCATCGGGTTTTATATTTTAATCCAACTATCTGCAGGATATTCGGATATTTAGATGAAGAGTTCCTACAGTTGACCATACCAGATCTTCACCCAAAGGACTCAATGGACTTAGTGATATCCGATTTTGAGTCTCTGATGCGAGAGAATAAAGTGATGTCTTCCACTCTTCCGTGTCTGCGAAAAGATGGCACGGTTTTCTATGCTGATATTGCTGGTAATCCCACCATTATCAATGGACGAAAGTGCAGCGTGGTTTTTTTTGTGGACGTGACTATGCGCAAACAGGCGGAAGATGCAGTACGCCAAAGTAGGAAAGAACTGGACAGTCTGTTCAAGGCCTCGCCGGAGATGATAAGTTTCATTGGGTTCGACGGCTATTTCAAACGATTGAATCCGGCATGGGTGAAGACGCTCGGATATCCGATGGATAAGTTGCTGTCCTTACCTTTTATTGAGTTCGTCCACCCCGATGACC
>DATCHW010000204.1:0-25464 GCA_036508135.1 Ignavibacteria bacterium
ATCTACTCCCTAGAAAGGAGGTGATCCAGCCGCAGGTTCTCCTACGGCTACCTTGTTACGACTTCACCCCAATCACCGATCCCACCTTCGGCCGCTGACTCCTTACGGTTATCTCACGGACTTCGGGTGTTACCAGCTCTCATGGTGTGACGGGCGGTGTGTACAAGGCCCGGGAACGTATTCACCGCGACATGCTGATTCGCGATTACTAGCAACTCCGGCTTCATGTAGGCGAGTTGCAGCCTACAATCCGAACTGGGATGAGTTTTTGAGTTTGGCTCCACCTTGCGGTCTTGCATCTCTTTGTACTCACCATTGTAGCACGTGTGTAGCCCTAGACATAAGGGGCATGATGATTTGACGTCATCCCCACCTTCCTCCCGGTTAACCCGGGCAGTCTCACTAGAGTGCTCAACTTAATGGTAGCAACTAATGATAAGGGTTGCGCTCGTTGCGGGACTTAACCCAACATCTCACGACACGAGCTGACGACAACCATGCACCACCTGTCACCTTGTCCCGAAGGACTTCACTCATCTCTGAGCTATGCAAGGGATGTCAAGTCTAGGTAAGGTTCTTCGCGTTGCTTCGAATTAAACCACATGCTCCGCTGCTTGTGCGGGCCCCCGTCAATTCCTTTGAGTTTTAATCTTGCGATCGTACTCCCCAGGCGGAATACTTATTGTGTTAACTGCGGCACCGAGGTTCGACCCCCGACACCTAGTATTCATCGTTTACGGCGTGGACTACCAGGGTATCTAATCCTGTTTGCTCCCCACGCTTTCATGCCTCAGCGTCAGTTACAGTCCAGTAAGTCGCCTTCGCCACTGGTGTTCTTCCTAATCTCTACGCATTTCACCGCTACACTAGGAATTCCACTTACCTCTCCTGCACTCTAGACACCCAGTTTCAAATGCAGCACCCAAGTTAAGCTCGGGTATTTCACATCTGACTTAAATGTCCGCCTACGCATCCTTTACGCCCAGTAAATCCGGACAACGCTTGCCACCTACGTATTACCGCGGCTGCTGGCACGTAGTTAGCCGTGGCTTCCTCCTCTGGTACCGTCATTATCGTCCCAGAAGACAGAACTTTACAACCCGAAGGCCTTCATCATTCACGCGGCGTTGCTGCGTCAGGGTTTCCCCCATTGCGCAATATTCCCCACTGCTGCCTCCCGTAGGAGTCTGGACCGTGTCTCAGTTCCAATGTGGCCGATCACCCTCTCAGGTCGGCTACGCATCGTTGCCTTGGTGAGCCGTTACCTCTCCAACTAGCTAATGCGCCGCGGGTCCATCTCAAAGTGGAATTTTCAAAAGAAAATTCCTTTGATATTTCGATCATGCGACCAAAACATATTATGCGGTATTAATCTCCCTTTCGGGAGGCTATTCCCCTCTTTGAGGCAGGTTACCCACGTGTTACTCACCCGTCCGCCGCTAATTGACCCCGAAGGATCGCATCGCTCGACTTGCATGTGTTAGGCACGCCGCCAGCGTTCGTCCTGAGCCAGGATCAAACTCTCAATTTAAAAGTTTACACTTTTTATTTGAAATGAATAATCTGCGACAACTGTTAAGTTGCTTCGCAAGCTCATTACATACTTTTAGTCTTACGACTAAATATTACTTTTACTAAAGTAATTAACTGATCTAGCGAAATATTATTTCGCTATCTTTACCTATTTCTCTGTTTAATTTTCAAAGACCAATTTATATTATTTATTCGTCATCAAGTGACTACTTTACCTATTCTATCAGTTAACATTGTACATGTCAACATTTTTATTTGATTTTAAATGTTTAACGACATTTCATATTAATAAAAAGGGAGTTAATACTCTATTTAAAGTACTAACTCCCTTTTTATATCATTATTTTTTGTTTCATATACCTAATTTAGCAACAACTTTTGCCTTATCAAAACCAACCATTTCTTCTCCATTTATATCTATTACTGGTACTGATCTATAGCCTTTTTTTATAAGTGTTTTTTTTGCTTCTAAATTTTCAGAGATATTATGCTCTATATATTCAATGTTATTTTCTTCGAAAAATTCCTTAGCCAAATGACAAAACCCACAAGTATTACTTGTATAAATTTCGACTTTATTCATAAATGTTCTCTCCTTAATTCTTATTTCTTTAATTTCAATAGCATACAATTAAACCTATTTTAAGGTTAGCACCCAGTTTTGCCTAAGTCAATAATTTAGATGTTAATTTTTTCGAAAATCATTAATTTACATTAATATCAATTATTTAACTAGTATGGCTCTTAATTCAGAAATATATTTTAATATTTCTTTACTTTATATTTACATATAATTCATATAATATTATGATAGTCTTAACACTATACGTTAGTGACAAAATACTTTATAATTATTTAGTATTCTAAATAATTATAAGTATAAATACTAGGAGGTGCAATATAATGATTAAATTGTTAGAATTAATAGACAAGGCAAAAACAGAACATAAATTAAGTAAAGAAGAAATCATCTCGCTTTTGAATTGTAATGATATAAACCAAGAACTATTTAACGCTGCTGATGAAGTTCGAAAAAAATATGTAAGCGATGAAGTTCAACTTAGAGGTCTTATTGAATTTACTAATATATGCAAAAATAATTGTCTTTACTGTGGCCTCAGGCGCGATAATAAAAATTTAGTTAAATATAGATTAACGCAGGAACAAATCTTAGACTATGCCACTAAAGCTAAGTCTTTTGGCTATAAAACCATAGTTCTTCAAGGTGGTGAAGATGATTATTACACAAAAGATAGAATTGTCAAAATAATAAAGAGTATAAAATCATTAGATTTAGCCCTCACTTTAAGCATAGGTGAAAAAAACTATGATGAATATAAAGCTTATAGAGATGCTGGTGCTGATAGATACCTTCTAAGAATTGAGACAACAGATAAAAAATTGTATGAGGAACTAGATCCAGGAATGAGTTACGAAACCAGACTCAATTGCTTGAAAAATCTAAAGCAATTAGGATTTGAAGTTGGAACAGGTGTTATGGTCGGGCTCCCAAATCAAACTATAGAATCATATGCTGATGACATATTATTTTTCAAAGAAATAAATGCTGACATGTTAGGCATAGGTCCTTTTATTCCAAATGAAGACACCCCACTTGCAAATGCAAAGGGAAGGGACTTAACTATGTCACTAAAAGTTATGGCAATAACTCGTTTGCTCCTACCTGACATTAACATACCTGCAACAACGGCTATGGAGTCCCTAAATAAAAACGGAAGGTTAATGGCCCTGCAAAGTGGAGCTAATGTAGTTATGCCTAATGTTACTGAAGGCGAATACAGAAAATATTATGCACTATATCCAGGTAAGATTTGTACCGGGGATACTCCAGCTCATTGCCGCACCTGCATAACAGGTAAGATTAATAGTATTGGAAGAACAGTCTCGACTAATTATGGATTTCGAGGAAATAGACCTACTAAATAATTTTATAACATAAAAAAATAGCGAATAGATAGTTATTTCAAACTATCTATTCGCTATTTATCATACTCTATTTAGTAAATGGCTCTTTCTTTAACGAAATGTATGTTTAGCTTCTTTAATTGGTTTATTATTAACTGGTTCACCCTCAGCATCCTTAATTCCCGGCTTATTATGTTTCTTGTTTAAGTCATGCTGTATATTCATTTTTGTTGCTTTATTTGGCATTAAAAACTCCCCTTTCTAGGATTAGATTATCCTAGAAAGCTAGTTTTTATTCTATACTTTTGATATTTGAAATTTATATATCATCAAATCATCACCTGAGGTGCTACAATATTAACGACTTCAGAATGAAAGTCGTTAATATTTTTTTTTGTTCTGCAAAATCTTGTATATTTCTTATTTCTTTTATAAAATACTATATTAATGAATAAAATTCATTAATATTTTTTTTTCTTTCTCTGGTGCTTTAACATTTTCTTTTCCGTTTTCAACTAATTGCATAAGCCATGCCATATTCTTCCCAAGCACTCTCATAATCTGCACACCCTCTTTATCTTGTAAAACTTCACCTGGCCTTGTGCCGTGAATAACATTCCAATAATTTGAAGTTGGCATCAACATTTCCGAATAACTGATGTAATTATTTAGCTGATTAAATGTTGGAATTCCCCCTGTTCGCCTTACAGCAACAACAGATGTACCTACCTTATGTCTTAACATTCCGCCATTATTACCTGCAACATAGAATGCTCTATCTAAAAATGATTTCATAGTTGCGCTGAGTGCTGCATAATGAACAGGAGACCCTAATATTATTCCATCCGCACCTTTTATCTTTTGAATCCAATCGTTAACTTCATCCCCTGGAAGAACACATTTCTCATTTCTGTTTTTTGCACATTGATTACAGGCAATACACCCTCTAATTGACTTGTTACCCACATGAATAATTTCTGTTTCAATACCTTCTTTTTCAAGCTCATTTGTAACCATTTTTAGTGCATGATAAGTATTTCCTTCTTTATTGGGACTACCATTAAAAGCAATAACTTTCATTAATAAAACCTCCTTGTATTTCTACTACTATCTTATTTATTACCAAACTCATTATTTCAATTTACACCTTTTTATATAAATTAATTTCAGACTGACTCTGTCCAAGTTCCTGAAATTTTGGAACAATGGAAGTAAAATGTTTCGAGTTAAAATGAATATTAATAGCATCTTGACTTTCCCATTCTTCGATAAATGTTAATATATTGCAATTTTTAGAATCCTCATATAGGTTGTATGATATATTTCCACTTTCTTTTCTGCTTTCATTAATAAGTTTTTCTGCCAAAGCTTTGAATTCTTCTACTTTTCCCTGCTTTATTGAATTTTTTGCAACTATAGTAATCATTTTATCTCTCCTTTTTTTATAACATACTTATGTAAATAGCAATAATTTACACTATTTCGGTTTTCCGTCTACTTTAAGATTTCTATAAAGAAGCTAACACATTATAAACTCCATCTTCATTATTGCTTTTCGCAATAAAATTAGCATGTTTTTTCACATCTTCTGGGGCATTATTCATTGCATAACTATAATGCGCTGCTTTAAACATAGTCAAATCATTATAATAATCTCCGAAAACCATTGTGCTGCTTTGATTTATTTGAAATTTTTCTTGAAGTATTTTTATAGCATTTCCCTTACTTGTACCTTTATTCATTATATCTATCCACTTATCCCCAGATACAACAACTTCGAGCTTACCATCTAATTTTTCCTTTAGATAATCTACCATAGATGCGCTTACGCCACCCGCCATATAATAAGTAATTTTGTATATCGGACTTTTTATTTCACTAAAAGTATTCACTGCTACTATAGGCACCTCAACAAATGTAAATTCATGTAGCATACCTTCTGAAGGATTAACTATATATGCCTCATTTTCTCCAGCTAAAAATAATTCCTCTCTTAATTTTAGGTTTAGATTTATTACATATTCTACCTTCTCTTTATCAATACTGTTTGAATATAGGGTCTTTCCCTTGTTATTGTATTTAATAAGAGCTCCATTATGAGCAATGAATATCATATCTGTATTTACATTTTTAAAATTTTTACTCAGCTGAGAATAAAATCTGCCACTTGCTGCTACGAATTTTATATCCTTCTCATTAAGTGCATGTATTAAACCAAATATTTTTTCGTTTATTTTTCCCTTATCATTTAATAATGTACCATCCATATCAGTTGCGATGAGTTTTATAATAAGTATTTCCCCCCTTTGTAATGTTTTATAGGGATATTTAACAACTACCTCTTTACTAGTAAAAATGAGCTATAAATGAACTATTGTCCATTTATGGCTCATAAATATATTGGATTTTTACTGTAGTTTACTTATATCAAGACTTTACATATATTATTTGTGAATTCTACCGGATCATTAATCGGTAATCCTTCGATAAGTAGCGCCTGATTATATAATATATTGGTATATAAATCTAATTTTTCTTTATCTTTTTCAAAAGACTCTTTAAGTACTTTAAACATATCATTATTTATATTTATTTCTAAAACCTTGTCTGCTTTTACATTTTCGTTGTTAGGCATAGAATTTAATGTTTTTTCCATTTCTATTGTAAGCTCTCCATCATTAGATAAGCATACTGGGTAATTTTTAAGTCGTTTGGATGCGCGCACATCTTTAACTCTGCCTGACAAAACAGTTTTCATATGCTCAAATAATTCTTTATTTTCTTTATCATCAGTGCTTGATGGTTTTTCTGTATCATCTGTCTCTATTCCTAAATCACCACTTGATACAGATTTAAATTCCTTTTCTTTATATTTCATAATCATTTTCACAGCAAATTCATCTACTTCATCTGTGAAATATAAAATTTCAAATCCTTTATCTGATACCATTTCAATTTGTGGCAATTTCTCTATTCTCTCATTTGATTCTCCTGAAGCATAATATATATATTTCTGATCTTCTGGCATTCTAGAAACATATTCATCAAGCGTAACATTTTTTTTCTCCTTTGATGAGTAAAACATTAATAAATCTTGTAATGTTTCTTTATTGCTGCCAAAATCAGAATAAATTCCATATTTCAATTGTCTTCCAAATGATTTATAAAATACCTCATACTTTTCTCTTTCATTTTTAAGTAGACCATCTAACTCATTTTTAATTTTAGTTTTAATATTTTTAGCTATAAGTTGAAGTTGTCTATCATGCTGTAATACCTCTCTAGAAATATTAAGTGACAAATCTTCTGAATCAACTATTCCTTTTACAAAACTAAAATAGTCTGGTAATAAATCTGCACATTTTTCCATAATTAAAACTCCACTTGAATATAACTCTAACCCTTTTTCATATTCTTTTGTATAGAAATCATAAGGAGTTTTTTCTGGAATGTACAAAATAGAATTATAGCTTATAGAACCATCAACACTAATATGAATATGTTTTGCTGGTTTGTCAAAGCCATAGTGCTTCTCAGCATAGAAATTATCATAATCTTCATTAGTAAGTTCGCTTTTATTCTTTCTCCATATAGGAACCATACTATTTATTGTCTTTTCCTCAACGAAGTCCTCGTAGTCTGCTTCACTACCCTCCTTAAGTCTTGACTGACTTACATTCATTTTAATTGGATATCTAATGAAATCAGAATATTTCTTTATAACAGATCTAAGTCCGTTTTCATCAAGAAATTCGTCAAAATTATCATCTTCTGTATTCTCTTTTATTTTCAATGTAATTTCTGTACCGACAGTTTCTTTTACGCAAGGTTCTATGGTATAACCCTCTGCACCAGTAGATTCCCATTTATATGCTTTATCACTTCCAAAAACTTTACTTATTACAGTAATATTATCCGCTACCATAAATGCGGAATAAAATCCTACTCCAAATTGCCCAATTATATCGTATCCATCTTTTATTTCATTTTCTTTTTTAAAAGCCAAAGATCCACTCTTAGCTATAACTCCTAAGTTATCACTAAGCTCCTCTTCTGTCATTCCAATACCGGTGTCCGAAATTTTCACTATCCTATTTTCTTTATCACTAGCTATTGTAATATAATAATTATCTTTTTCAAAAGTTAATGAATCATCTGCTAGTGTTTTATAATAAATTTTATCAATAGCATCACTAGCATTAGATATAAGTTCTCTTAAAAAAATATCCCTATGAGTATATATTGAGTTTACCATCATATCGAGAATTCTTTTCGACTCTGTTTTAAACTGCTTTTTTTCCAATTAAAATTTCCCCTTTCGTACCAGTTATTTTTATTTTTTCATATTGTTAGCACTCTATGTTGTTGAGTGCTAACAATAATTATAAAATACACCTTTTTTTATGATTTGTCAATGTGTGTAATATATTTTTACACCCTTTTTTATTATTTAAGAAATAAATCTAGTATAATCTCCACTTATTATAACATTAAATTAAAAGAGATTCATTTTGATGATTCTCTTTTAATTTTTAGGATGCTTTTATTTTGCTGTTATAAGTAAGTCTTTTTCCAATATATGATTAACTAGCCACTCATTTAAAAAAGTTAATATTCCCATTATAGCCTCATCTTGATTTTCATCGACTTTATTTAAATTTACTTCATCTATTTTATTAATGAAAAATGCATGGTCTATTTTTTGGGTAAATAATCTTTTATAATTTATACTCTTCATATATTCTTCTTCAGCATTAAAATGATATACTGTATACTCTTTTAATTCTTCAATAACTTCTACTATTTTATCATATTTATCCATATCATATTTATTTATTAACAATTGATAAGCTCTTTCGCCTATTTCAAAAAGTTTTTCATGCTCTGTATCTATTTTAAGATTAAATGTTTTATATTTTTCCTTCATCTCAAACATTATTTATACTCCTCCCTTCTATTAATTTTAATATGTTATAGCTATTATGGCTTATCTCACTAAATACATAATATTATATCCTTATTTTACTTTGTTTTTATTTAATTTACAAGAATAATGTCCATAGTATTCTATTACATATACCTCCATATTCGGTAAGTCTTATTTTACTACCTAAGGAAGATGCATAGACAAAAGGCAACTGAACAACTAATTAATTTTCAATAGCACTCGTATATAATGATGTTGCCACCTATCTTAAATTAATAAAAGGAATAATGCAACACATTGCATTATTCCTTTTGTTATAATTCTTTACATTTCCCTTGTCAATAATAAAGTTTATCTTAAATATTCTTAATTAGTATTAGTCGTTTTTTAGTATGCCCTACAATATCTATGTTACTTTATGAAGTATTATTACGAATATTACCTTACATAAGAGCGCAAATGGGTAGCATGCACCATAACCAGCAGCAACTTCATCTGTCTTCGTAGATTCGATTGCAGCTCCAAGACCTGGTGTACTTGTTGCACCGCCACACATAGCTCCGGCAAGAATTATCCAGTTCATTTTAAATATATATCTTCCTACAAGATAACCAACCGTCATTGCAATTAGACCAGCTCCAAATGCAATAGCTGCAAGTGTTGCACCACTTCCACCAAGTGCACTTATAGTTTCATATCCATATTCAAGTCCTACAATAGCCAAGAATAGAGAAAGAGAAACATCTCTTATTGCTGATAGCACTGCTGTGTTCATTCTAAAAGTTAGAGGTCCAATTTTGCCGATATGACCAAGCCATAATGACATTATGAGTACGCCTCCAGTTGATCCCAAACTCATCCACTTAACAAATGGTAGATAAATATTTATTGAACCAACAAAGTATCCAACCAAACATACTGTGAAAAATGAAATAACATCCATACTTACTTCTTTAATGTTTTTATCCTTTACTTCTTTTTCACCAAGTGATCCCATTTCTGCTCTAAATTTTTCTTTTTCCTTTTCTATATCAATTTTAAATATAATAGGGAAAAGATTCATAACAAGAATTATCATAAATGCTCCTGGTGCATATCCAATAGCATGCCCAAGTCCAACTTGTGCTTGTGCTTCCTTACCAAACTTAGCAGTGGCTTCTAAAGCTGCTGCTAGTCCTGGTGAACTAGTTAAAGCTCCAGTATAAACTCCAGATACTGCAAAATGGTTTTGTCCATGAAATATGAGTGTAGCTAGATAAACCATTAAAGCACCTGTTCCAGTTATTACAGCACCAAGTACAATAAATTTAGCTCCATATTTTCTAATAACCTTTGCTAAATCTTTTGCTGCAAGTAGTCCAACTGCTGCAATAAAAAGAATCAGTGTAAGTGTAAAAAAGGATGCAGGCACCACTCCACTAGTTAGGTAAGTCTGCGCATATTTTGGAGCTCCTGCAATTAAACCTTTTTTTACATCATGAGGGTCTAACATAAATGGAATACAGTACTTCGAATAAAACAACCACCCAATTACTATTCCAGTAAATAAAGCTCCCGATTGTCCAAAACTAAATTTTCCAATTTTAATCCTACCTACTAGCAAACCAGTAACCACGGCTAAAAACATAGGAACAAATGGATTAGTTAAAAAAGGTATTAAATCAAATTTCATTTTTTACGCCCCCTTAATTATATAGAATTAATATTTGTGAATTTAACAAACCAATAAAATATGATATCATGAAATTGTTAAGTATTTAACATAGTTAACAGTTTTTAGCATTTGTCCTTTCCACCTTTGTACGAATATTGTATCAAATTGTTTAAATCTTGTGAATCATGTATTATGTTCCCTCAATCTAGATTTTAGCAAAAGTTGTGCCAAATCTTGAATTGCTATATTTAAGCCAATCATAGTACTGATTTTTCTAAATCAATTGCAAATTTGCAACATTTTTTTCTATTTTTTCTTCTGCCGCTTTGTTAAATCGTTTACAGTCCTATATAATTTCGTTAAAAAATTAACTATGCAATTATGCAACGCGTTGCACAATTGCATCATTGTTTTGTCAAACTTAGTATTACCATAACTTGCTCTATAATACTCTTTCTTAAATAACATTTACTTGTAAATTAATAAAATAATTGTTGACAATCATTAACTAACCATGTATCATTTAAAATAATATCAATGAACAGAAATAGTAGATAATGGAGTTTAGTTTAAGCGAACCTGGAATAGTGAAAGCTAGGTACTGTAGCCGTTATTGAATGGGTCTGTGAGATGTGATGCGAACCAGTAGTAGCATTAACCGGAGAGTCTACCGTTACAAAGACAGGGCAATCGAGAAATCCGTGCCTGACAAAGATATTTATTTAGGTGGTATAACGAAATTTTGCATTTCGTCCTTTTGTAGGATGAAGTGTTTTTATTTTTTTGCAACTAGATAACTAATATGGGTGGCACCGCGGTCACTTCGTCCCATTATACGGATGAAGTGTTTTTTGTTATACGAAAAAATAAAGGGGTGGTAAGAATGGTTAATTTAACTGAAAAAGAATTCACTTTAAAAAAATCATTAAAAGTGATGTTTCCAATGTTTATTAAAATTAATGGCGATGAACTAACGCCAGTAAATATTTACTACAAAATAAAGGGAAAATACAAGTTTTTACTAGAAAGTGCTTTATCTTCTAAAGAGGAATCAAGGTACTCCTTTATGGGCAGTAACCCCTATATGATATTAAGCAGCCGAGGTGAAAACGTAACTATAACACAAGGAAATGAAACTAAAGAAGAAAAAGGTAAAATACTTGACTATGCAGAGGGTCACTTACTTAAAGAATATAATAGACTCGACTTAGAACTACCTTTTATTGGAGGGGCAATTGGATATATTGGTTATGACGTAATAAGACAGTATGAAAAATTACCTGATAATAACCCAGACGAATTAAACTTACCAGAGACTTGTTTGCTTTTTTATAAAGAATTTATATGCTTTGATCATTTTAAAAACACATTAATGTTAATTCATAATGTGTTTCCAGAGGAAAATGAAGATTATGATACTGTAATAAACAAACTAAATAGTATGAGATCAATAATTAATGAAGAGCACACTAATCATAAGTTTATTGAATCATCACAAAATAGTGAGGTTACCTCTAATTATACAAAAGAAAATTTTTGTAAAATGGTTAATAAAGCAAAGGACTATATAACTTCTGGGGATATTTTTCAAGTAGTCTTATCTCAAAGGCTCAAAATTAAAAATAGCGTAGATCCCTTCGATATATATAGAAGGCTCAGGCGTAACAATCCATCACCTTATATGTTTTATATTGATTTTGAAGGCTTTAAGCTCGCTGGAGCATCGCCTGAAAGTTTAGTTAAAGTTAAGGGTGATCAGGTAATGACTAATCCTATTGCTGGTACTAGACCTAGAGGAGACACCGTAAAAGAAGACCAGCAATTAAAGGAAGAATTGTTAAATGACGAGAAAGAACTTGCAGAACATTTAATGCTCGTGGATCTTGGTAGAAATGATATAGGAAAAATAAGTGAATTTGGATCTGTAAAGATAGATAAATTTATGGAGGTAGAATTCTTTTCTCATGTAATGCACATATGTTCAAAGGTGTCAGGCACACTTGATCGTGGATTGAATTGCTTTAATGCACTTAAGTCTTGTTTACCTGTAGGAACAGTCTCCGGTGCTCCAAAAATAAGGGCTATGGAAATTATTGATGAATTAGAGAATACTCGGCGTGGTATATATTCAGGAGCCATTGGTTCTTTTTCCTATGGTGGAGATATGGATACTTGCATAGCCATAAGAACAATAGTATTTAAAGATGATTTTGCTTACGTTCAAGGTGGGGCTGGAATAGTTTATGACTCAGTGCCAGAAGACGAATACACAGAAACCTTAAATAAAACTATGGCATTAAGGGAGGTATTGTAATGATTTTAATAATTGATAATTACGATTCCTTCACCTATAATTTATATCAATATGTAGGCGAATTGTATAAAGACGTAAAAGTTGTACGAAATGATGAATTCACAATTGATGAATTAAAAAAACTACCATTAGAAGGCATTATTATTTCTCCAGGTCCAGGAAGGCCAGAAAATGCAGGTTTAAGTGTTGAAGTTATAAGATCATTTGAAGACAAGCTTCCAATTATGGGTATATGTTTAGGACATCAAGCTATAGGTTATGCCTGTGGAGGAAAAATTATAAGTGCACCAGAAATAATGCACGGAAAGACCTCTATCATTAAACATAATGGAAAAGACTTGTTTAAAGATTTAAAGGACAATTTGAAAATAATGAGGTATCATTCTTTAATTGTTGAAAAATGTACACTCCCAAAAGATTTAGAGATTACGGCTGTTACAAAAGATGGATTAATAATGGCAATAAAGCATAAAAATTTCCAGACATATGGGCTTCAATTTCACCCAGAATCTATATTTACTGAGGGAGGAAAAATGATAATTAAAAACTTTGTGGAGGTGATCTGTAATGTTAAAAATGATAATTAGTAAGATTATAGCAAATCAGAATTTAACAGAAAAAGAAGCTTATGATTTTATGAATGGGATAATGAAGGGCGAAACAACACAGGCCCAAATAGGAGGATTCCTTGTTGGTTTAAGAATGAAGGGTGAGACCATTGAGGAAATAACAGGTTGTGCAAAAGCTATGAGAGATAATGCAACGCATGTAAATTTACTTAGTGATTATGCTATTGACACCTGCGGAACTGGTGGTGATGGAGGAAAAACTTTTAATATATCCACAGCCTGCGCAATTATTGCATCAGCCGGTGGGGTAAAAGTGGCTAAACATGGTAATCGAGCTGTTTCTAGTAAAAGCGGAAGTGCAGATGTACTCACTGAGCTTGGAATTAATATAAATATAGAGCCCAGTGATGCCGCTAGCTTAATTGATGAAAAAGGAATGGCTTTTCTATTTGCTCAGAGTTACCACTCAGCTATGAAAAATGCAGCAGCACCACGACGCGAAATAGGAACTAGAACTATTTTTAATATTTTAGGGCCATTGACAAATCCAGCTTTTGTGAAGGGCCAAACACTTGGAATTTTCAGTAAAGATTTAACGAATCCAGTTGCTCAGGTTTTAGGTAGGCTTGGATCAGAGAGAGCCCTTGTAGTTCACGGCGAGGACGGACTAGATGAAATAACCACTACGGGTTTTACTTACGTGAGCGAATTGAAAGAAGGAATTGTAACTGATTATAAAATATATCCAGAAGATTATGGTATTAAAAGAACAATCCTTAAGAATATAAGTGGAGGTAGTGCTAAAGATAATGCAGGTATTATCCTAAATATTCTAGAAGGTAAAAAAGGACCTCAAAGAGATATCGTGGTAATAAATACAGCTGCAGCATTATATATAGGAAAAAAATGTGAAGCTTTAAACGATGGGGTATTAATAGCCGCAGAATTAATTGATTCAGGTAAAGCCTTACGTCAATTAGAGGAGCTCAGATCATCATGAATATATTAGATGAAATAGTTAAAAATAAAATAATTCAAATTGAAAAGGAAAAAATTGAAAAACCATTAAAAAATTTAATTAATATAGAATCTAGAGTAATAAGAAATTTTGAAGTGGCACTTTCGGGAAATGGGTTATCCATTATTGCTGAAGTAAAAAAAGCTTCCCCCTCTAAGGGACTTATTGATCCAGATTTTGATCCCGCGAAGACTGCTTTAAACTATGAAAAATACGGTGTGGACGCTATCTCAGTTCTAACAGAGAAAAAATATTTCTTAGGTGATGATAAAAATATAATATTGGTTAAAGAAAATGCTTCTATGCCTATATTGAGAAAAGATTTTATTGTAGATAAATATCAAATATATCAATCTCTTTTCCTTGGGGCAGATGCTATTTTGTTAATTGCATCCGTTCTTAAAGATAAACTAAAATCTTTCTATGAACTTGCAACCTCCTTAGGGCTTCATTGCTTAGTTGAGGTACATGATAAAGCTGAAATAGAACTTTCATTAGAATGTGGCTGCAGCATAATTGGCATAAACAATAGAGATTTAAATAATTTCCACGTAGATATTCATACTACAGAGAAACTAATGAAATATATCCCACAGAGCAAAATCATAGTGTCTGAGAGTGGAATAAGTTCTATTAAAGATATCAAATATTTAAAATCAATTGGAGCAAGTGCAGTGCTTATCGGAGAATCTTTTATGCGAAAGCCTGATATGGTACAATCCTTTCGCGAGGCATGCGATGACCAAAATTAAAATTTGCGGGGTTAGAAGATTTGACGACATAGATTATCTTAATGAGTTACAGCCAGATTATGTTGGATTTGTTTTTGCGAAAAGTAAACGCCAAGTAGATAAAGATCATGCTTATAATTTAATAAAAAGTCTAAGTACCAATATAAAAAAAGTTGGAGTTTTTGTTGATGAAAATCCAGAAATGGTACTAGGAATTGCAGAAAAATTAAAACTTCAAGTGCTTCAGTTTCATGGCCATGAAACTCAAGAATATATAAATAAATTTAAAGGCTTTGAGATTTGGAAAGCGCTTAAGATTAATAGCATCGATAGTATATCTGAAATTCAAAATTACACTTGCGAAAAATTTCTTTTAGATAATAGTACTTCTGGTTCTGGAGAAAGTTTCAAATGGGAACTCGTAGAAAAAAAGGTTGATGGCGAAATCATAATGCTGGCTGGTGGATTAACTTGTGAAAATGTAGAGCAGGGAATTTTGCAACTCAAACCTTATGGGGTTGATGTCTCTAGCGGAGTAGAAATAGATGGATTTAAAGACTATGCACTAATAAGAGAATTTATTAAGAAAGTGAGGAATTTATAATGAAAGGTAGATTTGGACAATTTGGGGGTCAATATGCACCTGAAACAGTAATGAACGCAGTTATAATACTCGAAGAAGAATACGAAAAGGCTATAGCCGACCCTGAGTTTATGGCTAAATATAAATATTATCTTAAGGACTACGCAGGTCGCGAAACTCCACTATATTATGCAGAGCATCTTACAAAAAAATTAGGTGGAGCAAAAATATATTTAAAAAGAGAAGATTTGAACCATACAGGAGCTCATAAGATTAATAATGTTTTAGGTCAAGTACTACTTGCAATGAGAATGGGAAAGAAAAGAATAATAGCCGAAACTGGAGCAGGGCAACATGGAGTTGCCACAGCCACTGTAGCTGCGATGTTTGGACTTGAATGTGAAATATTTATGGGCGAGGAAGATATACAAAGACAGTCTCTAAATGTTTTTAAAATGAAAATTCTAGGAGCTAAGGTAACTTCAGTTACTACAGGAACTGGCACCTTAAAAGATGCTGTTAATGAAGCTATGAAGAATTGGGTCAGTAACGTAGAAGATACTTTTTATGTTATAGGTTCCACCATGGGATTACATCCATATCCAACAATGGTTAGAGATTTTCAGAGGGTTATTGGAGATGAGGCAAGAAAACAAATATTGTCTAAAGAGGATAGATTACCGGATTATATAATAGCTTGTGTTGGTGGTGGTAGTAACGCTATGGGAATATTCTACCCCTTCATCGAAGATAAATCTGTAAAGCTTATTGGAGTTGAAGCAGCAGGAAAAGGGTTAGATACTGATCAGCATGCTGCAACTATATCTAAAGGGAATATTGGTGTAATTCACGGAATGAAGACTTATGTGCTTCAAGATGAAGATGGTCAAATAATGCCTGTCTATTCAATATCTGCAGGTCTTGATTACCCAGGAATAGGACCTGAACATGCTTATTTACATGACATTAATAGGGCTCAATATGTTTCAGCTACAGATGACGAGGCAGTGCATGCCTTCATGGAACTCTCAAAGGTTGAGGGAATAATTCCTGCCATAGAAAGTGCTCATGCAGTTGCGTATGCAATGAAACTCGCAAAAACACTGCCGAAGGATAAACTAATTATTATTAATCTTTCAGGACGTGGGGACAAAGATATAAATACTATTGCGCAAATAATGGGGGTAAAACTATGAATAGAATAGTTGAGAAATTTAATTATCTTAGGGAAAAAAATGAAAAAGCCTTTATACCTTTTGTAACAGGAGGAGATCCTGATTTAGATACTACATTAGAATTAGTATTAACTCTTGAAAAAGCTGGTGCTGATATAATAGAAATAGGTGTCCCCTATTCAGATCCAATGGCGGATGGTCCCGTAATACAAGCCTCCTCTACTAGATCCTTAGCAAATGGTACTAAAATAAGTTCTATTATGAACAAAGTTCGGGAAATACGAGAAAAAACACAGATTCCACTAGTATATTTACTTTACTACAATTCAATATTTAAATATGGTGACGTTAAGTTTTTTGAGAAATGTAGTGAAGTAGGAATTGATGGATTGATAATTCCAGATCTTCCACTCGAGGAGAGAGCTGAAGTAATAGAAATTGCAGATAAATATGATATATGCATAATTCCTATGGTAGCTCCAACATCTAAATCTAGAATTAAAGCGATAACAAATTTAGGAAAGGGTTTTGTATATTGTGTTTCCGTAAATGGAGTAACAGGTACAAGGCAAAAACTTAATACAGACATTAAAGAATATATGAATTTAGTTAAAAGCTACACAGATATGCCTAAGGGCCTTGGTTTTGGAATTTCCAATGCTGAAATGGCAAAGTCCTATGCACCATACTGCGAAGCTATTATTGTTGGAAGTGCAATAATAAAGCTAGTGGCTGAAGGTGGAACGCAGGAAGAAATATTAAAAAGAGTATATGATTTTGCATTAGATATAAAAAATGCTATAAATTAACCTAAAGAGCTGTTGAGTGATCAACAGCTCTTTAGGTTGTGTTAAATTATTTGGTTGATGATTAGACAACTATGTAGCTAAGATCTACCCTTCAATATTGTGCTGCACATGGCATTTATTAATTTTTCTGTGTATTTGAATAATATTATCAACTATATCATCAATACTGCTAATATTCATAATCTCATAGTCACTGTATTTTTTGTATAATGTGCCTCTCTCCTCAAACAATTTATAAAGCTTTGATGGATCCTTTGCAAGTAATGGGCGAACCTCATCATCTATATCTGCAGCTATATTTTCAATAGGACGGTTGATGTAAATTATAATACCATTTTTCTTAAGATTTAATATATTTTCATATCTCTTAATCACACCACCACCAGTTGAAATAACTACAGAAGTTTTTTTAGATAATTCTATAACGGCTTTAGCTTCTAAGTCTCTAAACCCCTCCTCACCATTCTTAAATATTTCATTAATAGTAAGATTTGTACTAGATTCAATATATGTATCTATGTCTAGAAAGTTCATCCCTATTTTTTCTGCAAGTATTTCTCCAATTGCACTTTTACCACAACCAGGCATTCCAATTAAAACTATATTTTTCATATTCTAATTTTCTACTCCCTTTTCTATTTTCTCATAAATTTCATCAATTATGCTCTTTGGAATTCTAATATCATTCCATATTTCCTGAGCCGCAATTGCCTGCCCTACTAACATATAAAGGCCATTAACAGCTTTTAAACCCTCATCCTCTGCATACGTTAAAAATAAAGTTTTTTTAGGATTGTAGATCATATCCACGGCGGCACCAAATTTACCTATATACTTTTTATCAATAGGAGAGTTATTTAAGTTAGGATACATACCAAGTGGTGTACAGTTTACCAATATATCTGACTCTTTAATCCCTCCAATTTCATCATAAGAAATCAATTTACAAGAATCAAACTTACTATTCTCCTTAAGCTTTGAAACATTTCTTGCAACTACAGTAATTTCAGTAACTCCGCTATTTAATAGATACGTAGCCATAGTCACTGCTACTCCACCATTACCAAGTATTACTGCTTTTTTATTTTTAACTTCTATTGCATACTTATTAAAAAGCATTCCAATGCCAAAGTAATCCGTATTATAACCAATAGTTTTGCCGCCTTCAAACTTTAGGGTATTTACCGCTCCTATAGTTTTTGCTTCGATACTAACCTCATCAAGGAATTCCATAACTTGAATTTTATAAGGAATAGTTATATTTATACCTCTTGGTTTAATAACCTTAAACCCTGCCATTGCATCTTTTAAATCTTCTCTTTTAAGTTCGAACAAATGATAGTAACCTTTCATTTTCAATTTATTAAATACCATTGAATGTATTTGTGGCGAAACACTATGTGATAGTTTTTCTCCGATTAGACCATATAACTCTGACATAAATCAGCCTCACTCCTCCAGTAAAATTTATTAATATCTACTTATTCAATATCCATGATTTCACTTTTATAATTGCCCAGTATTTTAAAATATCGACTATTATTTTTAATTAAATCAATTGCTGATATAATCTTATCCTCATTTATATTTCCCTGGAAATCTATGTAAAAGAAATATTCCCATGGTTTATCCTTTATTGGTCTCGATTCAATTTTTAAGAGATTTATGTTATTCTCGGCAAAATGCTTTAAAACATGATAGAGCGAACCTGCCTTATGGGTAGTAGATAAAACTAAGCTTGTTTTATTACTTTGCGAAGTTGACTCCATCTCCTTACCTATGACAACAAACCTAGTCATATTTGTTGTATTTGAATTTACATTTTTCTGCAAAATTTCAAGATCATATATTTCTGCTGCCTTAGCGCTAGCTATCGCAGCCATTGTTTTGTCATTTCTATCTTTAACTAACTCCGCACTTGTTGCAGTACTCTTGTAAGGAAATAATTTCCATTGTTTATAGCCTTTTAAAAATTCCATGCTTTGTTCTAGGCCCTGTGGGTGGGAGTAAACCTCTTTGATATCATCTAAGGTCGAGCCTTTAATTCCCATTAGATTTTGATCTATTTTAAGATATTTTTCTCCAATTATATAAAAATTATATTTATTAAGAAGGTCATAAACCTCAGATATTGCCCCCGTAGAAGAATTTTCTATAGGAATAACCCCATAATTTATTTTTCCATATTTAAGTTCCAAAAATATATCTTCAAACTCGCTTATTGCTTTTGCACCAACATTTTCTCCAAAATATTCATTTAAAGCTTGCTCGGTAAAGGAACCTGTAACACCATAAAATCCAACAATCATTTTTTTACCATTCGGCAAAACTTGGTCATTTTTTAGACTTTTATTTTGAAACCCTCTACTTATTTCCATAACTGATTTAAAGAATTCTTCTACCTCCGAAAATAGATCTTTATTTTTGACTAGATCCAGGTTTTTCTTTATAACTATTTTTTCTCTAGACTTATTTAAAACTGCCATATTATTATTTTTTTTATATTCCGCTATCTTTAGCACTACTTCCATACGATTTTCAAATAGTGAAACAAGACTAGAATCAATTTCATCAATTTTATTCCTTAAATTATCTATATCAAAATCATCTAATTTACTCATTAATTGGCCTCCCTAGATAAAATCCAAAATACTCATTGCAGCGCAAGCTTCTATTACTGGTAGTGCTCTTAAAACTATGCAAGGGTCATGCCTACCTGTAACGGATACCTCGGAATTTTCATAACTTCTCATGTCAATGGTATTTTGAGGCTTCGCGATGGAAGGTGTTGGTTTCATTGCGACTCTAAACACTATGGGCATTCCATTTGAGATACCACCATTAATTCCACCATTATTATTAGTTTTAGTTAATACAACTCCGTTATTCATATATGGTACATCATTTGCTACGCTTCCCCTAATTTTTGTTATTTCAAAGCCCATGCCAAACTCTACGCCTTTTACTGCAGGCACAGAAAATAATAATTGAGCTAAATTACTCTCTATAGAATCAAAAAATGGTTCTCCGAGTCCACAAGGCAGATTTAATATAGTAGCTTCTATTATCCCTCCAACCGAATCTGTTTCTTCCTTAGCCTTTAGTATAATCTTCTTCATCTCTTCACCTTTTAGGCCATCAATTACAGGAAAATCTTTCTTTAGAATATCTACTAATATCTGTTTGTTTATATTGACACCATCAAAATAACTATCATAAACATTCCCAATACTTAAAATATGGCTTCCTATTTTGATTCCCTTGTCTATTAGTATTTGTTTTGCAATCGCGCCTGCAAAAACAAGTGGTGCTGTAATTCTTGCCGAGAAATGACCTCCACCTCTATAATCGTTAAAACCTGAATATTTAACCTTACCTGTAAAATCTGCCTGACCCGGCCTTGCTAAATCTTTTAATTTATCATAATCTTTTGAATTTTGATTTTCATTAAAAATTACACCGCAAAGAGGGGTTCCTGTGGTATATCCATTAAAATACCCACTTAGGATTTCCACCTTGTCTCCCTCGAATCTTTTAGTTGAAAATTCATCCCGTCCTGGAGCACGTCTTTGCATTTCATTATTGATAAAATCCATATCAAGCTTTATTCCAGGTGGTAATCCATCAATAGTTATTCCTATTCCTCTTCCATGTGATTCACCAAATATAGAATATTTTACTTTTTTACCCCATTGTCCGCTCATTAACTTTCCCTCCTAGGCTTTTAAAATCTTCATAAAAATGTGGATAGGATTTCTTAACTGCCCCGCTATCCTCAATTATTAGCTCCTGTGTACATCTAATTGAAGCAATAGCCATAGCCATAGCTATCCTATGATCATTCCAACTGCTAACAACTCCACCTCTAAGCATTGGTTTACCATGAATTAATAGTGAATCCTCTCTTTCTATAACCTCTGCTCCAATTTTATTCAGCTCTGTTGCCATAGCTTTTAACCTATCAGACTCTTTTATTCTAACTCTACCGGCATTAATAATTTTTGTTGTACCTTCACTTAATGCTGCAAGTACAGCAACTATTGGAACAAGATCTGGGCATTGAGATGCATCAATAATAGTACCTTTCAAGTCTGATTTTGAAGCCCTCAAAACACCATCTTTAACAGTTATTTTTCCACCCATTTCTTTAATTATATCCACTATTACTCTATCACCTTGAAGTGATTCCATATTTAAATCCAGGCATTCAACCTCTCCGCCTAAAACGCCTGCAGCAAGGTAAAATGCAGCTTGAGAAAAATCACCCTCAACTCTAAAGTCTCTCTTTACAAAGTGTTGATTTCCTTTAATCTTAAATTCTCTATAATTATTGTTTTCTACCTTGACTCCAAATTTATTTAATACATCTATTGTTAAATCTATGTACCCAATTGATTCCATTTCAGTAGTTATTTTAATTGTTGAATCTCCCTTTAATAAAGGCAGTGCATAAATAAGGCCCGTAATAAACTGAGAGCTTACATCTCCTCTAAGTTCAAAAATTCCAGGTTTAAGACTTCCATCTATTGTTAAAGGAAGGTTACCATTAATTGTAGTGTACTTAATTTTTTGCTTATCGAAGATTTCATAATAAGGCTTAAGTGTTCTTTGCACTAGTTTTGATTTACCTTTAAAAATCACTCGCTCTCCTGTAAGCATTGCTATAGGAATTAAAAAGCGCAGCGTTGATCCACTTTCATTGCACTGCAGCTCATTACCAGCTGTTTTATCTTTAGCAATTCCGTTATTTGAGATTCCATCACATGCAATTCGCGGCTTACCTGTTCCAATAATCTTAAGGCTATTTGGTAATTGTTTAATCTTTACACTAAGTTTTTCCATTATTTCACAAGTAGCTATTATATCCTCTGACATACTTATATTATCAATAGTACATTCCCCATCACTTAATCCCGCCGCTATAACTGCTCTGTGAGATAATGATTTTGAAGGTGGAATTTTTACTTTTCCATTTAAAGCAAAAGGCTGAATTATAACAGATTTCATCTCTTAACACCCCAATTCAATATAATATTTTATTTAAGTACTCCTTTAAGATAATCATTAATCTTAGTTTTATTGATTTTTTCTATAAAGCTATTTCCTATAGCTTTAATTAATATAAAATTCATGGATTCACCAATGTTTTTCTTATCATTACTTATAGTTTCTATTACATCTTCACTGCTAATTTTAGGTAGCGTCCAAGGTAAATTATACTTAACTAAAATATCTTTTATAGCAGTTGATGTTCCAGCTTTAGAAAGCCCTAGTTCTTCTCCTAGTTTTGTTATAGAATACATTCCCATTGCCACTGCTTCTCCATGTGAATACTTCTTAAAATTATAAAATTGCTCAATTGCATGACCAATGGTATGACCGTAATTCAATAGCATTCGCTCTCCTGTATCCTTCTCATCAACTTCAACAATAGCAGCTTTAATACTGCAACAAGTATATATAATTTGATCTATTTCTTTTAAAAGAGCTTCTTTGTTTTCATACTTCATTAATTTATTAAATAATTCACTATCTTTTATAGCTCCATATTTTATAACTTCACCCATTCCATCGTTTAAAAATCTGTCACTTAGCGTTCCTAGAAGTAATGGATCAATAAAAACTGCCTTTGGCATATAAAAACTTCCAACAAGATTTTTACCACGTGGCAAATCTACTGCAACCTTACCACCCACGCTGCTATCCACCTGGGCTAGTAATGTAGTTGGAATTTGCACTATGGGAATACCCCTTAAGAAAGTTGAGGCTGCAAACCCGGCCATATCTCCTACAACTCCACCACCTAATGCAATAATAATATCTCCCCTATTTATCTTAAAATCTAAAAGTTTGTCATATACCTCTAAAAGTGTTTCAAATGATTTACTTTCTTCGCCAGCTTTTACAACAATTTTAAAAGGTTCAAAACCTGACATTTTTAATGAGCTAATAACCCTTTGTCCATATAATTCATTAACACTTGAATCTGTTACTATAGCTATTTTGTTTCCTTTATATATCTTCTTAACCTCAACACCAATTTCATCTAGTAATCCATTCTTAATGTATATTGAATAGTTTCCGCTAGAAGCCTTAACATCTATACTATACACCTTTTCTTATCTCCTTCCTCTTCTTCGTCGCATTCTCAAACCTTTTTTTTAAAAAAACCTTATCATGATTTATTATTGCTTCTTTTATTTCTTTTATATTTTTTTCAAAATCTTCTATTTTACTGATTATGTTTTCCTCATTATATAGAAGTAATTCAGGCCATAATTCACCATTTATAGTAGCAACTCTAGTAGTATCCTTAAAACTTCCTCCAATAAACTGAGCTATTCCCATAATTGAACTATTGCAGTCTATTAAGGAAACCGCTATAACATGTGGTAACTGACTTGTATAAGCAATAATATCATCATGCTTCTTAGGTGTAAGGTGCACCACTCTCTTGCACCCAAGCCCCCTAGCTATATCTGTTATTAAATTTATGTTTTTCTCCTTATTTCCATTGATAGGAGTTAAAATGTAATTAGCATTTATGAACATATCTTTCGTAGCCGCCTTAAGCCCAGATTCTTCTTTTCCAGCCATTGGGTGTCCACCTATAAAATCTAAATCTTCTCTAAGTACTGGCATAATTTCTTTTAATAAATTACTCTTAATTCCAGCAGTGTCAGTAATAACTGCTCCACTTTTGAATAAACCCATATTGCACTTCACAAAATCGATAGTCTTTTGAGGATAAACTGCGATTATTACAATATCTGAGTTACCAAGTGGTATTTCTGGACTTGTATATCCAATATCTATAATATTCATTTTTTCTGCTATTTCTAGAGCAGCTTTATCGATGTCAATTGCCCAAAGATTTTTAGGCTTTAATTCTTTTAGTGCCATAGCAAAGGATCCACCTATAAGTCCTAAGCCTACAATCGTAATATTAAAGTCGCTACAGTCCAAATTTACCACCCCTTAAACTATTCTGTTCTGTATTTCTGCAATTGTTCTTATGCCATCTATAACAGCCTTGAATTTCTCTGGTTTTAATGATTGCTGTCCATCACACAATGCATTAGTAGGATCATTATGCACCTCAATTTCAAGACCATCTGCACCAACAGCTATTGCTGCTTTTGCAAGGGGCTCAACTAACCACCATTTACCAGTTGCATGACTTGGATCTACTATAACTGGCAAGTGACTAAGCTTTTTAAGCACTGGAATTGCACTTAAATCTAAAGTATTTCGTGTGTACGTTTCAAAGGTTCTAATTCCTCTTTCACATAAAACCACATTCTCATTACCTTCAGACATTATATATTCTGCAGACATAAGAAGTTCTTCAATTGTTGCACTCATACCTCTTTTTAAAAGTATAGTCTTATTACATCTTCCTACTTCCTTTAAAAGGTCAAAATTTTGCATATTTCTAGCACCAATTTGCAATACATCTGCATATTGACATATTTTATCAACAAGCTCTACACTCATAACTTCAGTTACTATGGGAAGCCCTGTTATCTTTTTTGCTTCTAATAATATTCTTAGTCCTTCCTCCCCCATTCCTTGAAATGCATATGGAGAAGTTCTTGGTTTAAAAGCTCCTCCTCTTAGGAAATTAGCTCCGGCTTTCTTTACATCTTTTGCAATAGTAATCAGTTGCTCTTCACTTTCAACAGCGCAAGGCCCAGCTATTATTGCTAGCTGCTTTCCACCAATTGTTCTGTCATCTACCTTTATTATAGAATCGTCAGGATGAAAAAGCCTATTACCTCTTTTGTAAGGTGCCTGAACTCTCACAACCTTGTCAACACATTCCTCTGCCTCGATTTGCCCTTCATTTATTGCACTTGTGTCCCCAACAAGTCCTAAAACACAGTGGTTTTCTCCCTTAGAAACATGAACCATGCAACTTAATGTTTCTAATTTTTTCTTAATAGTCTCAATTTGATCCCCATTCGCATCTGATTTCATTACAATTACCATTTAAAATCCCTCCTAAAATTTATTTTTGACATTTGTCTTAATAAAGCATTTAACTTATAATTCCTTATAAATGGTTATAAAAAAAGGAAGACCCCTTATAATGGGTCTTCCTTTTTACAAAAGGAGAACCCCTATAATGAGTCTTCCTTGCGTACAGACTTAGTTTACTTTCTATAAATCAGCATAAGCTGGTATCATAGTTTTATTACTAAACTCATTATTTAAAGAAACCA
>DATCHW010000205.1:0-2107 GCA_036508135.1 Ignavibacteria bacterium
CATTTCAGAGGGATCAATCGGGCAATCAAATCCTGAATTTAAAAAATTCATAGGTTTCTCTATCCGCTCTCTTGCAGAAGTTGTTACTTGTTTATACAAAGCTTCCAAAAGAAATTATATTTCTGAAGAAGAATTCAAAGAACACTACGAGTATGCATACAATTTAATGAATATGATACTCCCGACACCCGCAAGGAAATATTTCCATTTAAAAATTTGTAATGTACGGTAATTATACGTACGTTTGTACTTAGAATTAATTTAAAAACTTGTTAATATGAAAACTTTAGAGAAAGCACGATTTGATACAAGACTTCCTAAAGAACAAAAAGAATTATTTGAATATGCTGCTAGTTTAGGAGGCTTTCGAACCTTGACAGATTTTGTTGTAGTTGCTCTTCAGGATAGGGCTAAATTGATTATTGAGGAACATAATACTATTTTGGCTTCTAAGCGAGACCAGGAATTATTTTTTAAAGCAGTTAAAAATCCAAAGAAACCAAATCAAAGGCTTAAAAATGCAGCCTCACGATTTAAAATTGCTATCAGTAAATAATGGAGTATATAACTGTTCCGTTAAATTCTTCCTATAAAAAGAAAGATTTTAAATGTGGTAAAGAACTACTTGATAATTATATTCACAATCAAGCTCAACAAGATATAAAAAGAAATCTTTCTGCTTGTTTTATAATTGCTGATGAAGAGAATAATGTGAAGGGTTATTATACCTTATCTAATGCAGGAATTCCCAGGGAACTCCTCCCTGATTATATAAAGAATAAACTTCCTGAATCCTATAGTAATCTCCCGGCAACATTATTAGGAAGACTTGCAGTTGACAAATCTATTGCAGGCAAGGGTTATGGTGAACTTTTACTAATGGATGCTTTAAAAAGGAGCTATTTCACTTCTATCGGGAGTATTGCTTCAATAGCTGTGATTGTTGATCCTATTGACCAGGATGCTATTAGATTTTATGAAAAATATGATTTTATCCTTTTACCTGACAGTGGAAAAATGTTCTTACCAATGAAGACTATGTCAGGGCTGTTTGGTTAGGAATAAAAATAAGTGCCTAAAGTGACCTTACGGCGCACTACTCATGACTCACGACTCATATCTCATATCTCATATCTCAAATCTCATATCTCAACCTCACACTTTTTTCCCCTGAGCCCTGTGCTCTGAGCTCTGCGCCATTTAATAGAATAAAGCGAAACGCAAAACCAAAAATAAAATTTAACAATCTCAGTAACACCCATACAACCATGTCCGAATCTCAAAACATCAATCTCCAGGAAGAAAACGAGTTTAAGAAAGTCACAGAGCTGATATCAAGGAATTATAAATTATTTATTGCCGGTATAATAGTTGCATTAGGTATGGCATATATTGTAAACCGCTTTTCAATTCCGGTATATAAAATTTCTTCTTCGGTGCTGATTAAAGAAGATACAAAACTGTCAGGGGGTAGTGATGCTAATAATTACCTGAATAGCAGTTTATTCAGAATGAACCAGAACTTTCAGAATGAACTGTGGATATTAAAATCATCCCCTGTCATCGAGCAAACCATAATAAATCTCGATTTATCAGTAAGTTACTACCGTAAGAAGGGTTTTCAATATTTTGATGCTTATAAAAATGCGCCTTTCCATATAGTATTTCAGCAAGATCACGTTCAGCCGATAAATGTCAGGTTCTACATCTCTTTTATGAACAAAGAATATTTTGAGATAAGAGCTGAATCGGGGAAAACCTCTTTTTACAATTTTGAAAATAATAAAACCATATATCAAAAGGATAGTTGGAGCTTTTTAAAGAATGGTAAAGTTGGAGAGTTGATTGAGACCTCCGATCTTGCATTTATTGTTGAATCAGACAGTACAAAAAAGGTCTTTGACAAAAAGGATTCCTCCTATGGATTCGAATTTACCGATATTCCTTCATTGGTAACCGGGTTTAAAAACGAATTTCAATTTAATAGTACAGATAAGTTATCCACTGTTGTAGAAATCAGTTTAAAGAGTGAATCATTAATTAAAGGAACAGATCTGGTAAATGAATTGATGCGCGTCTCTTCTTTGCAAAACCTCGATCGAAAGAA
>DATCHW010000206.1:0-1602 GCA_036508135.1 Ignavibacteria bacterium
TCACCCCACACCTTGTATGGCAGGCTAATAACGGTTTTGTTACTTTTTCATATCATCTGTTTGAAAGATCAGCTTCTCAATATAAGTTTTCTTTTACTCTCGAATATATCCTTGGGCAGATGCTTTTTTACGGACCTGTAACAGCTATGTTCATGTACATTGCCCTGATAAAAAAGAGGGAATATGACCGGTTCGAAAGAGCATTGATCTGGAATATACTAGGAATCTCAGGCTTCTTTCTTTTTTGTACTTTAAAAGGAAGAGTGGAGATAAACTGGACATTACCTGTAATAGTTCCTATGTTAATTATTTTTATGAGATACAGTGATATCAGACCGGTCTTCAGGAGAAGGTTTTATTATGGCGCTGCCCCTGTGATAGTTGTAGTCCTGTTATTCAGAATTCAGATGATTTATCCGTTATTTGATATAAAGATTTCAAAGGAATCAGAAAGAATTCGTGCAGGAGGTCGTTTCCAAGTCTCATGGATTGCCAGTAGTAACCAACAGATATCAAAAAGCAGGTATAATTTCTTACTATTCGGGCAAATTTGTTCCCAGTATAAATCTTAATGGACGGAGGAACCAGTTTAACTTATGGCATTGTGATGACTCATTGCGCTTCAGGAAAGTGGCGTACATTAATAATTATTTATCTGAAGGCGAAAATATTCAGAATCCATTTTACAGAGATTATCAGGTAAGTATTATTAACTCTCTTCCTGTAATGAACGATATTGTTTTAACCGTGAACCCCTTAAAAGCAAAAGTCCGTACATGAAGAGGTTGATATTAAGGTATTACTCAATACACGGCAGTCTTTTAATTATTATAAAGACGCAGGAAATTTTAGTACCCGGCTTTATGCTGAGATATGGTCCGAGAAAAAGATCCTGAAGGAGCAGGTTTGTTCCATACCTGTGGATATTCTTCTTAATACTTATAATGGTGTATACACTTTCAGATTTATTTCACCATCCGAAAGAGGTTCATATAAAATATTTATAACTCTTAAAACATCAAAACTGGGATTTTGGAGTACAGAGAAAGTGATTGAATTAACTGTAATATAAGTGCTTAAGTGTCACACTTACAATGGTTAACATATGAAATAGCCTGTTTTAAGAGTGGTTAGTAGTTATTAATTTAAAATATTATTCAGTTTTATTTGATTCTTTTCTTGCATGAAAAGAATCAATTTATATCTTTGCAACCCTTTAGGACAAGGAGTTGATTGAAGGGTAGGAGAGATAGGATTCCGGCTGGAGAAGAAAGGGAAGCAATGAAAGAGAAAGGCCGGAAAAAACATCTCATTTTTTATTTGGAAGAGAAGATAAAAATCTTAACTTTGTCGTCCCAAAAGAAGAAAACGTTCTTAAAAGATATTGAAGAATAACGAAAAGACCCTCCTGCGCCAAGGCTACGGAGGGCGTCCACCAACGCTAAAGCTATGGTGGACAAAGAAGGTTCTTTGAAATTATGAAGTAAACAACCAGGCGAGATATGGAAATCTCGTCAAAATAATAATTCGTTAGTATTTTTGAATTGAGTTCACAGGATTGTTTTTTGTAAAGAGATTTAAGAATAAATTTTTACAATGAAG
>DATCHW010000207.1:0-134660 GCA_036508135.1 Ignavibacteria bacterium
ATAATTCGTGATGGACCATTTGCAGAAGGAAATTCATATCGTGCGTGTTATTTTATCAATGAAAATACAGGCTGGATTTCAGGAACAGGTTTTACAGTTTTAAAAACGACTGACGGCGGTTCTTCTTTCGACTCTATTCCATTGGGAAATATAGGTTTTGTAAATGATTTATATTTTCGGAATTCTATGGAGGGACTTTATTGCGATAATAATGGGAGGGTAAGGAAAACAACAAATGGAGGATATAATTGGTTCGCAATAAATATTCCCATTGGAACTATCGGATATTCTTTCCAAAATTTTTCATTCATCAATGATTTAACAGGGTGGACAGTAACAAGTGATCAGAAAATTTTTAAAACAACTGATTTCGGATTTAACTGGGATAGTCTTCCAAGAATTCCAAATGGAAGTTATGAGATACATTTTATATTTTTTCCAAGTTTGAATATAGGATATTCATGTGGTGAAGGTTATGTTTCATTTAAAACCACGAACGGGGGATTCAACTGGGTTGTTCAAAATGGATATGGAGGACATTATTTATCATTTGTCAATGATTCAGTTGGTTGGAAGATTGGAAATCTCGGAAGAATATACCATACAATAAATGGAGGAGAAGCAACTATCATTGAAAACAATATATCCAATATATCTGATAATTTTAGTCTTTTCCAAAATTATCCTAATCCTTTTAATCCTACGACGAAAATCCGATTTGAAATCCCCCTTGGTAAAGGGGGACAAAGGGGGTTGTATAGTTCTCTTAAAGTCTATGATATACTCGGCAAAGAAATAACTACTCTCATAAACGAAAAATTAAATCCGGGAGTTTATGAAGTCGAATTTGACGGCTCAAATTTTGCGAGTGGAGTGTATTTTTATCAACTTAGGTATGGTGATTTTGTACAAATGCGTAAAATGATATTATTAAAATAATAACTGATTTTAATATGTAATTATAATTGTGTTTGTTCTTTTTGTAATAAATTAAACTTTTATTGTTATGAAAAAAATAATTTTCATTTTGTTTTTCATAATTATTTCAAGTCCGTTTCTGAATGCATATATAGTCATTCAGCGTGTGATTTTTGACGGAAATAATATAAAAAATTATTTTCAGAATACAGGAATATTTAATCAGAATACTACATCCGGCAATTTAGCCGGTTTCTACTGGCCCACGGGAACGCCGGATAGTTATTGCTTTACTGCGGGTATAAATGCGGTTTGTAAAATTGATGATCATCTTGCGATGTTTGCCGGCAGTTACAGAGGTGAACTTGTACCGGGTTATATTCTTAATAATACGCTTATTATGAATTCCGATTTTAAGATTTACGAAATAAAATCTTCCGATAATGTTTATTCAAATCCTGATTACGCTAACTGGTATAAAATGATTCCTTTCGGTGCTCCTTATGAAGATTTAAATCAAAACTGCAAATTTGATTACGGAATTGATAAACCGGGGATTAAAGACGCATCACAAACTATTTTCGTCTGCCTTACGGATGCGATGGCTTCGGAGCGAAGTACAGGCGAGGGTTTCGGCGGCGGAATAACCGATCCAATTCTCTTTGCGGAAGTAAGGATGACTGCCTGGGGATATAATGATTTTACACTTTCAGATGCACAGTTTTTACGATATGAAATTATCAATAAAGGAAATAAAAACTGGGACAGCACTTATTTTGCAATATTTTGTGACCCGGATATTGGAGATGCGACAGCTAACTATTTAGGCTGTGATTCCTCAAGAAATCTTGGTTATGCATTCTCTTCTGATAATAGTGTTGTATGGGGCGCTTATGGAATGAATGTTCTGAGAGGTCCTATTAATAAACTTACGGGTGACACTTTGTATATGACATCATTTACCAGAAATGCTACATCCCACATTTGCGAAACGGGCGGGGCAACTCCTTATGAGGCATATAATTTTATGAAAGGATATAAAAAAGACCACTCTTCTTATCTGAACCCTGTTTATACTCCTCCTGTCAGAACAAAATACATTTTTAACGGTGACCCTGAAACAAATACAGGGTGGACCTATGCAAAAGGATTTATTAACAACTGCGTAGGATACGATTCAACCACTATTGATACTGTTTATGCCGGCGATGTTAGATTCGTCATGGGAATGGGGGCAGATAATCTGGTAATTTCTCCGGGAGACACGCAGAAAATTTATATATCTCAAATGGTAGCCAAAGGAAATTCAAATTTAAATTCCGTAACAAAAGTTAAGCGTTTATCGGATATGGTTAATTATGTTTTTAAAAATGAAATTATTTATGATATAGAAAACAATTGTTATAACCCGAATATACCGTTTGACTTTTCACTTTCGCAAAATTACCCGAATCCATATAATGTAATTACTACAATACAATTTACAATTTCAAAGTCTGCCAATGTGAAATTAGCGATTTATGACATACTTGGCAGGGAGGTATCCGTACCTATAAACAGGGATTATAATCCGGGTTATTATCAGATTTCCTTCGATGCATCGGGACTTGCGTCGGGTATATATTTCTACAGAATGGAGATTATAGATAATGCCGGAAGCACGCAAAAAATATACAGCCGCATCAAAAAAATGGCAGTGATAAAGTGAATAGTTCTGAATTAATTCTTTACGAATTGGGAGAGACCGTGTGAAAATACGATTAGAATGACGTAAACTTTTCCCTCTCCATTCAAGGAGAGGGATTAAGGGTGAGGATGATAATTTCAGAAAAGAGATTATAATTGAAGCAAGAGTTCTCAACGGCGAACCGCCTGATTTGAATTTTTAAATGAACTTTACAATCCCGCACTATCTTTTATATTTTATATTTAAAATCTTATATTTTAAAGTATATAATTGTTAATACAATGATAATTAAGTATTTTTGAAGAGAATAGATTTTAATTTTATTAAATATATAAAAAACACTCGAAAGTACAAAAAGTCCGGAATTAATAAAATCACATGTTGATGGTTTATAAAATTATTTTATTAGTTTTACTTAATTTAAAATATGATTTTGTCATACAAATACAGACAAAAATTGGTGTATTAGTATGATATTGCAATACACATAAACTAGTTAGCTACAATAATTAAAACAGTTTTGCATAGGTTAAAATAATTACAATATAAAAAAAACATAATTTTGCAACATAAAATTTTTACTAATTTTTAAAATAATAAAAAATGGACATCAATAAACACATAGTTGACCAAAGAATTCGCAAGATTATTAAAGATAAACCAGAATGGTTTGCAGATATCGGCGATGAAAATACTAAAATTTCAAAATCATTCGTATTACTCACTGTTTCAACCTATTTAAACATTGAGTTAAGTGAAGCTTATTCGTTAATAACTGAAGGTGGCGGCGATGCTGGAATTGATGCCATCTATTTTGGTGACACAAATGACCTTGAGCTTCCCATTACGATTTTTCAAGGTAAATATAAATTCGATTTAGAGACTGATTCGAATTATCCGGCGAATAGTGTTCTTCGGGTTATTAACTCAATAGGTTCAATTTTTGACCCATTAAAAGAAGTTCAACTTAACCAGAAACTTAAACCTAAAATTGAAGAAATACGTTCGTTTATTTCAGATGGATACATTCCTGTCGTAAAAGCTGTCTTATTCAACAACGGTATGAAGTGGAATGAAGAAGGAGAACATCATATAATAAATGCTAATTTCCCAAAAGATCAGGTAGAATTTGAATTTATTAACCATCAGAATATTGTTGATTTTATTCAATCAACTAAAGAAATCAAAGCATCACTGCGACTTACCGGAGAAAGCGTTGTTGAGAGTTTTAATTTCAAAAGAATTCTAATTGGAAAAGTAAATGTTGTAGAAATTGCCAAGATATTCCAAACATACGGTGATGGTCTTTTGGAAAAAAATATCAGAAGATATTTAGGCTTAAACAGAAACAGAGTTAATGAAGCAATTCAAGAAACATTATTAAATGAAAGAAAAGATAATTTCTACTTTAAAAACAACGGTATTACTATGATTTGTAAAAAATTTAGTTATAATGCTCTTCAAGAAAAAAACTGGGACATTGTAGCAGAGGATTTACAAATCATTAATGGTGGTCAAACTTGTAAAACCATTCAACATACACTCAGCAGCAATTCTGACTTAGATTACACTCAAGTATTTGTTCTCATTCGACTTTATGAGCTTTCAGATTCTATCGAGGATAATGAAAGTTTAGTGAATGAAATTACTTTGGCTACAAACAGCCAAAATCCTGTTGACCTCAGTGACTTAAGAGCTAATGATAATATTCAACGAACTCTTGAAACAGACATAAAAGGACTTGGTTATAATTACAGACGCAAGAAAGATATTGCAAGTACTAATGATTCAATAATTCCACTTTCCGTTGCAGCACAAGCAATTTATTCCATTTGGAAAGATAAACCCCATGTTGCAAAATTTAAACGAAAAGAATTATTTGGAAGTTTGTATGAAGATGTTTATAGACCAGTTCCTAATGCAGCTCAAGTTGTTATTGCTGTTTTGATTTACAGGTTTTGCGACAATCAGCGAAGAAAAACTTCTTTAATTGAAAAATTTCCTCATATACCATACAGCAATTATTTCCTTTCAATGATTATTGGAAAACTATTACTTAAGGAAACTAATATCCCATTAGTACAATTAACTCATATTAACTTTGAGCAAGTAAAAACATATTTAGAAACCAACAAGGACAACCTGTTTGACAAAGCAAATACAATTCTCATCGATGCTCTTAATAAACTCTATAATGAAGATTATTCAAACCTAGAAAGACCTAGACTTTCTGCTGCATTCAGACGAGGAGACTTATTTGGACAAATTAAATTTTAATAAATTACTGTTGTTAAAAACGGCTTGCTGCAATGCAGTAAGCTTAGAGAACAAAAAAGGTTGTAAACAGAATCGGTATCATTTCGGGACAAACCTTTGGAAACTAAACAAAAGGCAAGCTTGGGAGCGTTAACCGTCACATTAAAAAGACTATGCAATCACTTAACGATATATTAAATACAAGAGTATCTTATCAAGCAAACACTTGGTCTGATATTTCTAACGAGCTGACAATTGAAACAATTTTAAATCAAATAAAATCTGGCAAACACAAAAGCCAAATTGAAGATTTAAGAAATCAACTTGAAAAAGGAAATAAAGAGTATTATGATAATTATAAAAAACAATTACCTGCTGTAACTTTTAGTGCAACATTTAATCTTAAGCGAACAAAGGAACATTTAAAAATATATAATCCCATAATTGTTATTGATATAGACAAGCTAGATATATTGAAGTTAAAAACCGCTTATGGACAATTACTAAATGACGAATATGTTATCTCTTTTTGGCGTTCACCTTCAAACAATGGTTTTAAAGGGTTAGTGGCAATAGATTATCAATTTGAAAGTACCGAAATTGACTTAGATGAACTTCACAAAAGTGCATTTAAAAAATTATCAGAATACTTCTTAGAAAAATACAATATAGAATTAGACAAAAGCGGAAGTGACATAACAAGACTTTGTTTTTTATCATATGATAATAATCTAATCCTAAAATTGACTTTAAATAAATTTAAAATAAATTCTGAAGATATAATTTTTTCAGTTAAGTCACCTTTTAAAAAAAATATAAAGGTAAATTTTGCAAGCAATCTCGATGCACTTTACAATCCATTGGGAAAGAACAATCAATTTGATAGAAAGATAATGACAGACATTATAAGACATTTAAAGAATAAAAAACTTTCAATTACCTACAATTATGAGGAATGGTGTAAAGTTGCAATGGCTATTTCAAATACGTTTACTTTTGAAATAGGATTAAAATATTTTCTAAAATTAAGTTCATTAGACAAAAATAAATTCAATGAAACAGTTTGTACAAATTTTTTAATTAATTGCTACGAAACAAGAAAGGGAAACGTAAATTTTAGTAGTATCGTTTATTTAGCAAATCAAAAAGAGTACAAAACAAAATATCAAAGAAATGGGGTCGGGAAGGCGGATGGTTAGTACTTTCGCAAATATCACTCCCTTCAACGGTAATGCACTGCCAGGGAGCTTAAAAGAGGCAAGACTTTCTATGTCAGTATCTTTGTCAAAAAGAGCGTTGCTCTATACTACCGACCCCTCTTTTTTAGAATTATGAAGAAGTTTGAAACATACTTTAGCGAACAAGAAATTTTAAGGCAATTATGCAAGATTAGGGTAAAGATTGCTAAAAATAGATGTAAAAAACATCTATTAAATTCACTTACAACAAACCCAAAATACAATTATCATAGAAATTCTGTTACTTTGCCTAAAAATAAATTTGAAGAATATCAACAAAATTTAGTTAATCATCTTTCGCAAATCTTACCACCAAGAAACAAATGGGTGAAATTGGGAGAAGAATCGAGAAGAAAACCTCAAAAAACGAATGAATTCCTTACTTCAAATGACAAGAATTTTTATTCGCTACTAAAGACTATTAAAGTTCATAAAAAGAAAAATTCACAAGAAAAATGGTATTTAAATTTGCAGAACTTTATTCAAGAAATCAAATTCCTGTCTACCGATGAATCTTATAAAGTTGAAACGCCAATCATTTTCCCTAAATTAAAAGACCCTTTTAAAAAGGATGGAGAAAATGATTGTAGACCAATTTGTATTTTTTCATTGAAAGACAGAATAATACTAAGCTTAACAAATAAATTTTTAACTCAATTATTTGATAAATATTTTCAAGATAGTTCATATGCTTTCAGATCAAAGAAAAACGAAGAGAATAAAATTTTATCTCATCACGATTGCATTAAAGATATTTTAAAATATAAGGATTCAAATAAAGAACAAAAATTATTTGTGGTTGAATGTGATATGAAAAAATTTTATGATACAGTAAATCATAGAATTGCTGAATATCTTTTCGATGAATTAACTTTAAAATCAAAAATTGAAAATCCAAAGATTAATTTGGATACACCTGTCAGAATATTTAAGAGTTACTTATATTGTTATGCCTTCAACAATAACATACCTAAACGAACTGATATAGCATATTGGGAATCTTATAAAATTCCAAATGGAATATTTACTTGGGTAGATGAAATGGTTACTGAGCACTATAATGAATTTTCAACAGAAAGAATTGGTGTACCTCAAGGGGGTGCGCTTTCAGGTCTAATTGCAAATATTTATCTTAATCAAGCAGATATTGAGTTATCCAAAACAACTGTTTTTTATCAACGCTTTTGTGATGATATGATAATAATTCATAATAACCTTACAGAAATTAAACAAGCAAAATATATATACAAAGAAACACTTAAAAGATTAAAACTTTTTCCTCATAATTTCAAAAATGCGGATGAATTAGTTTTAAAAGGTGAAGATGTAAAAACTAAAAAAAACAATTATAAACCTTTTTGGAGTGGTAAATCCAAAGGACCCTATAAATGGGGAGAAATTACTGATAATGGATTCCCGTGGATTGGGTTTGTAGGCTATGAAATAAATATTAAAGGAGAAATTAGAATTAGAAAAAAATCACTTGAAAAAGAATTAAAAAAACAAAAAACAATAATAAAAGAAATTGAAAAGGCAATTTTAGTAGGAATGAGAAAACCTAAAGGAACTGCGACAGAATCTGCAATTAATAGGCTAATTGGAATGTCGGTTGGACGTATTGGGCTTGATAATTTTGAAGAGGTATCTACTGATATGTGTTGGAAGAATGGATTTAAGGAATTAACCATCAATGAACATTCCATTAGACAAATCAAGCTACTTGACAGAAATAGAAGTAAACTGTATTATAAATTTCTAAAAACGGCAAAAGAACCAGATTTTGAACCAATTGGAGCTGAAGACAGACAAATTATTAAATACAATAAACCCTTTAGCTATTATTACCAAATTTTGGAACGACAAAAAAAGGCGATCGGCTAACATTGGTTCGGCAAAATGGTGGTTCAGTGCTTAATTGATGCTTCGTTCTTCGTATCTAGTCAGTGCTGGCAGACAGTTTAGTGCTCCGGAATCGCCAACTTCTCGTAGCTACCAACCGTTAACAACTACCTTGCACTCTCTTTTGAGCACCCTTTCACCTCACCCAGACCCCCTTTCTCCCAGTTCGGAACCCCCTCCACACAGTCCAAAACACGTAATGAGGCTCAAATTTGAGGGTCACAGGCAGTCTTTTAATGGGTCAAAGGCATTAAATTACTGGGTTAGAGGCTTAAATTTGAGGGTTAGAGGGTGTCTTTTAAGGGGTTAGAGGCTCAAATTTGAGGGTTAGAGGGTGTCTTTTGATGGGTCACAGGCATTAATTTGATACATAGGAATGTGTTTGGAAGTGCCTGAAACTCCCAAAAAGCGTTTCAGGCACCATAATAGGATATTTTATTGCTTATGGAGTTGGTGTCGGCGGAACTGCCGGGTCTTCCTTCTTTTTTCCGCCGCCGGGGAACTGCTGTTTTAAATCCTGGTAAATTGAGGTTGAACCGGGCACGTTGTTTTTTGAAGCAGTTTTTACCGCATTGTAAAATGCAAGGCTGTTTATATATAGGTCATGTCCGAGCAGGATGAACGTGTCGTCGAACATTTCATAAAGCTGTTTAAGTTTTGCTTCAACAGGTTTCATTACGTTTCGTGCGGCATAGTCTTTTTCATATTCAACAGTATCAATGTAAGGAGGAACGAGTGTCGGGTTGGACGTCATATGTCCGCGGGCTTTATCAATCCAGACTTCAAATTCATACCTCACTTTTCCGTACATTTGCCTTTCGGCAGGTGTCAGGTTTTTTGCTTTTGGTCCGATAATTGAGATGATTCTATCTATTGCGTCTGTGACAGTGGTCACTTCAGCGGGTGTAAATTCTACCGATACTAAATCTTCGAGAGCCATTTTTTTTCTCCTTATTTTAAATTATAAAGGTTTTTATAATTTGTATAACCAACTTTCTTTTTTCTGTTGACATTTTTGGAATGCTTTTCAAAAGTTTAGCAAGTTCTATTTCGTTTACAAATTCTCTTTCCTTTCGTATCAGGTCTATCAATTCTGTCAGAACTTTATCGTTGTATGTTTGATTTTTGGATTCGCTTACGTATTCTTTGGCGGCGGCTGTTTCCGGGAAGTAAGCTGAAAGAGGTATATCCAATTTTTTACAAATAGTTCTCCATATGTCTCTGCCGGGTATAGAGCTATTGTTCTCGTATCTGTTTATGTCCTGCTGGTTTTTTCCGATTAGTTCTGCAAGTTTTTCCTGAGTAATACCTTTCCGGTTTCTGTGCTCCCTGATGATGCCGCCGATATTGTTTTTGGGGGTTTCCATTTACTACAAAATTAAATAATTAGTATATCAATGTTTACATCACTAACTGTGTTAATCCGTGAGTTTTATTGAAAGGAAAAACACGTATTGTGTGTTAAGTTATTTGTGTTGTGAAACATCAGGGACTGCTTATCAGGCAAGAGATTTGAAGAATTACGTTGATGATATATTGTTGATAATGCTTTCCTTATTAAGTATTTTTGAAGAGATTGGGATTCATTATATTAATAATACACGCGAAACACAAAAGGTTTACAAAAAATAAAATCACCAGTTGATGATTTGTAAAATTAATAAATTATTTTTTTAAAAATAAAGTCTGACTAATGTCAGACCTATACACCCAATATAAGTTTTATAGGTCTCATTTTATCAGACCTATAAACGAGTTAGGCACAAATTAAAATGGAAGAAACAAAAGCATTAAAAGAAGTAGAAAACTCATTAAGAGACTTTATTTCGGCATTAATGAGTGAAGAAAAGGGGGACGACTGGATAGAATCTTGTGGTATCTCACCTGACCGTATTATCCAATGGAAAGAACGAAGAGAAACAGAGAGGAAAAAACAAAAATTCGGAACTCCTGAAAATCGCCTACTCTATTATTCAGATTTCTATGATTTGTCAAGCATTATTGATAAAAATTGGAATGATAAGCTTAAATCTGCGTTAGGAGACAAAGCAACGATTTTATTATTTTTAAAAATCTTAGATGATTTTAGAAATCCAGATGCTCATAGAAGAGAATTACTGCCACATCAGAAACATTTAATTATTGGAATTTCAGGAGAAATTAGAAATAGAATTGTCATTTATAGAAGTAAAAAAGATACTGGAGAGGACTATTTTCCTCGAATCGAAAGTGCTAGAGATAATTTAGGTAATTTATGTACTCCGGAGAACAGGTTCGTTGATACCAAATTAATATTGAGATCTGGTGATAAATTAACCTTTGTTGTTACAGCGTCAGACCCTTTAGGTGAATCCCTTGAATATGAATGCACGACAAACGGAGGTAAGGAGGTAAATTGGCAGGAAAGTAATATAATAGAAATTTTGATTGAAGATAGACACATCGCCAAGAGAAAAGAGTTTGTTGTTTGTATAAGAAGTAAAAGAAAATTTCACGCACATGAATTATGGGACGATGCGGCATCATTTACTTATACAATTTTACCTGTAAAGTAAATCAACGAACCGCTAATAAAGGCTATATGCAATAAGGGTTGTGTTTCGAAACTTATCTTGTTAATACAGTAATTCCGTTTTATTCTATCACATCAAAGCCCGTGTATTTTCTCAATACTTCCGGAACAATAATGCTGCCTTCGGCAGTCTGGTTTGCTTCGAGCATTGCCACCATAAGGCGTGATGTTGCCAGCCCGGAACCGTTGAGTATGTGGACTAATTCTGTTTTCGTCTTTCCCGTGTCGAGAATTTTTTTATATCTTATTTTTGCCCTTCGGCTCTGGAAGTCGGTGCAGTTGCTGACGGAAGATGCTTCAAGCCATTTATCCTCTGCATAAGACCAGACTTCAATATCATAGCATTTGCTCGCCGAAAATCCAATGTCACCGGTGCATAATTCAATCACGCGGTAATAAATACCGAGTCCTTCAAGTATGGCACAGGCATCTTTAAGCATTTTTTCCATTTCCTCATAAGAGGTTTCGGGAGTAGTGAAATTTATTAACTCGACTTTATTGAACTGATGAACCCTTAGAAAACCTTTTGTATCTTTTCCATAGCTTCCGGCTTCCCGTCTGAAGCAGGTTGTAAACCCGCAATATTTCAAAGGTAAATCTTCTGCTTTTAGAATTTCATCGCGGTGTATATTAATTATCGGGACTTCTGCCGTGGGAATTGCAAAAAGGTCATCTAAGTTGATATGATACATATCTTCTTCAAATTTAGGAACTTTCTCTGCGGCTTCCATCGATGCCCTGTTAACAAGTATTGGTGTCATCACCTCGCAATAACCTTTTGATGTATGGGTATCAAGCATATAATTGATAAGTGCGCGTTCGAGTATAGCACCCTTTCCTTTATATAAAGGAAATCCGCTTCCGGAAATTTTTGCACCGCGCTCGAAATCAAGTATGTCAAGTTTCTTTGAAAGTTCAATGTGGTCTTTTACTTTGAAATTAAAATTTGCTTTGCTGCCGAAAACCATCACTTCGACATTTTCTTCTGCCGACTTTCCAAAAGGAATACCGTCTGCAGGTAAGGCGGGGATATAATAGAGATAGTCTTCGATTTCTGTTTCAAAGTCACGGAGTTTATCATCGAGGGTTTTGATTTCATCCGATACATTCTTCATCTCTGCGATTTTATCATCTGCATTTTGCTTGTTTTTTTTCATTACGCCTATTTCGTTCGAAACTTTATTACGCATCTCTTTGAGTGCTTCCGCTTTCTGAACCACCTGAAGCCTCTTTTTATCTATCTCCTGGATTTTTTCAATGATACCGGTGTCCTCATTGCGGAGTTTTAATTTTTCTATAACAAAATCCGGGTTTTCTCTGATTAATTTAATGTCTAACATAATGTATTTTTTTTGATTCCCGATAAGAACATTCCCGATAAATGCGGGACAGGTCGGGAATGACAATTGTTTTAAATTTATTTTCTTACATTCCGAGCTGAACTTTCAGTAAACTCAGAGCTTCGAAAGTATCCATCGGTTTAAAGCCAAGATCAGCTTCGGCTTTAAGGGTTACCAATCCCGACTTTAAAGGTCTCGGAGCCGGCTGGTTAAGGTCCTTCGTCTTTATCCTTGTTACAAGATTCCTGTCGAATTTAAAAACATCGCAGAAAATCATCGCAAATTCAAATCTTGAAATAATATCCTTCCCAGCAATATTAAATATTCCTTTTCTTTTCTTTTCAATCACCTTGAGTGTTCCGTATGCAAGGTCATCAACCATTGTATTGTTGCTGATCTGGTCATCAACTATGTTTACCGGTTCACCCATTTTCAATTTATTAAAAAGCCACAAAGCGAAATTAGGTTTTACATTTATTCCTAATCCGAAAAGTACAACTGTTCTTAAAATTGCATAATTTATTTCGCTTGACAGCAGAGCATTTTCGCTTGCGAGTTTTGATCTTCCGTAAAAAGAAACCGGGCTTGGAATGGACTCTTCTGTATAAGGTCCGTTTTTTCCGTCGAAAATATAATCTGTGGAATAATGTATAACTTTTGCATTATTTATCCTTGAAGCTATTATCAGGTTCTTTACCGCATCCACGTTGAGTTTCCAGCATAATTCCCTTTCGGTTTCACACTTATCTACATCCGTATAAGCTGCACAGTTAATAATTACGTCGGGCATATACTCGTGCATAAACTTTTTCAAATCATCACGCATCGTAATATCAAGTTGTTGATAGTTTTCTTCTTTCTGAAAATTCGGCAGCGGCTCAACTGATGTGACAATTATTTCATGGTCTGTTTCCCGTCTGAAAAGAATGGTTACTGCCTGACCTAATAAACCGTTGGCTCCTGTGATAAGAATTTTCATCTGATTACTTTAATTTGTGCAGCTCATTTATACCTTCGAGAGAAGTTTTATAAGAGGCAATCCTGTTTGCAAAATAAATACTTTTAATGAAATCTTTATTTTTTGAGTAATGGAGTAAAAAAGACGCTGCAAATACATCACCGCATCCGGTAGTATCCACAAAACGCGGGTTTTCAATCGCTCTTATAGCATATTTGTCAATGTCCTGGTATTTTTCGTTTAAATATTTTTTCTCTGTTTTTGTGTAACCGGAAACTCCGTCTATCCCTCGTGTAACAATTAATCCGCTCACACGGCTATCCGGAGAGAGCAGTATTTCCTCAGCTATTTCATACTCGAGTTTTTTAACCTTTGAAAGAGAAGATATTTCGAATTCATTCATTTGCAGGGTATCGGTGTTGGTACACCATTCCTGATAGTTCTCCAGGTGAGTGTGTTCACGTGTTCCGTCGGGATTTGTCTTCATTACGAGGTTATGGAGGTCCATATGAATTTTTCCGTTAAAATTCGTACGAAGTTTTTTAAGCGTATCAAGCGTTATATCAACACCCGATATCATATTCACAAGCACTCCGTCTGCACCCGGAAGAAATTTTTCTGAATCTTTATAATCAAGTGTGTAAGTAGGGTCTGTTGACTGCTCCAGGCGTGCGCTCTTCCCCGAATTGTAAATGTTATAATACAGATTGACTTTTCTTGTGGGATGCCCTACTTTATAAACTCCATCCATATTGATATTACTGTAACCTTTAAGTATTCCCGTAATATTTTCATACTCATCTTCGCCAAGATTCATTACCGGTAATATTTCGTCTTCCGGAGCAGAGAGTACGGAAAGCGCAATCACCGAATACAGTATCCCGCCATAGCTATGAATTTTATCTCCGTCCGCTTTGTGTATAACATCAACACAGGGCTCGCCTATTACTAAATATTTCATAAAATATCAGGTGTAAAATTTAACTTTATTTTTCCGTAACCCTAAAAACCCCGGAACTTATTCAAATGCCTTTTTCATCGACATTCTGCTTTCCTTTTTACCTTTCAGTCCCCCGAAGTTCACCGTCAGGGTTCCCTGATGAGTGAGTCCGAGATCGGTTGAATGATACAAAGCATAATCTAACTGAAACAGATTATAACTGAATCCGATTCCCGCCGTGAAAGTAGAGGGTTCGCTTCCTACTCCGGCACGTAAATCAACATAATCCATCAGATTATACTCAATTCCGGCTCTGACGGATAACGGATATCTGACATCTTTCTCTGCCTCTATAATAAAGATCAGGTCTTCCCTTGGTACAAGGGAAAATCCGGTTCTGTAAACCCGGGCAATTTTTTCTTTTGATGTTCCGATGGTTGAGCCGGAAATATTCCTGCCGAAAAATCCCCATCGAAGATATTTTGTGATGTAAGCCATCAGCCCTGCATCCACCGAGAAAGAAGACGCTGAATTATTAGGATTATAATCATCTTTAATATTCAGATTATAGTAGTCCAGGTTCA
Source organism: Ignavibacteria bacterium (assembly GCA_036508135.1). Classification (GTDB taxonomy): domain Bacteria; phylum Bacteroidota; class Ignavibacteria; order Tepidaquicellales; family Tepidaquicellaceae; genus DATCHW01. The sequence goes on from DATCHW010000207.1 coordinate 14,393, forward strand.
ATCCGTAGAATATTTTATCTTTATAATTTCCTCCGTAAGAAAGGCTTACGCCTATCTCGCGGTAAAGATCATAACCAAAAGTTCTGATTCCGATACCGAAGGTACCTATTTTGAGGGGTTCCGCATAAGTCAATGCTGCGGTGGAAAGTTCTTTAAGTCCGAAAGGAGCTGGACTGTAAAATACCGAAAATTCCCTGTATTTCATCTGTCCTAAGCCGGAGGGATTGTAAAATATTGCAAGCGAATTATCCGAAAGCGATGTGTAAGCACCGTTCAATCCGACTGCACGTGCTCCAATATCGGTAAATTCAAACTGGGCGCTTGAAACATTTACGAAAAAAAGGACTATAAGTATTGTATATAATTGTTTCAAAATACGTTTAAAATTCTCTACAATTAAGGTATTGAATTGATTATTTTAATAAAGTATGTAAATTTATATTAATTTTTATTTAAATGAGAGTGAAAAAAAATAAGATAATCAAAATATTTTATATTGTTGCTTTATTATTTTTATATTCCTATCCGGTGAGGTCGCAGGATTTCGAAGTTGTGGTCATTACGGATATGGCATCTCTATCAAATGATATAAGAGATAAACTTAAAGACTTCAAACAGCAGGTAGAAGATTATTACAACAGAAATAAATTCGGCGAAGGTAATATTTATAAAATAAAAGCAACTGTTCAGTTCAGTTTCCGCGGCTCTAATGGCTTTGATTTGTATGATGCACAGATTTTTGTTGCAAGCCAGAGAATAATTGACAAAGCAGATAAAGCCACTAACCCAAAGTACTCAACCCTTTTCCGTTACCTTGATGAAAGGTGCTCGTTTACTTATAACAGGTCTATGCCGTTTATATTAAATACGGTCAGGTTTGATTCGTTTCTCAGTTTGCTTGACTATTATGCATTCATGATGCTCGGATATGATGCGGACTCTTTTTTCCCTTCTAAAGTTTTTCCCCAGAAAAGCGGGACTATTTATTTTCAGAAAGCTCTTGATATCTGCAACAAACCAATGCAGGACAGAAACGGATGGTCAGAAACAGGCGGCGGCTCTAAACCTTCAAGAATTCAGATTGTTCAGGAATTACTTAATTCCAAGTTCGTAGATTTCCGCAGTGCGTTTTTCAGGTACCATTGGGATGGACTCGACTCCCTTGGTTATACGAATAATGCCTACAACTATATACTCGAATCCATAGAAAAGATTTCCGATATTAAAAAGAATGAACCTAAGGCATATTCGGTTGATATCTTTTTTGACACTAAAAATCAGGAAATAGCCGATACATTCCTTAATTACGGGAATAAAGCTGTTTACGACAGACTATCAAAACTGGACCCTGCCCATCAAAGGGTTTACGAAGATGCAAAAAAATTAGCTAAGTAATATTCTGCATTAAAAATTATTAGATTATGGAAGATTCTGTTCTCAATTGTCTCCCATTTTCCATTCTTTCTCATTTTTAAATTTGGTAATTTTAATTATATATTCACAAATTTAAACTTAAATATTTCTTATGAACACAAAAGATTATATATCAATAGAAGAGCAGTATGGTGCTCACAATTACCACCCGCTTGATGTTGTAATTGAAAAAGGTAAGGGAGTATGGGTATGGGATGTTGATGGAAATAAATATCTCGACTGCCTTGCGGCATATTCTGCAGTAAACCAGGGACACTGCCATCCTCGCATAATAAAAGCTCTTAAGGAGCAAGCAGAGAAGGTTACGCTCACTTCGCGAGCATTCAGAAATGACCAGCTTCCGCTTTTATGTAAAGAACTGTGTGAGCTTACCGGTTATACAATGGTATTGCCTATGAATTCCGGCGCAGAAGCAGTGGAAACAGCACTGAAAGCCGCAAGAAAATGGGGTTACAAAATAAAAGGCGTTCCGGAAGATTCTGCAGAAATAATCGCCTGTACAAATAACTTCTCGGGAAGAACAATTTCTATAATCAGTTTCTCTACAGAAGAACAATACAAAGACGGGTTCGGTCCTTTCACACCGGGATATAAAATTGTAGAATATGGAAATGCTGAGGAATTAGAAAAAGCGATAACTCCCAATACTGTAGCTTTTTTAGTCGAGCCAATTCAGGGCGAAGGCGGGGTAAGAGTGCCTGCAAAAGGGTATATGAAAAAAGTTTCTGAGATTTGTAAAAAGAACAATGTGCTGTTAATTGCGGATGAAATTCAATCCGGACTCGGAAGAAGCGGAAAACTTTTCGCTTATAATTACGATGATATCAGACCCGATATGGTAACGATAGGAAAAGCATTATCCGGAGGATGCTATCCCGTATCAGCAGTGCTATCAGATAAAGCGATACTCGGAGTTTTTAACCCCGGTGACCACGGTTCCACATTTGGCGGAAATCCACTCGGAGCAGCAGTTGCAAGGGAAAGCCTTAAAGTACTGATAGATGAAAATCTCATACAGAAATCTCACGATCTCGGCGAATACTTCAGGGAAAAATTGCGTGCAATAAAAACAAACCTTATCAAAGAAATCAGGGGAAAGGGTTTATTCATAGGAGTAGAGCTAAAACCGGAAGCAGGAGGCGCAAGGAAATATTGTGAAGCACTTAAAAATCTCGGTTTGCTTTGCAAGGAAACACACGAACACGTAATCAGATTTGCTCCTCCGCTTGTTATAACAAAAGAAGAAATTGACTGGGCAGTAGAGCAAACAAAGAAAGTACTTGAGCAATGAGTATTTAATAATCGGGTATTTTTTGTGGTAAATATGATGCATCCGAAGATTTAGTGAAACTTTTATAGATATTTATTGTTAAATTAATAACAGAATTAGTTTCATGATTAAACTCAAAATTAAAATATAATTGAAACTGATTTTGTTCGCTTCTAAAAATCAGGAGTGAATAAAAAGGGATTTATTGCGAATAATAAATCCCTTTTTATTTTGTTATTGCTTCTTGTTATGATAAAATTAATTTTTATATACCGGCTTATCTGTTCCGGCAAAATAAAAGGAGGCAAAATGAAAAAGAATATTTTATTATTAGTTTTAATTCTATTTGTGTTTTCAATATCTTCGGTATTTTCTCAAGACATTACGATTAAAGAGGGTACTTATAATACTCAATCGGGTAATAAACTTGAGGTGTATTGTCCGGGCGGAGATGTAAAACTGAACTCATCCGGGGCGGAGCAGGTGATATTGAAAATAACCGGGAATCAAAAAGCACAGGATAATCTGGATATATTGGTTAACGAATTAAGCACGGGTATAAATATCAGCGTTACGTTAAAGAACAGAAACGAATCATCCAACATTAATCTGAGCATAGAAGTGACCGTACCGATGAAATACAACGCTGAAATAAAAACTGCCGGCGGGGATGTTGAGTGCAATAATGTTGAGGGCAATATCAGCATTAAAACAGCGGGCGGAGATATTCTCCTGGAAAATTGCACAGGCTCTTTTGATGTTGCCACCGCAGGGGGTGATATCTCAGCGAAAAGAATTAAAGGGGAACTGGAGGCAAAAACAGCAGGTGGAAATTTAAACCTGGACGCTGAGGTATGTAAAATAACGGCTAAAACTGCCGCAGGGACAATTGATCTTTCATACCTGGGAGAAAATAAAGGCATAGATATGAAGACTAACAGCGGAGATATAAGGGTTTATCTTCCGGACAATATTAATGCTGATTGTACATTTTCAACAATTGGCGGAGGAACTTCCTGCGAATTCGACTTACGCGACATTACTACAAACACTTCAAAATTATTGGTGGGAAGAATTAATGCCGGCGGACCAAATATTTACCTTTCAACTAATTTTGGCAGTATTCAGGTAAGGAAACCATAACAAAGGCTTTTGATAAAATTAATCTTGGCAATATTATTTCTTTTTGTTTTTATCACCGGTTCATATGCTCAGAGCATTGACCTTCAGTACATAATAGATAAAGCAAAAGATAATGACACAATTTTTTTAGGCGAAGGAGTTTATGAAGCGGTTCCTTCGTCTTTTACTGACGAACTTTGTGGCAACTGTCTTGAGCACAAAACAAACGTATTCGGAACAAAAGGTTTTTTTATCAAAGATAAATCTCTTCACATTGCCGGAGTAAACAGGGAAAAAGTTATTCTGAAAACAAATGCAGGATACGGATTCCTTTTTTTTAACAGTAAAAATTCTTCCATATCCGGAGTTACAATCGGCAGCGGGGTCAGGGATACGTCGGGTGATGCTACTAACGCAAGTATCGTTTTGAAATTTTCACGGGTGACAATTGAAAACTGTATTCTCGCAAATGATACATTAAGAAATATTAAAATACCGATTGTCGGAATTTCCGGTGTGGTTATCCGTGAAAGTTCGGAAGCAATAATAAGAAATAATTTAATCAGAAATAACACCTGGGATGGAATCGCACTTTACAGGGGTGCATCGGCTTTGATTACCGACAATATTATTGAAAACGGACGCGGTGCGGGAATAGGCGTAACGTGGGATGCCGCAGCAATTATTTTAAGGAACAGGGTCTCCGGTTTCTGGAAAGGAATTGGTTCATTCGGTACGTCTAACGTAACCGTAAGGAACAATATTGTTTTTGATAATCTCGGATGGGGAATTGTAATCACCGGTAATTCCCATATGCTTGCAGAAAATAATGTCGTTACAAGAAACGGCAATTGCGGAATAGCTCCATGGTGTGACTCAAACGAATTTGCCACTGGTATTATCACAAACAACATCATCACGGAAAACGGCTGGCGGAAGGAATGGGTCTGTCCGCAGGTTGGATACTGGCTTAACGGAGATTCTACACGGTTTATTTTCGAATACAATAATGTGTGGAATAATTTTGCGGGCGATTACAAAGAAATCGAAAATCAAACCGGTATAAACGGCAATATTTCAAAAGACCCTATGTTCATTTCAAAATTCGATTTCGGTCTCCGTTCCGGTTCTCCTATGTTGAATACGGGAAATCCCTTGATTACTAATTCCGACGGCTCAAGGAGCCATATCGGTTCAGAAGGCGGACAGAGTGCGTTCAGATAGTAAAATTATTTTAGCCCTTGCGGTTCCGGCGGTTTTACAAACACTTGTACGCTCATCTTTCGTTGTAATTGATGCTTACTGGGTGGGGAAACTTGGAAGTGTTCAGTTCGCCGCCCTGACGGTTGCAACATTCCTCGTATGGGGTGCTATGGCTCTTGGAGAAATGATATCAACCGGTGCTAATTCACTGATAGCACAGTCAACAGGCGCCCAAAATAAAGAACTCTCTAAGGAAATTGCAACCGTAAATATTGTTAATACTTTTTTCCATTCCCTGATACTCGGGCTTCTGATGATACCTCTGCTTCCGGTTTTATATAATATTATTAATCTTAATCCTGAGCAATCCCGGCTTGCGAATAGTTATCTTGTACCCTTTTTTATAGGGCTTCCGTGTGTTACGCTTCTTGCAACGGTCACTGCAATCTTTCGCGGATACGGAGATACAAAAACTCCTTTTTATCTTCTCTTTTTTGCCTTCGGTTTGAACATGGTTATTACCCCTCTGTTTATTTTCGGCATAAACGGATTTTTAAAATTCGGTCTTCAGGGTGCGGCATTTGCGGCATTGATTTCATATCTGGTATCTGCAGTAATCGGATATTTCATACTAATAAAACGAGGACTGACAAATTCCATATTTAAATATAAATTCAAAAAGGATATTACATTTGAAACCCTCAAAATCGGATTGCCGATTTCGCTCAACGGGGTTGCCTTCTCTATGATATATGTATTCGTTGCGAGATTTGTCGCTGACTATGGAACTACAGGGCTTGCGGCTATGGGAATAAGCCACCGCTCAGAATCAATCGCATATCAGATAACGGTCGGTTTCTCGCTTGCCGCAACCGTGCTCGTCGGACAGAGCATTGGTGCGGGAGACCCCGACAGAGCGGAAAGACTTGCATGGAAAACTTTCGGGATAACATCTGTTGTGATTGCGGTTTATACTGTTCTTTTGTTTTCGCTTTCTTCCATCGTTGCCTCATTTTTCACGGGTGATATTGCAGTGATTAATGTTGCATCGGACTTTAATAAAATCACCTCTGTTGTTTTGATTTTTTCTGCCGCCGAAGTGGTTTTCGGTGGAGCGTTTTCGGGAGCGGGCGATACACTTCCACCGGCACTGGTAGGACTTCCCGTGAATCTGCTAAGGATACCTTTTGCGGCACTCCTATCTCCCTTTCTCGGACTTAACGGTATATGGATCGCTATATGCTCAACTGTTATCCTGAAAGGAATAATACTAACCGTTTGGTTCAAGAAAGGAAAATGGAAACAAAAAAAATCAAGACTCATCAAATCAAAACCAAACATTCTGGAATTTACCGAAGTGCAGTAATTCCGGAAGATGTAAGACTATGCTTTTAAAAAAATCAAATAGTCAAATAATGAAATTAATCCTTCACGCAGCGAACATATAAGCCGTTGACATATAAATAGTTATGTCGGATTACATCTGATAAACTAAAAACCAGGTTGCGGAACCAGGCATTGATTGAATTAAAATCAGTCGAAGTCCAAAAGCAACCGTTCCTGCCCAGGTTGCCGAAATACCCATCGTGATTACGATAACCTCCGGGGAGTCCCGAAAAGTCGCTGCTGTTTGTTCCGTTGCCATTCTCATCCCATCCATTTGTGCTCTTCATTTTATTTCCGGCTATATCAGCTCCGCCCAAAAAGTCATAAAGTTTTGTAAATTCTTCATCGGTTGATACGTGCCAACCTTCAGGAGCTAATCCGCGCGAATCGTTTACTGCATACCAGTTATAAAGTTTTCCATAGGTTGTTCCGTTTCCAGAATTATTGTCATAGTAACACCATGCGCCTGATGTAAGGCTTGCCCATTCTTCTTTGTCTTGCACCTGCGGAATAACATCGCCATTGCGGTAATGCTCTACATTCAGGTTTTCCGAGAACCATACTTGCTTGCCGATAGTTATGGTTTTATAAGTATTGCCGTCTATGTCTGTTACCTGTGAAATGGATTTGTTGGCACCAAAAGAAAAAATCATCGCAGCCATTAAAATTGCGAATAGAAATTTGTATGTTTGCTTCATTTTGTTTCTCCTTCGTATTCATTTTTATTGGATTGTTAAACGGTTTTCATAAAAATACATATTATTCTCAATTATATATATTGAGAAATGAAAGAATAATAAAGATTAAGCTATTATATTATCACCCTGACGGGGTTAAAATATTAATTACTAATTATCGAAGCGTAGCGTAGATCCTAGCCTGTCCCGATGCATCGGAATGAACATGTGAATCGGGATTAATTGCTAATTGTCAGCACCGCTTTTTGCGTCACATTCACAGGATAAGATTCGACGATTGAAATATCATCTCCTTCCTGACCTGTTACAAGCGGGTTTTTCATATCGGAAGAAATTAATTCAAAATATATTTTTTTGTCTTCGAGCCTGTATATTGCCGTTATAAGATTCTTTTCGACATTGAAGGTGCTGTAAAAAGTATTGTTTGCATAGGTTATATCAATTATGATAGAATTTTTTTCATCCATTTTGTATTTGCCTTTTTCATTGTCAACGAGAATCAATTCATAAGGTCTTTCCTGCCGCATTTCACCCGTTCCATAAACTATAGTCCACTTCCAATGCCCGTCTGTGTCTGTATTCATAATATGCAGTTCCATTGCTACTTCTGATTTCACTTTGTTTTCAGAATAAATAATTAATTTCCCTTTCCATTCGCCAAGCCATCCTGCAGGGAATTCAAATTGTGCACTTGATTTCCCGCCAAGGCAAAAAACTGCCCATAAAAACAGGAAATATATTTTTAACTTTTTCATAATCGGAAAAAATTTTATGTGTTTGGTGAAAATAAAAATTTCAGGAAACAGAAATTCAAATTTTCATAGCTTTTGACTCATTCCATAAATGATTAAACAGAATTTTACAAGCCGCCACCATCTCCTTGTGCTCGATAAGTATGATTGTAAGTTCATTCGGATCTCTGATTATGTCCTGAAGCGGGAAAATAACAAGCCTGTCATCGAAGACGACCATTTTAATCGGAATTGACTCAACGACCCTCAATTGAGAACCGAGTTTAGCGAGAGGTTTAAATTGTTCAATGAGAGCTACATGTTCCTGAAGATCTACCGATTCATATATTTTCCTGCATATTACACCACGTTTTAGAAGATTTTTTTCTTCCCGTACCTGCTGATTTACGCGGGAGCTGATATCGCAAACATAAGGTCCTTTTATCAGAGATTCAACTTCAGATTTTGCATTTTGAAATGCCTGTAAGATTCTTGATTGAGCCTGGTCTTTATCTTTTATCACTTCTACAAACTCAAGCGGACTGACAAATGTTTTGTTTTTTTCGTAAACGGGGTTGAAGATTTCAGCAAGGTTTTCAATTAATTGTTTTTTCTTTTCTAATTCGTTTTGATAATTACTTTTATAGTCTTCGAGCATCTTGTTAAGTGCCTTTTTGGGTTCTACGGCTTCGTAGTATCTTATTTTTCCCGTACGTCTCTCCGCACAAATACCCCTGTCAATCATTTTCGAGAGAACCTCATATATCTTCGTACGCGGGATTCCTGCAGACTTCTGCAGTTCCGAGCTTGTGAAAGATTTTTTGGAAAGAAGAGAAATATATACTTTGGTTTCCCTTTCTGTAAGTCCTAATTCAAGAAATCTTTGAATGTGTTTTTTATGTTCAAATTTCATTTTCGGTTTTTTATTTTATATCATAACCCCTTGTTAGGGTAACAATAAAATAGAATAAAACGGTTTTTATATCAAGTACAAAGAAACGGATTACATTATTTAAAGAAAACACCCTCTCAAAATAATGATTTAATCGTTATATCCGGTTTTATGCTGTTAATAAATAAGAAGTAATAATTAAGTAGATTTTATATTTTCTAAATTGTAATTTTAAGCAAATTTATTGGAGGATCAAAATAATATGAAAAAAATCTTTACGTTTTCGTTCTTGGTTTTATTAATCGCTTCTTCTGTTTATTCGCAAGACCTTACGCCAAAGGTCGATAGATATAATGTAATGGCATCAATCGGGATTGCATATGCTGCACCTATGGATGTATTCAGATCTAAATATTATCTGACTAATGAGTTCAAAGAATCCTACAAAATGGGACTCGGCGGAACAATTGATGCGGCTTATCCTTTCACAAAAAGCATTGCCGGGAGAGTCGAATTATCTTTTTATGATTTTATGTATGACCGGGATGCATTTGGAACCAGAACCGGATATTCTTCGACCGGTGTGATTTCCGGCGGCGATGCGCTCGTTATGGCACTGAAACTAAGTTTTTGTGCCGGTATTTTTAAACCATCTGAAAAATTCGGGTTTTATGGAATTCTCGGCGTCGGTGGTTACTTCAAATCATCAAGTGACTTAAAAGTAAAAGACAATGTGACTAAGTATGAATCTGTGTTCCCGGGATCTTCAAATCTGTATATGGGATTGCATGCGGGTGCAAGATTTGCATACAAAGTCTCCCCGAAAGCCAGCATCTTCCTGGAAAGCGGATACGAAATATTTTTCCCGAGCGAAAGTTGGGGGAAAGCAACATTCCAACAAACAGCAGAATTTGTTCCTATCAAAATTGGCGTGATGATTCACACTTTTTAATGGATAAAATTTGAGTTTTATAAAAAACCCCGGCATTAACCGGGGTTTTTTATTATACAAATATTTGTGTAAATACTGACGGGGAAAACTATTTGTAAGCTAAATCTTTACCTCAATATCATTATTTTTTTCGGACAGAATACCGAGATATTTTTTAAAATCACCATAACCCATCTTATTATAATTAAACTTCGCCAATGTTTCCCCTTCCGGACTCCTGAAATGTATAATACCGGAGTTAGTTTTTGTTGGCGAAATAACCTCTGAAATTTTTTTCAGTTCTACAATATAAGAGCGGGGTATCATTTTTATCACACTTTTCATGATTAATAAATTATCTTCCGTCAGAGCAAAATTGCAATATAATTTACTGAAAGACGAAAGCGGTCCCAATATAAGTGAAGCTAACCCCAAAAAGTTTGCTATCCAGATATATTTAATGTTTACCTTGAAAGCTAAAATTAAAAAAACCAGGAAACCCGCAAATGCAGTAAAAAAAGCAAAAAGGTAAATTAGTACACCTGTCTTGTTCGAAAGCGATTTGTATTCAAAAATATATTTTTGGCTCATATTAATTATTCGATTTTTTAAAAAATCATTTACGTTTTTACGATTAAATTTAAAATTCTTTTTTACATACCACCACAAAATTTTTTGAGTCGCTTGTCAGTTCTCTTCCTTCTGAATCTCCGTATATATCAACGAGTTTTAGTGGCGATCTTGCTATCAGGTGCTCAAGTTCATATCTGTAAAAATATCTCATCTTTACATTCCAGCTGTCAGAATTCAACACACCTCCTTCGTCCCATTCTAATCTCATATTCACTTCATTTATCTGCCTGAGCGGATCCGCTTTTGAACTTGCAATCCTTGTTACTTTTCTGCCCGGCTCATATTCTCCCTCAAAATCTTTTTGTTCATTTATACCCTTAAATAAAATTTCAGGGTCGGGAATAAGAACGTCAAAGATAAAAAGTCCTCCGGAATTAAGATGTTTGTAAACGCAGTACAGAGACTTTAATTGGTCTTCAATTTCAATCATATGCATAAAAACTCTGAACGGGGCAATAATTAAATCAAACGTTACGCCGAGATTCATATCCCTGATATCTTTAAGTATAACCCTGCCCTGGTCTTTGCCGTCGAGCTTGCTTCTTAGTTTTTCTACCATTGCCGGACTAATATCGACGCCATAAATATCGGCTCCCGTTTTAAGAGCTTCGATAAATAATCTGCCTGTGCCTGCACCGGCTTCAAGGATTTTTCCTTTTGTACGGGCAATCCTTTTAAGATAAGATTCTTCATCTAAACCGGTATCAATCGAAGAATATATTAAATCGAAAAACTTCGCAAAAAAACCCGGGTATTCATTTCTGTCATTTTCCTGAACCCGTGATATATCATAAAAACATTTTAGAGGCACCCCTCCTCCTTCTTCTATTAAAAGTAATGATTATTGTACTTAGTGTATAATAATTATAAATAAATTACAAATATATGAATATTTTTTTACACCTGCGATTATTATTTTATAATGTGAAAAGGTTTCATTTAGTTGAATTTCAGGATTATAATTGGTTTCCTCGTAAAGTCAGGGAAGGTATTACAGATTACTTAAGATTTTTCATAAGTTTATTTCAGCTATACAGCCCTGTTGCAAAAGCTTTAAAAGATACTCTTGAAATTACAGGAGAACAAGAAATTACCGACCTTTGTTCAGGTGGAGGAGGGGAAATAATTAATATTGCAAAGGAACTTGATAAAATTACCGGCAAAAAATACAAAATTACTCTGACCGATAAGTTTCCAAACTTACCTTCGTTTGAATATATAAGAAAAAGTTCAGATAACAGGTTTGCGTTCACTGAAAATCCAATAGATGCACTTACTGTTTCAAAAAATATGAAAGGATTGAAAACAATATTTTCTGCTTTTCATCATTTCGATTTTGAATCCGGAAAAAAAGTATTACAGAATGCGGTTGATAATAAATCTTCTATAGCAATTTTTGATGCAGCCGAAAGAAAATGGCTTTATATATGGGCGGTTTTATTTTCAACTGTTTTTTTTATGTTTTTCTGTACTCCTTTTTTTAAGCCGTTCAAACTTTCAAGAATAATCTTCACATATGTAATACCTATGATTCCTGTATTTGGATTGTGGGATGGAATCATTTCGATGCTCAGAATCTATACTCCTGAAGAACTGATGCAAATGGCAATGGAAACAAATTCAAATCATTATAAATGGAAGTCCGGATTATTGAAAAATAAAATCGGCACTAACGTAACATACCTGATCGGATATCCGCTATAAAATCTGATTGAAGGTGCGCCGTTCCCCAATTAACTTGTTAAATCCGAGAATAAATAATATTTCTTTCCTTTTTCGGGCACTAAAACTTTTACCCCTTTAAACCTTGTTACAATTTCTTTACCCATTTCACTGATTGCATTTTCACTTCCGTGAAGGAGTATGATCTTTTCGGGTTTAAGTTTTTCCACGATCTTCAACAGTCCCCCTCTGTCGGAGTGGGCAGTGAATTTGAAATTTTCTATCCTGCAGTAAACATCCGTTCCGGAATCTAAATAATTGAAATAAATTTTATTGAATCGCTTTGCATATTTAATTTTGAATCCGGGAGTATCAGGGTCGCAATAACCGCAGACGGCTATTCCAAAATTTTTTCTCTGTAGGAATCTTTTCGCAAGTCGGAAAGACATCGTGCGCTCTATCATCATTCCGCTTGTTGCCAGCACAACGGAAGGATGTTTATAGAACTCCCCCTTTTCAACATATTCACGCCTTAGTTCGATTGTTTTTATTTGGCTCAATTTCATTCCGTCTTCAATACGCCTTACGGTATAATTATATCTGTCATAAACTTTATTGATAAGTTTTGACATCGGACTTACATAGACAGGCATATGAGGAATTTTGTTTTTTTCCATCAGACCGTCAATACGCTTAAGCATTTCCTGCGCCTTTCCGAGTGCAAAAACCGGAACCAGTACTGAACCGCCATCACCTGAAATTTCATTTATGAATTTAGCAAGACGCTTTTCTTCTTCATCATAAGATGGAAGTGTTGCCTCTTCTCCGTTTGTTGATTCGAGTATCAGAATATCTACCTTCCCCTTCGGAAGTTCTGCCGGTGGAATGAGGGACTGCTGACGCATATTAATATCCCCCGTATAAAATATTTTTTTATCGCATGCTTTTATCAGGACAGATGCAGATCCGAGTATGTGCCCCGCATCGAAAAACTCAAATGTTAACTCATTAGTTAATTTAATTTCTTTTCTATAATCCTGTTGTTTTATTATCATCGGGATAAGGTTCAATATCTCATCCGTGTAATATTCAAGTACAGATTTATCCCATTCGTTCAGGAATTCCTTCCGGATAATTGAAGAGGTATTAAGCAGTGTGACATCCGCGATTGAAAGTGTGGGTTTGGTTGTATAGATTTTACTGTATGGAAATAGTTTCAGATAATAAGGCAAAGCTCCGATGTGGTCATTATGTGCGTGTGAAATAATTAAATGATTGATCGTTTCATCTTTTACGGATTTATAGTTCGGAAATATTTCCATTCCTTTTTTCCGGGGGTGTAATCCGCAATCGAGAACAATATTTTCACTACCGATTCTTAATATATAAGAATTCGCACCAATTTCTTCCCCTCCACCAAGAATTTCAAAACCAATATCCAAAATAAATTATTATCTGCGTTAATATACTGTTAAAACAAAATATTAATTTTGTTCTCCTGAATTTATTCCCCGAAGTTAATCTAAAGATTTCGATGTCTATATATTAACCGTTTCAGATCCTGAACCAAGTGCAGGGTGACAAATTTATTTTTTTATTATTAATTATTCACTGAAGTTACGCATTTGTCATGTTGAGCGCAGCGAAACATCTAAAAATTGAATAAAAACAAGATTCTTCACTTCGCTCAGAATGATAAAACAGGCTATTTTAGGCATTTTACGTAACTTCAGTTATTCATTATTAATTGCTTAGTGTCCACTTCTTCCTTTTGGCAAAGTATTCCACAGAAACATCATTACCACAGCTCCGGTTAATGCAAACGGAATTGGCCATAATTTCCATGCCTGCCATCCAATAGGAAATATAAAAGTACTTAAGAAAAAGGGGTTCAGGGCACTTGTTAAATATTGGAAGCCGTCTATCAACCCTGTCGCCGTAGCCGCTGCCTTTCTGCCGCCGAAATCCATCGATGCGGCACCACTAACCATTCCGTGAGCACCATTAACAAAGAAAGAAAGAAACATAATCATTATAGCCGCAGAATAAGGACCTAAATTTAACATATCGCTGAAATAGAAAAGAATCAACATTACAGCCATACCAAGAAAACCATAAACTATGACCGGCGCTCTTCTTCCCTTGTAAATTTTATCGGACATAATTCCGAAAGCGAAACCTCCGGCAATTCCGAGTAATGCAATTCCCCAGGCGGTTAACTGGTAAGGTAAATCTACATTTGAGACATTGAACATTTCCTTGAAATAAACCGGATACCACGCATCTACTACCGTTCTCCTGACAAAACCTATCATCATCGAAGCAACTCCTATCATCCACATAACAGGACTTGCAAAAACTTTAGACAGTACTTCTCCCATTTTTACTTTTTCATTTGTCATATCATCACCGTCACCTGTATCTAAATTCGTGTAACCAGCTTGCTTTGGTGTGTCTTTCACCAAAAAAATTGTCAGCACAAATACAATTGTAGTAAGAACTGCCGGTCCCCAAAAAGCCCATTGCCATCCAAGCCATTGAGCAATCAATGGTGTTCCCGAAAACGAAAGTATTAAACCGAATCTGATTAAAACTCCGAATATCGCCGCGAAAGTACCTCTTTGCCTGATATGAAACCACTGAGCATTTATTTTTACAATAGATAGTGCTCCAAAGGCTTGAAAATATCCGTTAATTCCCCAAACAATAGCCATTGTCCATAGCAATGAATTTTTAGTGAAACCCAAAGATAATATACTGTTTGTCACGATTTCTTTTCCGCTCCAAACCGAGGGTGATAACACTATATATCCCGCTGCACCGAAGAGTAAATTCATAATAATCACCCCTACCGAGCCAATGAGAAAGGATTTTTTACCTCCGATTTTATCCGCAAGGGGTCCATTTACAACAACCGCGAGTCCATATACGAGGGGTAAAAGTGTTTCGAATACACCAAGATCGCCCTTAGTCCAACCGAATATTGATTGTAAGGTTGAAGCATTTGCGGCAAAATTATATCTTGTCATGTAAAACAAAGAATAGAGAAAACCAATCGTTATCCAGTTTTGAAATCTACGGGTACGAAATTGTTTATCTCTAAACTCAACAGGAATTGAATCTACCATATTTTTTGCTTTTATTTATTAATAATTATTAAAACCTAATTAATATTTTGTTTCACGTGAAACATTGCGACTAGATTAATACTTGTTTATATGTTTCACGTGAAACAATTTTCGTCTTTAAATCCTTACTGTTATTTCTGTGTCATTTCCATGACTTTCTTGGAAATACCCGGAATTAGGAATCTTGGAGCAAATCTGACCGAAAATGTCAAAATTTTATTTAATAAACCAGGGATAATTAAGCACTTACCATTCATCATTGCAGTGTATCCAATTTTCGCCACCTTTTTGCTGTCCATTAAATAGCTTTTTTTCTCTTTTTCGATGTTAAAACCGGCTGCATTGTGAAAATTTGTTTTTGTTCCACCGGGACATAAAACCGTCACGCTAACACCGGTTCCGTGAAGTTCGTTATTCAACGCTTCACTGAAATTAAGTACATAAGACTTTGTAGAAGAATAAACATTCAACATCGGAATCGGTTGAAAAGCTGCCGTTGAAGCAATATTCAATATTTTTCCCTCCTTTCTTTCGACCATATCCTTTAAATATAAATGGGTTAAATGCGTCAACGACAAAATATTTAACTCAATCATTTTTTCATAAACACTATAATCTGTTTTTACAAACTCACCGTAGTCACCGAATCCGGCATTGTTAACTAAGTAATTAATATTTATTGACTTATTTTTTGTACTGTCGTAGATTTTCCCGGGTGATAGCCGGTCAGAAAGATCACCGGCAAAAACTTCCACCTTTATTCCGTATTTACTCTCATATAAATTCTTTATTGATTCGAGTTTCGGTTGATTTCTTGCAACAAGAACAAGATTGATTTTATCAGCAGCAAAAAGATCTGAAATATCTCTTCCAATTCCCCCGGATGCTCCGGTAATAAGTGCCCATTTTTCTTTTTGCAATATTGTAATTTTTTATACCACAGAAACTATTTCCGTTGTTATAGTTTCTATAGTGGTGTTGTATTCATTGAATAATAAATATGCTTATTTTAATATAAAACTTAAATGTTAATTTCTGTGATACCACACGAAACAATTTAAGGCGGGGATTATTAACTCTCTTTCATAAGAACTTATCTCAATACTTGTCCTGCTGAACTTGTGCGTTCTTTGCATCCCTGCCTGTCCCGATTCATCGGGAACTCGTCGGTGATTTCAGCATCTAATATACAAATAGGTTATAAAACGAGACCCCGAAACGAGTTCGGGGTGACAAAAGGGAAAAGAAATTTTTTAATTCTTTTTCGTCTTTTCTTCGTATTGTTTCAAAACTTCTTTTAGCATTCCGCTGTCCGGGAATTTTTCAAGTCCCTTGTCAATAAAAGTTTTTGCTTTTTCCATATCACCTTCTTTGTCTCTCTTCATAAATGCTGTTGCCATAAAACCAAACGACATGCTATAACCCCAGTCGGGATAATACTCTTCAGCTTCTTTGCGTGTCTGGAAAATATCATATGCTTTTTCAAGCAGCTTCAAAGATGCATCTGCACCCCCGCCGAATGCTTCGGGCATATAGAGCGCTGAAATTCCTTTCATCAGATAATAACGGGGATTCATTGCGTCAAGCTTCAATGCGGCTGCATCCGTTTGCTGTGTTACAGCCATAATATCATCCATTTTGTCCTGCTCGTACATCCAGCGGTTAAAAGTCAGGCACATTTTTAAAACATATGAATCCGCAAAGTCATCTTTCTGTTCGATTGATTTATCAATAACCGCAAACCCTGATTGTGTGTATTTTTTTATTTTTTCGTTATCCTGATCTTTCATTCCCGATGTTGCAATATTGTAATCTATATATGCCATATAGTAGTTTACAACCCATTCATTCATTTTAAGCTGCAGGATTCTTTCAAATTCTCCCCTTACTTTTAAAAGGTCTTTTTCGTCGTAAGTATTTAATGCGGCGGTAAGATTCTTTTTTGCCTTCATCATTGCATTCGTAAAGTCATCGGAGTAGGCATTGAATGAAAATGTAAATATCAAAACAAAAATAATTGCGGAATAGAAAAATGTTTTTTTCATAATTTGAAATTTTTAAATTTTATAATTGTAGTCCGATCCCTAAATAAAGTGTTCTCTCATTCGAAGAACGGACCTTTATTTTTTGTGTGTAATCAAAATTATATGTGTAACCATACAAATTATCCTGATTGAACAAATTGTTCAGTGCCAAAATTAATATTACAAATTTATTGAATGCGGTGAAAATATACTGTGAATTAATGTCAACCCGTTGATATGTCGGAAACCTGCCGCTGTTCGTTTCTGCGGAAATTGGAATATAAGCATTCTGCCCGGCATCGTATATAGCGCCCGTTACCGGGGTGTACGGTCTGCCCGTTGAAATTTTATATGATGCTCCCACCATAAATAAATTTGTGATATTATAATTTGCTACAACAGACACGGTATGAGTGATATCATAAGTTGCGGATAAATATTTGCCGCCTGTCAGAAGATTCTTTCTTTTTGAATCGGTATAAGCGTAAGAAATCCATCCGTTGAATTTGGGTTTTAGTCTTACTTTCAGAAAAACGTCCACGCCTTTTGCATATCCTTTTCCTTCGTTTGCAATAAAGTTTCCGTATTGATTTGCAGATACAAGATTGGAATAATCTTTATAATATGATTCTACTCTGAAAATGTAATCACCCTCACGGTTGTATTCATAACCGAGTATATAATGTTTTGCGTTTTCCGGAAGTAAATCGACCATGCCGCTCTGAAGAAAATTTTCAAGCCCCGGATTTTGATGATAAATTCCCGTAGCAGCCTTCAGATAACTATACTCTGTAAGCCTGTACACAAGTGATAGCCTTGGATCCACAATGGTCTTTTTTGAGATTGTAAAATAATCACTTCTTAAGCCGCCTATTGCATTGAAATCTCTTGATACCTTAAATCTTGCTTCTGCATAGCCGCCTATTCTTCCGGTGTTATTATCCATGTTTAGCCTGAAGGCATCGGCTTCCGGTTTTAAATTGTAAAAATATTTTGGGAAACTTCCGTCGAGAAAATAAGCGTTGTATTCATATTCAACCCCCGTTGAAAAATCAATTACAGTGGATAGCGGAAGTGAAAAATCAGTACGTAGTTTGCCGTAGAAATTTTTAGAATTATTGTTCAGAACACCGTATTTTATTCCGGCAAAGTAACTGCTGTATGATAGCGATATATTGAGTAAACTCACGCTTGTCGGAGTTGTAGAGAATTTAATGTTGCTGAAAAGTGATTGGGATTTAGTTTCGAAATATCCGCTGAATGAGGGACTTGTATTCCTTACCCCGACCTTATCATCACTGTAATTCAAATAATATTTGATGAGACTCGATTTTCCAATTTTGTAAGCGGCTGTTCCTCCGAATCCGTTTGAATTGGGTATTGCGGAGAAATCTGTTTTATCGCCGTTCAGTTCGAGAAATGGTTTAACAAAAAGTTTTGAGAGTGAAAATGTCCCGCCGAACGTATTTTCGGTATTCGTGAAAGACCCTGCAAGTGAAGCATTTGCGAGCCCAAGAAGTGCGAACATGCCATTTGCGCGCGGGATATCATACGACTGCAAATCAAGCACCGCAGAGAGTACGTTTCCGAACTTCGCTGAGAAACCTCCGCTCGAAAAATTAATTCCCTTTAAACCCCATGGATTGACTGTGGAAAAAGAGGAGGAATTATATGCACCGTCAAAAACGAAAGGATTATACAGTGATGCCTGGTCGAGAATGGTAAGCACTTCATTCGGGTCGCCTCCCCGAACTGTGATACGGCTTCCTTCGTCAATCTGATAAGAACCGGGAAATGTTGTGATAGCCCTGTAGAGGTCGGCATCTGCACCCGGAATACGGACGATTTCCATGGGAGTAAGTGTTACCTGTGAGTTAGCACCGGATGTAAATGTGCTCGCGGTAACTACAATTTCATCTGTTTTTACTTCTTTTGATAACGAAATATTAAGACTTTGATTTTGTCCGGGAACTATTTCTATTTCAAAAAACTTGTCTGCCTGGTCAAGAGCTGTAATAATTAAAACTTTCTTACCAGATTTATCCGTTTCGAATTCAAAGTTACCTTTTTCATCTGTGGTTGCACCATCAATAGTACCCTGTATCACAACGTTTGCACCATTTACAGGCTTACCCTTGTCATCTTTCACCTTTCCGGAAATGATTGTAACTTTACTTGTATCTGTATTTTGCGAATATGTGAAAACCGGAATAGATATGATAAAAATTAATAATAGTATTATTTTGAGCATAAATCCCCTTTGGTTAATACAATAACATACGTAATAAAAATAATAAAGTTATTGCTATATTAACAGTAAAAAAGAATTAAAGTGGTAACGAGTAAAATAAGGTTTGAAATAAAAATGATATGTTCTTTGCGGGATAAAGTATCATTTCAAACCTTGATTTCGAAATTCTTCCTTTGTTTTATTCCAAAAACTCACTACTTTTCACGTAAAATCAAATAATCTACTATTCTACCATAGGATTATTACGTATATAGCTACAAATTAACTTAATCAAGAAAAAAATATCTTTTGTAAGTTCAACACAGAATGAATTTAAAGAGGTAGTTACAAATATGAATATTATTAATACAAGTTAATGTTGAAAACGGTTTATTTAATTATAAGAAAAGAATAAAAAATATATTTGTTTTTCATTTTTAAATTAAATGTTGGCAAACCATAAATCAGAAGTACAAAATAATTATGAGATCTATTATCTTTATTATAATTCTCCTGAATTAATAGCGCGATAAGGTATAATGCACGTGTTCTTAAAATTTAATTGTAAAAATTATTTTCCTGAATAAAATTAATCTTTATGAAAAACTATCAAATAAAACTCGTATTGTTAATTGCTTTTGTTACTTTTGCTTCTCCTTTGTTGCCGAAGGATATTATTAAAGTAGGGGAATATACTTTTCAAATCGGTATGACCACAGAAAACTTTCTTGCCGCAAATCCGGAATATGCAAAAAGTGATTATATTGATGACCGCTTTCCCGGTGACATTGTTCAATATACTTTTAATCACCCTTCAAAAGAAATTATCATCACTGTTGGATTCTACAATAATTCTTTGTTCTATGTTTATATTGACGATCAGTTTTGGTCCGGATTGTTTAATGATTTCGAACCCGAAAATTTCGGATTCAAAAATACCGGTGAAGAAACCGAACCCTCGGGGAATAATTATTTTGCGGATATAGTTACTGAATTCTATCAAAAAGAAAATATTTCTTTAAAGCTATCCCGTACCAGGTTTGGTTTCCTGGAAATCGAAAAAGCGATAGATGCAAATCCCTGATAAATTGAAGTTATATTTTATAATCCGTAGTAAAATTTTTAACTAATTAGAATAAATTTAAATATGGAACAAGAAAACAAAAATCTGTCCGGAAACTTTAATGAACCTGCTGATAATAAAATTTATGTGGGTGTCGTTGGAGCATTTATAGTAGTTATATGCTTTTTCCTGCCCTGGATAGAGATAGACTGTGTAGGAAAGAAAAATATTAGCGGTTATGATATAGGCGGAATTCTGTGGGTTATTCCAATAGGAGCTGCAATTTTTATCTATGCATTTTATAGCTTCTATAAGCGTAAAGATATCAGCAAAATTGTTATAGTCGGATTTATAAATTTCGCTGTAAGTGCAGCATTGCTCGCATATAGATACTTTTCCTTTGTTCACAATCTGAAAAAGGAATTAGGTTCTACTCCCGAAAGCCTTGGGCTGTCTGTGAAATATGGTGCAATAATGACAATACTGGGCGAGTTTGCAATTCTTGCCGGCAGTATCTTTTTGAGAGAAAAAATAATACCCCAAGCCAGTTTATTTACCCGAAACCTGGCTGATATGGGAGCACCTCCCGAACATTCAGAAATCATTCGGGAAGAAGGTTTACCGGATAAGGGCGAACACCCGGATCGGGAGCCGGTTGATGTGAATCCGCAGAGCTTTCAATCTGATAAAAAATATATAGAAAATGAGTCAGTAGATTCGGAAGAGAATCAAATCTCTAATTTTTTCAACTGTAAGGTATGTACAAATTGCAATAATGAAAACGAAATAGATGCCGTTTTTTGTAAAATGTGCGGTAATAAATTTGCATAATCATAAGAAATAATTTTAAAAACGAAGAATAAAATTATTATGAAAAAAATAAACTTTTTTGTTTGGATTGTTTTCATTTTATTTTTTACCGGTGGTTCGCTTTTTTCTAATGATGCGCCGTTTAGTCTTAACTGGCAAGGAAGCATAGTGCCGATGACCAATGGTCATAAATCAATAAGAATGGAATCAGAACTTGTTGAGATATATTTATTCGGAGGATATTATCAGGTAGTAGCTACCTTTGATTTTGTTAATTACGGTGATTCAACAACCGTTATAATGGGTTTTCCGGAAAGAAAAAATTCGGAATATGGTCCTGGAGTTTTAAAATTAGATAAGACATATCCAGGATTTTCATTTATTACAAGTTTTATTGATGGCGCAGAGGTTAAGCTTTCATACTGGCCAACTAATAGAAGTGATAATATTTATATCACTTATCGAATTAAAGATGTAAAGTTTTTGAAAAACCAAAAAAGAAAAGTTGTAGTTACCTATACCCAGGAATACACTTTAGATGGAGATTTGAAAGAAATTGAATACAATTTTACAGGCGGTAACTGGTATAAAGATGTTGGTTACAGTAAATTGATTATTTACCCAAAAATTAAATTTACACCCGAAGTACCTTTTCCTGAAGGGCTTAAATATGAAGGAGGCAATTATATTTTTGAAAAATTTAATTGGGAGGCAGAGTATCGCTTTATTTTTACGGGTTATGCGGAAAATAAAACCCGAAAATTGATTTTCTTAGATAATTTATTAATTGAAGTTAATCAATTTTTACCGAATACCGGATTAGGAATCCAAATGTATTATTATGTTATAAAAGATTATTTCAGAGATATTAAATATGTTTCTCCGATTATATATTCGGTTCCATTCAGGCTTTATTTTGACCGGTTGTTTAACTATTCAAAAGGTAATCTGATCGGGATTCGTTTTATGAAACAGGAGGACTATACAGAGGATTACGAAACAATACATTGCTTTTATTTTGAGAAATCTTATGAACCGCAATTTGTATTTACTGATTTAAAATATGTTCCAAATAAGTTATATCTATTTCGTTCTAAGATTGGAAATTCAATTTATTTCTATGCAAGAAATCTTCAGGATACTTTTGGTACAATCATCGTAAATAATTCAATGGCGGTTACTGATTCTTTCCAATATAAAAAACCATATCTATTGTTGGAGTCAAATGTAAACCTCTTAATAAGTAATTTGTCTTTTAATTATAATTTTCCGGAGAAATTATTTACTCCGGGTGAATATCTTGATAATCTGGAAGCATACGTTCTGCAAACGGTTTTTCTTGGAAAAGAGGAGGAAGGGTGGAAATATTTCGACGAACATTTCCCGCTTTTATGTGATAAACAAAAAGCAAAAGATTTTATATTTGAGACAAAACAAAAAATTATTGAGATTAAAATGTAATATCTCAGATAAAACGAACAAAGAAATTTTCCCCTTGTTCCCAAAGTCCTCTTTGGGAATGTTATTAAAGTTAGTTATAATTGAGAACAAGATATAAAATACTGATTGGCGATACATATTATTTCATTACATCTACGATTGTAAATTGGATACCCATATTTACGAATGAAAAATATTATGACATTTTAATTAATGCAATTAAATTCTATCAAAATAAAAAAAATATAGAAATAGTCGCATATGTTTTTTTACCTGAACATTTTCATATGATAGCTAAAAGCAAAGAACTGATTAAAACAATTCAACTCATTAAAATGTTCTCTGCTAAAGAAATTGTAAAACAATTAAAGGTTGATAATAAATCACAGATATTATCACTTTTAAAGCAGAACAAAAAGGAATATAAAAGAAATAGTGATTATCAGGTATGGCAGGAAGGATTTATACCAAAAGAAATTATGAATGACGAAATGCTTAATCAGAAGATAGAATATATACACTACAATCCGGTAAAAAAGGGATTGGTGAATGAACCTTTTGAATGGAAATATAGTTCAGCTTACACATATGAAAAGAATGAGGAGGGAATTATTAAACTTGATTTACCGAAATGAGTTTTATTGAACGTTCCCAAAGAGAACTTTGGGAACGAGCGTGCTGAAACGGTCAGATGGGTTTTTGATTTCCTCTTTCACGGTTGAAACCGTGGATTACTTTTCTTGACGGATTGATAAATACCTCTTGCCTTCTCCTCTCTTTACGAATCTCACTGCCTGTCCCGAGCCCTCGGGAATTTGTAAAGTAAATAATTTAAAGAATAAAAGTTGCAACATAGCTCTTTACTTCTTTATTTCTTATTTTCTTCACTTCCTTACTTCTTAACTTCTTTACTTCTTTACCTCTTTCTTTTTCACTTCTTAACTTCTTAACTTCTTTACCTCTTACTTTTTCACTTCTTAACTTCTTTACTTCTTAACTTCTTAACTTCTTAACTTCTTAACTTCTTAACTTCTTTAACTTCTTAACTTCTTAACTTTTTTAACTTCTTTAACTTCTTAACTTCTTAACTTCTTTAACTTCTTAACTTCTTAACTTCTTAACTTTTTCACTTCTTAACTTCTTAACTTCTTTCTTTTTAACTTCTTAACTTCTTAACTTCTTAACTTCTTAACTTCTTTACCTCTTAACTTCTTAACTTCTTTATATTTTTGCAAATTTCGCCGTGAAGTGTCTTAAGAATTTCGGCTCTTCTATTATTTTTAATCCCCTTATTTTATCTTTGCTCTTTGCCATTTCTATGAATACCTCCGCTACATAATCAATGTGGCTCTGTGTATAGACTCTTCTCGGAATGGCAAGTCTTACAAGCTCCATTTCTGCAGGAATGAGTTTTCCTTTCTTATTGTACTTACCGAACATCACGCTGCCAATTTCCACTGCTCTGATGCCGCCTTTCTTATAAATCTCACATACGACCGCCTGTCCGGGATATTCATCGGGTGATAAGTGAGGCAAAAAACCCTTGGCATCGACGTAAATTGCGTGTCCGCCTGCGGGCTGGATTATCGGAATACCGTTAGCAAGTAATTTATCTCCGAGATATTCGGTGGAGCGTAAACGATACTGTAAATAACTTTCTTCAAGTATTTCCTCGAGTCCCTGTGCGATTGCTTCCATATCTCTTCCGGCAAGTCCGCCGTAAGTTTCAAAACCTTCGGTGATTATGAGTAAATTTTTACTTTGTGTATAAAGTTCTTCATCGTTCATTGCGAGGAAGCCGCCGATGTTTGCAAAGGCGTCTTTCTTTGCACTCATTGTACAGCCGTCTGCATACGAAAAAATTTCCTGAGCAATTTCAAGCACGGATTTATTTTCGTAACCTTTTTCTCTTTTTTTAATGAAATAAGAATTTTCTGCAAACCTGCATGCATCAATGAAGAACGGAATTTTATATTTTCTGTAAATCTTGCTTACTTCTCTTATGTTTTCCATGGATACCGGCTGACCACCGCCGGTGTTGTTTGTAATTGTTATCATACCGATGGGTATATTTTCCGCACCAACCTCGTTTATGAATTTTTCCAGTTTCACAACGTCAATATTCCCTTTGAAAGGGTGGATAACTGACGGATGTTTTCCTTCTTCT
Organism: Ignavibacteria bacterium; assembly: GCA_036508135.1. GTDB lineage: Bacteria > Bacteroidota > Ignavibacteria > Tepidaquicellales > Tepidaquicellaceae > DATCHW01. The sequence goes on from DATCHW010000207.1 coordinate 39,217, forward strand.
ATTACAAGGTCAACTGCCGTACCGTTGTTGAATTCAATGTTTGCCTGTGTTGTATCAAAATGATTATTGCTCGGAATATATTTGCCTTTACCTGCATTCACATATCTTCCGTCGGAATCAAGTTTACTTAATACATTAGTGAAAAGTATTCTCTCCGCCGCCCTCCCCTGGTGAACGGGAATAATATGCTTGAAACCGAATATCTTTTTGGTAACTTTTTCAAATCTATAATAACTTTTCGAGCCTGCATAAGATTCGTCTCCGTCGAGTATTCCAGCCCATTGCTTGGCGCTCATAGCCGATGTTCCGCTGTCTGTGAGAAGGTCTATCAGCACGTCTTCTGCGGGAATCATAAATGGATTATAAAATGCATTTTCAAGAATCTTTGTTCTTTCTTCTTCTGTCGTAAATTTAACCTGTTCTACAGATTTAATTTTGAACGGTTCGATTATTGTTTTCATTTTCTTATATTTAATATTATTTTATAATTGTTGTTCTTTCAAGCAGCCAGGATGTTATTGTTTCCAAAAATCCCGGTGCGAATTCTTTTTTCAAATCGCCGTATTCTTTCGGGCTGCCGTTTGTTGCTTCCTGAAAAAGGTGATTTGCCTTTGGAATTAATTTAATTGTGAAATCTTTATTCCCTCCTTTTATCAGCGCTTCTTTCATAAGGGTTTCATTTTGTGCGGGGGGCACCTGCAAATCGAGTTCCCCAAAAAGTGCAAGCACGGGGCATTTCACTCTCTCAAGTGCAGGAGCGGGATTATAATCCAAAAAGAATTTCATCCAGGGTGAAGAAAATGCCTGTATAGTTCCCTCAACCCTGCTGTCCGCATATTCTTCTTTGTTCGTGATGCTTTTTTTCATATCTTCGGATAAATCATCATAACTTTTTATAAACTCTTCTTTAAGTTCTTTTTTCAATTCCGTCAAATCTTCATTTTTAATCACGGCATCCATTATTTTTTTTGAAAAAGCGAGTGAAGATGTGATATTGCTGTCAGCCTCGCCGTTTGCAATCATAATTAATCTTGATTGTTCGATAATAATGTCTTCCCCGTTAACCGAAGTACCCGCCATTAATACAATGAAAGCAATTTCATTGCTTACCGAAGCGGCAAGCGGCGCGACAATTCCGCCTTCGCTGTGCCCGAAAAGCCCTACCTGCTGTGGGTTTATGTCACTTCGTGTCTTTAGAAACTCTACAGCTTTTATCACGTCATCTGCGAAGTCTGCCGTTGTTGATTTCGAAACATCCGTTCCTTTTGATTTTCCTACGTTTCTGTCGTCATATCTTAATACTGCAATTCCGTTCCTCGTTAAATGGTCGGCAATTATTCCGAAAATTTTAAAACCAAGTATTTCTTCGTTCCGGTCCTGCGGACCGCTGCCCGTTATCATCACTACAGCCGGGTGCTTGCCTTCTTTGAAGGGAATTGTAAGAGTTCCAGAAAAAAATTCGTTTCCGTTTGTGAATGTGACTTCTTCTTCTTTATACGGCAGAACGGTCTTGGGTTCTGAATCACTTTGCGGTTCTAGCGTATAGGGTTTTAATAAAAATGTTCCCGAGTAAATTGCCTGCTTGAAAATTCCCGAAATACTGTCGGTATAAACAGTTCCTTCAAAGTTTGCATTATTAATTTCATTCGGGTTAGGGATAACAAAACTCAGTAACGGTGGATTAAACTTGATTACGGAGAGGGGTAAATCTTTTACACCCTGCATATCTACCGTTCCTTTAATAGAGTCGCCTTCTGTTTTAAAGGTTACGGTCATATCTAAATTCATTCCGGCGACTGCAATAGCGCCCTTATACGTACCATCAATTTTATTCTGAGGAAATGCGTAACTTGAAAATAAAAGAACGGCAGTTAAGAAAATTATATACTTTTTCATTGTTTTAAAATATTTTATGTTTTATCCGAAACGCTCTAACTTAATGTTTTCGTGCTTTACGCCTGATTTAATTAGCAAATCATTTATTGCATCAACCATCACCTGAGGACCGACAAGGTAATAAACCGGTTTTGAAAAATCTTTAATGTGTTTCTTCAGCATATCTTCGCTGATGTATCCGAAATCATATTTCCAGTTTTTATCGCTTGTATCATCAATCGTGGGATGGAATTTAAAATTCGGATTTTCTTTTTCCCATTTTAAAAAATCATCGAAGAATGCCATTGTATTCGCAGCGGGATTTGAATAGAAAAGGTGCATATCGTAAGGAAGCTTGCTTTCTGTGGCATATTCAACCATACATCTTACGGGTGTAATTCCAATACCGCCGATGATGAAAACCGCCGGAACAGCCGGATCCTTGTGCAGTACGGTATTTCCGCCCGGCTCGCTGATTGATACTTTCGAGCCAATGGGAAGTTCCTGTATGTTTTTATTGAATGCGGAATCCAGAGCCCGTGTGGTGAACATAATGGTCTCCTTATTCCATGGTGAACTTGCAATTGAAAATATACGCGAATTGCCTTCAGCGTCGTGATGTATTGGCTCAAGGAGTGTTATACGGGCATACTGCCCGGGTTCGAAAGTGAAACCCGAATCTTTATAATCAAACCACATTGCGAGTGAGAATTCATTGATAAGTCTTCGGTCTTTCAGATAAATAATTTTTTCGCTCATAAAAAATGTTAAGTTTAACTGTTAAAAATACTAAAATTAAAGAGTTATAGAAATTCAAATTTCTGCCACTTGGAAAGCCCACTGTTCGTAGTGAATGTCTTGAAAAATCTCCTTCTTTTCTCGCAGAGTCTCCGGCCTGTCCCGACCTGTCGGGGCTCTATCGAGACTCTGCTAAAAAAGTAAATTTCTGCCCTTTTTCTAATTTTAAATATAAAATTATTTTTTACTGTCTATAATTATTAATTATTATCGGTTAATTTTGAATATAATCAAATTAATCGTTATGAAATTTTTTAAATTTTCAGTTATCGTTTTCTTATTTACTATATCTTCATCTGTCTTTGCTCAGGTTTCTTACAATACTTATGTCGAGTCAATTATGAATCTGGTGAATGCAGACTCTGTTTATAAATATGAGCGCCACCTTAGCGGTGACACCTCATGCATTATAGGTGGTTCTTTATATACAATCCCTTCGCGGTATTACTCGACCCAGGGAAATATAAAGGCTGCACAATATATCCTGGAAAGGTTTCAAAGCTTTGGGCTAAACACCTGGTATCAGAACATCACTTCGACTATGGTGAATGTTCTTGCAAAAAAAACAGGCACCAAATACCCCAACCAGTATGTGATTATATGTGCACATTATGACGATATGCCTGCAGGGGCAACTGCTCCGGGTGCTGATGATAATGCTTCCGGTACCGTGGCTGTTATAGAGGCTGCCCGTTTACTCGCAAACATAAATCTTCCTTATACTATTGTCTTTGCCGCATGGGATGAGGAGGAAAGAGGACTCTACGGAAGCCAGGCGTATGCAGATACGGCTTTTGCACATGGCGACTCTATTATTGCTGTACTGAATTTAGATATGATTGCTTATGACGGAAACGGCGACGGAGCACTCGATGTAAATACTAACACTGCCTCGACACCGCTTGCAAATGATTATGCCCAAATCGTCAGCCTTTATCAGCCTACTCTTGTACCTCAGGTCACCACATCGCTGAGCGGCGGAAGCGACCATCAGTCGTTTCAGGCGAGGGGATACAAGGCAATTCTTGCTATTGAAGATAACAGCGATTTTACACCTTATTATCATACGATAAATGATAAATATTCTACACTCAACAAACCGTTCTTTGTAAAAATGGTAAAAGCCGGTGTTGCGGCTCTGGTTACAATTGCAGGGGACTTTAAAATTACAATCCTGCATAATCCAATAAATACAACCCCTGACACAGGTCCGAGAATTGCTGCAGCAATAATTAAATCATCATATAAAATTGCAGGCGGCGTTAATTTACCCCGGCTATATTACAGTATAAATAACGGTACGTATAATTACTTGAATCCTTCGTATTCAAACCTTGATTCTTTTAACTTTACGATACCCGGACAACCTTTAAATACAAATGTAAAATATTATCTTGCGGCTCAGGATTCTGCGGGTACTTTAGTCTCGACACTGCCTGCAGGGGGTTCGGGAGTAAATCCCCCGGGAACAACACCGCCGTCACAGAAATTTGAATACAATGTTGCTTTGACATATATAGTTACGATTGGAGCCGGTACAACACCCTCTGATTTCCCTTTCACTACCTGGTGGATGGACGGAAGAACACAATATTTATATACAGCTTCAGAAATCGGTATGGCGGGTCTTTCGTCAATTTCCCAGATAGGGTTTGACGTTATTTCTGCTGACCCGGGACCGATGAATAATTTCAAGGTCAGTTTCCAAAATACTTCAATGACATCATTGACCGGATTTGTAACAACGGGCTGGACAACGTGTTACAGCCCTTCGTCATATAATGTACCCGGAACAGGATGGCAAATGATAAATCTTTCATCGGCATTCCAGTATATAGGCGGAAATCTTCTTGTTGAAATTTGCTATAATAATTCTTCATACACACAATATTCAACTGTAAATTCGACCGCAGTCACAGGAATGTTCTGGGGAAGATATGATGATTTGTCATCAGGTGATGGTTGTGCAACTACTTCCTGGACTCAACCAACCCCGCCTCCGGGAAGAGCAAATACAAGACTTTCGCTCAGCCCGGTAACCGGAATTGTGGGTAATGAAAACGGAATTCCAAAGTCATTTGAATTAAAACAAAATTATCCTAATCCGTTCAATCCCGTTACAAAGATAAATTATGCCGTTCCGAGAGCCGAATTCGTAACAATAAAAATATTTGATATACTTGGAAGGGAGGTTTCCACACTGATTAATGGAAAACTTGAAGCGGGATTTTACACCTTTGATTTTGATGCATCTTCGCTTTCAAGCGGTGTTTATCTGTACAAAATGAATGCCGGAAGTTTTGAAAAGACAATGAGAATGGTAGTTGTAAAATAAATTACGGTTAGTAATTTTATAAAATTATTTTTTCGGGGAAACTTTGTTTCCCCGTTTTTTTAATATGATTAGTATATTCGATAAATATTTATTATTGTTTTTATTAATTGTCTTTTTTTGCGGTTGTAACGATACACAAAAAGAAATAAACAGCATTAAAAAAGACACGGTCAGCAAGCCTATAATCCGGGCAGACAGTATAAAAATTAGCAAACCAGTTATTATTCCAAAGGGTGTAATCACGAAACTTCCTACGGAAGAAAAAATAATCGCTCTCACGTTCGATGCCTGCGAAACAAAAACTCCTGTGCATTTTGACGAAGGCATACTTACTTATCTGACAAACGAAAAAATTCCTTTTACAATTTTTGCAAGCGGAAAATTTGCTAAACGCAATAAAGATAGATTGAAAGAATTATCGGGGCTTGATTTTGTGGAAATTGAGAACCATTCAATGAATCATTTTCAGAATATGGAAAGATTATCGGACGAAAAAGTGAAGAGTGAAGTTCTTGAAAATGAAAAAATATTATCGGATATCACCGGAAAGAAAACAAAGTTTTTCCGTTTTCCGGGCGGGAACTATAATCAGCGTGTACTTGATGAGGTGGAAAGTCTCGGATATAGAGTTGTTCACTGGCGGGTTCCGTCTGGTGATCCCGATAAAAGAATATCCGTTAAAAGACTTGTGACCTGGGTTATGTATAATGTAAAGCCGGGTGATATTCTCATATTTCATATTAACGGCAGGGGTTATAGAACAGCGGCAGGGCTTCCCCTGATTGTAAGACAACTAAGAGAACAAGGATACCGCTTCGTAAAGTTGGACGAGTATATAAAACACAGATTATAAGGTAATATGTCATTTCTCATCTCAATTTTTCCACATTAAGTTAGAAAAAATATTTTAAATGACTTCCGAGCATAAGGTTCTTTTGCGGTTTTACCTTTTTAACCTTTATATTATAGTAGTATTTAATATGTGTTTTTATTAAATTTTAGAAACCTAAATAAAAATCATTTTATAACTAAAAACCAATTATTATGGCACCAGTAATATTAGTTATCCTTGCGATTTTTGTATTAATAATATTTTTGAAAACCGCGAGAGTAGTCCCGCAAAACACGGTTTTCGTAGTTGAAAGACTCGGAAAATATCGTGCTACTCTTGAAGCAGGTTTTCATATTTTAATACCTTTCATAGATAAAATTGCTTATAAGCATACATTAAAAGAAATGGTTATAGACGTTCCGCCGCAGGTGTGTATCACCAAAGATAATATTGCTGTGGAGGTTGACGGAATTCTTTACCTTCAAATTATTGACCCTGTAAAAGCTTCTTACGGTGTGACAAACTATGCTTTTGCTTCTACACAGCTGGCGCAGACCACTATGAGGAGTGAGATTGGTAAAATAGAGCTCGACAGGACTTTTGAAGAAAGAGAAAAGATTAACACGGAAATAGTCGCTGCGGTTGACAAAGCATCGGCACCATGGGGCTTGAAAGTGAACAGGCACGAAATCAAGAACATCACTCCGCCGATGAGTATAAAAGACGCTATGGAGAAGCAAATGAGAGCCGAACGGGAAAAGCGTGCGTTGATAGCCGAATCCGAAGGTGATAAGCAGGCAAAGATTAACCGTGCAGAGGGTGAAAAACAGCAGGCAATAGCACTTTCCGAAGGTGAGAAAATGAAGAGAATTAACGAAGCCGAAGGACGCGGACAGGAAATTGAAAGAGTAGCAAAAGCAACTGCTACCGGTATCAGGGAAATTGCATCGGCTATTAATGAAAAAGGCGGCTATGATGCAGTGAACCTGAGGATTGCGGAATCTTATCTGGGAGAATTCGGAAAACTGGCTAAAGTGAATAACACTCTTATTATTCCTTCGAACCTGAGCGATGTTGCCGGATTTGTTGCGTCTATCAGTAAAATATTCAACACAATGAGCACGACCGGAAAGACCGGTCAGCCGCAACAATAAAAAACCGTTTTGGTTTTATTGAAATTTTAATTTACAAAAAATGCTTGAGCAAATTCAAAATTATTCAGTTCTATTTTGGTTCCTTCTTGGAGTGGTTTTATTTATTATTGAACTGGTTGTTCCGGGTTTTGTGCTGATGTTTTTCGGAATAGGTGCCTGGATTACTGCAATACTCACCTGGACGGGAGTTATACAATCGTTTCCCTGGCAGGTGGTTATATTTATTTCATCTTCGGTTATTACACTTTTTTTGTTCCGGTCAAGGCTGAGTAATTATTTCAAAGGAAAGTCTTCGGATAGCGAAGATTCTCTTACAAGTGTTAAGGGTCAGAAAGCCATTGTAAAAAAGGAAATAACACCAGGAGAATTAGGAGGAAAAGTTGAGTTTAACGGTACCCGATGGAATGCCGAAGCAGACGAATTTATTCCTGAGGGTACAGTGGTTCAGATAGTTGAGAGAAAAAACCTAGTACTTAAAGTAAAAAAATCATAATTACGGAAATATTCCGTTTATTATTTTTTTTATTCAGTTAAAAAGGTGACTTGATTGAATAGCGTTAAAATTTTATGAATCTTACAAATTTTAAAAGTATATGAGAACCGAATTAAAGAAGGAAGAAAAAATTATTTTTGTTACAAGACCTCACTGGTACATACTTATATTACCGGTATTATACACTCTTGTGGGTCTTGTTATAGCGTTTTTTCTGTCTGTTTATTTATGGTTTCTTTGGTTCATCGTTTTGATTCCGGGGGTTTACCTTACATACAAAATTATTGACAGGAACAATAACCTCTGGGCGGTAACAAATTTGCGCGTAGTGGATGAAGAGGGTGTTTTTTCTTTAAGCGCCAAAGAAAGCCCGCTCGATAAAATCAACAATGTATCATATACTCAATCCTTTTGGGGAAGAATTTTCCGTTATGGAAATGTTGAAATTCAGACCGCGGCTGAAGCAGGTGAAACAGATACCTTTACCGTTATGAAGCCGCGCCAGTTGAAAGATTCTATAACTCAAATGCAGGAGGAATATAAAAAATATCAGACAAGAAGGCAGGCGGAAGAATTTGCCGATGCAATGGCTGACGAACGAAAAGAGCAAAGTATCGATATTGCCGCAGAAATTGAAAAACTTCACGAACTAAAACAAAAAGGTATCATAACCGAAGAAGAGTTCAACAAGAGAAAACAAAAACTTTTGAATTCATAGAATATAACCGCAGAATATTAATTATTTATCCCGCTAAATTGAAAGTCGTATCTTCAACTTAGCGGGATTTTAATATTACCCCAGGCTCTGTATCGTCTCTACGAATTCCTTTATTTTAAACGGCTTGGATATATAGTGGGTGCAACCCCCTTCGAGAAATTTTTCTTTGTCCCCTGCCATAGCATAAGCGGTAACGGCAACTATGGGAGTTTTTTCATATCCTTTAAGTTTTTTTATTTCCTGTGTGGCTTCAAGTCCGTTCATGCCTTTCAGCCCTATATCCATTAATATAACATCATAAGAGTTTTTCTTCGCCATTTCTATTGCTTCGTAACCTGTTGTTACAGAATCAAGTGTGCAATAATTTTTAAGAATTACCCTAACCGTGGTTAAAGTAAGATCATCATCTTCTACTAATAGAATTTTCTTGCTGTTTTGTTTCGGGGGAGTTTCGGTATCACTTTTTTCCATATTAATTTTTTCGCTTTTATTTTCGGGCTTTGCTAAGGCTGCAAAAAGAATCGTAAAAGTTGAACCAATCCCAAATTTGCTTTCAACCATTATTTCTCCGTTCATTATTTCGACAAACTTTTTAGTAAGGGTTAATCCGAGACCTGTTCCTTCATACCTTCTGGATAAGCCATCACTTACTTGCCGGAATGGTTCAAAGATCGCATCAATATAATTTGCCGGAATTCCTATTCCCGTATCAGTTACTTTTAATACTGCACAATCCTTACCCTTAATAATTTTCCGATTCAGAGAAACAGTGATACTGCCTTTTTCGGTATATACTATAGAATTTTGAATCAGGTTTGAAAGAGCATGGTCTAAAATCCTTAAATCAATTTTTGAATAAACGTTTTGTTCTATTTCCGTTTTGAGAGTAAGTCCTTTTTCTTTAACCGAAGCTTCGAATAACCTTGCGGTTTCGCTCACGGCTCCCGATAAATTTATACACACAAAATTCAATTCCATTTTATCGGCTTCTACTTTTGATAAATCAAGAATGGAATTTAATGTGTTTGTTAATCTTTTTCCGCCTTTTAAAATAATTCCCGCCATTTCTTTGTATCCCGGATCAACCAGTTCATTATTTAGGATCTCGGCAAATCCAAGAATACCGGACATAGGCGTCCTGAGTTCGTGGCTCATATTTGCAAGAAAACTTGATTTAAGCCGGCTTATTTCTTCTGCTTTTTCTTTCGCATTTCTCATTTCTATTTCAGCTCTTTTTCTCTCCGAAATATCCCTTATAATTCCATGGTAAAAAGGATGTCCATCAGTGATAATTTCACGGGAACTAACTTCTACCGGTATTTCCGTACCGTCTTTTTTAATATGAAGAGTTTCAAATAATAATCCGGATTCTGTAATAAACTCTTTAACCGGCGTGAGATATCCGATTCAGTTTCTGATTTATTATTTTCGTGATAGTTTCTTACTTTATCCGAAAGCAGTTTGTTTTCGGAAATAATACGCCCGTTATCTAAACGCTCTTTTCTCCAGCTTTCGATCTGCAGTGTTTTAAGGTCTGTAATTGTTTTGATGTCGTTTTGAACACTCTCTGTAAACCGTTCTTTCTGGTCCCTGTAGGAAAATATAACAAACAAAAAAATACCTATTAATGCAAGAATCAGAAGTGAGGATATGAGAAACGTAGAATTCTCTTTATGGATTTTCACTTCCGAAGCACTACCGGAGTTATTTATCTCCGGATGTATTTTTTCTTTACCCATTTTCAGAAATTATTTTTTAACCGAAGAATTTAATGTTTTACAACAACCGGTATGCCCGTAAACACCAAAAAGTTTAGAATATATAAGTTAATAATAATAAACCTATTTTTTAATATAAAAATTTGTAAGATTCTTTTTGGCATTCAGAATCAAAATAAATTCTTCTACTTTTGATTTCCGTAAGAGAAAGTACAAACATGATGTTTCTTGGTGTTTAACGGGTTATGTTAAGTAAAATTTGAAAATAATAATACATGATTATAGGAACAAATAGTATGAATGAAACAACATTCGAACGAAAATGGTATGTGGTAAGGACAAAACCGCGCTGGGAAAAAAAGGTTGCCGCTCAGATTTTCCAAAAGGAAATTGAAATTTATTTGCCGGTAATTGAAAAAATCCGGGTCTGGTCTGACAGGAAAAAGAAAATTGAAGATCCTATGTTTTCCGGTTATGTGTTCGTATTCGGAAATGAAGAGGAAAGGTACCATGCTATTTCTAATACAGTCGGAGCAATGGGTTATGTATTTTATAATAAAAGACCTGCCATCATCCGCCCGGAAGAGATAGATTATGTCAAATTATCTCTTAAAGCTCCCGAGAGAGTGACTATCGAAGAAAAGCAAATTAAAAAAGGTGATTTTATCACCGTAAGAAGAGGACCTTTCAGGGGTATGAAAGGATATGTGAACGATTTCAAAGGCAGTTATAAGCTCACCGTAAACTTAGAAGAACTATCCACTGCTTTCAGCGTCACTCTGATGCTTGACGAAGTGGAGGTGGAAGAAAAAAACAGAGAAGAAGAATAAGAGGATAAACGTAAAACGTTAGACGTAATTTGTTATACAATTGACTTACCCCTCCCAATTCAAGGTCTCGGAATCCGACTTGTCGGATGGAGGGGCAGGGGTGGGGTGAAAATAAATATACAATTCGTATCAGACATTAACCTAATTTGACTCACCCCTCCCAATTCAAGGGGAGGGGTAGGGGTGGGGTGAAAATAAATATACAATTGACTCACCCCTCCTAATTCAAGTTCTCGGAATCTCGACTCGTCGGATGGGGGGGCAGGGGTTTAGAAGTATCAAATTTTTATACCTTATAATATATCATAATTAATATATTCTTGAACCCATCTATTTTAAGTTTTCTTCTCTCATTTCCTTCTTTGCTTTTTCTATATTTCTTTTCCAGCCGGAATATTTTGTTCTTTTTACTGGTGATGATTTAAATAACTCATTGAATTCTTCTTCGCTGATTCTTTCTAATTCATCGAGAGATTTGTTATAAATTCTCTCAATAGGATTAAAACTTTTTTCCCCCGTAAAAATACTTCTTTTGTTAAATGGACATACGTCCTGGCAGATATCACAGCCGAATATCCATCCGTTTAAATTTATATAATCAGGTATCTCATTTTTGTTTTCAATTGTATGATATGAAATGCAGAGATTTGCATCAAGTTTATACGGTTCGTATAAAGCTCCGGTCGGACAGGCGTTCAGACATATATTACAGGATTCACAAAGGTCATTTATTGGTTTATCAAATTCAAGTTCGCGATTTATTAATATGTCACAAATAAAAAAGTAACTTCCTGATTCCGGATCTATCACGTTTGTGTTTTTCCCCATCCACCCGATACCGGATTTTACCGCCCAGACTTTGTCCATTACGGGACCATCGTCAACATAATATTTTGTTTTTATCCCGCCGTCTAATTCTTCAATATCTTTACAGATCTTTTTTAGTTTCTTTTTTAATATCTTGTGGTAATCCGCACTTCCCCATGCATACCTGGAAATCTTTCCTGTACCCGGATTTTCAAAGTGACGATAAGGTGTTTCATAAATATATTCTGCTGAAATTATAGAAATAAATTCTTCATTTATTAATTTGGGATTTGTTCTTTTTTCAATACTAAGCTCCAGCCATGCCATATCAGCGTTTCGGTTTTCTTCAAGCCATTTTATGAAATGTTTTTTTTCTTCGGATAATTCTTCAGTTTTTGATACACCTGTTTTAAAAAATCCTTCTTCTTTAAAAAGATTTTTTATTTTATGTGTGAGGGATAAGTTTTCGTTTTGAGGGGACATTGCTTGCTTCAAGTGTATTTAGAAGTCAAAGTTGAAAATTTTCTTGTTTGCTTTTTTAACGAATATTTCACCTTCTGATATTTTCACTTCAAAAGTTCTTAACATGCATCCGGCTCTACCCGGCTGCTTACCTGTCTGTAAATTAAATTTAAATCCGTGTACCGGGCAGGTAACGTATGTGCGGTCTATGTGACCCCCGGCAATTCCCGGTATGTGGTTATGGGGACAAATATTGTCCACTGCAAAGATTTTTCCTTTTACCTTAAAAAGAGCAATTTCTGTCTCGTCATCAATTTCGAAGTTTTTCCCCTCATATTCCGTTAATTCCGAAACGCTGCAGACCTTTACAAACCGGCTATCCATCAGATTTTGCAGTGTGAGTATTATTTAATTACAAACACCTTGTCGAGCCTTGCAATCTTCATAAGGTCAAGTAAACTCTTGTTTACGTTTTTAAGCGTAAGTTTTCTTTCTTTTTCCCTTTCCATTCTCTCTGAAAGCAGGAGGCACGAAAGCCCTGTGCTGTCGCACCTTGTAACTTCAGAAAGGTCTATGGTAAAGGGGTTGTCTATTTCTTTCTGAAGAAAAATCAACTCGGTCTTCAGTTCGGCTGCGATCTGATGACCAAGTGTTTTTTCTATTAACTTGAAGATTGTTTTATCTTTCCGTTTATCTACTTCGAATTTCATAAATATTATTATTTATTTATTCTTTTCCGGATTATTGTGGGTGCCGTGTTCTGCTCTGGGTACGGGTTTAAGTAATACCCTGCGGCTGAGTTTTAGTTTCCCGAATTCATCTATCGCAAGAAGTTTAACCTGCACCTTTTCGCCCATTTTCAAAACATCCTGAACTTTTTCCACCCTTTTATTGTCAATTTCAGAAATGTGCAGAAGTCCCTCTTTACCTGGGAAAATTTCTACGAATGCGCCGAAGTCTTTAATTCCTTTTACAACACCGTCATAAATTTTTCCGATTTCAGGGACTTGAGTGATGTTTTCAATTATTTCTCTGGCTATATCGGCGCTTTCTTTGGAAACCGCTGCAATTGTTACTTTTCCGGTATCGTCAATATCAATTTCACATTTGCTTTCCGCAATTATATGCCTGATAGTTTTACCACCCGGTCCGATAACCGCACCGATAAGATCTGTCGGGACCTGAATCGTGTATAGATGAGGTGCGTATGGAGAAATGTCTTTTCTGCCCTCGGATATTACCTGACTCATTATACCGAGTATGTGCAGTCTTCCGTCGCGTGCCTGCGCAAGTGCCTTTTCCATTATGTCAAATGAAATTCCGCGTATTTTTATATCCATCTGAATTGCCGTGATACCATCCGTAGTTCCGGCAACTTTAAAATCCATATCGCCGAAGTGGTCTTCCGAGCCGAGTATATCTGATAGTATTGCTATATTGTCTTCTTCTTTTATCAGGCCCATTGCAATTCCCGCTACGGGTTTTTTCAGTTTCACACCCGCATCCATAAGAGAGAGTGAACCGGCACATACCGTCGCCATTGACGATGAACCATTTGATTCAAGTATGTCCGATACAACCCTGATAGTATATGGGAATTCTGATTCTATGGGTAATAAATTTTTTAACGACCTCTCTGCAAGATTGCCGTGACCTATTTCTCTTCTTCCGGGTCCGGGTCTTCCGCCTACTTCGCCGGTACTAAATGAAGGAAAATTATAATGCAGAATAAAACGTTTTTTAAAATCTTCCTTTAATCCGTCAATAATCTGCTCATCACTCTTAGTGCCGAGAGTTGCGGTTGTTAAACTCTGTGTCTCTCCTCTTGTAAAGAGTGCGGAACCGTGAGTTCTTGGTAATACCGAGATTTCGCAGGTTATGTTTCTGATATCTTTCGTTGTTCTTCCGTCAAGCCTGACACCTTCCTTCAGTATCATCTCGCGCATATCTTTAGATTGAATGTCGTGCATAATTTCATCGATATTCTTTTCCATCTCCGGATATTTTTCCGCAAGCGATGTAACAACTTTCTCCACTAATGCTTTGTGCTTATCGTGTCTGTCGTCTTTTGCGAGAACTGTTCTGTCGAGAACCTTGATTTCTTCCGAGTATAATTTTTTTACATCTTCAACCATTTCAGGGTTAACCTCCGGAGGAGTGTTCAACCTCTTTGGTTTTCCTGATTCAGCTGCAAATTCTTTCTGGAGATTGCAGATATCAATAATATGCTTGTGTGCAAATTTCACGGCTTCGAGTAATGTTTGTTCGGAAACTTCCTTCGCTTCTCCTTCTATCATTACTATCGAATCAGTGGTTCCTGAGACTATAATATCAAAATCACCTTCTTCGGCTTCTTTGTAAGTCGGGTTGATTATTAATTCGCCGTTTAATTTTGTTACTCTTACCTCTGAAATAGGTCCTTCAAAAGGAATATCCGAAATAAGCAGTGCTGCGGATGCACCGATTGCCGCAAGTACGTCTGCATCGTTCTCACCGTCTGAGGAAAATACATTGCAGTTGATCTGAGTTTCGCAGAAATATCCGTCTGTAAACATAGGTCTGATAGGACGGTCTATAAGCCTTGATGATAGAACTTCTTTTTCTGAAGGTTTGCCTTCACGTTTGAAAAATCCACCCGGAATTTTACCTGCTGATGAAGATTTTTCACGATAGTCAACTGAAAGCGGGAAAAAATCCTGCCCCTCGGTTGGTTCGTCTTTTGCTGTTGCTGTGCATAGCACTACCGTATCTTCAAGCGATATCAATACTGCGCCGCCCGCTTGTTTGGCTAATCTGCCGGTTTCAAGCGTTAGTGTTTTTCCTCCGATTTGAAGGCTTTTTTTGTGAATCATAAATTTCTTTCTTGTTGTTTTATTTTCTTAAATCCAAATCTTTTACGATTTGTCTGTAACGTGTAATATCTTTGTTCTCAAGGTATTTTAAAAGTTTTCTTCTCTTGCCTACCATCTTTAGAAGTCCTGTTCTGGAATGGTTGTCTTTTTTGTGCGTAGAGAAGTGCTGTGCGGAAAGTTCGTTTATCCTTTTTGTAAGGATTGCTACCTGAACTTCTGCCCTGCCTGAATCTTTTTCGCCTTTGCCGAATTTAGATACAATCGCTTTTTTTTCTTCTTGTGTTAATGCCATTATTGTTGACTGGTTTTTAAATTTATAAATTATTTATTATATCTATTGAAACTTCCTTGTCTTTCTCTATTTGTTGTTTTAATTCATTAACAGAATTAAACTTTTTTTCTTCACGGATGAAATCAAGAAACTTGATTTTTAATATCTCTCCGTATATATCATCATTGAAATCTATAAAGTAAATCTCGTTAGTCTTATTCAATCCCTCCGTAACCGTGGGTCTTACTCCGATATTCATCATTCCGTAGTATTTCTTTCCCTTTATTTCCGATAATACAAGGTAGACACCGTTTTTCGGAATCAACTTGTATTCCGACAGAGGCTTTATATTGGCTGTCGGAAAACCGATTTTCCTTCCTAATTTGTCGCCGTATATCACTTCACCTGTAAACGGGTAGTAGTCGCATAGAAGCATTGCGGCATCTTTTACGCTCGAAGCCAGTAGCATGTTCCTTATGACGGTACTGCTGACAGTGTATCCGTTTATTTTCAGTTCATCAATTTTGTGTATATTAAAATCATATTCTCCCGAAAGTTTTTTCAGAGTTTCAAATCCACCCTCGCGGTTCCTGCCAACCATATGGTCATAACCTATCACAATATCCGAAAGACCAAATTTATCAAAAATAAACTTCTTGTAAAATTCTTCCGCGGTATTTTGTGAAAATTCTTTTGTGAAATTAATGACATAGACCATATCTATCCCGAGTCTTTCGAACATTTCAAGTTTTTCTTCAAGCGTTGAAAGTAATTTTATATCGTGTGCTTTATTTTTAAGAACAATTTGCGGGTGGGGTTCAAATGTAACTATTATGCTGCGCAGGTTTTTAGAATCCCTGATTTCGTGAACCGAATCAATAATCTTGCGATGCCCTAAATGTATCCCGTCAAACGTACCGATCGTTATAACGCTGTTCTTGTTATATTCTACGGATTCGAAATCTCTTATAACTTTCATCAGACCCTAAATTTTTACTGCGGTAATGTCAATCGTTAACATTATGATTTTAACGCTTCCTTGATTTTATCAAAATTCGGAAGTTGACCTGCATCTTCTAAGATTTCAGTATATTTAATCTTTCCCTCTTTATCAACGATAAAAGCTGAGCGTTTGGAAACTCCATTCATACCAAAAACGAAACCGCCATCAGGATATAATGTTCCGTATTTCCCGCAAACTTCTTTATTAAAATCACTGAGAAGTGGAATTGTAATTTTATTCTGCTTTGCCCATGCTTCCTGTGAAAAAAGTGAATCAACGCTGATTCCTAAAACTTCTGCGTTTAGGTTTGCATATTCGTTAAATCCGCCCGAGATTGTGCACATTTCCGTAGTGCATACTCCCGTAAATGAAGCCGGATAAAATAATAAAACAACGTTCTTATCCTTGAAAGAGCTTAAACTAAATTCTTTTACTTCGCCGGTCTGGTTCTTCGAGTATAATTTAAAATCAGGAGCCATATCTCCAACTTTTATTGCCATAAGAATTCCTTTTATATTTATATTAATTTATTAAAATTATAGCCTTAAATATAATAAATTGTCAAATCATTAACAATTCGATTAAGTGTAATCAAATTCGGTAGTCAGCTACATCTGTCCAAAATAAATATTATTAAAAATATTTTGACCAGCAAAAGCTGATTTCCGGTAAAAAACTCCCCCTTAATAAAGGGGGAACAAAAGGGGGTTGTTTTTGTTTCGTTGAAAATTTGTCCCGAAAAAGTTAATTATTTTAATTTAATTGCACTTTTATTTAAGTTCCCAATTTATTTTGGACAGCTGTGAGTATATGGCACGTTAGTCTAAAACGAAAATTTCGAATTAACCCGGATATTTTTTAATCTGTGATTAAAGTCAGTTTTTTAAATTTTTATTGTCACAAGATTTATCTCGTGGTTGAAATTTACCTGGTTTGTTTTGGACAACTTTGGAAGAATAGGAAACTTTTTAATTTGCTGCTGATAGTGATTTTTCAATAATTATTCAATTTATAGTCGGAATATCTTCTCGCCATTATTACCGTCATAGCAGTAACAAACAGAAAATAAATCAATAATAACGAAAATATTACTGCTATAGCAGTATACTTAATAAATTAATGGTTTTCAAAATTACCCTAATTATCAGAAATATTATTTGACAACTTACCTCTTTCAAGAATTGATGACAACCATTTAGTCCTTGAATGTTAAATTATTTCTTTATATTTTACTTTCATCGCGGTAATATTTTTAAATATATTGTATTGAGTTTACATAATTATTAAAAACAAACAATATTACCGCTGTAACGGTAAATATATGCGTAATTTATCTGAAATAATAAAATTTCACAGAAAAAAGAGTGGACTTTCTCAAAAAGAACTTGCCGATTTAGCCGGAGTAGGAAAAACCGTAATTTTTGATTTAGAAAAAGGAAAGGAAACTGTTCAGTGGTCAACTGTTTCGAAAATAATTAGTGTTTTGAATGTCAAAATACGATTCGAAAGTTCACTGTTAACACAAAAAGAATTTAATTCTGATGAGAAAAGCAAAAATATATAAAAATAGAATCCTTGCCGGAATACTGGTTGAGCTCGAAAACAGCACCGGTTATGAATTTCTATATATAGAAAACTATACCGGCGAGTGCATCTCTTTAACCCTGCCAGTTCAAAATAAAGTTTATAAGTTTGATAAATTTCCCTCGTTCTTTGAAAATCTTCTTTTGGAAGGATTGATGCTTGAAGGAATCAATAAGGTGAGGGAAGTTGAAAAATATGATTTAATGTCTCAGTTGATAATTTCGGGAAATAATCTCTATGGTGATATTGAAGCGGAGCCTGATAAATGAACCGGTGCCCGATTACATATAATGAATGCGGTGAAAACCTTTATTCTTCGGAGGGTTTAAAATTATTGTCTTCCGGACTCGACGAACTTAAACCATTACAATTTACACAGGAAGAATTACGGCTTAAAGCATTTTCGGGAAGTGGTGAGTTTTCATTACCCGGAAGTTCTTTAAAACTTCTTGCAAAAATAAATCTTGCAGCAAAATCTTTTGAGATATCTGCGGCAAAAGGAAAATATATTTTAAAACCGCAAAGTGTCTTATATTCCGGGGTTCCCGAGAATGAAGATCTTACTATGAAAATGGCAAAATTGTGCGGCATCGAAGTTCCTGTGCACGGATTGATTTATAATTACGATAAGTCTTTGACATACTTCATCCGGCGTTTCGACAGGGGTCCGGGAAAGACTAAATATCAGGCAGAAGATTTTGCACAGCTGCTGGGAAAATACCGTCATCAGAAATTTGACTCTTCTCTCGAGGAAATCGCCGGAATTATCAATAAATACTGCACTTTCCCGGTTCTTGAAAAAATAAAGCTTTTGAGGTTCGCTCTTTTCAATTATCTTATCGGGAACTGCGGGGTACATTTAAAAAAATATTCGTTGATAAAACGACACAGTGTAATTATGCTTAGTCCGTTTTATGGTCTTGTGAATACGGTTATTCTGTATGATAAAACCGGTTCTGAAATTTCCCTGCCTCTTAACGGTAAGAAAAAAGATATTAATAAAAATGATTTCTTTGAATATTTTGGTATCAAGATTCTGAATTTGAATTCAAAATCTCTGTTGGGCGTGTTGAACGATTTCGAGGATTCAATTTCAAAATGGCTGGACTTGATACAGAAAAGTTTTCTCTCAATGCATTACAAAGAAAAATACATAAAAGTGCTTGAACAAAGAATTAATAAATTTTTCAAACAATAAAAATATGATTAAAAATTGGCAGGAGAATTTTCCCGGGGCAATTACTCTGTGTGATAAAGATTTTGTAATCACCTATATGAATGCAAAAGCCCTTAAGACGTTTGAAAGTGACGGCGGTGAAAAACTGATTGGTACTAACATTCTCGATTGTCACAACGAAGAGTCAAACAAGAAGATATTTGGTATCGTAAAAAGTGGAACGCCTAATGCTTATACAATCGAGAAAAACGGCACAAAAAAATTAATCTATCAGGTGCCTGTTAACGAAAACGGAGAATATATAGGGTTGGTCGAACTATCACTCGAAATCCCTTTTGATATGCCTCACTTTAAAAGAACTTAATTTCATTATGAAAGTATTCATCACCGGAGGAAGCGGGTTGCTTGGACAGTATCTGAATATGCGTCTTTCACAAAGCCACGAAATTCTTACGGTTTACAACAACAATATTGGAAATTGCGACCGGTTTAATTCCGTAAAACTCGATATCGGAAACACTAAAAAACTTAAAGAAGTGTTTGTTTCATTTTTACCCGATGTTGTAATTCACATTGGAGCTTATTCAAGACCGGAAATCTGCGATAATCTTTCTCGCGAGGAAGTGTTTAGGATTAATGTTGGTGCCACAGCAGATATTTCGGTGCTGTGTGAAAAACACAAGTGTTTTTTAATTTTTAGTTCTACTGATTTAGTATATGACGGAAACCGGGGAAGTATGTTAAAAGAAGATGCTGAAATATTTCCTTTATCGCTTTATGCGGAATCAAAATTTGAAGCGGAAAAAGTTATCAAAGCTAATCTTAGGGATTTCGTCATCCTGCGCACATCACTGCTTTACGGGATCGGGCTTTCTGACTCTGTAAATAATTTTCACAAAATGTATGATAATTTCAAAGCAGGCAAAACCTCACGCTTGTTCTGTGACCAGTTCAGAACACCGCTTTCCTTAATTGATGCGGCGGAATTAATTGCACAAATATTGACAAAAGACATGAGAGGTGAAATTATAAACTTCGGAGGTAGGGAAAGGGTGTCACGAGTGGAACTCGGGGAGATTCTCTGTGATGTTGCGGGATTTGACAAATCTTTAATCGAAAAAATATCTATGGGTGATGTTCCCGGTCTCCTGAAAGTACCTGATGTTTCTCTCAACACAGATAAATTACGCTCATACGGAATCGAACAAAAATCTATCGAAGAGTCAATTTTCGAAATACTGAGGAATATAAATGGATAATATCGTAATTTTATTATTGTGTCTTTTTCTTGGTTATTTTTTACAGCGCATAAAAATCTTTCCTGAAAATGCATATGTTACGCTTAACCATATTATTATTTATATTTGTCTTCCTGCTTTAGCTTTGTATTATATGCCGCAAATCGAAATCAGTACGCAGACATTGTTTCCGGTTTTTGTTACTTACATACTTTTTATAGCGGGGTTTATTTTTATTAATATTATCGGAAAGATTTTCCGGTTTGACCGCGCGACTATCGGCGCCCTGATCCTTACCTGCGGATTTGCAAATACTTCGTTTGTCGGTTTTCCTTTGCTAACGATGCTTTTCGGGGAAGAGTCCCTGAAAACGGGTATTATTATTGACCAGGCAGGCTCTTTTATTGCCGTCACAACGCTCGGAATAATTACCGCCTCTTATTATTCATCTTCCAAACCCTCTGCAAAAATAATTTTAAAAAAAATATTTCAGTTCCCTCCGTTTTATTCATTCATAATCGGGTTGATGATAAGGTTATTAAATATCCCTTTACCGCCTTTATTACAAGATGTTTTTCAAAAACTCGGCAGTCCGATATTTTTTCTTGCTTTGATATCTGTGGGTATGCAGCTGTCTTTCAATTTTAAAGGAATAAAATTCACGGAAGTTTTTTGGGGTTTATTTTATAAGCTTATTCTTGGTCCGCTTGTAATATTCGTTCTCTATGTGTTGATAATCGGTGGAAAGGGGAGTGTCGTTCAAATATGTATAATTGAATCTGCTATGGGACCAATGGTAACAGGTGCTATTCTCGCAACAAATTATAACCTCAACCCAAAACTTGTTGGAATTGTTACCGGACTTGGAATAATTTTATCTTTCGGAACAGTATTGCTGTGGTATCAGTTAATCAAATAAATTACCGATTACAATTTGGAGGGTTATATAATAAATTCCTACTCGAATTTTTTCTTTGCGAGAACTGCGGCACCGACTATAGCCGCAAGCAGAAGAATACCCGCAAGTACAATTGATAAGCCGTAATTAGTGAACATCTCAGCTCCCAGCGATTCTGCTTTCCCTATACTTTCTGCGTTGGGGCTCATCTGAGGATATTTCCCGCTAAATCCGAAATAAACCGTAAAGCTGAGAAGTCCTAAAAGCATTAACGACAAAAGAACTGCTGATATTTTTTTGTAAGAAAATTTCTCCGTTAGTTTAGCTTCATCCTGCTGGTTCAGAAGCATAATAACAAAAAGAAATAGCACCATAATCGCACCCATATAAACAAGCACTTGTATTATCGCGATAAACTGCGCTTTTAATGTAAGATAAATTCCCGATACCATACAGAAATTCAGAATCAGGAAAATAGCGCTCGTGATCGGGCTCCTGCGGGTTATCATCATAATTGCAGAAAACACCGCTCCCGCGGCAAGTATGAGAAATACTATAGTATCAAAATTAAAATGCATAATGAATCAAATATATTATAAATAAATATATAATTTCTAAATTAAAGTTGTAATTCTAAATTTTAGAAATTAAGAGCACGATAATTGTTTTCCATTTGGTTTCTTATTTAATAACTGAAGTTACGCAAACCATAAAAAACAACCGGGTTTGTCATTCTGAACGAAGTGAAGAATTTCGTTTTCATTGATTTTTGAGATGTTTCGCTACGCTCAACATGACAAATGCGTAACTTCAGTTATTAATTTCTAATTGTTAATTGTATGTTCCCCTTCTGCATTGAGTTTTCATTAATTCTTGAATAATTTTGATAAATTATAACGCTTCGGTCAATGAGGGCAAAGCTTTTTAACAAAATCAGCATTAAACTTGTAATCATCACTTCTCTTGTGCTGATTGCGGTATTGTCAATACACACTTACCTTACTATCCGTTTTTTCCGCGATAATCTTACAAGTATTTCCCGCTCGGGTGCATATTCCACGAGCGATGTTATCAAGCGTTCTATGCGTTATAGTATGTTGATAAATGAAAAAGAGGATATTCACAGGGTGATAAAAACCCTCGGTAATGAGCCGGGAATAAAAAAAATCAGGATTTATGATAAATCCGGTAAAATAGCTTTTTCGAGCGACTCATTGGAAATAAATAAGGTGGTTGATAAAAGGTCTGAAGCATGCATTGTCTGTCACAGCGATCCTGATGCACCGCCGCCTGTAAGTACTTCCGAAAATTTCCGGACGTTCAATATGGAAAACGAACGCGTGTTGGGTCTGATTAATCCTATTAGAAATGAGCTCGACTGCTATAGTGCCGAGTGCCATTACCACAAACCAAGTGAAGCACTCCTCGGCGTGCTCGATGTTATGGTATCTATGAAAAGCACCGATGAAACCATCTCTATTGCAATAAGAAATATTCTTATAAATTCAATTCTTATTACGCTGATTATTTCCGGCTTAAGCGGAATATTTATTTTTTATTTGGTAAATAAACCCCTTAAAAAGTTCCAGAAAGCAATTAACGAACTCGGAAAAGGAAACCTGGATTATAAAATTTCAATCGGTAATAAAAACGAATTCGGAGTTATTGCAAAACAGTTCAATAATATGTCGGGAAATCTTTCCGGTGCATATAAAGAAATTAAAGATTGGTCTGATAAGCTGAATACTAAAGTGGAAGAAAAAACCAGGGAGTTGAAAAACGTTTATGAGCAGATTGTCCAGATAGAAAAACTCGCTTCGCTTGGAAAGCTCTCCGCAACAGTCGCACACGAACTTAATAATCCCCTCGAGGGAATCCTCACCTACAGTAAGTTAATTTCAAAAAAACTGAAGGCGGAAAATAATGACAATTATAAAAAACTGATCGAGTTCACCGAATTAATTTCCGAAGAGACTGCAAGATGCGGAAAAATTGTAAAAGACCTTCTGCTTTTCTCTCACGCGGATGCCGAAAAATTTGTCAATTCGGATTTGGGACAGATCTTGGACAAAAGTGTTACTCTGATAAATCACCACCTTGAAATTAATAATATTAAATTAACAAAAGAATATCCGCCTGAAGTAGTCTATATTTTCTGCAATCCCCAAAAGATTCAGCAGGCTGTAATGTCTCTCCTCATTAATGCTATTGAGTCTATGAGCGGAAAAGACAGCGGAAAGATATTTATAAAATTCAAAAGCAAAGCAAACGAAGTTATCATCAGGATTTCGGACGAAGGTACCGGTATCTCCCAAAAAGATCTTCCTTATATTTTCGAACCTTTCTATACCACCAAGGATGCAATAAAAGGAACCGGATTGGGGCTTTCCGTTGTGTATGGTATCATAAATCTTCACAAGGGACGCATCGAGGTGGAAAAAACATCCATCACGGGAACTACATTTAAAATCATTTTGCCATTAAATCTAAACAATGTTATCGAAAATGAAATCAAAGCATAAAATATTTGTTGTTGACGACGAAAGAATAGTAAGAGAATCACTTTTCCATTGGTTCGAAGATGAGGGATATGAAGTTGATACCGCAGAAGACGGGGAAAAAGCATTGAAGATGTTTGAAAAAGGGAAGTTTGATCTTGTATTGCTTGATATGAGAATGCCCGGTATGAGCGGACTTGAACTTCTTGTGAAAATAAAAGAAATCGATCCCGTTTGTATAGTCATACTTATCACTGCGTTTGCTTCTGTGCCTTCAGCCATACAGGCATTAAAGGAAGGTGCATATGATTACGTAACAAAACCCGTCGATCCGGACGAACTGAATCACCTGGTTAAAAATGCCCTTGAACAAAAATCACTTAAAGATGAAAATATAATCCTCAAGACCAAAATTGAACAGATGATAATACCCGATAATCTTATTGGCGATAGCAGTGAGATGCTGAAAATTTTTGAACTGATAAATTCCGTTGCCCCGACCGATACAACCGTGATGATAAGAGGTGAAAGCGGAACAGGGAAAGAGCTTGTGGCAAAGGCAATCCACCTTAACAGCAAAAGAAAATATTTTCCGATTGTAACTGTAAACTGCGGTGCGATAGCCGAAACACTTCTTGAAAGTGAATTTTTCGGGCACGAGAAGGGTGCGTTTACCGGCGCTAACTACCGACGCAAAGGAAAGTTCGAAATGGCAAACGGCGGCACAATTTTTCTCGATGAAATCGGCTCCATATCCCTTAAAATGCAGGTGGAACTTCTGAGAATAATTGAAACAAAAAAATTCTGCCGTGTCGGCGGTAATGATATAATAACTAGCGACTTCCGTGTAATCGCCGCAACAAATGAAGCACTCGAAGATCTCGTGAAGCAAGGGAAATTCCGTGAAGATTTGTATTACCGTCTTAACGTTTTCTCTCTCTTTATACCTCCTTTGCGTGAAAGGAGAAAAGATATCTCTTCGCTTGCTTATTTTTTCCTGCGGAAATACAGCTCTGCAATGAATAAAAACATCGATAAAATTTCTGATGAGGCAATGGAATTCCTCAACAATTTTGACTGGCCCGGTAATGTGAGAGAACTTGAAAACGCAATAGAAAGGGCTGTCGTAGTCGGAAAGACTGGTGTATTGGAATTAAAAGATCTTCCTTTTTCTTCAAGGAACATACCAGATACGGAAACCGGTACATCCTCGCTTGCGGAAATCGAAAAGAAGCATATCGAAAAAATTCTTGCGCTAAATAAATGGAACATACAAAAGTGTTCGGAGATACTTGGAATTGAACGGGCTACCCTCTATAGTAAAATTGCAAAGTACGGATTGAAGAAAAACTGAATCCAATGGACATATTTATAGCACCGGTTGTTTTTTCTAACAGGGAGTTGTTTGATACTTTAATTAAAAATCTCGAAAGCGTTTTCCATAAATCCGTAAAGCAGCTCACTCTAGATATTGATACCGTTAAACTTTATTCCGTTGACCGGCGTCAGTATTATTCAACGGGCTTCCTCGAACAAGCCATAGAGCAGACTTCATATATAAACGGAAAAGTCTTGATGATCACAGACCTTGATATTTATGTTCCCGTGCTTACCTTTCTTTTCGGAGAAGCTCAGCTTGACGGTAAACATTCTGTCGTTTCCGTTTGCCGGCTTCACGAAGAATTTTATTCGGGGACTTCGGATTTCAATCTTCTCTTTGAAAGAACCGTTAAAGAAGTATTACATGAAATCGGTCATAACTTCGGGTTGATACATTGTCTTGACTGGGATTGCGTTATGCACTCTTCCAATAGCGTAGAAGAAGTGGACATCAAAGGAAGCGAATACTGCAAAAAATGCCGCTCAATACTTTTACCGAAATAAAATACTTTTATACTAATTCCCCTTAAATAAAGGGGGAATACAAGGGGGTTGTTAAAAATTCTTCTTCTTTTTTCTATCGTTCCCAAATTGAATTTGGGAATGCACTTGAGTTAGAAACTCAGTTTCAACAAACTTATTCCGTGTAAGATTTTATCATTTCCAGTAATGCTCTATTGCACACCGGGCAGAAGTTTTTCGTATTGAAAGACCGCATAATGCAGTCATACATCGGACGGTAAACTCCTTTTGGTACATAACCCGCACCTTCAAACGCTCCTATCTTGTTATAGTATCGCTTATCGTTTGGTGTGGGAATTGGAACTCCTTCGCTTACAAGGCTCTTCCATTTTTTATCGAAATTGACAAGCGTGGTAATATTCGGTTCGTTCGGCTCAACGGAAAGATTGTAAAGGGATTCGGTAGCACCGCCAACCTCAACATACTCATCTGCCAGACCGCAAAAGAGATGTCCGAATTCGTGAACCATCGTGAGCTCCGCCGTAGGGTCATCCGCCGTGAAAAGACTGTAGTAATTATATACCGCACCGCCACCGTATTTTTTGGAATTTGCAAGTATAACTATCAGGTCATAAGGAACTTCTCCTGCTATATCCCGCAAAGACTTTACATCATAGGTCATTATGTATCTTTCGGAGTTGAATGTATAAAAACTTGAATTAATGATTGTCTTTTTATAAATCCTGTCCCCGGGAATGTCCGTTCCCGATTCCGGCGAAGGTGCGTCAACTCTCCAGAAATTAAATCCGCCTGCGTTGCTTTTAAATGGTTCGTATTTTATCAGATAATCGGAGAATTTTTTTGCATCTGCGTCAAACTTCTCTATTTCGTTTTGCTGGTATCCGTCTGGAATGAACACCACATCTATTTTTGCCGAAGGGTCGCCGTTATCCACAAACTTGGAATACGGATAAGTTAAAACCTCAGGGTTTATAAAATAGTCTTTCGGGTCAACCGTCATTTCAAATTGTTTTTGGAATTCGTTGTTTTTGTCCCTGCCTTCGATTATTATTTTCACGTTTTTCTTCGGATATGGAACCGTTACGGTTTCATAAAAACTTCTCGGGAAAAGTTTTGCTTCATCTGTTGATTGCCATTCCTGGAAAAGTGTTGCAAAGCCTTTTGAGTAAATTTCCTGATCGCTTGCCGCATCCAGAACCCTTACCCTGTATTCGCCGTAATCAAATTTATCCAGAAGATTTTTTTGTGACCCTCCCCAGTACGGTTCTTTCTTCAGCTGGCTGAAGAAAATATTCGATGTTGTATTCGTACCGGCGTGAACGTAGTCAAACCTTAATGATGCCGGCTCGAAGTATTTATCAAAACTTATCTGGGCTTGTAATATGCCAAAGAAAATAAAAAGAGAAATAAATAAGACAAAAAAAGAACTTACTATTTTATTCATGGTGTAAAATATATTTTAATTCCGTTTATTTTAATTATCTTAAATTAATATTTTTTTGGTTTATTTATAATGTAAAACACTTGTTTGATTGTAAGCGTTCACGATGGCAGGGGTTCTCTGTTGTAGTTATAAAATTATGTTACAACCCGGTTTAAAATGTTTCGGTATGTATTATGTTCCCCACAACTCCGCTCGTTCCTAATGCCCTGAGACTGTTTGAAAATTAAATTTTTTCTGTAGTCGCAACTCTTTAGGTTGCGTTTTTTAACAAATATCGCAGGCTGAAGACCTGCGGCTACATTCGCTTTTGAGTTTTCACACAGTCTCCCCCCATTGGGAACGCATATTGAATCCTCAATTTATTTAATCAATACCATTCGCTTTGTTTCAGAGAAATTTCTTGCGGATAGTTTATATAAATATACTCCACTCGAAAATCCCGAGGCGTTCCAGTCAACGGAGTATGTTCCCGGTGCGAGTTGTTCGTTCACGAGTGTTACAACTTCTCTGCCCGTAATATCAAATACTTTCAATACAACATTGTCATTCCCGTATGCTCCTAACGGGAATCCAGACGGAAGCTCAAACTTTATTTTCGTCACCGGATTAAACGGATTTGGATAATTCTGACTTAATGAAAATCCCGACGGGATTTCTGTGCTGATATTTTGTATGCCGACTAATTCCGATAGTGGGCGTCTCCATAATCCTTCCCCATAAGTTCCAGCGTAAACATAATCGTTCGAAATAAAAACTGTTCTAACGTATTTGCCCGAAATATTTTGACTGCAGTCTATCCAAGTGTTACCAAAATCCTGCGAAAATCCTGTTCCGTAAATATTTCCAATTAAAACATATGGACCAGATGCATGAATTGCATAAATATTATTTGTATTTAAAGATGATTGGATCCAGTTTTCTCCTAGATTTGTAGAGTAATAAACTCCTTGTGTTGTACCCGCAAAAAGAATTGTTCCATTTGTAGAGAGACTCCAAATTGTTATGTTATTTAATGAGGATTGATACCAATTGTAACCATTATTTGTGGAAATCATAATTCCATGTCCGGTTGTTCCGGCAATAATTTTGTTGGCAATTTTTTCGATTCCGTAAATATAATATGAACCTAGTGAAGTTTGTGACCAATTCAATCCAAAATTGGTAGATCTCCATAATCCACCTGAATACATACAACCAATATATTGATATGGATTATCAATTAATATTGATGCTAAAGGATAATTGATTGTAGACATTTTTTGCCAGTTAAATCCGTAATTCGTTGAGACAAAAACATAACCCGAATCGGGATCTCTGCTGGAGCAATATATATTATTTGATGCTCCTGAAAAATCACTAATTGTTGTATTTGTACTTAGCGTTTGAAAAAATGTTGAACCATTATTTGAGGATATATAAGCTCCGCAGCTAATGCCAGTATAATATAAATTATCATATTTATAAATGGATTCTACAAAATCGTTCTCATTTAAATATGTAGTCCAGCTTAAGCCATTATTGCTTGACAGGTATATGCCTAAATCTTCAACTCCTGCATATATATAATTTCCATCCTTCATCAAGGATAATATTCTAGTTCCAATATTTTTATTACCGACAATAAAAGTTTGCGTCCAGTTTTGTCCATAATCTGTTGAAATAAAAATTTTACCATTAGAGGTTCCGGCACAGATAAGTGCACTGTCTGAACAAAGTGACATTATTGTTTCATTATTTAAAGAAGTTTGATTCCAATTTTGTCCGTTATTAGATGTATAAAAAACTCCACGGTTATTTCCACAACCGGCAAATATAAAATTTCCTGTTGCAGTTAACGAATTAGTAGAATATCCAAATATAGAATTCCAACTTGTTCCATTATTAGTAGAAAAAAATATTCCTCCCTTATTAAACATATTAACCGAATCGCTACTTGCATAAACAATATAATTATTAACTGCGAGTGAGCTAATTTTATAAGAACTAAGAGATGTTACATTCCAATTTATTCCGCTATTTGTGCTGTACCAAACACCATAACTATTACATCCTGCAAATAATATTGCTCCATTATTTGTAAAACAATTTACAAGTTTATTGAAATTTGTTCTAATCCAATCTACACCGTTATTTGTTGAATAAAAGACATCTGCAGGGTTTTCTCCACCTACGAATAATTTTGAATTGAAAGAATATAAACTTTGTGCATATTGGATTGAAGACGAAGTAGTATCCCAATGAACACCAAAATTATCAGACCTATAAACTCTACCGGGAAATGCCCAGCAAGCAGCAAAAATTGAAGCGTTATGTTTAGCAATTGCATTTACAAAGGTATTGTTATACAACCCACAAGAAATTTTTTGCCATTGACCCTGAGCGATAACTACTGAGAGTTGAAAAAGGAATAATATAAATAATAATTTCTTCATTTCAATAAAATAAGTTTTTTGGTTTCGGAAAAATTACCGGCAGTTAATTTATAAAAATATATTCCGCTCGGAAATTGTGATGCGTTCCAGTCATCTTCATACGTTCCCGGAGTGAGTTGCTCGTTTACAAGTGTTGCCACTTCTTTGCCGAGGATATCGAAGATCTTTAATGAAACAACCCCCTTTAATCCCCCTTTACTAAGTGGGACTTCAAAACGAATCGTCGTTGTCGGATTAAACGGATTCGGATAGTTTTGATATAGAGAATACTTTTCGGGAATTAACTCGTTCAATTTTTCAATTCCTGTTAATAAAGTATCACCATATAATACTCCGTTAATGTAAGCACCAACGAGCCAATCACCTCCCGACCCAAATGAACTAAACTCAAAAGTACCAAATATCCCAATTCCATATCCGTAACTGTATGTTACAAACCCTTCAAAATTGTATCGTTCGAATGCCTTCTTTCTGACAGACATATTAAGTACGTTTGCGATATTTGTATCAACACAAATATGTTTAACGCCCGAATCGCAAACATAAGCGGTATCATTTTTATGTGCTTTTAAGCTGTCAATTAAAATTTCATACGGACTATATGAACAATAGCCGCTATTAAACCTTTTATATAAATTTCCCGTTGCAGAATCAACACGGATTAAACTTCCGCCAAATCCGGGAAAGCTTCCGCTTGTGATAAAATATTTTTTCGAATTTATTACTGTA
Organism: Ignavibacteria bacterium; assembly: GCA_036508135.1. Classification (GTDB taxonomy): domain Bacteria; phylum Bacteroidota; class Ignavibacteria; order Tepidaquicellales; family Tepidaquicellaceae; genus DATCHW01. The sequence goes on from DATCHW010000207.1 coordinate 69,228, forward strand.
TCTTTTATTATTCTTACTTTATAATAATAGTTTAAGCCTGCGGATGAACTGTAATTATACTTATAGACGTTGCCTACGGAGAGGGGAAAATATTTCAGTGTTAACGTATCTGTTGAAAAAGAGCTTTGTACATTGAACATCAAAAACATTAAACTAAATAATATTATTTTTTTCATTATTCAAATAAATCAAAGTTTTGAGGTATGGGAATTTCGTTTGAGGATTTGGATATAAAATTCTCTTCAATAAAGACGCTGTAAAACTCAATTCCTGGTTTTACGAAACACATTGTGATTCTTTATTTGTTTAATGGAATTTAATCATATTATTTTTAACATTTAAAGTCCTTTTTATGGTATAATAAACGTTTCGGCTGACGGGAAATTCGTAACCCCGTCGTTAACGACTGGGAACATTCTTTAATTATTCATTTATTTTCGAAATCTGAGATGATTTTAAAACCGTTAAAACGGTTAAAACCGCGGGCTGAGTTAATAAATTACAAAGAATTAAATAATCAAATCCGGAGATGACCGATGATTTCGCTTATTAAAGTTTTTTCTTTGCTCTTTAATTACTCATTATTCATTGTTACAGGTATTTATCCAGTCCTTTTCTTTTCAGGTAGTCAACAACTTCCTTCACGTTCTGTGATTCTCCACGTTTGCATATCAGAAGCCCGTTATCCGTATCTATCACGAGTAAATCCTCGACGCCTACAAGCGCCGATATTCTCTGGTCGTTTATGATAAGATTGTTTTTTGAATTTATTATGACGGTCTTTCCTTCCCTTACATTTCCTTCGGCATCTTTCGGTCTCATATTATAGATTTCATCCCACGAACCGACATCGCTCCAGCCGAAATTACTTCTGATAATATATACTTTATCCGTTTTTTCCATTACGCCATAATCAATTGAGATTCCTTTTATCTGTGAATATGCCGATTCAAGATGTTTTTCAAAATCCTTATTGTGAAGTTTTTTCTTCAGCGGTTTAAGATAAAAATATACATCCGGAAGAAGCCGTTCAATTTCCTCGATCATTGTATCAGCCCTGAAAATAAACATACCGCTGTTCCATAGGAAGTCCCCGCTTTCGAGGAAAGCTTTCGCGGTATCAATATCGGGTTTTTCAGCAAAGGTTTTGACCTTATATACACATTCATTTATTCCAAATCCGTCACCGTTTTCGATTGATACTTCGTGGCAGTTATCATTATCGTATTGTATATATCCGTATCCTGTTTCAGGTTTTGTCGGTGTTATGCCGAGTGTAACTATTCCGCCGTTATCGTGGACAAATTTTAATCCGGTCTTTACTATCGAATGAAAATCTTCCAGTTTTTCAATGATATGGTCTGAGGGAACGACCACTACGTTTGCCTTTGGGTCAAACTGCTCCAGAAAAATACAGGCGAGCCCTATGCAGGGTGCGGTGTTTCTCCCGAAGGGTTCGCAAATTATATTTTCTTCCGGAATTTTCGGGATTTGTTTTCTTACAAGATTTTTATATGCTGAATTTGTAACTACGAAAACTTTTGTTGTTTCTATCAATCCTTCAAACCGTTTGAATGTCTGCTGAATCATTGAATCTGTACCGTGTGCGATTTTTATAAATTGTTTAGGCAGTTTTGATGTACCTTTAGGCCAGAATCTCTGCCCCACTCCTCCTGCCATTATTACGGCATAATTATTCATTTTTTTTCTTTTTTGATTTACTAAATACCTTTACCGGGTCGTTTAATATTGAAATAAAAAGTGCAAGATCTTTTGTCGGTTTATCTAAAAAGATAAGTTTGAAATTATAAATAATGAATCTGAATATTTCCCTTACGTCTTCATCATACGGGTCAAGCCTGTAGTTTTGCAAAAACTTGACGAATATGTAACTTGCCTCCGAAAGCTGTGCCAGCTTGCTTATATTTAATATTCTCGATATGTTCACCATCTCTTTGAATCTTACGAAGGTGGCAGAGAGTTTTCTGAGGGCTTCATATATCTGGAATTCACTCTTGATGTCGTCAAGCGAGTTGAATATTTTTTCAAGTTCAAGAATATATTGCTTCAGCAAAGCCAGCTTTTCCCGCTGTGTCGTATCGGTGTATTTCAAGCTCAGGTGCTTTTCAAGTTCTAATTTATCCTTTTGCATTTTTTCAAAATTCTCTTTTTCTTTCTTCTTCTCCGTTATCTCTGATTTGATTTTTTCAGTTTCTTTTATCACCTTATCGTAATCTTCATAAGAATCACCTTTAATAAGGCTTTCTATGAGGTGTATCGAAATTTTAAATACATCTATATTTTCTTTGCTTATAATAAATTCCTGTACTTTGTACTCGCCGAAAGCAAGTTTCATTATTCCGTATATATTAGTTATAATTTCAAACGACATATTCGAAGAACTCTCTTCCATAAAAGAAGTGTTCTCTATAATGTTATCCGTAAGTGCAATTTTTCTGTCTTCACTGTTCTCTTCAGGAATCAGCAATGCAAGTTCATCAAGGTCCGTTATCAACAGCGCATTTCTTGTTATTAGTTCTGATTCGTATTCCTGGTAAATTGTGTTCACCTGTACTTCGGCTTCTTTGCTTAATTCCTTTTCTTCAACCGTATATTCATCGCGTCTTTCGTCGCTTTTTTCCGGCGGAGAGTCTATAAAAGATAACTGCTCAACCGTTTCCTTGCTTTCCTGTTCTGTTTGTATATTTTCTTTCCCGGACTTTGTTTCCGGTGTTTTGGTTTCTGTATTCTTTTCAAGGGTTTTGTCTGTCGTTGTTTTTTCTTCTTCCGGAATTATTTTTTCTGCCGGTTTTTCTTCTTCCGGAATTATTCTTTCTGCTATTTCTTTTTTCAAATCATCAAAACCGAATGCTGCATTTTCCGGTTCTGCGATTTTCTTTTTTCGTTCTTTAAGTTTTTTGTGTCCTTTTGATTTTTGCGGTTCCCGGGCTTCCGGTTTTATTGCCGTGTCAATGTCTTCTTCTGTTAGTTCAACTTCTTCTTCGCTTTCGCCTTCCGGCTCCTGACCCGGAAGATTAAATACTTTTTTGTTTTCTTCTATCGTTTCGTTTTTTATTAATTCAAGATAACTTCTTTTTTCGTTACCCGGTTCCTCTTCGCTCCGAATTTTCTGACTTGCCTCTATCTCTTCAATGTTTTTATCTATGAATTCTTCCGTTACTAATTCGTTGTCAAATTCTTCTATCTTGAATTTGTTTTCTATCTCCGGGAATACTCTGGCTTTCTCTTTTTTCTTTCGTTCACTTGCTTTTGCGAGCGAGGTTTTTACTTCTTCGTGTATTTCTTTCCAGTTCTTCCTGACGGATGCCGGGTTCTTGCTTTTAAAAGAACGTATTAAAATATGGATGAGAATGCTTTTATCCTTTTCCATGTTTTGAATCAGGTTTTCGAAGTTGATCTGACCCGTCTCAGCCTTTTTCATCATAAAAAGTAAATACTTTCCGAAAGGCTCAAGATTATCTACGTTGGTGATAATGTATATGTCGCGGAGCAGGCTCTGTGATGCTTTTATGTAATTTAAAAATATTACGGTCTTCGTAATATCCACGGGATACACGTGGTTATACAAATCTGATTCGATTTTACTTAAAACATATTTAATATAATTTGCCGTAATATTTATTTCAGCGCTCATAATTTCGGTCTTTATAAAAATATTTTTTCTTTTTCAACAGTTAAGTTAACTAAACTAAACAAATTTTTATATTAACTAATTTTTTCCTGCTAAAATTACTATATTTCTGCGAAAGATTTTTTTATTACCCGGTTTTTTTTTCTTGTTTTTTTCCGTTTAAAAATTTAATGAAAAAAAATATTTTTTAATTCAAACTTGACAATATTAAAAAGATTGATTAATATTATATGTAACTGATTTACCAAAAGTTCTTGTTAATAAATTGTTAGTAACCCCAACAGTAAGTTTTAATAACAGCAAATTTTATACTCTCTAATTTTAGTTATTCACAGTGATTGTTAATAACTGTGAATTTTTACGCTAAACTGCTAAAAATTACTGTTTTATTGGCTATGCAAAGAGTTAATAACTCTGTTAATTTCCTGTTTTTTTATCTGGTGTTTAACCTGTTCGTTTAAAGTAATATTTTAAGTAAACGCGTTTTGTTAATAATTTTTAAATTGTGTTAGTGTGATAAAAACTTATACCGAATCCGATAACCTTCTTACTTCAAACAATAGCGAACAAAATTCTTTATCAACAGAACAATCAAACGCTATTGATGTCTGGTCAAAATTTCTTGAAATGCTTTCCGGGAACCTGAAGAAGAGCGAGGTCGAAACCTGGTTTTCTGTTTTAACCCCTAAGCATTTTAAAGATAATGTTCTTACACTGTCCGTACCGAGCAAGGATTATTACGGAATGATAGAAAGAAGATTCAATAAGCATATAGTAAATATTCTTAACAGCGGTTTACTGGGTGAAAACGGGAAATTGAATTATGAGGTTATTCAGGAAACCCTCTTTGATAATCCTCCGGAAGAAGTGATTCCGGAAACGAAACCTGCAAAAATTTCCGATTTAAAACCTCCTTTCCTTAGAACTACGTTTAAAGATGAACTGGAAGATGAGTTTTTCACTTCCAATCTTTACCATAAAAACACGTTTGATAATTTTGTAACAGGGGAAAGCAATCAGCTTGCCGTAGCAACAGCATATTCAATCACAAATAACTTAGGAAAAACATCAAATCCGTTTTTTGTATATGGCGGAGTAGGTCTCGGAAAAACACACCTTGTTCAGGCAATCGGAAATGAAATTCTGAAGAAATATCCCGGTAAGAAGGTTTATTATACAACCACTCCTGACTTCACAACGCAGTTTACCACAAATATTGCGAAAGACAGGATTGGAAACACAGATAATAAATCGGGCACGCGTCAGCTTGATGCTTTTTATAAATCTCTTGATGTGCTTATACTCGATGATATCCAGAACCTCGGAGGAAAACCCGGCACACAGGATTTCATATATCAGATATTTAACACTCTCAGGAATAATGATAAACACATAATTTTATCCTGCGATAAACCTCTTAATCAGATAAAAGATATAGAAGATCGGCTTTTATCCCGCTTTCAATGGGGAATGACCGTTGATATCCAGCCTCCAAGCTGGGAAATGAGAGTAGCAATAATACGGAAGAAACTCGACGAAAATAAAATAGAAGTTCCTGAAGAAATCATTCACTACATAGCGTCGAATGTTAAAGACAGCATTCGGGTACTCGAGGGCTGTATTGCGAGTATGATTACGGAAAGCATTCTCCTCTTTGACGGCGAACTTACGATGGAAGCAGCCGAAAAAGCCGTAAGCCGCAGTATAGGAAACTCCAGACGCTCAAAAAATATTTCGGTCGATACAATCATTTACGCTGTCAGTAAGTTTTTTAATGTTTCCGAAAACCAAATACTGACAAGAAAAAGAACAAAGGATATTGCATTTGCTCGCCAGGTGGCAATGTACCTTGCAAAAGAAATGACAACCCTTACTTTTGAATCCATCGGCTTGAATTTCGGAGGAAAAGATCACGCAACTGTGATGTACTCTCACAAACTGATAAAGGAACACCTAACGAAAGACTCTAAACTCTCCTCCCAGATAAAAGAGATAAAAGAGCATATAAAAAACCAATAGGATATCTTTCCGTTTTTGTTAATATCTTCTTTACAGATTATCAATAAAATATATTTATCAACATTCAGTTTTATCTTTTTATAGTTTTGGGGTTTTTCATCAGACTTATAAACAAATTATTAACATTTTTTTATAAGAATATTTTAATATATTAACTTATTATTTAAGTACTTATAGAGTTATTAACTTTATAAACTATGCTTCTATTGTTACTGTTTTTTTCTTATATACTATATATATGATAGAGAAACTTATTATTAAAAATTATCTCATTATAAAAGAAGCCGAACTTAATTTTTTAAAAGGGCTTAATATACTAACGGGCGAAACCGGAGCCGGCAAAACTATCATTCTTGATGCACTATCGCTTATTCTCGGAGAAAGAGCCGATTATTCGAAAATAAGCAGGAATAATGATAAACTTGTAATAGAAGGACACTTTGAATTTAAAGGGAATAAGAATGTGTCTGCTTTTTTAAAAGAAAACGGAATATCATTTGATGATACCGGCAATGCTAATATAGTTATTTTAAGAAGAGAGTTGTTCAAAAAAGGCATAAGCCGGAATTTTATAAATGATAATCCCGTACCCCTGAACATTCTGAAAAGTTTTGGAGATATTATTATTGATATCCATTCTCAAAATGAGCATCAGTCTCTTTTAAAAAAGGAATCACATATAGACCTGCTCGATAGTTTTATTAATAACGAAAAAATATTCTCGGGATTTGATTCACTATATTCCGATTATAAAGAATTGATTTATAAATTCGAAGATGTAATTAATAAGAAAGATTCGCTGCTGGAAAAGAAAAGTTATATCGAATACCAGTTAAAAGAAATAAATAATGTAAATCCAATTGAAAATGAAGATGAAGAACTGGAATCAGAATTAAAAAAACTTGAAAACTCCGAAGAAATATCACTTACAATAAGCAGTGCCATATCCATTCTTTATGAAAACGAAGGAAATGCTATTGCCGGTATTTCGAACGTAATAAAAGAACTAAAAAAAATCGTAAGATATGACAGTGAACTGGAAAAGACTCTTGAAGAACTGGAAAGCAGTTATGTAGTCCTTAAAGATGCGGCAGATTATCTTAATAATTACAATAATTCACTTAATTTTGACTCTTTGCGGACAGAACAGATAAGGGACCGGCTTGGATCTCTTAATTTTCTCAAGAAGAAATATAATCTCACGGTAAATGATTTAATAGACAAAGCAAAAAAATTAACAGAAGAACTCAATTATGCGGAAAATTTCGATTTCGAAATTGAAAAACTTGAAAAAGAAATTGAAATAAAAAGAGAAGTTCTTTTCAAAAAGGCACAGGAAATTTCCGAATTAAGAAAGAAAGCGATAAAATCACTTGAAAAAAGTGTTAACTCATATCTTGGAGAAGTGGGGCTTGAATCTGCAGAGTTCAAAGCAGAACATAAGTTATACGAAAGCAGCGAAAAGGGATTTTATACATATAAAAAAGACAGAAAAAACATTTATATCACCAGTAAAGGAATAGATGATATAGAATTTCTTATTAAGACGAACAAAGGGGCTGAATTTTCGCCGTTAAGAAAAACGGCATCCGGCGGAGAAATATCCAGAATAATGCTTGCAATAAAATCATCACTTTCAGGAAAAGACAATATACCCATTTTGGTTTTCGATGAAATTGATTCCGGTATAAGCGGAAGAATTGCAGACAAGGTCGGAAAATTAATAAAATCTTTATCGGAATCCCACCAGATAATTTCAATCACACACCTGCCCCAGATAGCGTCTATGAGCGATAACCATTTCCACGTAAGCAAAAGGGATTTTAAAAATGAAACTGTTGCAGAAATAAGAAAGCTTAATGAAAAAGAAAAAGTAGAAGAGATAGCGAAACTCTTAAGCGGAGAAAAAGTAACCGAAAGTTCAATAAAAAGTGCCAAGGAGTTGATAAAGAACCATTAGCTTTTTTAGCAGAGTCTCCAGTTCTATCGGGACTCTGCGTAACAAATGATTTTTTATAATTTTATGATAACGCAGAGTCCTACGGCGAATAAATTCGCCAGAGAGACTCTGCTAAAAAAATAAATAAAAATCGTCTATGGATGAATTCATAAAAGAAGCTATTAAAGAGGCAAGGCAGGGTTTAAGTGAAGGCGGAATACCAATCGGTTCGGTGCTGGTTAAAGATGGTGTCATTATCAGCAGGGGACATAATAAGCGTGTTCAGAATAATGATCCGATACGGCATGCTGAAATCGACTGCCTGATGAACGCCGGAAGAATTGGGAGTTATAAAAGAACGGTTCTCTATTCTACCCTAATGCCGTGTAATTTATGCACAGGTGCCGTTATTCAGTTCAACATAAAAAAAGTAATAGTGGGTGAATCAAAAAATTTTTCCGGAGCGAAGGAATTATTAGAATCAAATGGTGTTGAGGTAATTGATTTAAATCTTCCCGAGTGCATCGAAATGATGGAGGATTTCATAAATAAAAACCCTGAACTCTGGAATGAAGATATAGGAGAACTATAATCAATTTCGCTTCGGGGGTTTGTAATCTTAACTTTTTTAGCAGTGTCCTCTGACGAATAAATTAGCCAGAGAGACTCTGCTATAAAATAATAGAAGGAAGGGATTAGACAATGAAAAAAATTACTAATATTCTCAACATGTGTTTATGCCTGTTCATTGTATTCTCATTTATACAGTGTAGTATTAAGACCTCTTCAGAATGTGAATCAAACAAAATTCAATTGCTATTAGAAGATATTTTCAAAAAAAAGGATTATTATTATGTTATAGGAATTGTTCCATTAATTGATAGCTCTATTAAATCCTTTGAACTAATTGATAGCTCGATGTACTTTATTTATTTATACTCACCCAATTTAAAAATACCGAATAAGGAATTTTATTTACATCTGGATAAACATTTAGAACCTTCTTATCCGGACTCTGTAAAACTAAGAGAAGTAAATGATCTCTCTATGACATATAAATATACTTATAAGGTAGGGATTAATCTTTTAGAGGTTAATGATGACACAACAAAATTAAAGATATCTGTAAGTTATTTAAGGAATATATTTCTTGAGGAAGTTACTTTCTTCTATTCGTTTGATGAGAAAAATTGTAAATGGTCTGTTTTGGATTCTACAATATGGCGTTATTGAAATAAGGACAAATGACCTATTGGCTTTTTTAGCAGAGTCTCCAGCTTTATCGGGACTCTGCGTAACAAGTGATTGTTAAGTATAAAAACGCAAAGTCATCTGCCGAGTAAATTTCTGCCTCGGCAGGCAGGCGCCAGAGAGACTCTGCTAAAAAAGAATGATTAATAACTGAAGTTACGCAAAATGCCCAATATAGACTATTTTGTCATTCTGAACGAAGTGAAGAATCTCTTTTTTTATTCAATTAATAGATGTTTCGCTACGCTCAACATGACAAATAAGTAATTTCAGTTATTAATTGCTAATTATTAATTTCTAATTTCTTTTTGGCGGTTTGTATTCTTTGTCGATATCGATTGTTTCCGTGTATGGTCCGTTCCAATCCCGCATAAACACATCTTCGAGCTCTGAATTAACCGTTTTGTTTTTAATCACAACGGAAGCATTTCTTGATTCATAGAAGTAATCGTATTCCCAGTTGGATGTGCTTATAAAAGAAGTATTATTATCGGAAATAAAATATTTACAATGTTCAACACGTGCATAGGGAATATATCCGCCGCTGTATTGCGGAATAGTGCTTATCTTTATCTGTACATTTTTCACAAGTGACATATCTTTTAGAAACGTTACCGCATCTTTTTTCATAGCCCAGTCGGGAAGGATGAGCCGCACATCCACACCTCTTTTAGCAGCGGCTTTGATTGCTTTAGAAAAGGAAGTAAACTTTTTATTACTGTTTTCACCCTTCTCTAAAAAAGAATAGATTTGAATAAATAATTTTGATTTAGTCTTCTTTATTATTTTCACTATCTCTTCTTCTTCGTATGAAAACTTTTCCGGAGTAAGGCTATAAGGACTGAAAGCAGGATATAGTTTTACATCACCGTAATAAGAAGAATAGATGTTCAGCGGGTTTTTTGAATTAATAAACTTTTCTTTGGATTTTTCCATAGCAAGCAAATCCGCATCATTGGAAGACTCACAAAAATTCCAGTCAAGTTCAAATATCTTTAAAAACGTATTTGCAAGTTCTTTGCTTTTAACTTTTACACCAATTTCATGAATATGTATTAACGCACGCCAGTCAAAATTCTGGCTGCCGAGAAAAAGAACCTCGCCGTCAACAACAAAATACTTTGCGTGCATTATACCACCGGAGAGATTACCAACGGGTATTTTTTTGATGGTAATATTATTAATTCCTTCGAGTTCATCCGATGACTTTTCGCTTCTGGAATAAAAAGAAGAGTCAATTATTATTCTTACTTTGACACCTCGTCCGGCGGCACTTTTAAGGGCAGTATACAGGTTTTCAAGCGGGCTGTCTTTTTTGTTTGCAAAGTAAAACATTTCCATATCAATTGAAACAGATGCATTATCTATCATATAAGTCCAAACATCGTATGCTCTCGGAAGTTTTGATTCTTCAAGTTTGGTTTCGAGCGGAACGCTTTGAACAAGAAGAAAATCATCGTTTAAATTTTGAGCATTTACCGGAATCCTGTAAAAACTTAACAGAAGAAAAAAGAATATAAAAAACAAATATTTTTTCGCGGTGGACATTCTTGGTCTATTTTTAAATTATTAAATTTATAATGATGAAACTATTCATTCAACCTGCTTCAGGAATCGAGATCCACTTCCGTAACACGCATTTCTGTTCCTGATATTATTTCCGTATCAAACCCTTTGCATCCGTCGCACATACGGATACCTAATGTGTTTGTGGTTTCCAGTTTGCAGTTGTTGCAGAACAATATAAACGGAATTTTTTTGATTTCTATGTTTGCATTTGGAAAAGGGGACTCAAGTTTTATCACATCAAAGCAGAACTGCAATGAATCGGATACAACGCCCGATACCTCCCCCAATTCAACCCTGACGGTTTTTACCTCGCAAAGTTTATCTTCGGGTACATTATCCCTTATTATTTCTAATATATTTCCGGCTATGGAAAGTTCGTGCATAAAATATTACCCTGTTAGTATAACATATTTATTTCATCGGCTCCATTCCCATTTGCGACCACTCTTCTCTGGATGGACCGTAAACTCCGGGAACAGGGAGCTTTGCCTGACGCATTAATATAGTCAACTGCCCGCGGTGATGTATCTGGTGATATACAAGAGACCTGAGGAGGTAACCAATTTTCCACGTTTCACCGTAAAGGTCGAGCTCTTCGTCAAGCGTAGCGTCTGTCCATTTTAATTCGATTTCTTTTACCATCGAAGCCGAAACATTTTTATAAGTATTCTCAATTTCTTTTGCAGAAACCGGTTCCGGGGAATTTTCTTCAGGACACTCAACTTCCAACCCTGATTTATTCATCATCTCACCAACGGTGATAACAATATGCCACGCAAGGAAACCGATTGTACGTCCCCCCTGGTGTGACATATATTTTAAAGAATCATCCGACAGGTTTGCAAGAACTTTAATGGTTGATTCACTCTCGCTTTTCCAGTCCCTGATAAAATCCGAAATTGTTTTATACATAATTTTATTTTTAAATTTTCTATAAAAATTCTTCTATATTTCCCAGTCCCTGCCTTACAACAGTGAAGCTTCCGTCAGAACAGTCAACTATCGTCGAGGGTTTGTTATTGCCGTATCCACCGTCAACTACAATATCTACCAGATCTTCGTATCTGTTATGAATTGCATCCGGGTCTGTTGTGTAATCAAGGATTTCATCATCATCGTGAACAGAAGTTGTAAGTATTGGATTGCCGAAGTGTTTTACAATACTCCTGCAGATTAAATTATCCGGTATTCTGATACCGACAGTTTTTTTCTTTGATTTGAATATTTTAGGAACGTTACTGTTCGCATCAAGAATAAAAGTAAAAGGTCCCGGAAGGGCTTTTTTCATTACACGAAACACGGAGGAATCTATCGGTTTTGTGAAATCCGAAAGATGACTGAAATCATAACAAATAAAAGAAAAATTTGCTTTTTCCGGCTTTACACCTTTGATGCGGGCAATTCTTTCAACGGCTTTTGGTTTATTTATATCACAGCCGATACCATAAACCGTATCGGTAGGATATATTATTACACCTCCGTCCCTCAAACATTCAAGGACGCGCTTGAAATTTCTTTCCCCGGGATTATCTGGTTCTATTCTTAATATCATAAAAAATTACACTTTTCAAAACGAATTGCTGACAGAAAAAATTCCTTCTGCCGGATTGTAAAATTACAAAAATCCCTCTATACTTGAAACTTATTTTAAGAAGAGAAGTTTAAGTACTGTAAACCTGACCACAATGAAAACAAAAACATATTTATTTAGTTTACTCATTATTTTTACTGTCGTTTATTCTTCCTGTACTCACTTTAATGAACTATACAAATATAATCTCTCTTCCAAAGCCGTTCTCTTTAAAAATTATATAAATCCACAGATGTCGGGAGTAAATATTTGTTTGAACACGGAGGTTTTAAACGATAAAATTCCATTTGGAATTATACTTGCAGATATAGGTGCGGGATATCTTGAAGAAAAAGTCAAAGAAAAACTTGAAAAAGTTATACAACCGGACAGCATTGTTAACATTATTTCGAGCGGAATGAAAGACGGGTTGATGACCTATTACGATATTTCGCCCGTTGACTCACTAAGCGAAAATCCTGAGTTTATCTTAGAGACCAGATTGAATAAATTTACGCTTCGCTCCAGTACGGCAGGAGTATATGCGCACATAGATACAAAAGTGATGATAATTAACCGTCCGACCGGTGCAACGGTCTGGGAAAACGATGAATCTTCTTCTATTCCAATCTATGATGTTATGTTGTTTTATCCTACACCACCTTTAATCCGCTCGACAGGAAGTGTTGTGAATGCAGTCAGACTTTTGAATATGACGGAAGAAGAAATGAAAGTTGCAATTGATGCGGCGGTAAAAGTTGTCAGTAAAGACCAAACCGAACGGCTAAGAATAGATATATCCGAAGCAGCGCAAAAGTAAAAAGAAAGTAAGTGAGAAAGTGAAAAGGTGATTAAGAAAGAAAGTAAGTAAGATGATGAGTAAGTGAGTAAGAAAGAAAGTAAGTAAGATGGTGAGTAAGAAAGAAAGTGAGAAAGAAAGTAAGTAAAACCAATAATCGACATCCCATTTCATTACTTTATACTTGCTGCTTACTCACTCACTCACTCACTCACTTACCCACTTACTCACTTTTTCACCTATTCACTTTCTTACTTACTCACTTATTTACTATTTATTTACCACTTTATTTTTCTATCCTCTCATATATATAAGGATTGCTGAAATATCTGATGACCTTACACCTGCTATGCGCAATGCCTGACCGATGGATTTCGGTTTAATTTTTTTCAGTTTACCGAGTGCTTCTGTGGAAAGGGATTTTATGCTTTCATACTTAAAATCTTCCGGAATTTTTATGTTTTCATTTCTCTCGAATGACTCTATCTGTTCGTTCTGGCGCGTTATATAGCCCGCATATTTTATGTCTATTTCAATCTGATTCTGAACTTCGGGAACTTCGGAAATTTGTTTTATTAATTCGTTATCATTCACATTAAGGCATCCGATAATTTCACTGATTGTTATATCTGTTCTTTTCAGAATGTTTGATAAAAATTCATTTTGATTTATTGGTGAAGAATTCTTTGATAATAAAAATCCATTCACAACCTTCGGGCTGATTGTGTTTGAAGAAAAATATTTTATGCCTTCTTTTATTAATTCGTTTCTATGCCTCAGGTTATCTATAAGTTTCTTACTTATCAATCCGATATTATGACCTTTTTCCATCAGCCGTATATCTGCATTATCCTGGCGAAGTACAAGCCTGTATTCGGCGCAGGAGGTGAACATACGGTAAGGCTCTTCGGGGCATTTGTTAATAAGGTCGTCGATCAGAACTCCTATATATGCCTCGCTTCTTTTTAAAATCAGCGGCTCGCATTTTTTTAACTTAAGTGAGGCGTTTATACCCGCAACGAGACCCTGCGCCGCTGCTTCTTCATAGCCCGAGGTGCCGTTTATCTGTCCCGCAAAATAAAGACTTGAAACAATTTTTGTCTCAAGAGTTAAATAAATCTGATGAGTCGGAAAAAAATCATATTCAACGGCATAACCCTGTTTAATAATTTTTACATTCTCAAGCCCCGGAACAGTGAGGGCGGCTTTCTGCTGAACTTCCAGCGGAAGGCTGGTTGAGAAGCCGTTCATATAAACTGTTTTGCCGTTCAGGGTTTCCGGTTCGAGAAAAATCTGATGACGGGGTCTGTCGGAAAAACGGGAAATCTTATCTTCTATCGAAGGGCAGTACCTCGGACCCACGCCTTTGATTCGTCCTGAAAACATCGGAGATTCTCCGAATCCTGTCCTTAGAATTTCGTGAGTTTTTTCGTTAGTATGTGTTAAGTAACAGTTAACCTGCTTCTGATACGGAAAGCCGTTTTTTGTTCTGAAAGAAAAAGGAGCCGGGGGATTATCTCCGTGCTGAATTTCTGTTTTTGAAAAATCAATGGTATCGGTATCCAGACGCGGAGGAGTTCCCGTTTTCAGCCTGCCTGTTTCAAATCCAAAATTCATCAGACACTCCGATAAACCGGTCGCAGACTGCTCGCCGATTCTTCCGCCGTGAGTTTGATTTATTCCCGTATGCATTACGGCATTAAGAAATGTGCCGGAAGTGATAATTACAGATTTACATTTAATATCATATCCGAGTGCAGTTTTTATACCCGTAACCTCAAGCCCGAAATCATCCTCTCCTTCTTTGACGGTTACTTCTTTCACCATATCCTGTATCAGGTCGATATTCTCTTCACCGGTTATCAGTTCTCTTGCGGCGTGAGAATATAAATCTTTATCCGACTGGCAGCGAGGCGACCAGACTGCCGGACCCTTGGATTTATTAAGCATCTTGAATTGAATTCCCGTTTTATCGGCGAGCTCACCCATTACACCTCCGAGAGCATCTACTTCCCGGACAAGGTGACCTTTGGCAGTACCGCCGATTGCTGGATTACAGCTCATTCTTCCAATTGCATTTGTGTCCATCGTAATCATACCGACCGACATACCCATTCTTGAAGCAGACACAGCCGCCTCGATGCCGGCGTGCCCCGCACCCACCACTATTATGTCATATTTTTTTTTCAACGTGTAAAATTAAAGATAAACAACATTAAATGTAATTTAATAAACAATCATCGGAATTCAATATAGTTAAAAAAAATCCCCTTTACTTTCGCAAAGAGGATTTTAAAAATGTTTTTCCTTTTGGGGTCACACTTATTTTTGCGCCGTTGTTGGTGTTTAGTTCAAACGCAGTTTGAACGTCTCCAACAACTATTATACAAACTGTTGGTGACGCTTCGCTTAAATCCTCCAAAAAGAGTGGAGGACTGTGAGCACCAACAGCGGCAAAAAAATGACTATCGTCATTTAATCATAAGCATTCGCTTTACAGCATTGAAATCTCCGGTAACAATTTTATAGAAATATATTCCGCTTGATAAACCGCTTGCCTCAAAAACAGCCTTATATCTTCCCGGCTGTATTACTTCGTCGGTAAGCACCTGAACCTCTCTTCCGAGAGCGTCATATACCGTGATTTTTACATTTCCGGCTTTTACTATATCAAAATCAATTGTTGTCGAAGGATTAAAAGGATTCGGATAATTCTGGTATAATTTATATTCTTTAGGAATTTCGGAACTTATATTTGATATACCTGTAATGTTCATCCACCTGCAGCTCTCCACAGTCGGAGCAGAAATAGACCAGACTATAGCAGAATCGGCACCCGTGCTGTCGAGACTTGTATAAGAGCCCGCACCTGCGCCCGTAAATCCTCTATACCTGTACGTCTGTCCGCCGGATATAACGGTTCTGGAAAGCACGCCAAACGTGAACGATGCCGCCGAATCATAATAAATATTCCCCCCGAATGTGTTACCAACGGAAGAAATAATAAGCAGTTTATATTGCACCTTGTAATTAGCGGTGAGTGTCAATGGGTTGTTAACTGTAAACGTGTGAGTTGTGTCACCACTATCACTCCAGTTTGTATAAACATATTGATTATTTCCTACTACCGCAGGGCTTATAGCTTGAACCGTCACTGACTGCCCTAATGTCACAGTTATATTTTGCCTTGATGTATATTGAACGCCATTTACTTTAAAGGCACAAAGCCCTTCGCGGTTTGTTCCGACCGATACATTGGCGGCATTAACGTAAACATCGACAATCCTTTTATGAACAGGAATTCCGTTAGGTCCTTTTCCAGTAATTATAATTCCATATAAACCGGGAGTAACCGTTCCGACAGTTTTAACTCTTAAGTTAACAGAATCCGGGAATGTTGATATAGAATCTCTTCCGTTTGCGAAAGAAAAATTAAACGAACCGCTTGCAGGAAGCGTGTCAACTTCAGCAGTAAATTTTACAGCATCTGTGTAGAGTTTAACACCGGGAACACTCACACGTACGAAAATACTATCGTTATTAAGCATAAAATTTCCCGTCGGATTGACCCTCATTGCATAATCAGGAAAATATGCGGTATAGCTTCCGAACTGACCATTACGGAAATCAGACCAAACCATCAATGAAGTTTTGCCGTACGAAGTTATCGCGTCATAATCCCCCTGATATCTCGGAGTTCCCCCTCCGCCGCAGGTTGAGCAGTCAATTTTGAAAGATGCTGTTGTAATTCTTTGATTAGCCACGAAAGTATTTCCCCCGTCGTCAGAATATGATGCATATACATCGGCACTATCGCTCGTGGAGCAAAGCCTTGTATCAAACCATTTTACATAAAGTCTGCCGGTTCTCTTATCACACCAGGTTGATGGATGCCACTGATGGTTAGCTGTGGGATTTACATCATCATTTATCTGGACAGCCGATGACCAGCTAACACCTTTGTTTGTGGAATACCGGCAAAATATATCGGGCTTGTTCCCGTTTCCGGCGGGAGTATTCGTTGCATAAACCAAATAAAGTCTTCCCCTTAGGGTGCCGTAACTATTATCAGCCGTGATAAAAGGATAGGGTCTTGTTCTCATATTCTGTACAGAGTGTCTCAATGGACTTCCGGTAGTGGTACCTACGTATCCTGCAAAAGCCTGCTGAGAACTCAGAGTGAAAGATGCACCTCCGTTTGTAGAAACATAGAAGGAATAAGTGGGAGAAAAAGTACCTCCTGAATTTGTAACAACATACACACATCCTCCGGGTACATCCGTTCCGACGGTTTGTGGCCCTACACAAACCATCATACCTGGCAGGGATTGCGTGCTGAATGTCACTGAAATAGCAAATGATGTTCCGAGATTAGTGCTTCTAATAAAGTTACCCGGAGTGATTGTTCCATAGACATAATTTGCATACGGACCTCCTGTCTGGTCTGCAGCGATCCAGTTTTTATCATTTCCGGTATTGCCGCTCACAGAGGGAAGCCATGTTTGTCCGTTATTTGTTGATTTGACAATTTTTGTTCCAAAAACTGAACTGCCATCACCATACATATTATCATAGTAAATGTTACCAAGACTATCATAAGCAGTTACCGGGTCTCCCATCATCGTAAATCCAAAGACCGGATTGTTAGTACGCCAATCAACACCATTCAGCGTGTAATGTGTTGCGTTTGTATTAAACGCAGTGAAATACCACAAGGGATTTTGCGGATTAACCGACATATGCGGTTCGGCAAAATCGACTCCCAGAAAGAAATTCTCGAACCCGGCAGAATTTGTTACAATCATGAAAGCTGGCTTCGGAGTCATAACCTGCGACTGCAATAACAGATTGTATGGAATGCGGTCTTTGTTGGCATCGTCACCGTATTGGCTAAAACCTTTACCCATAAAAACACCGAACATTAACAAAACCAAAAAAGTAAAATTGATTAATTTCATAAATGTTGAAATTAAATTAATAAATATTAATAGTAATATAGAAAAAAAACAAATAATATAAAGCGAAATATATATATTTAAACAATTCCTGTTTCAATCATAACACCTTGTGCAACATCGAGCCGGCTCTTGTATAATAACATCAAATATTTACATTATTAATTGAAAAAATCAGCATTATATTTGTGTATAATAAAAATTAAACATTATGGATAATCAAAACATTACTACCGCATTTATACTTGACGGATATAAAACGGTAAAAAATCTCGGGATAGTCAGAGGCATTACGGTAAGGTCAAGAAATGTATTTGCCACAATCGGTGCATCATTGCAGACAATAGTCGGCGGAAACATAACACTGTTTACTCAATTGTGTGAAAAGACAAGACAGGAGGCTTTTGATATTATGAAGCAGCACGCAGAAGAACTCGGTGCCAACGCAGTAATCGGTATGAGATACGATGCCAACGATGTAATGAGCGGAGTTACAGAAGTTCTTGCTTACGGTACGGCAGTGATAGTAGAGAAAGTGTAGATTTTCTCTCTATGCTCATCGGCTCACGGTTCTTTCTCGACACTCATCGGATGACAAAGAACAGTCATCCGATGAGTAATGCATAAAAAAATTCTACGCTTTTGCGTGAGATTTTCTTCTTACGATTTTTAATATTATCCAGACCACCAAAGTAACAAATGCTATCAGCGGAAGCATAGCGATTATTATTGCAATCAGTCCGCTTAAAATTTCTGTTAAACCGTTTAACCCTTTTTTAATTCCCTGCCCGAGTTCATAAAAGAATCCTCCTCCCGATGTAGTCTGCAACATAGTTGGCTCAAAAATAGAGACCGCCAAAGTTGAGTATGATGCCTGAGTTGTGAGCAGTTTCATCTTTCCTTCGATGGATTCAATTTTCTGCCTGACGGCGGCAAGTTTTTCTTCAACCTCAACAATATCTACCAGACGTGCTGTTTTTTCAGACAGAAGTTTTAATAATCTCTGTTCAAGTTCCTTTTGTGTTTTTGCCCGCGATTCAAGGTCAATGTATTCTTCCGTAACGTCAGAGGAAGTAATGTTTTTAGTTGCAACTTTTCCTGCTGCGGAAATTTCGCTGATGAGAGCGTCATATTTATCGACAGGGACTTTTATTACTATAGTGCCGGATTTTTTGCCGGAGGCGTTGACGGTTGAATTTGAATTTGCAATAAATCCGCTTTGATTTTTTGCAATTTCAGAAACTCTCTTTTCTGCTTCGTCGAAGTTCTCGACCTCGAGACTTAGTGTGCCGGATTTTACAACCATTCTTTTGCTTACATCAATCTCCTTCTCATTTAATGTGGTCGTCAGCATATTCATTCCTGCATCTTTCTTGGAATCTTTCTTCAGGGTTTGTTCTCCAAACTCACTCTCTTCCATTTTTCCTGTTTTACCGGATGTGTTTTCGGGTACAGGTGTGGAATTATTTTTATCCGAAGGTTTATCTTTATTACAGCCGGAAAAGAGAACGAGTATTAAAATTGCAGCGATAAAAAACTTAAAATTTTTCATAATTAATTCTTAAAGGTTTTATTTTTATAACTAATTTAAAAAGGAATTGTTCCTTTTAAAAACAGTTCTTAGCTTATATTCCTATAAAAGCCGCCGGTGCAGAAACCTTTTTTAAAAAACCACACCCCTCTCCTCAAAAGAAGAGGGGTGATTTGATTATACTTCATAGTACAGGTGGAACTCGTATGGATGAGGACGCAGCTGCACCTCCTTGATTTCTTTATTCATTTTATAATCAATCCAGGTAGAGATAAGTTCATCCGTAAATGCTTCGCCCTTCTTAAGGTAACCATTATCTTTTTCAAGATTGTGCAGTGAAATTTCGAGTGATTCAGGTGCCTGTTTTATAGATTTTTTTTCTGCATCAGACAGGTGATATATATCTTTATCTATAGGTTCGCCGGGTTCAATTTTATTTATTACACCGTCAAGCCCTGCAAGAAGCAGTGCAGAAAATGCAAGATAAGGATTTGCAGTTCCGTCCGGACATCTGAACTCAATACGCTTCGATTTGGGATTATCTGAATACATAGGAATCCTGATAGCGGCACTCCTGTTGCTCTTTGAATAAACAAGGTTCACGGGTGCTTCATATCCCGGAACGAGGCGCTTGTAAGAATTTGTTGTCGGATTTGTAAAAGCAAGAAGGGAAGGAGCATGCTTAAGCAGTCCGCCGATAAAATATAATCCAGTTTCACTTAAACCAGCATATTTATCCCCTGCAAAAAGTGGATTTCCATCTTTCCACAAACTAATATGCGTATGCATTCCGCTTCCATTATCTCCGAAAATAGGTTTAGGCATAAAGGTTGCAGTCTTTCCTGCTTCCCGCGCGGTGTTTTTTACGACATATTTGAACATCTGCATATTGTCACACGCTTCAATCAAAGGCATATATTTAAAATCAATCTCTGCCTGTCCCGTTGCCACTTCGTGGTGCTGTGCCTCAATCTCAATTCCAAGTTTCATCATGTATTGCACCATTGTATTGCGTAATTCATTAGTGGAATCTGAAGGAGGAACCGGAAAGTATCCTTCTTTCACCCTGATTTTATGCCCGAGATTTGCTTCGTTTTCACTGCCGGAATTCCAGAAACCTTCCCGGGAGTCAATCCTATACCAGCTTGAGTATTCATTGATATTATAAGCCACATGATCGAGAATAAAAAATTCTGCTTCCGGTCCAAAATATGCCGTATCGGCAATACCGGTGGACCGCAGGAATTCAAGAGCCTTTTTTGCAATGTATCTTGGATCATGGTCATAAGATTTCTTTGTCTGGGGGTCCCGGATGTCACAGACCATACTTAAACTTTTCAACTTAATAAACGGATCAATCCTTGCAGTACCCGGATCCGGAATTACAAGCATATCAGATTCATTGATTGCTTTCCATCCGCGGATTGACGAGCCGTCAAAACCAAAACCTTCATAAAAGCTTCCCTCTGTAAGCTTATCAACCGGAACAGAAAAATGCTGCCACTGCCCGGGAAGGTCTGTAAAACGGAAATCAACCATTTTGATTTCTTTGTCTTTTATCAGTTTAAATACGTCCTGAATTTTTTTTAGTTTATCTTTTTCAAACTCTAATGTATTATTTTCCATATATTAAATTATTGATGTTAAGTTTATTAATTAAAACCTTAAACAAAGTTGAGTGCAAATTAGTTTTGTAAAAACATAAAAATAGATTAATAAAGTAATTTAATTCATAGATATTCTCAATGTAAAACAAAATTTCTTATTCCGGAAAATAAGTGTGAATAAACCTCGCTTTTGAATTGAAATAATTTTTTGGTGTACCTAACTTAAATTTACAAGAAAAAAAACAAAGAAAAAAGAATGGCAGTTATGAGTAAAAAAATTATATATGGATTTTTGATACTAATATCTTTTGTATTATTTTCGTGCGATGGAAACGTACTGAAAATACTCAACAGGGAATTATCAAAGGCAGATAACGTTAAGATATATTTTTATGATAAATCCACAGGTAAAGTGCCGGGCGCCGGCCATGTTGCCTCCATCAATGACCCGGATGAAGTGAAACATTTTTTAACCACAATCACCGAAGAGGATTTTAATAAACGGCAGGACTGTATTTATAACGGCTCGATAGAATTCTTTTCAGGGAATAATAGTATTATGAATATGGAATTCAATATGGAGTCGCAATGCGGCTTCGTGATTTTTAAAATCAGGGACGTTATGCAGTCAAAAAAACTGTCAGAAGAAGGGGTCAAACTTCTTAATTTCTATTACAGTAAAATTGCAAATTGATTAATTCGTTTTTCGGTCGCAAAAATTAATTAAGGAATTCACTTAGAAATATAAATTTAAAAACGGGATAATAACATGAAAAAATTATTTCTGATTTTGTTCATCTTAAGTTTTACAGTAATTACCGGATGCTCTAAAAAAGAAGAAGAGATAAAAGTAAAAAAACAGGAAGACACAACATCGAAAGTGAAGCAAACAGAGCCGCAGACATCCGCAAAGGAGGAACCCCGGGAGGAAGAGGGAAAAGAAGACACAGGGGAGAATACTCAAAAAACATCTGCAGGCAAAACGGAAATAAAAACTATCACAACCGCAGAATTAAAATCCAGCATAGGGAAAAAAGTAATCATTAAAGCATACATCGCTGATGTAGTGGTGAGGGAAAAAGTTGCTTACCTGAATTTTGACAAGAAGTTTCCGAACAATTCCGGATCTGCTACAATCTTCGCTTCGGATTTTGATAAGTTCGGCGATCTTGAAATATATAAAAACAAAAAAATTGAAATAAGCGGTACAGTTTCTGAATATAAAGATAAACCGCAGGTTATAATTAAATCTTCGAACCAGATAAAAATAGCGAATTAAAAAAAAGAATTGAATAAAGATAAAACAAGAAGCGGTTATGTGGCGATAGTCGGGAGACCTAATTCCGGAAAATCAACATTGCTTAATGCATTTCTGAGACAGGAACTTTCAGTTGTAACCGCCAAAGCGCAAACCACGCGTAACAGGATTCAGGGAATACTCACTCACGAAAATACTCAAATAATTTTTCTTGATACACCCGGTATCCTTGAACCGAAATATGAACTTCAGAGTTTTATGCTCTCCGAAATACTGACCTCCCTGAGGGACTCGGACCTTGTCTTATATTTAATAGACAGCGAGCGATTCAATCCGGAAGAGTTAAAAAAAAGTTCGGAAATACTGAAAGCAAATCTCAGTGAGAAAAAATTAATCATAGCACTGAACAAAATTGACATGAGACCCGAAGCGGAGGTGAAAAAAATGATGGTTACCTTAAGCGAAACTATTCGGGAGGCAGATATTATTCCTATATCGGCTCTTGAAGATTTCAACATAGAAAAACTTCTTGAAAAAATTTCGGAGTATCTCCCTGAATCACCTTTTCTATATGACGAGGCGGAGATTACTGATAAACCGGAAAAGTTTTTTGCGGCGGAAATTATCAGGCAGAAAATCCTGCAGATGTACGGCGAAGAAATTCCATACAGTGTATTTGTAGATGTCAGGGAGTTCAAGGAGAGGGAATACGGGAAAGATTTCATCAATGCGGATATAGTGGTAGAGCGTGAGTCGCAAAAAATTATTATTATCGGAAAAAAAGGCGATAAAATAAAATCGCTCGGGGAAAGAGCAAGAAAAGAAATCGAAAAGTTTCTGGGCAGGCAAGTCTATTTACAGCTTTTTGTAAAGATCCGTAAAGACTGGCGGAAAGACAAGAATTTTCTCAAAAGTAATTTTTAACGGAAAAATTTAAAATTATTAACAATATGGAAAAAGGTTTTTATGATCCAAATAAAGTGCCGCAGTACGAAGGAGAGCCCCGGAAAAAATCGAATGCAGTACTGATAGTTGTAATATCGGCTGCTGTTTTGATATTAGGCATACTTGGATTGGTTATTTCCCTGCTCCTCGGGAAAAGCAACGGTAAAAGTGTTGATTCAAGCGTGAACATAAAACCGGAAACCAAAACAGAAACAACCGCTCCGAAGACGGAGGAAAAGAAAGTATTGCCGCTTTCCGAATATGAAGTGAAAGAGTTTGTAAACGAGTGGGCATCGGCGCAATCGGATAAGAACATTTCAAAATACATTTTATTGTATGCGGATGATTTTCACGGAGTAAAAAGAACAAAATCAGGAAGAACTTATGATTATAACTACAGCGGATGGGTAGCAGACAGAACTAAAATGTATTCAGGTAATAAATACATCAGTGTCACCGTTGATAAGATAAAAATCAGTAACCTTAACTCTCCGGAAGGAACTGCAGAGGTAACATTTTACCAGTATTTTAATAGTTATCAGTATAATACCACCAAAAGTTACAGTGATGAAGGTCAGAAAGTTTTGAAAATCAGAAAAGAGCAGAACGGAGATATAAAAATATTTTTCGAAGAACTTGTGTACTCGACCGAAACATTCGGGGGAGATTAAAATGAAAGTATTTTCTGCGGCTTTACTTTTCATCTTTTGTCTTTGCTTTACAAGCTGCAGCGAAAAACCAAAAGTGCAGGCAGAAAAAAAAGATACACTTAAACCGGTAACAACTCCCGTGAAATCAGACTCCCTGTCGGGAATAAAATATGCTGTATCAAAATATTTCACCCCTGTTTTAAATACTCCTGATTTTAAATCTGTTTACGGCGGGATTAACGGCAGCACATTGAAACGCAGCAGCAACGGGCTGATTAAAGAAGTTGAATATGCGGCATATCCCGGTTCCGGTTTTGAAATACTTGAGGAATATGATAAAGGGACGTATAAGATTTACAAAGTGAAAACAGAAGAATATGAAATTCCTCTTAACGGAAGCGGATTGTTCATAGATTCAAGGTTTGTAGAAATTAAAAACACAAAACCCGAGAAAAGAAAAGTCATACTTCCTTCCGAAAAAGAAATTTATGACTATCTTGATAAAAGTATCGGGGCGATGTATGTATGGGGGGCTAATAATATCGATGGAGTTCCTCAGATGACGGAGTTCTATCCTCCGAAAAGTGAACTGACTTCTTCTGAAAAGAAAGAGTGGTCTCTAAAAGGATTGGATTGTTCAGGTCTGATTTATGAAGCTACAAGGGGCTATACCGCAAGGAACACACACCAGTTGGTCAGCTATGGCGAGCCTGTTAAAATCGCAGGGCTTTCAGCAACGCAAATATCATCAAAAGTAAAACCTCTCGATTTAATTGTGTGGAAAGGTCACGTGATAGTAGTTTATGATAAGAATACGACCATCGAAAGTTCTTTCACTGCCGGTAAAGTAGTCAAGAAAAACCTTATTGATGTGCTTGAAAAACTTACATTAAAAAGAAAACCTGTTGACGAATGGAGCGGCGGAATAAAGAATGAATTTGTGATTAGAAGATGGTATGGAACAAATGACAAACATCAATAAGGTCGCTTTCGGAAAGTTCTCGTTTCGGATTGTGTAACAGCCCTGTATCCGACATCATTCAGGAATCTTCTCTCTTTTACGAATTCATCAACCGTAATATACGTCATATACTTCGACACGTTCCAGGTGTACTCATCTCCCGTGAGAATCCCTCCGGCGTATGCAAAAGGTGAAGAAATAAATTTTTCTTTTGTAACGACATAAAAATCAGCCGCCGGACTAATACAGTGAAAGTGAATCACATAAAGACCCAACCCGGAGCCCCACTCATAGCCGAATTCCGTTGATGTGTTCACACCGTAAAATTTATCCTGCGGAGCAGTAAGTTTCGGCGGTGTCTCCGATTGTATCGTCATTACAGAGTTTGGATAAGCATAAGTTGTATTCTCGAATCCCGACCCGTCATTATTATTGGCATAACCATAAACCTTAAATCTGAAGCCGTAAGGAATACTGAGTGGCACGGAACATTTTGTGTAGATAATGTCACCCTCGACTGTGATTAAATTCATTTCGGAATTTCTGTGAAGCGCAAGAAAGTCGGCTGAAACACGGAATCCTTTTTTTGAATAATCTGTCTGCGGAAGGTAAACAGTTAAATTTGCATCGCCGGTGTTAATATATGAAGTTGAAGAATCAAACTTTACTGACTGAGGATAAAAATCTTTTATCACCGTGTAAGATCTTTCCGAAAACTTCTCGAATGATTCTGAACTTTTCTCAAGATATATTATTTTCCCGGAGATTGTGCTTGTATTCGCAAGCCAGTTCACGGTAATCGTCTTGCTCTTCTCGTTTGTAAAAGCAGTCACTTCTTCCGAGTAGAAGAGATCATTACTCACGAATTTAATTATTGCAGAGCGGTCACGCGGGACAGGCGGGAACTCTACTTTTATCGCTTCTGAGTTTACATTTCTCGGTAAGTAATTCCCGAAAAGAATTATTTCAGGGTTGGTACTATAAAGCCCCCGGTATAGCGCCCCGGTATTGTTCGATGCGTCGGTTATCAAAAGGTCGTAAGGTGTTTTGGTAGCTGATATTGTAAAGCTTCCGTCTGAGCCGGTGATTGTAGAGCCGCCATTTGAAATTATTATGGAAACGTCGCTGAGCGGAAAACCCTTCTCATCAAGCAACTTGCCCCTGATAACCTGCCCGAACAAATCATTGGAGAATATCAGTAACACCAAAAGTAATATAAACAGTAAATGTTTTTTCAGCATAAATATATAAAAACTTTTATATAATAACTAAATAAAGCAAAAAATTTCATTCAATAATGAGGGAAAGATGTTTTAAAACAACCCAAGCAGTAGATTTAAAAATCATTTGAAAAACCAATCAGTAAGATAATTTTATCTGAATTAGTTTTTTAATGTCCCCGATGATTTTTCTGTCTTTCACGTCAACCCTGAATCCCCTGCCTTCGGCATATACTTTCGCAGATTCGATGATCTTTTTGATGTCTTTTGAGATACCGGAGCTCAGAGCTTCTTTTGTGGCTTTTTCCCCGAAGACAATCGAAAGTAAAAAATATCCGTCGCAAGGCGTCAAATATACAATTACCCGTTTTTTATCTCTCAACCGGAAACCCCAACCATAATTTTTCCCTGAATATTTCCATTCCTCTTCAGCCCCGGAATATTCTTTTTTAGTAAATTCTTTGAGTTCATTCCAGAGTTTGAAATTCTTTCCCAATACTTCAGAAAGTTCTTTTTCATCCGGGGTTTTTGATTTATTTTCGAAAATACTTAATGCCATTTCACCGAAATTTTAATTAACCTAATATATTAAAATTTATTATAAATTTTGATTACTTTTATAAATAATATTTGTTTAAACATATTAATTCATTGTCTCGTTACCCAGTTTATTCGGGGCTCCAGCGTTGTAACGTGAGAATATTTATTTAAAATTAGTTATGAAACCATTAGATAATAAATTTTGGCTTTTTCTTGTTCTGTCTTTAGCGTCAGGACTGTTTATAGGATGGGTGGATTCCCGTCCGAACTGGGATGATACCGGTATTACGGTTTTACTGATACTGGTTGCAACCTTTATTATCGGATTTTTCGCAGAAAACACAGTCTGGGTATTTGCATTAATTGTCGGTTTATGCGTCTTAGATTTTAACGTTATATTGCATAACAATTACGGCTCAGCATTATCATTCGTATTTGCTTTCATAGGTGCTTATTCCGGTGTGATCTTTAAAAAAATCATAAACCCAAATAATTAAGATATCCGTCAATATCCAGATCTCTTCCGGTGGCATCTGTTAATATTGCTCTCCAATCCTTGGAAACTCCGTACTTATAGAAATTTTCAATTAAATAATTTTTCACTTCTTTATTAAACGCATACGATTCTCCGAATTTTTCTTTTAATGTCTGATGTACCTGCCAGGAGATGAAATCAGCGATAACGTAATTTTGCATGTAGCAAGGATAATCTACAAAAGCGGTGCTCACTAATGAATATGGTCTGCTTCGGTTTTCATCAATCATATAAATTTTTTTAAACAAAGCATTTACTACATCGTTCGGAATTTTATCCTCATTTTTATATACTTCAATTTCTGAAAGCATAACGAATAAATTCAATCTCATTTTCACCGCAGATTCATACTTGTCAGTTTTCAAATATTCCGAGATTTCTTCATCACTGAAAGTGCTGTACTTTTTTAACCATTTTGGATCCCGTGTAAATCCCGCCATCATATCTGCCATTCCTTCATAAAACATTGGCGGTGTATTCCCGAGACACCACTCATATCCTTCCAGTAAACCAGTATTTGTGTTCGTATAAATCCCCTGAAGTCCGTGTCCTAATTCATGCATATAAACCGAGATGGGCATATTCGGCACTACAATCACCCTGTAATCTGTAGGTATAACAACTCCGATGCAATTGCCGCCGAAGTCAGCCGCTTTAACAACAAATCTAATCGGCAAGGCATCATAATCAAATCCAATATTAGACATTGTTTTTCTTAAAATTACATAATTACTGTCTTCGCTGAAAGAAACATCAGGCGGGTATTTATAATATTTCATAATATCCATTATTTTCACGGTATCTTTTTCTCTTTTGATTTTCGATAGAAGTTCTTTATATACAGGCGCACTTTTTTTATCAATTTCTTCCGCAAAACTTTCAAACCATTTATACCCTATTCCAAAGTAATCGAGGATGTAATATGCATAATTGTCATACCCGAGCTCTCTTGCTTTCTTATTCCGGATTTTGATAAGATTCAGAACCTGCTTTTCGAGCTCCTTATTCTGAATTGTATCTTTTGCATCCCTGGTTCTTATTTTTTCAAGAAGCTGTGTTGCAATATCCTTAACATCTTTATCTAATTCAATTTTAGTGCCTTCAATAACCTTGTCCCATAACACCACCTTCCTTTTCAAAATATCATCCTGAATCAGGTTCACATTATTTACCCAATAATAAATATTTTCAGTAAAATCATTATTAGTCAAAAATTCAGCCATTTTTGATTTTGGTGAATACAAATTTACTTCACCTTCACCGGAATATAAATCCCATGTTTCTGTTCCAAATTCTATACATATATTTTCATATACAGAATCCTTTGAATTAAGATAACTTGTTAACTCATTTTCGCTTTTGACCGTTTGAGCTTCAATACGAAAAGTAATAACAAAAAACAAAAATCCGCAAAGCAAACCGCAAATCTTGCCGGGTTTAAAATTTGTAAAAAGCATAATTATTTATTTAAATTTTTAACAACTTTTTAGTACTATATATATGGTAAATATTTTTTTTCCGGATAACTTAAAATAGTGAATTTATAATTTTTGAGATACTTAAAAGATTGTTCATATATTTTCTCCTTGGGTGTAATAATATATTATAATTTTTAAAAGAATTTTTAATAAATACTTTTTTACAACAAATTTACTTTAAGTTGCCCGGTAATTACTTTACTAAAACCATTCGCTTCGTTTCGCTAAAAGCCTGTCCCGAACCGTCGGGATCTCCCGCTACCAATTTATAGAAATATACACCGCTCGATAATTGGGAGCCGTTAAAAGTTGCTTCATAAGTTCCCACCGGTTGCTTTTCATTTACAAGCGTTTCCAATTCACGTCCTATTACATCAAATACTTTCAAAGTAACCAATCCACTTTTTGATATTTGATATTTAATACTTGTAGTCGGATTAAAGGGATTCGGGTAATTCTAAAAAAGACGGAAGTTATCAAGAATTTCTTCTTCCAAATTATTTATTCCAACAGGTTTTAATCTGTCAATTACTTTTGAATCAACCCAGTATGCATTATACGAATAATCCCCTGCTTTTGCAGAATTGAAGAACATATATTTACCATTGGGAGTTACCCAGGGGAATGAATCCTCGTTTGGACCATTTATCTTGTTGCCTATATTTTGAGCCTCAGTCCAGGTGCCGTCAGTTTTCTTAAAATAAATATAAACATCGTGTAAGCCATAACTGCCGGTTCTGTTTGAACCGAAAATAATGTATTTCTCTTCGGGGTCAATAAAAGGAGAAACTTCATTAAATGTTGTGTTAATTTCAGAAGGAAGTCTTTCAAAAACTGAATACTGACCGTTTACAAGATTTGAGCGATAAATATCCACACCATCGGAAGAAGTATAAACAGAAAAAAATATTGAACCATCCCGTGTCATTGTAAAATCCCACCCAAGACTTCCCGGCAAAGACTGATAAGCCATATTTAATAATGCAGGCTGTGACCAGTCGTTACCTGCTCTTGTGACATAATAGTATCTCATTGCACCGGACCTGTATGATGAAAAATACAATTTATTTCCGTCAGGAGAGTAAACCGGGGAATTGTCTATTGAATCACTTGCAAAGCTCGGTTGGGCAGGCAACGTCCAAACTCCGTTTACATCTTTCATAACATACATTTTCGCATTACCCGAAGGTAGATTAAAATAGTATTTCACGAAGAACATCTCCTTTCCATCAGGAGAAAATTTTGGAGAGCCATGCCACCCCCAGCTTCCATTTGTTATTAGATATGACGGACCAAATCTTACAGGTATTGTATCCGGCGGCGTTTGTCCCAGATAAGGAAGGCTGTCCGATTTTATTTCCATTGGATTAATAAAAGCAAGTGTTCCTAATACGGGGCTTACAGACGAGAGGGAAGATATTATTACAAAATTGATTATAATAATAAATGAAAGTGTAATAAAGTTTTTCATTACTTGTCCTTTCTTTATGTGTATTATTCTTATTTCATATACGTATAAACAAATGAAATGTTCAGGAGGCTGAATGATGGAGCATTGTTTTCGCTTGTATTCTATCTTGTTCTACGAACTATGTTTTGGAACACATTTATCTTTTAAGCTTTGTTTGTTAATTCTTTAACTGAAACGGAGTTTCCGATTCAAGCGCGTTCCCAAATTCAATTTAGGAACGAGAGGTAAATGATTCGAAGGTGGGCTCGAATCAAGAGAGAAAACAAACCCAACCCACGGTTTTACCCTGTTTTATCTCGTTACGACGCTCCAGCGTTGTAACGTGAGAAGAGACGGGAGGGCAGGCTGTAAACGACAGGGTAATTTTCTTATTTTCAGTCTCGGGAGATTCGTAAACAGAGGGTGAGCTCTCCTCAACACAAAATGGTATTTTATGGAAACAAAAGAATGGTTTGAAATAAACAAAAAAACAATATAAGTTTAATGATAAAAATTTAACGTACAACCTTGGGATGCGAACACAATCGTTAAAAAAATATATTTATCTGTCAATTGCTGCCGCCGTAGTTACAATCACGATTAAGTTTCTGGCTTATTATCTCACCAATTCGGTTGGTTTATTTTCCGATGCCCTTGAGTCGTGCGTTAATCTTGTTGCCGCAGTGATTGCTTTAGTTATGCTCACTATTGCCGAGAAACCAGCCGATGAAGAACACGCCTTTGGTCATCATAAAGCAGAATATTTTTCCAGCGCTATCGAGGGCGGGATGATTATGCTTGCGGCATTCAGTATTATCTGGACGGCAATACCGAGAGTTATACACCCGCAGTCTCTTGAAAACATTGGAATAGGTTTGCTGGTTGCCGTTGGTGCTTCGGTAATTAATTTGGTGGTAGCGCTTATATTATTGAAAAACGGAAGAAAAAATAATTCTATTACGCTTGAAGCCGATGGCAAACATTTAATGACAGATGTATATACCTCGGCAGGGGTTTTTATAGGTATCGGTCTTGTAAATCTTACCGGTTGGCTGGTACTGGATGGTATTGTTGCCATTGGGGTTGCACTGAATATCTTATGGACAGGGTATCAACTCATGCGCCGTTCGGCTATGGGTTTGCTTGATTCAGGAATACCCGAAGCCGAACTTTCAAAAATAATCAAGGCACTCGAACCGCTAAAATCACAGAACATCGAATATCATTCTCTTTTGACAAGGCAGGCAGGACAGCGAAAATTTATTTCCCTTCATGTTCTGATGCCGGGGCAACAGACTATACAAGAAGGTCACAACACGGTTGAAAAGATTGAAAAAGACATACGCAACCTATTTAAGGTTCCCGTTACGGTTTTTACGCATCTCGAGCCTAAAGAAGATCCTCTTTCAATGCTTGACATTGGCATTGACAGGGATGAACCTCAATCAGAAGAATCATAATTTTACGGTTGATTTGTAACTGCAGAAAAACCGAAAAACTTTTTATTGAAAAATTTCGGGATAAAGTAATCAAATAAAGCTCCCCAAAAATTATAGCAATCAGCTTTTTATATGCAAAACATATTGTAAAAAATTTACGCAATACCTATATTAAATAGTGCGTAATTTATTTACTAAATAATATAAAAGGGAATGAAAAAATTAAATTTAAAAGATGCAAAAGAGGTCGGCGACGATCTTGGCATCGATTGGGATGTTGTGAGTCCGGATGAATTTACAAAAGGAATAAATGTTGAGTTTGAACATGGTACAAGATATCCGCAAACCAATATTACAAATAATGACAAAAAAATGACGGGAAAAATTGCCTGGGCTCATTTAAAGGAGTTTCCGGATTATTATACAAGATTAGCAAAATTAGAAAAGAAAGCAAAAGAATACTGGAAAAAGAAAAGGCAGAGCTGAAGAATTAAACGAACGTCCGGCATTTTATTTAGCCTGTGGCGGATGAAGAGCTAATATAGAAAACCTGTTCTTACCTGCGCATACCAAGGTAAACTCCGCCGAAATAGGGAATCAGCCAAACCATCCAGACGATGAGACTGTAACGGTTGAATCCTTTTATTGCTTTTTCGCTTCCCCATTTTGCAACCCAGGTTGCCCAGACTGCATGGATTAGCATTAACCAGATCGCAATTTGTCCCGTAAGAGTATGCGGTTCCAGAAGGTTAAATGGTTTTGTAGCCAGCTGGTGCATAGCCCAGGTACCGGCGACATCGAATAAAAAGCCTGTCCAGAAAGCAACAACATGCCAGGGCTTAAGGTAGCGGGTGATTCGCTCAGACCAAATTCCAAGCGAATAGAAAACCAACGCAAGAGTGATAAGTGTTGAAGAAATAACAATAGTAACAGGCATATTAATTTTTTCTGTAGAATTAATTATAATACAATATTATAATATACAGATATAAAAAAATAAAATCCCAAGAAATCAAAATCACTGAAAATAGGATTCAATTTATCATTTTAATGTTATGATTTTTTCTAATAACTTTAAACAATTATTAAGTGTTCAAAATTAGAAAGGGAAAAAGTTGCCGTATATTATAGATTCTTCAGTAATAGATTTTGAATATAGTCAAAATCAGTTTTTAGCAAAGACTTTTACCAATGAAATGTTTAAAGATTATATTCAGAGATTTTCCAAGCTGCAGTCGGTTTTTGAAAATACACAAATTGAAAAAAGAAATTTTTGTGTTCCGTATGGTTTCTTTTTAAAAGACCATAAATTCAAAGAAGTAAATGATATTTATCAAAAAGTAGCTCTTGAATACGGCAAAAAATCTGTTTTGCAGCTTCTTTCGCAAACGGGTGTCGATAAAAAGGATGTAACGGATATGATATACGTAAATAGTACTGGACTGGCAACTCCCTCCATTGAGGCATTAATTATAAATGATCTTGAAATGAACTATAATATAAACCGTTATCCTGTCTGGGGACTCGGATGTGTCGGAGGAGTTTCCGGGATTTCAAAAGCGAATACCATTGCAACTGCAAACCCTGATGCGTTAGTGATATTGGTAAATGTCGAACTCTGTTCGATTACATTCAGAAAAACTGATTTTTCGATAAGTAATTTCATTGCAATCTCACTATTTTCCGACGGTGTATCTTCTGTGTTAGTAGCCGGGGATAGGGCATACCGGAAACTAATAAAAAAACCCATATACGAAGTTAAGATTTCAGATACACTTGCCAAACTTTACCACAGTTCACTGAATGTTATGGGATGGGAGTTTCTTGATGACGGATTCAAGGTTATTTTTTCTAAAGATATTCCCAATATAATATCCACAAAAGTAAAAGAAGATATTTTTGATTTTTTGAATAAAAATAATTTACAAATTTCCGCGATTAACAATATTATTGCTCATCCGGGAGGTGCAAAGATAATTGATGCATACAGAGATTCGTTTGGTGTTCCTGAAGAAATGCTTAAGAATACAAGAAGTGCATTGAGTAAATACGGTAATATGTCAAGTGCTTCTGTGATTTATGTATTGAATGAATTTTTCAGGACCGGATTTGAACAGGGATATGGTTTAATGCTTGCGGTCGGACCGGGGTTTTCATCAGAAGTTGTTTTGCTGAACATATCAAAATAAGGTTAAGAGTTGTTTAAACTTTTTAAATAAAAAACATTTAATAATGGTATAGTGCTTCTTTGTCACATACCGGAAATTGGAGAATCCAAATGATAATTACAAAACTTAATAAATTCTTACAACCCACTCCTCTGCTGACCCGCACATCGTTAAATCTTCTTTTGCTTCGTATTGTCGCCGGAGCCGCTTTTATAATTCATGGCTGGGCAAAGATGCAGAACCCCGCCGGATGGATGGGGTCTGAATCTTCAACGCCGGGTTTTTTGCAATTCCTGGCTTCGGTGTCCGAGTTTGGAGGAGGTATCGCATGGATATTAGGACTTATTACGCCAATAGCATCTTTTGGAATTGCATCCACAATGGCAGTTGCTACAGCTAAAGTGATGATGATGAATGCTCCCTTTATAAGTAAGACAGGTGGTAATTCATATGAATTGTCATCAATATTTTTTTGCATTGCGATTCTTTTTATGGTGACGGGACCCGGAAAGTTCTCATTAGACTATATGATATTCAAAGGTCGTACAGGAATAAAAGACCACGAGTAAATAAATAAAGATTTATATCTGCAATCTTTATAACATACTTTTTTTGTTTTTTCCGGATTTTAATTTATCCGTGTAAAATCGTACCATTGGCCGGTTTTTAGATGTTCTGTCAACGATTTCAAAACCTGCCCGTTCAAAAGATTTGTAAAGACCTATCCAAGCAAAAGAATCGGGAAGTTTCTCTCGAGTTGGAATAGTGGGGTATGCTTCAATAATTTTTATTCCATTATCTTTTGCATATTTTATTACTCCTTTTAAGAGTTCAACCGAAACCCCAGCACGTCTGAAATTCTTATCTATGAAAGTACAGGGAATAGACCACACGGAATTATTATCAATACGTTTGTGAACACGGGAATTTTCAAGTTTTAGAAAATCTTCCCGCGGAGCAAATGCACACCATGCAACCGGCTGATCTTCGATAAACCCAAGAAGTCCAGTAGGTCGATTTTTCCGAACAAGTTCCTTTATTGCGTTTTTATTTCCATCATCCATTTTGCCTTCTGCAAAGTCAGACTGTTTCAGACGATAATACATACACCAGCAATTTCCGCATGCTCCTTTTTCTCCGAACAGTTGTACAAATTTTTGCCAGTTTGCTTTTGTTAATGGTTCAATGGATAATACACCTGAAAATTTAATGCCGGTATTTTTGATTTTATTTGCCGGATGTTTTTCTTTCAAATCATTTAAATCTTATTTAATAAAATCTACAATAAGAAGATGAATATTTCAACAGAGTAAATATTCTGCTCGTGTTGAACTTGTCCCCACAGGTGGATGCAGGGATTTAAGTATCTGCTTGTTGAAGTATCTGACATAAAATTATACAGTAAAAATTTTACACAATGCGTATATTAAAACGATCTGTGCAACAATTAAAAACAGAGCAGAATGAACGAACTTAATAAAATAAAAGAACTTTTTAACAAAACAGAGCAACTGCCCGTGCTGTTTATTGGGCACGGCAGTCCGATGAATGCCATTGAAGACAATGAGTTTTCAAAAGGATGGAAAGATATCGGGAAAACACTTCCTAAGCCGAATGCTATTTTATGTATTTCGGCGCATTGGGAAACAAGAGGAACTTTCGTAACAGCAATGGAAAAACCAAAAACCATTCACGACTTCGGCGGATTTCCAAAAGAATTGTTTGAGGTGCAATATCCTGCACAGGGAAGTCCGGAGTTGGCAAAGGAAGTAAAAAGCATCATCACAAAAACAGAAGTTGGACTTGATGAAAAATGGGGACTTAATCACGGCTGCTGGAGTGTGGTTAAATATCTTTATCCCGATGCCGATATTCCCGTGATTCAAATGAGTTTAGATTATTATCAGACCGCACAATATCATTATGATTTGGCAAAAGAACTTTCATCGCTTCGCAAGATAGGTGTGCTGATTATCGGAAGCGGAAATATGGTTCACAATCTCGGGATGGTCGCGTGGGACAAGCTGAATGATTCAGAATATGGTTATGACTGGGCGATAGAAGCAAACGATAAAATGAAGAAATATATTATGAATGGAGACCATCAATCGCTGATAGATTATCAATCTCACGGAAAGTCATTTAATCAGGCAATTCCTACCCCCGAACATTATTTACCTTTGCTTTATGCACTGGCTTTAAAACAGGAAAATGAAAAAGTGAGTTTATTTAACGACAAAGCAGTTGCAGGCTCATTAACTATGACGTCGCTGAAAATTGACAAAGGATAAATCAAAAAAGAACGACGACCGGATGATAAGATAATAATTAATTTTCCGTTATAAAAAAACCCGGTATAATATACAGGATTTTTTTTACCCCTCTTTACGAATCTTGATTCGTAAAGCATAATTTTCACAATCTTTCGTGGTCTCCGTTAAATTTTATAAAAATATTTTTTCACGAAATGTACTAAGATTAAAGAAATTTAATAACAAAATTGTATTTCGAAGGTGGGCCTTCGAAACAAGTGAGCAATAAACTTAGATGACGAACCAAGTTCGGCATGACAAGTATTCGGACAGACTCGTAACTCCCGACACCACAGTCAAAAAAGTTTAAATGTTTTCTTATAAGTTAAGATAAATTAGTTGTTCAAGATAAGCATTGCATGCCCTTTTTTGAGGGCATGCAATAATAAAACGAAGAATGAGAGTAGGTATTACATGGCATCAGTATAAGCATGTTCGCCGTGAAGAATTTCATCGAGTCCGATTTCTTCTTCAGCCTTAGTAAGTTTTACAGATGTTATTTTGTTGATAACCCATAGCATACACCATGTAAAAGTAAATGCATAGATTGAACTGATAACCACTGCTATCAACTGTTTTAAGAAGAAACTCGTTTCTCCATTAAGCAGACCGTTTGAACCGTTTGCATTCACTGCGACTGTACCGAATACACCTAGAAAGATAATACCAATCATACCGCCGACACCGTGGACTCCCCATACGTCAAGAGCATCATCCCAGTCGAGTTTATTCTTAAGTGCAACCGCAAAATAGCAGATAATTCCTGCGAGTATGCCGATAATTACTGCCGATGTTGTCGTAACATAACCAGCTGCAGGGGTGATAGTTGCAAGTCCTGCAACTGCACCCGTCAAAAGTCCGACAAACTTCGGTTTCTTTTCGAACCACCATGCGAGCAATACCCACACGACAGCGGCGAAAGATGCGGCTATGTCAGTATTGAGAAATGCATTGGCAGTAATACTGTCAACTGCAAATTCGCTTCCCGCATTAAAGCCATACCAGCCAAACCAGAGCAAGCCCGTACCGAGTGCGATAAGCGGAATGCTGTGCAAGCCCTGTTCAACAAATTTTCTTTTACCTACATACAGAACGGATGCAAGTGCAGCCATACCTGCAATATTATGAACTACTATACCGCCTGCAAAGTCTTTTACTCCCCATAGCCAGAGAATTCCCCCGCCCCAGATCATGTGGACGAACGGAAAATAAACAAGAATTAACCAGAGAGTAAGAAAAATTAAGTAAGCGGTAAATTTTACACGGTTTACAAATGCACCTGTGATAAGAGCGGGTGTGATGATGGCAAACATCATCTGGTAAGCAACGAAAACAATCATTGGAATTCCTGCATTACCGAAAATCTTAATATTGCCGGCAACCGTAGAAACGGCTGAACTTGTAGTTACGTCAATACCCCGCATGAAAATCCAGTTAAAGTTGCCAACGATACCACCAAGTAAATCAGTACCGTCAACACAATTACCACTGAAGCACATCGAAAAACCGAATAAATACCACAGAACAGTTGTCCAACCCATAGATACAAAACTCTGTATCATAATGGCGAGGACGTTTTTTCTTCCGACGAGACCGCCGTAGAAAAATGCCAGGCCGGGAGTCATTAGCATTACAAGACTCGTAGCCAAAAGCATGAAACCGGTATTACCGGTATCCCAATTGGGCATAAAAGACCTCCTTTTAATTTGTTAAAGAACGAGATTTGTTACAAAACTAATTAAATGCTAAAAAAGTAACAACAATAAAAATTATATGAAGACTGTCTTTTAAAATGAAGTGAAGTTATTCGACATTATTTACCGCAAGAACAGGTATATCCGATAAACCTATTACCGATTCCGTAATTCTGTCAGTGAAATACAACGACAACCCTTTTTTCCTTTTTATTCCCATCGTGATTAAATCGGCATTAATGCTGTTTGCATATTTTACTATAGATGATTCTATACTTTTTCCTGCCCGGATAACGACATTGAAGTCGGCGGAGAAATTCTTCTTGAAGATTTCTATTCTTGATTTTACCGTTTCATATTCTTCGAATCTGGATTTAGTATTGACATACAAAAGTCTTATCGAAGCATTTGAACCTTTAAGGATTTCGTTCACATGAGAAAACACTTTTACTGCATTTTCAAAAAAATCCGAAGCAAAAATAACTTTCTTTATTTTCGAAGCTTTAGCATTTTTTTTCACAACAAATACGGGTAAATCAGTGAGCCGCAGTACTCTTTCTGTATTGGCACCGATTTTAATTTTATCTGACTTTTCTCCCCCACCCATTATAATGAAATCCGGCTGAAGTTCTTCGGCATAGTCAAGAATCTCGTTATAAATGTTCTTCGCAAAAATGACCTTACAAATTACTTTTGAAGTCCCGGTAAAATAACGTTTCCGCATTTCCTGCAAAAATAATAATGATGCATCCTGAATTCTTTTAACGGCGCTTTTGAGTTCTTTGTCGTACAGGCTGTAATCGTCAAGTTCGGTCACATAAAAATCCGGGAATATTGCGGTATGAAAAAGATATATTTTAGCACCAGTTGTGTTTGCTAGTTCGGATGCATATAGAATAGCCGATTCGGAATTTCCCGATAAATCAACAGGTACTAAAATTTTTTTCATATCCGGCATAATTAAAATTATGATAATTACTTTTAAAATAACATACAAAATATCAGTGATGTAAATCGACAACTAACAGAAAATTTAAGCAATTTGTTTTTATGAGGTTGACATGTTTAACCAAACTGTTGTACATTTATTTAATTTTTCCGCTAAACCGAACCGCAACGCAACGCTTCTAATCCCTGCAAAAACAAAAGGTTGGCAACCACCGAAACTTTAGCAACAAACGTGACACACCGGATAATCTAAGCTACCTGATTGGAAAATGAACAAATATCAAAAACGATTTGTTTATTTAAGGACAGCTGTATTTCGGGTGAAAGAGATTTTTAAGCAGGAACCGGTTAAAAGAGAACTACCCCAGAGAAGATATTGCTAACAATTAAATCATATAAAAATGGCAACAAAAATGTTTATAAACCTTGCGGTTAAAGACCTCAAACAAACAATGGATTTTTTCTCTAAACTTGGATTTTTATACAATCCACAGTTTACAGATGACAATGCAGCCTGTATGGTTATCAATGACGACTGTTCTGTGATGCTATTGGCAGAGGCTTTTTTCAAAACTTTCACTAAAAAAGAATTGGTAGATGCTCATAAAAGTACTGAAGTTCTAACTGCAATATCGGCTGACAGTAAAGATAAAGTAAACGAAATACTGGATAAAGCATTAGCAATGGGGGCGACAGAGGCAAGAGAACCACAAGACCTCGGCTTTATGTATGGACGAAGTTTTAGCGACTTAGACGGACATATTTGGGAAATTATTTGGATGGACCAAAGTGTGATGAAATAACGAGAAGGAATTGAAATCCGGAACACCGGTGTATAATAATTGGTCATATACCTAAAGACAACGAGATTAAAAGAATAGCAACTTAAAACCCGGAAAAACTGTCCGGGATAATTACAAAGCTATTGAAGAAACAATTTTAGATGGAATCATTCCAAATAATTATGAAAAAGTAAAGGAATTTTTATTTAAAATTTTTGATGATATATTAAAAAATGCAAAAAGCTAAATATAAAATATTAGTTCTGCTAGTTCTCATGACATCGGTTTTTACAATCGATAGCTATGAGTTTTTGCATAATCACGAATCCGGTTCGGATAATCATTGTACATCCTGCTTATTATCTTCGTCATTAATAGCTATCGACAGTGAAGTAACCGGTATTGAGGGCTTGAAAATATTACCGGACTTTAATTTAAATCTTCCAGTTTTTTCAATTCATTCCGAATTCACTTTATCATCTGTCTCTGACAGAGCCCCCCCTTTATCTTAATAATTTAAATAGCTGCTATTTCTTTTAATAGTTCCTGGAATCAGGAATTATGTTTTCACATTTTCTTAATTAAAAAGATAAAGGTAAATGAAAAAACCATTGTTAATATTAATAATAATATCTGGCTTTTACAGATTTTTATATTCGGAGGTTCCGACTGCTAATATCCGGGGAACAGTCACAGATGAGAATTCCAAACCTCTGGAAATGGTAAGCGTTATTATTCAGGAGATTGGAATATCGACAACAACAGATGAAGATGGAGTTTATAATTTTCTCGACATTCCGTATGGTATTTACAATTTTACATTTTCTAAAATCGGTTATTTATCTAAAACAAAATTGCTGACTTTAAATGATTCAGTAGATAATATTAATATAAAATTAGAACAGGGTTTGATTGAAACAGTTACTATCGATGTATCAAGTTCATTCGAAGCCCAGGATATTTCTCAAAGTACATTTTCTTCATCTACGCTAAATTCAAGAAATCTTATAAAAGAAAGAGGTGAAATTT
Source organism: Ignavibacteria bacterium (assembly GCA_036508135.1). Lineage (GTDB taxonomy): Bacteria > Bacteroidota > Ignavibacteria > Tepidaquicellales > Tepidaquicellaceae > DATCHW01. Next base: position 109,529 of record DATCHW010000207.1, read on the forward strand.
TAGGTACAACAATTTCCGGTATTCCGGGTGTAAATCAGATTTCAACAGGCATAGGCATCGGAAAGCCTGTAATCAGGGGACTTTCTTCAAACAGCATCCTGATAATTCACGATGGCGTAAAGCAGGAATCACAACAATGGGGTGACGAGCATGCACCCGAAATAAGTTTGTATGATATTGAAAAAATTGACATACTCAGAGGACCAGCAAGCTTAGTCTATGGCTCGGAAGGAATTGGAGGAGTCGTTAATATTATTTCAAAACCTTTACAATACTCAAATCTTAATAATATTCTTACATACGGAAATTTCGATATGGGTTTCTTTTCGGTCAATAACGAAGGGACCGGAAATATTACATTTGGAGCCGGTTTAAAGAATATTGGTTTCAAAGGTCACTTCGGATACGGGAAGTCAGGTGATGTGAAAACACCGGAGGGAATATTTTTAATAAATTCATTAAATAGTTTAACTAAAGATACAATCAAAGGTGGAATATTGGCAAATAGCGGGACTAAAGAATTTGAAGGAGGGTTATCATTCGGCATAAAAGGAAATTTTGGTTATATCGACGCTGGATTTGAGACATTTAACAGGGAAATCCAGATGCATGACCCAAACCTTCTATCTACAGGAAATCAGCTTTTAAACACAAATCAGTTTGAACTAAGCGGAAACTTTAACCTGAGTAAGAAATTTCATCTGGAGCCAATTTTATCTTACCAGATGCACGACAGAAAAGAATATGAATCTATCGAAGATAAGAACAATGATATATCAACACTGTATTGGAAACTACATACGTTCCAGGGAGATATCCGATTGCATAATGCTTTAAATGTAAATTTATCCGGAACAATTGGAATTATGGTTTCCAACGAACAAAATAACAGTCTTGGAGTAGAGAAATTAATTCCCAGATATAATTCCACAAGTTATGGAATCTATGCTCTCGAGAAATACAATATAGACAAATTTACTTTTTCTGCGGGTTTAAGATATGACGCCAAAAATCTAAATATTAAAAGTACTATATTTAAAAATGATTCTTTGGGAAATCCTTCTAAAGTAATTAACCCTCAAAATATTAATTTCAGTGCCATAAGCGGTTCTGCCGGGATTGTTTTCAGACCGAACGAAAGTATTGATATATTTAGCAATATCGGTAGAGGCTGGAGGGCACCATCGGAGTTCGAACTTTTTGTAGATGGTGTTCACGAAGGAACGAACAGGGTTGAAAGAGGAATTATTACTTTGAATCCGAATGCATCTCCCGACCCGGAAACTTCCCTGAATATCGATTTAGGTTTGAGAGCAAGGCTGGGAACCTTAAATGCAGAAGTTTCCTTATTCAACAATATATTGAATAATTATATTTATCCGTCACCGACAAATATTATTGATTCTGCTTCGGGTTTGAGGATTTTTAATATAGTGCAGGATAAAAGTACATTCGGGGGAATCGAATACAGCTTTCAGTTTCAGCCCCTCGATTTTATCTTATTAAGCTTGAATGGTGATTACATATTTACAATAAATAATGCAACCGATAATCCTCTGCCATTCACCCCTCCTTCAAAAAATATTATCGAGTTAAAATTACAAAAGAATAATTTATGGAAACTTTACAACCCATATTTTTCTTTTAAAACTAAAATAGTTGCACCACAGAAAAATGTTGATCCGCTGGAAACTAAAACTGACGGTTACGCATTATTTAATTTTGGAATGGGGTTTGATTTTATAACGGCAAAGACCGTTGCATCCGTCGATTTTTCGGTTGATAATATCTTGGATACAAAATATGTTGACCATTTAAGCAGGTATAAAAGTTATGCGCTGAACCCGGGCAGGAGTATTAATTTGAAGTTGTCCGTTCCGTTTCAGTTTTAGGAGAGATTTGAAACGGATGCTATGTTAATATACTTTTATTATCTCCCCTGTTGCGCATCCTTCGACACTCTTTACATATGCTGCAACAACTTTACGCATTTCTGCGGGTATATGTCCCGGGAAAAAACCTTCATATATCTTTGCTGAATCTTCTACGACCCCCGGGCTTACAATATTTATCCTCGTTATTAATTCGCGTGAAGCACCAATTACAAAACTGTTCAGTCCGCCGTTTACAAGCGCGGCAGAAGCAGAATGCTTTACGGGGTCATCAGAAAGAATTCCACTCGTCAGCGTAAAAGAATCCTTCACATATTTCTGCCCGATTAACACCGTATTAACCTGTCCCATTAATTTACTTTTTATACCGGCATACATATTTTCTTCTGTCATCGTCCGGAAATCCCCGAAATACACACTACCCGCCGCAATAACGCAGGCGTCTATGTTTCCGAGTTTTTCAAACATTGCCTCTATGGAATCCGCGGATTCGATATCTACTTTCACATCTGCATTTCTGCCGGCTTTTATTATTTCATTCCTTTTAGAAAGTTCTTCGGTAACCTTTTTTCCGATAATGCCGCCGGCACCTATTATCAAAATTTTCATAATTATAATTTTTGTTTTATTTTATTTAAAATTGATTTTATTTCTTTTTCGGTAATAATCTTCTCTGAATCAATAACGTCTATCGCCATGTTTATAGAAATATAGTAACTTGATTCACCGTTAGTATTTTCATCTCCAAAAATAATCTCATTTAAAAGATTATATGCCGAATAAAATATTTTTTCTACAGCACAGGGCAAATCCCAGTCATCATCATGTAAAGCCGTTACCGGGTCGGAAAAATCTTTATACAAAGTTTTTATTCTTTCTTTGCCTTCAACCGTTTTGCTTGAATCCAAATTATTCAAAATGTCTTCTGCTTCCGCTGTAACATCGTGTAACAGATTTTTATTGACGCTATGTTTCAGCAAAACGATCGAATCTCTATAAGTTAATTTGTTTTTTTCCGAATACTTCTCCCAGACAGGTAAAGCAATTTTTATAAGCATTATCGAAAGGGCAAGTTTTTGCTTCTCCGATAAAGAGTTACAATATTCTCGTAAAGTCACTTAGTATTAAAATAATTTGTAAATGAAGTTACAATACAGACAGGCTTATTTCTATGGATTTTTGAATGCGATGTCGGTTATAAGAAAAATTGTCCGGTTTTATTTCACAGCAGATTAATATTTCAACTTTTTGCGTCTGAGTCATTTCCTTTTGAATTCATAGCGGCTTCTTTATATTCTTTCACCAAAGAGTCCATCAATTCTTTTACGGAAATTATGCCTTTGGTTCTGAATGCGTTTTCACCGGCAAATGCAAAGCCGTGCTCTAAGTTTCCCTTATATGCATTTGTCAGGGCAAGAGCGATGCAATAAGGTGCGGCTGTATAATCACAGGTTTTTATGCAATGATATGGACATTTGAACGGTTGTTTTTTTCCATTTTCAACTGCTTTAAGAAATTTATTTTTTATTGCTCTGCCCGGCATACCGACCGGGCTTTTTATAATAACGATATCTTCTTCACTGGAATCAATGTAAGTTTGCTTGAACTCCATCGAAGCATCGCATTCAAAAGTCGGGACAAACCTTGTTCCCAATTGCACACCTGAAGCTCCGAGTTGAAAGAATTTATGGATATCTTTGCCTGTATAAATTCCGCCGGCGGCAATAACAGGAATCAATTTATTATATTTTTTCTCGAAGGGTTTTAATGCTTCGATGACCTCGGGAATGATTTTTTCCAGGATAAAATCGATATCATTAATTTGCTCTTCTTTAAAACCAAGATGACCGCCTGCCATTGGACCTTCAACAACTACTGCATCCGGTGGATAATCGTATTTCTCCGTCCAGGATTTTGTTATTATACTTGCGGCTCTCGCCGAAGAAACAATAGGGACTAATTTTGTCTTTGTATCTTTTTTTAGAAACCCCGGGAGATGAAGCGGAAGCCCGGCACCAGAAAATATAATATCGACTTTTTCTTCAATGCAAGTGTTTATCATATCGGCGTAATTTGTTAAAGCACCCATTATATTAACACCAATGATACCTTTAGTCAACTCTTTTGCCTTTTTAATCTCTCTCTTTAATGCCCGAATGCTTGCCCCAAGAAAGTCATTGCCATTATCAAGTTCTTCAAACCCGATACCTGCGGTAGCAATAACGCCTATTCCACCTTCATTTGCAACTGCGGCTGCCAGATTAGCAAGCGAAATTCTTACACCCATACCGCCTTGAATTATAGGAAGTTTTGCCAATAAATCACCTATCCTTAATTCTTTTATGTCTTTTATATTCATTAAATTCAATCGTTTATATACAATGGTTTAATTCGGCATTTTGAATTTGAAAATCTTTTTAAATTTGTTTTTAATATATACGAGTGAATCTATCTCGTTTAATGGATTTTAAACGAAGGACAATCGATTCGTAAAAAACGGAATATTTATATATATCCGGAATAATATTAAAAAAACAGATTTAATATAATCTCTATTTGGAACAAAAATAAGTGTAAAAAGTTGTCTCTGCCAAAATTATGATTATTACGGAAAGAGCGTATTGAATGAGCCCTGTATAAAATAGTAATTCATAAATCGTTCTGTTTTTTATTTCGGCTCTCAGGGAAAACCAAACTTCCGGAGAAACGTTACATTCTTCAATTAGTCTTTTTTCAACGTTTTGAGTGTGACTAAATAAAATCTTTAATTTTTATTGATTTCAAAATGTAAGTACAAAACATCGAAAATTATTATTGATTTGGTCGGGGATGATCCCGATGTATTCCTGATAAATCATCTAAGAATCGGGAAAGGTCGGGACGCCCTCTTTGATCCGAAAAATAACAAATCGATAAGTAATGTATGCCATACTTGACTAAATGTAAAATATACTTGACATTTTGTAAAATTTGTTTTACTTTTGTATAAATTTTAAATGACGATAAACGGAGTTAGATGAAAACCAATTTAAGAAAATTCAGATTTGAAAAAGGGGACTTAAGCCAACAGGAGTTAGCTGATATGGTACAAGTATCCCGTCAAACAATAGTAGCAATTGAGCGGGGAGACTACAATTTATCAGTTAGGCTCGCTCTTTTGTTGGCTGAAAAACTCGGTACAACCGTCGAAGAACTTTTTAAATTAGAGGAAAAAGATTATGTTTAAATGGGACAAAATTTCCTGGATAGCATCAGCAATTTTTGCCATAGTTATATTGCTGGGGGCATTTATCGATAATTCATATCTTTATTTGTTAATCCTTCCTTATTTTTTTCGTCCGACAATAATGGCGTTGGGAGGTGCAAGAAAATATACCGATGAACGACAAAAATTTATACAGTATCATTCAGGCAACATTGCTTTAACTGTGCTGATAATTGCAATAATAATATTTGCAATTATAGATCAGATAAATGGAAAACCAACGGATACATATAATATACTTATTGTGATTACCCTGGTTACTAAAGCGCTGGTTGGTTTAATCTTAATCAGAGATTATAAATCAGCGGGTGTAAGAACCGGTATTTATGTAGCATTTTTTTATGCTATATTTGTTACCTTTGGAGCTTTCAACATAATTTTCTCACTTAAATATTTCTTAATATTCTGCCCGGCTATAGTTGTAGCAGGTATGAGTTTAACAGGTAACAAATACCCGTTTGTAAGTTTCGTATTTTTTTCTTTGATTGGCTTATTGTCTATTGTTCTTTTGGCTACAATTGGACCCGAAGGTAATTATATACAAAGAATTGTTATGGGTTTTGTACTTTCAGTTCCGTTATTTGTGACATCATTTTTCTTTTATAAAGGTGCAAGGGTGGAAAAAGTTTCAGGTAAAGAAATTTCAGATTAATATTTTCAAATCAAATGTTGAAATTATTGATATCACGGAAAAAATTGTATACTTATATGAACCATTAAAAAATATGAAAGAAAAGATCCAAGAAATTCCGAAAACAAAACCAATAAAAGACGCTTTTTTACTTGATGATTAATAACCCCTTATCGTATATATTTAATTCCATGTTCATATTTTGAATTGAACTAAACAAATATATCTTTGTCAGATTTGTTTTAGTCGGGATGATCCAGAGAACTCCCAAAAACCCGGAACATGAAGACACATTTTACTCATCAGGTGAATTGCCGGCATTACCGCTTGATATTCACCGGATGAGTACCCGCTGAATTTTCATGTTAAAATAATTATATAATACTTCCCCAAATAATAACATATAACTAAACTTAATTAACATATTATTCGTTAAATATTATATTGAGAATAAAACAAAGAATTAACTTAAAAATAATTTGCAATGGAAACAATTTTTCATCAGGTATGGATTAAGGCAGACAAAGAAAAAATCTTTGAAGCATTGACCACACAAAAAGGTTTGTCGGACTGGTGGGGAAATGCAGGTGAAACGAAACTGGAAACAGGATTTGTAATTGAATTTCACCACAGCACTAAAATTGAAATGAAAATCACTGAATTCATTCCCGGTAAATATCTGGCTTGGGAATGTATTTCGAAAATTGATAGTCCCGATAATCCCGGTTCGGAATGGTTCGGAACAAAAATAAGTTTCCGCTTACAGCAGAAAAACGGATTTATAAATTTAAATTTCAGGCATTCCCACTGGGTAAGCCAAAGCGAATTTTTCGGTGTCTGCAATTATCACTGGGCAAGACATTTAAGCATATTAAAGCATTTATGTGAAACAGGAATTTCCCTGCTTGAACCTGAAAACGAAAAAAAACAGCAAGAAGCAGTAATCAAAGGAAAAGTGTAACTTGACCTAAAAACAGCTCTCCCGAATTATTTACTTGCAACTAACAGAGGTAAACCGACATTTAATTATTAATGGTTAAAAATAAACTGATAATGGTTCCATAAAACTATAAAGTTTAACTTTGTAAAAATAGCATATTATACGTAAAATATATTGTGATATTTTTAATCAATACGTATATTAAAATATTGTGCCCCTGTTGGTGTTTGAACGAAGTGCCACCAACAGGGAAAATATTTTTCTTTGGCTCTCCTTCCCAAGTCGAAGAACCTCCGTGGAGGGCTCCAGTCATAGATCCCGGCCTGTTCCGATGTATCGGAAATGAACAAAGTGAATCGGGACTTGGGAAAGAGTCCTAAAAAAATAATAGATTATTAAATGTCAACTCGAACCAGAGAATATTTTCCTGCTTTCTTAAACTTATTAGCGGCAGTTTTTGTCATGCTCATTAGTTTCTCAGGTTATTTCAAATTTCATATCGAATGGTTTAATGTTAAATTAACCGGAATAATTGTGGTTTATGCCGGCATGGGAATATGTATCTGGTCAACAATATATTTAAAAGGAGCAATAACCGACATGGTACTGCCAAGGTTTGACTATCTCGTCAAAAATGGTCCTTATAATTATTGCAGACATCCGATTTATTTGGGTATCACTATTGCTTTCATTGGCTTAGCCCTTGCGTTAAGAAGCTGGATGGGTTTGATTTCGGTATTGCTGGTTTTTCTTCCGAGAGAGATTCACCGTGCAAAATTGGAAGAGAAAATGTTATCTGAAAAATTTGGGGATGAATGGCTCCAATATAAAAACAACACCTGTTTTCTAATCCCCGGTATAAAAAGAAAACAGCAGTCCAAAAATTAAAATCTAAAACTATGAAAATAATTGAATTTAGCCACACACCTTTGAAATGTAAAAAACTTAGGTTTTTTATTTTGCTGCTTATTTTTCAATTCATCTTAGTTTTCAGTTCTAAAGCACAATCCATAAATGAATTTGGAAAATTTCCCGTTAATTACAGCGAGGATAATCCAATATTAACCTCTACTTTACTCGAAAAACTTAATTGGGAATCAATTAAGAAATTTTGTGATACTACAAAAGGTCATTATGTGCATACTTACAATTATGATTCCCTTGTGGAATATGCATATACAGAACAGGGATATATAAACCATTTTACAATAATAAGTTACAAAGGATCAGTACTACAATTCGATACGGATATAGAAAAATCTTCTAAGCCAAGTAGGATTTCATATTTTGATAAAAATGTTTGGATGTCTTATGTAAAGAATGTTTTACCAAATCTCCCTGATTCTTTACAATTGAAATTGGATGAATCTAAAACAATATTAAAATCTTATTACAAATTATTAGGAGTAAATACAAGAGATGAATATGGTTGGATTTGTGAATATTCTACTGTTGGCTTGGCAACGGATAGAAGAGAAGCAGTAATTGATTTGATTAAACAAGAAAGAATAGATCTTTTAAAAAAAATAATAGGATATCCAAATGTTCAAACCCAATTATATGCAGCAAATGCTTTAATTTATCTGGATTATGATATGAAAATAGAAATTGCTACATATCAAAAAGAGTTGGAACAAGATAAAGTACAATTAGACAGCTTAAAAAAGATTGAAAATATTAGAAATAGTTTAATAGAATCCGTAGAAAGAAATATCAAAGATACAAAAAAAATTATTGAATACGTTGAATCCAAATTATTATCAAAAGATGACTGGAATAAAATTTACAAATTAAGAGACAGTCATCAGATAGTAATGATTTGCGGAAATTCTGGATCTTATAAAATTTACGAATCAACTACCTTTGATTTACTTTCAGATGATGCTATTGCAGAAATCCCTAAAAATTATGAAGAACTGAGAAATCTGGGATACTTAAGATAAAAAATTTGTATTAAATTGGAGTGATTTTTTTTGTAATCCTTTCCTGGAGTTTGGGAAGAAGTCCTAAAAGCAAAAAGAAGTAAAACCTTCAACAATATAAAATCTAAAGCTATGAATGTAATTGATTTTAACCACAGATCTTTTAAATGTAAAATACTTAGCGTTTTTATTTTACTACTTATTTTTCTGTTCGTCTCAGTTCTTAGCACTAATGCACAACAAGTCTCAGATACGGCATATAGATTTTCTATTTATCAAGCCGCATATCAGGAAGGTGAAGGTTCTTTAATTTATATAGATGAAGCTCACAATAATTTTCAAACTAAGGGTGGGTTTTTTTTTGCTTTCAGTAAATTATTAGAGCAGGATGGTTATCGGGTAAAAAGACAGAATGAAGCCATTATGAATGCCGATATGTTAAACGCGTGTAAGATTTTGGTAATTGCTAATCCGCTACACGTATCTAATATTAATAGGTGGACTCTTCCCACACCTTCTGCATTTTCAACTGACGAGATCAGCAACATAAAACAATGGGTAGAAAATGGAGGCAGCTTGTTTTTGATTGCAGACCATATGCCTTTCGGCATCCTGAATTTCTTAGCTGAACATTATTCAAAGCAACCTGACACCGCCTGGCGATTCAATGATAATACTCCGATACAAAAACTTGATGGTTTTTATCAGGGAGCAATACTTACGTTTGGTAAAGGGAATGTCGCCGTATTTGGCGAAGCGGCAATGTTTACCGCCCAAATTGTTAACGGTAATGTGAATGTAGGTTTCAACTCAGAATATGCTCCGCAAAATGCACAATTTACACTCAACCTTATTCATTGGTTAGATGGAATAAAAGATTATAGCGGTACTATAGCGAAAGAGAAGAAAACCGATAACTAATGCATTAGCATCAATAATTAAAAAATCAAAAAATGAAACAGTGGTACGAAAAACTTTTTGAAAATTACGGAATAAAATACGACGAAGAGTGTTTTACTTCAGGAACTATCGGCGAGTGTAACTTTATCGAAAAGGAAATTAGTTTTAACAAGCAAATCCGGATTCTGGATATCGGCTGCGGCACAGGACGGCATTCAATTGAATTGACTAAACGGGGTTACAATGTTACAGGGATAGATTTGTCAGAATCTATGTTAAAAAGGGCAAAGGAAAAAGCATTAAAGGAAAATCTAAACATCAATTTCCAAAAACAAGACGCAAGGAATCTGATATTTAGTAATGAATTTGATTTGGCGATAATGCTTTGCGAAGGAGCATTCCCCCTGATGGAAACAGACGAAATGAATTTCCGGATACTTCAGAGTGCATCGAAAGCATTGAAAGAAACCGGAAAATTAATTTTCACGACATTGAACGGATTGTTTCCGCTCTTCCATTCCGTCAAAGATTTTCTCGAAAGCTCTGCGAAAGAAGGAAATGCAACAAGTGATAATATTAGTTTCGATTTGATGAGCTTTCGCGAGAATAGCACTACGGAGTTTGTGGATGATAATGGTAATAAGAATGAGATAGAATGCAGTGAACGGTATTATGTTCCCCCGGAAATAACCTGGTTACTGAAATCACTGAATTTTAAAACGATTGATATTTATGGAGCAAAACTGGGTGCATTTAGCCGGAACGATAAACTAACTACGGAAGATTTTGAGATGCTGGTGATTGCAGAGAAATGAATAAATCTTGGTTTTTCCATTCCGAAGGTGGGCTTTCTGAACGAGAGGGGGAAGGTGAGGTGGTTTTGTGAAGACCGCGATTTGTCGTTCTGAGCGAAGCGAAGAATCCCAAAACCAGAATAGAAGCGAGATCCTTCGGTCACTTCGTTCCTCAGGATGACAATTTTCACACGGTCACCGGGCTGATGGAACGAGAGAGGGAAGGAATGAAATCGAAAATATTATTATGAGAATGGAAAAATTAAAAATATTTAATATTCAGAAAAAAAGATGAAAACAAAATATTTATTATACACGGGAAGTAGTATTCCGGTTGTGTTTTTTGTTACAACTTTTGTCTGTGGTTTTATGTTGAACGATTATAATCACTTTTCAGGAATGGTAAGTGAATTAGGTGAGATAGGAACAAAATCTCAATTTGTATTTTCGACCGGATTGGTTTTATGTTCGGTCTTAAGTATTTTTTTTGTTATTGGATTATACAGAACATGTAAGGTGGCAGGGATAAATGTTATACCTGTATTAATAATTCTATTTTATTCCTTATCAATAGCAGGAGCAGCGATATTCCCTTTGCCCCTTAGATTACATTTAATTATGGGAATGCCCTCGATTCTATTGATTTTTTCTCCTTTAATGAGTTTAATTTTATGGAATGGGGTAAGACAACTTTCAAATATTAAACTAATGTCAATTTTAAGTTTTTTTATCATGTCACTTGGCTTTTTAGCTTTTATGCCTGATTTATTAAGCAATTACCCGGGATTAAAACAACGATTGTTTCATGTTGGCTGGTCGATATGGTTTTTCTATTTAAGTTTTAGTTTTATAAGATTACTCGAAAATGAAAAAGTAAAAAATTTAAATTTATAGATGAATAAGAAAAATCACAAATGGAAAGCAAAGATATTAATATCGGAACAGCAAAAGATTCAAAAGATTTCTTAGAAGCTAAAGAAATAATTCTTGAATATGCCGGCCGGCTCGGGATAGATTTATGTTTCCAGAATTTTGATTATGAAATAAACAATTTACAGGAAATGTATTCTAAACCAACCGGAGCCTTAATTTTAGCCACTGTAAATAATAAAACAATCGGGGTTGCAGGTATCAGGAAATTCGAGAATAATGATTGTGAATTAAAGAGAATGTATGTAAAAGAAGAATTTAGAGGTTCGGGTATTGGAAGACAAATATTGGAATATGCAATTGAACTGGCAAAAAAGCTGAACTACGATTAGATAAAACTTGACACACATGAATCAATGAAGTCAGCGATTAAACTATATTTGGAATATGGATTCCATGAGATACCACAATATCGTTATAATCCAAACGAGGCAGTAAGATTCTTTGAATTGGATTTAAAAGATTAATTTCACACAGTAAAAAGTTATAGGTAAAACCATTAAGACATGAAAAAATATTTAAGCAACGATTTTGATTTTGCAGAGTTAATCAATGTTTTCGATGAATTGCCTCTTTGGTCAGCCCCATTTGGATTAAAATTGCTCGACTATATTGATTACAAACCAAACATTTCCGCTATTGACATAGGATTTGGAACCGGATTTCCATTGATCGAGCTTGCAATGAGACTTGGTGATAGCTCAACGGTATATGGAATTGACCCATGGAAAGAGGCAATCGTCCGGACACAAAAAAAGATTGATTATTATGGAATCACAAATATAAAGATTATTGAAGGTGCAGCCGAATCTATCCCGCTTGATAAAGATACAGTAGATTTAATCGTTAGTAATAACGGGATTAATAATGTCAGCGATATTGATAAGGTATTATCTGAGTGTTCAAGAATAATCAAGACCGGCGGACAATTTGTCCAAACGATGAATCTGGATAAAACTATGTTTGAATTTTATGGACAGTTAGAGAGTATTTTGTCGGAAATGCAAATGAATAAGGAGATTGATTTAATGCATCAACATATTTATCGGAAACGTCGTCCGCTTGATGAGGTCATTTCAATGATTCAAAAACACGGATTTATAATTAAAGATTTGGAACAGGACCAATTTAATTATAAATTCACCAACGGCACAGCAATGTTAAACCATTATTTTATTCGACTGGCGTTTATGGATTCCTGGATTAAAATTTTACCCGAAGATAAATTAGAACAAATATTTGATACGATTGAATTACGACTAAACGAACAATCAAGTATTTTAGGAGGATTTAAACTTAGTATTCCGTATGTAATGATTAACACAACAAAAAGATAAAAATTTACCGTGACTAATAATGTATATAGCCATTAGCGGCAAAGTTCGAATTTAAAAGTTGATTTCCTTTAACAATTAAATTTATTCAAAATGATTAATGAAAAAAATATTCCGTTTCAAACCATTGATTGGTTATCAATTCCAAAAACAGAACATAAAGGAGAGACCGGAACAGCATTTTGGCAAACTATTCAGTTTCCGGGATTAAGAATACGGATAGTAGAGTATTCAAAAGGTTATATAGCTGACCATTGGTGTCAAAAAGGGCATATAGTGCATTGTTTGGAGGGAGAATTTGTGTCAGAGTTACAGGATGGTAAAGAGTTTATTATGACTCAAGGTTCTACTTATGTTGTTTCGGACGGATTGAGTTCGCACCGTTCAATCGCAAAAGAGGGTGTAAAATTAATGATTATTGACGGTGATTTTTTGAAACAGTACACCCAGTAAAGTTACAAAGAAAATTCAATTATATTACTCATTTAAAATAATAAAAAATGATTGACAAATCAAAAGAACTGAATGCATCAATAAGTCTTATAAATGATAAATTAAATTTTAAAGGAATCGCCGGAGATAATAATCCTTTATCCATAGATTATATTCCGCCTCTTGGAGATAATTCAGGTTACACCTCGCTCGAGTTATTACTTTTAAGTTTGTCTTCCTGCATAGGTAGTGCAGTACTTACTTTTTTGCGGAAAATGAAAAAGAAAATAACAAGTTTTGAAATTAATTCAAAAGGAATCAGAAAAGAAGAGCATCCAACAGGTTTCAAATCAATTTTTATAGAAATAAATCTTAAATCTTCTGACGTAACCGAAGATGACCTAAACAAAGTAATTAAACTAACTAAAGAAACTTATTGTCCTGTCTGGTCTATGCTCAAAGGAAATGTAGAGGTTGAAGTCAAGTATAATATCATTTCATTTCATAAAAAACCCTATAAATTATTTCATGAATGTGAAAAAAGAATATAAAAACGAAGTCAAAGCAGGTTTGGTACGTGTAGGTTCTATAAAACCTGACATTATTACCGAAAGTGATTTACAGCACTTGCCCCTGCTCCATCTTTTTTGTAAAGCTCTCTGATTTTTCTTTAACAGCAGTAGAAAAACCACGAACAAGATAGTTATATTTCGTTACGAAGTAACAGTTAATTAATTTTTACAATTAGTGAGATTAATTTATTATTAAGACATTATATATTTTACCCTATAATAATTAATCAGATTATTTTTTTCTTGAATATTTTAATTGATTAAAATTTTATATTTTAAGATTAATACAGAGGAAGTTTTACATAAATTGAATTCCACTTTTTGAAATAATACATTTTATTTTTGAAGAACGAGGGTCTAGCAAAATATGCCTTTAATGCACTTGACCGAATAACAGATATTTATCCTCCTTTTGGTTCGAGGGTGTTTCAGAAAATCTTCTTATTTATTCTTGGTTCAGGAAAGCTCCATAATTATATTCTGCATAAATACCAGAAAAAATTATTTGCAACAAAAGATTTTAATAAAATATTAATTGTTGCAGATGTCAATATCGGGGATTCTATAAACACCCAATCCGGTATTGAAGTAATGAGGGCTTTGTTTCCCGATTCACAAATAGATTATATATGCAATAAAACAGGGGGGGATGTTATTTCAAATTCCCCTTTCGTTGATAATGTTTTTAAGATATATAGAAATAGTGGTCTGCCTTTAGAAGAAGATGCCAAGAAAATCAATAAAATTGTAGAAGAAGGGGGATATTCTCTTATATTAAACTTGTGTCCGTTCCTTAACAAGAAAATATTAAATTGTGACGCAAACGTAATTCATCTGTATATAGTATTTGTGTCTTATATTATTTACTTATGTAAAAAAAATTCCTCGAGTTTAAATCTATCATTAGCAACATACACATTTTTCAAGAATTATTTTGCTCCTTTGTTGAAATCCAAAATTCCAAATTCAGCCGAAATAGAAAAATTATATCTGAATTCAACATATGATGGAAATAAGGTTTATATATCAGACGAAGCAATAGAAGCAGCTAAAAATTTTCTAATAAATAATAACCTTTATCAAAAAGGACCATTGATACTTTTTAATCTATCGGTTACTATTAAATTTTCTATGATTCCAATAGAACTCCAGTTACAGATAATACAGAATGTTATATTATCGGAAGATATTACTGCGGTATTAATTTTCAAAGGGAAATCTACCATTAATATTGAAAATATGATTATCGATAGAGTACCGGCAACACATTCCGGAAAAATTGTAGCGATCCCGGACACTTTAACTATTAGCGAATTTACTGCCCTAATTGACTTTTGTGATATGTTTGTTTCGGGAGATACCGGTACAGTACATATCGCAGCTTCCAGGAAAATAAATATTAACTCAATTAATTCTTTGAAAAACAGAACTGCACTTGTGTCGGTATTTGGTGCTTCCGACTCGAGAATATATAATTATGATTCATGGAAATCCGGACATTCCCCTGCAAACCAGGATGTTCCTTCAAAAGTATTTGTAGGTGAAGCACTTTGCAGGAATCTTACTTGCATAAATAGAATAGTTAAGACATGCAAAGAAGTCAGATGTTTTCTGGGACTCAAAGCCGAAGATATTTCTTTATACATTATTTCTTATTTCAAGGATTTGAATATTAACGAAGCCGCTACGCAAAAAGCAAAGGTATATGACAATGGTTCAGACAACAATACTCAATAGTATATTATTTGTTTTAGGAGCTTTCGTTATGGGATTTTTTGCGGCTATTCCAATCGGGGCATCACAAATCGAAATAGCTAAGCGTGCACTTAATGGGTATATTTATTCAGCATTAATGATAGCTGCTGGTACAACGCTTTCAGATACTATGTATGGAATTATAGCTTTTTTTGGAATTGCACCGTTTCTTAATGAGCCCATCGTAATAGCTATTTTCCGTTTGATTAATTCTATTATATTAATAATACTTGGTATCTGGGCAATCCATGGAAGTCAAGTTAAAGAAGATAAGAAGAATCTGTCTCAGGAATTACTAAAGAAAAAGAAAATTGCTTTTATTACCGGATTTTCACTTGCTCTTACAAATCCTATGATTATGCTTTGGTGGCTGATAGGGTTGCATTTTTTTATTAGCGTTGGAATAATCGAACAAAACAATATCTATTATACAATTATCTTTCTTTTTTCCGGTGCTGTTGGAATTGCATCATATCAGATACTTTTGGCGTTCAGTGTTTATAAATCAAAAAAGTTTTTCTCAGAAAAAGGTGTACGAAGATTGACAGCAATTCTCGGATGTATTCTGCTTGGTATAGCGGTATATTTTATATATCTGTCATATACAGCCTTCAAAAGTCTATAATAAGAGCCTTTCTTCTTGTTACAAAATCCCAGCCTGTTAATAGAAAAACATTCTTTTTTTCGTTTTTCACGTATTTATCGAGAATATATTTTATTTGCTGATCATTAATTTCAAATCACCGATTTTGCACTAAAATTTCTTCGAATATTACATTTTAAATCTTCTTTATAAAATTTTTATACTTTCCGCTCAACATTTTACACCATACTTATAAGTTACTTTGTAATTTTGTATAAATAAACAATTATGACTATGGAATATTTAATCGGACTCATTATATCATTTCTTTTAATGGTATATCTTTGCTTTGTAATTTTTAAACCTGAAAAATTTTAAGGAAAACAAATGAATACTTTTGATTATTTACAGGTAATATTTTTTGTTTTAGCTCTAATCATTCTCACTCCAATACTCGGCAAGTATATGTTTAATGTTTTTACAAACAAAAAAAACATACTTACTCCGGTATTCGGAAAAGCCGAGCAATTTATTTATAAGTTCTTAAAAATAAACGCAAGTGAAGAAATGAACTGGAAGAAATACTTATTCGCAGTTTTAATTTTTAATTTTTCCGGATTTGTATTTGTACTCATACTCCAGCTTGTACAGCAATGGCTTCCTCTTAACCCTGAATCCATGCCAAACGTACCGTTTCACCTTGCATTAAATACTGCTATAAGCTTTACAACAAATACAAACTGGCAGGCTTACGGAGGAGAAACTGTTCTGGGTTATGCAGTTCAAATGCTCGGTCTAACAGTGCAAAACTTTTTAAGCGCCGCAACTGCACTTGCAGTATTGCTCGCACTAACCCGGGGGATTACAAATAAACTTAGCGATAAACTTGGAAACTTCTGGCAGGATATTGTAAAATCGACCTTATACATTCTCCTGCCTCTTTCAATATTTCTTTCTATTATACTCGTTAGCCAGGGAGTTATTCAGTCATTCTCACATTATGAAAAAATAACTACGCTCGAAGGAAACGAGCAAACAATTCCTTCCGGTCCCGCAGCTTCACAAATTGCGATTAAACAACTTGGCACGAACGGCGGTGGATTTTTTAATACAAACAGCGCTCATCCATTTGAAAACCCGACTCCGTTTTCAAATTTTATTGAGATGCTTTCAATACTTCTAATCTCTGCCGCTCTTACTTATACATACGGATTAATGGTCGGCTCGAAAAAGGAAGGATGGATATTATTCTCTGTGATGCTGATACTGTTTATTGCAGGTCTTGCAGGTTCGCTTTTATCCGAATATACAAATAATCCGGTTCTTAATACTGCCGCTAATATGGAAGGAAAGGAGTTAAGATTCGGAATCACAAACAGCATAATCTGGTCAACGGCAACTACAAGCGCCTCTAATGGCTCTGTAAATGCAATGCATAGCAGTCTTTCTCCGCTTGCCGGTATGGTAGTTATGTTTAATATGATGATCGGGGAAATTATTTTCGGCGGAATAGGTTGCGGATTGTACGGTATGCTTATTTTTGTTTTTCTAACCGTATTCATTGCCGGATTAATGGTCGGCAGAACTCCTGAATATCTCGGTAAAAAAATCGAAGCTCTTGACATTAAAATGTCTATTATAGTAGTTCTTATTCCGTGCGCATTAATTCTCTTTTTTACCGCAATTGCTTCAGTCATCGAACCCGGTTTATCGAGTCTTGCTAACTCGGGTCCTCACGGATTTTCAGAAATTCTTTATGCATTTACATCCGCCTCGGGAAATAACGGAAGCGCATTTGCAGGCTTGAACGCAAACACAGTTTTTTATAATCTTACAACAGGTCTTGCTATGCTGGTTGCACGATTTGGCGCAATTATTCCGGTTATGGTTATTGCGGGAAATCTTGTTAAGAAAAACAAAACCCCGGTTAGCGCGGGTACATTCACAACCGATAATTATGTTTTTGCAATTTTATTAATTGGCGTAATCTTAATTGTTGGTGCATTAACTTTCTTCCCGGCATTAAGCCTCGGACCAATCGTAGAACATTTATTAATGAAAAATGGAATAGCATTTTAAATATGGATAACAAAAATAAAAACACAAAACTTTTTGAATCGGCAATAGTAAAGCGCGCCCTGCTGGATTCTGTCAAAAAACTGAACCCGGTTGTTTTAATGAAAAATCCCGTAATGTTTATCGTAGAAATTGGCGCTGTTATTACCACGGTTATATTAATAGGGCAGATATTCTCCGGCTCCTTCGCAACGTTTAATTTCCAGATATCCCTCTGGCTGTGGTTTACGGTGTTATTTGCAAACTTTGCCGAAGCAGTTGCAGAAGGACGCGGAAAAGCCCAGGCTGAGAGTCTAAAAAAAGCAAGAAAGCAGACTAACGCAAAAAAACTCGTAAATGAGAAAGAAATAGTTATTCCCGCAGATGATTTAAAAAAAGATGATTTAGTTGTATGCGAATCCGGGGATATAATACCAGCCGACGGGGACGTTATAGACGGAGTTGCAAGCGTAGATGAGTCCGCAATCACAGGGGAATCCGCTCCGGTAATCAGGGAAAGCGGCGGAGACAGGAGTGCTGTTACAGGCGGAACGAGGGTCTTGAGCGATAGGATTGTAATTAAAATAACATCCGAACCGGGGCATTCTTTTATGGATAAAATAATTTCTTTAGTAGAAGGCGCCAAGCGGCAAAAAACACCAAACGAAATTGCACTTACTATTTTACTCGCCGGGTTGACAATTATTTTCCTTCTTGCCGTTGCAACTTTACCATCTTATTTTCAATATAGCCTAATCGCATCAGGATTAGATATAAATAATAACATATCCATTACTATATTATTATCCCTTCTTGTCTGTCTAATTCCGACTACAATCGCCGGTTTACTAAGCGCTATCGGAATCAGCGGTATGGATAGGCTAATTAGAAGAAACGTAATCGCAACAAGCGGACGCGCGATTGAAGCCGCAGGAGACCTCGATGTTTTACTTCTTGATAAAACAGGTACAATTACACTTGGAAACAGAATGGCAACTGAATTTATTCCTGTTTTAAACGTAAAACCCGAAGTATTAGCAGAGGCTTCTATGCTTTCATCAATATCGGATGAAACTCCCGAAGGCAGGTCAATCATAAAACTTGCAAAAGAAAAATTCAATATACGTTCGAAGGAAATGCTTCCGGAGCACGTTAAATTTGTTCCTTTCTCGGCTGACACAAGAATGAGCGGCATTGATATAAAAGATAATAACAACGTTCAAAGACAAATTAGAAAAGGCGCCGCAGATTCAATCGAAAAATATATTGAATTGCAAGGGGGTCATTATCCCGAAGATGTAAATGCAATTGTAAGGCTAATCGCAGGGGAAGGAGGAACACCTCTAGTGGTATCAGAGAACATAAATGTTCTCGGAGTAGTCAGGCTGAAAGACATTGTAAAAGGCGGAATCAAAGAACGATTTGCACAACTCAGGAAAATGGGAATCAAAACGGTTATGATAACCGGTGATAATCCACTTACAGCCGCTTCCATAGCCGCAGAGGCGGGTGTAGATGATTTTATTGCAGAAGCAAAACCGGAGGACAAACTTGTAAGAATTCGCTCAGAACAAGCGGGCGGACACCTTGTGGGAATGATTGGAGACGGAACAAACGATGCACCGGCACTTGCACAGGCAGATGTGGGAATCGCTATGAACACAGGCACACAAGCCGCACGGGAAGCTGGAAATATGGTTGACCTCGACAGTAATCCTACAAAATTAATCGAAGTTGTTGAAGTGGGTAAACAACTTTTAATGACACGCGGTTCACTTACAACATTCAGTATTGCAAACGATGTCGCCAAATATTTCGCAATTTTACCCGCGTTATTTTCCATACTCTACGCTTTTGGCGCAAGCGCGGGACCGCTCGAAATTTTGAATATAATGCGGCTTGCAAGTCCTCAAAGTGCAATTTTGAGCGCAGTTATTTTTAATGCAATTATAATCGTTTTGCTTATTCCTCTTGCGTTAAGAGGTGTGAAATACCGTCCGCTAGGCGCCGCGATAGTGCTAAGAAGAAATATTTTAGTTTACGGAATCGGCGGACTGATAGCGCCTTTCGCCGGAATTAAATTAATTGATTTATTAATCACAGCAATTAAATTAGTATAAAATTTATGAAGACAATAATCACAGCGTTAAAACTGCTTTTATTTATGACACTATTAACCGGGATTATATATCCGTTGTTTATTTTTCTTATTGCTAAGACAGTTTTCCCTCAGAAGTCAGAAGGAAGTTTTGTTAAAGTTGATGACAAAATAATAGGTTCAGAACTGTTCGGACAGAAATTTGAATCAAAAAAATATTTTCAATCGAGACCTTCGGCAGTTGATTATCAGCCTATGCCTTCCGGCGGAAGTAACTTAGCGCCAACGAGTCAAAGCCTTAAATCTAAAGTAGATTCACTGAGACAGGCTTATATTATCTTTAACGAACTTCCTGTAAATACCGATGTTCCGTCGGATGCGGTCTTTTCCTCTGCAAGCGGTATTGACCCGCACATAAGTCCCGTGAATGCTTTACTCCAATCAGATAGGGTATCAAAAGAGCGAAATTTTGATACAAACAGAAAAAAACAGCTGGCAGATTTAATAAAACGATTAACCGAAGGACCACAATTTGGATTTCTCGGTGAACCAAGAATAAATGTTCTTAATTTAAATCTTGCATTAGATAAATTATAAATATGGAAAAATCAACAAGGGTAAGTCCGTATGAACTACTTGCTCAAATTAAAAAACATATAAAACGTATTCATTAATATGATAAAATTTCTTTTATTAGCATTAATTCTAACATCAGGCTTGAACCCGTCTGCTTAATACTACGGATGAAGTTCAAAAGATATTTTATGAGAACAAAAGACATAAAGAAGAAGTCGTACTTAATTTTGGTTTTGAATATTAAATTATTTCCAAACCAATAAATATTCAAATGAAATCATTTAACAAAACAGAATTACTTTTAATTTTTCTACCGGGATTAATTTTTATCCTCGCAGTAATTTTAACAACTGATATAATTTTCCCACACAAAGTAGATTTATATTTTGTATATACTGATGGAAAAATCGGTGGTTCAAGATGGTTTTCTTATAAATATATGAGTGATAAGTATTTTCGTAAAAACACTTCTTCACCATCGAATAAATATATAAGTAAAAATAATGTTTTACAACAAGTACCCGGAATTTCAAAATCCCGTGGATATTCGGATGAAGAAATTAAATTATTGTATCATATTATTGATAGTTGCTTTATAATTTCAAACCGAAGTATTGATAGTGAAAAAGCAATTGATATTATAGAGTTAAATATTGCACTTGATGAAATAAATCAGTGAAGTAGTGATTTACAATTGAGAGACATTCTAAATAGTGTATTGGTTAAATAAATAGATATATCGGAATACTAAAAACAGGTTTTTTAGGTAAACCGGGAATAAATGTACTTCATTTAAATCTTGAGTTAGATAAATTATAATTATGGAAGAATCGTCAAGACCAAACCCGGATGAACTTCTTGCTCAGATAAAAAAAGATGAGCAAAAAGAAAAAAGAGGGAAATTAAAAATTTACCTCGGAATGTGCGCAGGTGTTGGAAAATCATTCGCAATGCTTCAGGATGCAAGCAAAGCATCCGGTCGTGGTATTGATGTGTTAATCGGATATATTGAAACCCACGGAAGAGCCGAAACAGAATTTCTTCTTTTCCATCTCCCGCAGCAACCGAGAAAAAAAATACAGTATAAAGGTTTTACACTCGAAGAAATGGATACCGATGCGATTTTTAAAAAAAAGCCCAGACTTGTTGTAGTTGATGAACTCGCCCATACTAACGCTCCGGGAAGCAGGCACAATAAAAGATACCTTGATGTTCTCGAATTACTCGAAAAGGGAATAGATGTTTATACCGCCGTAAATGTACAGCACATTGAAAGTCTTGCCGATACTGTAAGCCAAATCACCGGCGTAATGATTAAAGAAACCGTTCCCGACTCCATATTTGATGTTGCAGATGAAATCGAACTTATCGATATATCTCCCGATGAATTGTTACGAAGACTTTCAGACGGTAAGGTTTACACTGCCGATAAAACAGAAAATGCCGTAAATAATTTTTTCAGGAAAGGAAATCTCAGCGCCCTTCGTGAACTCGCATTAAGGTTAACTGCAGACAGGGTTGACAGACAGGTGAGAGATTATATGCAGGAAAATCGCATCCCCGGTCCCTGGAAATCAACTCAACGAATATTAATCGGTATTGGACCAAGTCCGGTCTCCGTTGATCTCATTCGCTGGGCAAGAAGAATTGCCTATACAATGGAAGCAAGCTGGGTTGCAGTAAACGTTGAAACCCCGCATCTGCTAGATGATAAACAGAAACTCTCTTTAATTAAAAACCTCGAACTGGCTAAAGAGCTCGGAGCAGAAGTAATTACCACATCCGATACAGATATTGTCAGAGGGTTAATTCGTATTGCAAAAAGACAAAATGCTTCACATATAGTAATCGGCAAATCTCAAAAACGAAGTTTTATTTCGAAAATTTTCAAAAAAGATATTGTTAATAGAATTATAAATGAATGCGGAAAAATAGACGTTTATGTTGTATCGGGGAATGAATATGATGCGGAAAAAAAACAAGAGTTCAAATTACCAAAATTACAATCAAGTATTTACAAATATGTCCTTTCTGCTTTAATTGTATGTACTGTTGCAGCAATCTGCTATCCCTTTAGTTCAGTTCTTGGGTATCAGACGGTTGCATTAATACTGTTATTCGTTGTAACTTTACTTCCGCTCATTTTTGGACCCGGTCCCGTACTTCTTTCTGCTGTCATCAGCCCGGTGATTTGGAATTATTTTTTCGTTCCGCCAAAGTTCACTTTTTTAATCAGCCGAATTGAAGACATATTAATGTTCATTATGTTTCTTATCATCGCTCTGGTTACAGGTATCTTAACAACAAAAATCCGGCAGAGAGAAAAGACAGTTATGCAAAGAGAAGAAAGAGCAGTTGCACTTTATAATCTCGCTAACGACCTTTCAAACGCAAAAAATTTCGATGAAGTGATAAAAGAGTCTGTTAAAAATTTAAAAAAAGTTTTTAACGCTGGGGTGGTTTTTTTACTTTTTGACGAAGACAAAAACGAATTATCAGAAGTTCACAATTCGGAATTAAAAAATATATCCGAAAAGGAATTAAGCGTCGCTCAATGGGTTTATGTAAATAAAAAAAGAGCCGGTCAATATACGGATTCCCTTCCTTTCGCCGAATATATTTATTACCCGCTTTATGGTCCGCGCGGAACCTATGGAGTTATTGGCTTGAAAATGAAAAAAGAAATTATGTTCAGGGAGCAGGAGTCCTTAATTGACAATTTTATTAAACAAACAGGGGCTGCAACAGAGCGCGAGTTATTAAACCGGAAGGCTAATAAAGCTCTGCTTTGGGAAGAATCAGAGAAATTATATAAAACTTTATTCGATAGTATTTCTCATGAACTGAAAACACCAATCGCCACAATAATGGGAGCATCTAGTTTTCTTCATCAATCTCCATCTACAATAAACAGCACTACTCAAAATCAATTATTCGAAGAAATCAATACCGCCTCCATCAGGTTAAACAGACTCGTCGAAAACCTTCTCGATATGGCAAGACTCGAAAGCGGAAAATTAATCCCAAATATCAAACCCTGCGACGTCAACGACTTATTTAATAAAGTGTTGAATAATTATGAAAAAGAATTAAAGCCCCACGAAATTAAAATAGATATTCAGGAAAATTTCCCTTTTATAAACGTAGATTTTGTTTTAGTAGAGCAGGCTTTAAATAATATTTTACAAAACGCACTGATATATACTTCCCCGCATTCCAAAATAGAATTGCAAGCTACTTTCGATGAGATTAATTTTTATTTAATCATTTCCGACAACGGGAAAGGAATTCCCGAACAAAATCTTGAACATATTTTCAATAAATTTTATAGAATAGATAATAAAGTTTCCGGGGGAACCGGGCTCGGATTATCAATTGCCAAAGGAATCTCAGAAGTGCACAAAGGAACAATAACTGCATCGAATAAAATTACCGGCGGTCTTAAATTTGTGATAAAAATTCCGCAGAAATTTAATTAATATTATTATGAGCATATCGGAAAATATTTTAGTCATTGATGATGAAATACAAATAAGAAGATTACTTAAAATCAGTCTTGAAAATTCCGGCTATAAAGTATTTGAAGCTGAAAATGCAAAAACAGGCTTGCAGGAAATAATTAATTGCAGACCATCCTTAATATTGCTCGATTTAGGTTTACCAGATGAAGATGGTTTGAGCTTGCTAAAAAAAATCAGGGGGTTTTCAGATATATCAATTATAATTTTGTCAGTCAGGAATTCCGAGCAGGATATTATCGCAGCCCTGGACTCAGGTGCTGATGATTACATCACTAAACCTTTTAATGCAGGTGAACTTCTTGCAAGAATAAGGGCAAGCCTCCGTCACTCCCAGCCGGAACAAAAGTCTCCGGTATTTACTAACGGTAATATTACTGTTGATTTCTCTACAAGGGAAGTTAAAAAGAAAGAAGAAATAGTCAAACTTACTTCGACCGAATTCTCTCTCCTTGCTTTATTTATAAGGAATTCCGGGAAGGTATTGACGCATAATTATTTTCTTAAAGAAATCTGGGGCAGGCCATATTCCGATGAAACACAATACTTGCGAGTCTACATAGCCCAACTAAGAAAAAAGCTCGAAGATAATCCGGCTCATCCCAAAATGTTTATTACAGAATCCGGTGTTGGTTATCGAATGAAAGTTTTAGAAGAACTCTGATTGATTTGGTGAGAATAACGCCCATTTATCGGGACGACCCCGTATTTTTATAAAGCAAAAAAATCAGTTCATTGACCTCTTTTTTATAGTCGGGATGGCCAGATTCGAACCATGGCATCTTCCCGACCTGTCAGCAATTTTATTGCAGGTATTTATTATACATAGAACAGTGAAATTATATTATTATAATTGAAAACACATTAAGAGCGTCTAATAATATATGTCGTTATTAAGTATTGTATTTTTTTATGATATTGCATAATACAGTCTT
>DATCHW010000208.1:0-1123 GCA_036508135.1 Ignavibacteria bacterium
ACTATCGGATATTAAGAATTTTATTTTCCATCCGGGCGGCAAGAAAGTATTAACGGCTTATGAAGAAGCTCTGGGAGTGGAAGGGGATTTTTTGAAGAATACCCGGGAGGTGATGAACGATAATGGCAACATGTCCAGTACTACAGTTTTATATGTGTTGGAACGGTTTTTTAAGCATGGCTTCGAAAACGGTTATGGCTTAATGGTTTCCATGGGTCCCGGGTTTTCGTGTGAGATGGTTTTACTTCAAATGAACAAATAATACGATGGCTTTTGTACTCTTCATATCGTTCATTATCCTTTTGAGAATAGGAGAACTAATCCTCTCACGAAGAAATGAAATATGGTTATTGCAGAATGGGGCAATTGAATATGGGCAGAAACATTATCCATACATTGTTGCACTTCACGTACTGTTTATCGTCTCATTAATTATTGAATATACAACAAAGCAAACAGAGTCTTTCAGTCTATTTTTCTTTGTTCTCTATTTCTTGTTTTTGTCATTTAAAGTTTGGGTTATCACGTCGCTTGGAAAATTCTGGAACACAAAAATTTATCATATCTCGGGTTTCCCCTTGATAAAAAAAGGTGTGTACAAATACGTTAAACACCCAAATTACCTGGTTGTAATTGCAAAAATTGCAATTATTCCGCTGGTATTTCATTTGTATTATACGGCTATTACTTTTACAGTGCTGAATGCAATTATTTTATCTGTAAGGGTTAATGAAGAAAATAAAGTTATGAAAATTTAAAACAGTCAATTTAAATTAAAGTAATAAAAACCCGAATATGAAACAATTTATTGTAAAGATTAAATCAATTAAGCATATCACCCACGATGTGCTGCAACTGGTTACTGAAAAACCTGAAGTGTACAATTCACACCCGGGCAAGCCACCGAAGTTTCGATAAATAAACCCGATTGGAAAGGAAAGAAGAATCCTTTTACTTTCACTTGCCTTCCCGAAAATGATTTCCTCGAATTTAGCATTAAAACATATCCGGCACACAAAGGTGTAACCAACGAATTGCTGAAATTAAAAAAAGATGATGAGCTGATTTTACATGATGTTTTTGGAGCAATCTCCTACAAAGGCGAAGGTGTGTTTATTGCCGG
>DATCHW010000209.1:0-1612 GCA_036508135.1 Ignavibacteria bacterium
TTGATCTGACTTTCCATCATAGAAAGTATATTCAACCTTACCCTGATTTTCTTTTTGAATATCTTCTAAATTTTGACCTGTTGTAAAATGAAATTGAACCAATAGAAAAATCCATAGTGGATTTTTCTGTGTTATGATTTAATCGCTAAAAGAAAAGCATAAACACGGAGGAAAATCACTATGGACTACCAAAATAATATCACAGTATCCAGAAAAAATAAACACTTGAATTTTGAAGAGCGTATGACCATTCAACTTCGTCTTAAAGATGGGCTTTCATCATATAAGATAGCTAAAGAACTAAATCGTCCTATAAACACTGTTCTCAATGAAATACGTCGTGGTACTACTACACAGATCAAACAAGGCAAACCTGTTGAAGTTTATATTGCAGATACAGGGGAGGCTATTTATAAAAAAAATCGCCTAAATTCGTGTCGAAGCTTTAAACGGTTGGAATGCTGTGTTTTTATAGACTATGTAGTAGAGAAGATTAAAAAAGATTCTTGGTCACCTGACGCCTGCGTAGGCAGTTCGCTTAAAACTGGACTGTTTGAACGTTCTCAAATAGTATGCACAAAAACATTGTATAACTATATTGACCTTGGATTGCTCAATGTTAAAAATATAGATCTACCAATAAAGCTACGTAGAAATACTAAGCCAGCAAGAGTCAAGAAACACAAGAAAATCCTTGGTAAAAGCATTGAGGAACGTTCAGCTGATATAAATAATCGTGAGGAATTTGGCCACTGGGAGATTGATACCGTAATCGGCGAAAAATCAGGCAATGACTGTGTCCTTTTGACTATCGTTGAACGTAAAACTAGAAATGCTATTGTTCGAAAGATTGTAGCTAAAACTGTTGATGCAGTTATGAATGAGCTTGCAATTATCTGCAACCTATACGGTTGTCAATTTAGCCAAGTATTCAAAACAATAACTGGGGATAATGGCTCTGAATTCGCTGATTTATCCACAATTGAAGCTTGCACTGATACACAGGTATATTTCACCCATCCATATTCTTCCTTTGAAAAAGGAACTAACGAACGTCACAACGGATTAATACGTCGCTTCATTCCAAAAGGAAAACGTATGTCAGACTATAGTGATTCTGATATTTCATTTATAGAGGATTGGATGAATACCCTCCCTAGAAGGATACTTCAGTACAAAACTCCAGAAGAACTATTTGAAGCACAATTAGATGTCATCTTTGCAGCATAAGTAAATTCAACGATTTAGGTCATAATTAGAAATTAGTTCAATTTGTTATTGCAATTGGTCTTATTTTAATTTTATCAGAAAGTACATTGGATATTATAATGAATTTTTCACATATTGAGGAACCTATTATAAAAACAATTATGCTAATGGCATGCTGCCTTTTAGCACTTATAGGAGTCTATATTTTCAAAAAATATTCCAAAGTAGATGTTAAAAGGATATTTAATATTAATAGTAAGGGAACATTAATATTATTAATAAATATTATATGGGTTTCATTACTTGTTTTATTTATCAGTTATTATGAGAATATAAACAGTTATGCAATGATTATTTTATTTGCAGGGCTTATAGTTTTTATTGTTTCTAATATTATTTTGTT
>DATCHW010000210.1:0-6145 GCA_036508135.1 Ignavibacteria bacterium
TTCAAGTTCTTTTAGCCGGTTTTCATTTTCGTCTGTGATTTCAAGTTCATGGCACTCTAAATTATACGGGGTATTATCGAGATAATTTTTCCTTTTATGGGTGTAACGGTATTTATACGGGTCACAACCCGTAAAAGCCCAACCTACAAGTTTATGTACGTTAATTGATATTTTTGTTTTATCTTTCACAAGATTGACAGAGAGATATTTAGAACCGGGCTGAATATAGGCGGTAAGCTCTTTGTAGCGAAGGTTATTTGTACCGTCCGTTGAATTCATTCTTTTGGATGAATATATTTTCCCGTTTGAGCAGGCAAAGTAATCCGGATAATCCGGAATAGACTTATATATTAAATCGGTTTTTTTAGGCATAATTTGCTAATTTAATTTTTTGTTTATGATTTTTTCCTGGTGTTGCAGATATAAACTATTTGTATTATATTGTGAGAGTAATATAATCTACATAACAAATATAAACTAAATGATTTATTTTGTCAAGATGGTATTAATCAACTAATTTATAACTGTAAAATAAACAAATACTAAAATGGATAAAAAAATTTTCAGCGCCCGGCTGACGCAGTTTGCAAATGCGGTTAGCTCTACGAAAGCAGAATTTGCCGGTATAATAGAAATGTCCCCCCAGATGCTGCATAAATACCTCAACGGTGAGAGGTTACCACTGCCGGAAATCCTGAATAAGATTCACAAAGCAGGATGCAACCTGAATTGGCTTCTTAATGGAGAAGGCGAGATGATGGTGATAAAACAGGAAAGCATTAAGAAAACGAAGAGAATCCCTGTACTCGGGGAAGTAGAATGCGGCGTTCCTGTTTATACACAGATGAACGGTGATTCTTTAAAGTATTATGAACTCTCGGATATAAGCCATTATTTAAATCCGTTTATTGCTATAGCACGGGGCGACTCGATGGCACCATATATAAATCCGGGAGACCTGCTCCTATGCGTTGATGATCCTGCAAAGATAAAAGACGGAAGGGCAGTTGTGGTGAATTTCAAAACAATTCCGGACTCTTATATGAGTAATGCTAAACTGATAAGATTTATGGGTAATGATAAGATTATGTTATATTCCATAAACACAAAATTTCCTCCCACCGTACACAAAAAAAGCGATATTTATAAGATATATAAAGTGGTGAAAATCATCAGGGAAGTAAGATAACAATTAATAATTAGAAATTAATAATTGAAAGAAATTTTTTGTCCTTTTGTTTATAGAAGAGATTTATATTTTTTAATTAATAAAATCAGTCATTCAGTTTTAATGTCATAACCCAGGATTTAAATTCAAAGTCTATATCGGAAATATTTTTATTAAGAATTTCCTCAAGAAATTTCTTTCCTGTAATATCTTCGCTATATCTGCTGCGGAAGGTTTTGTAAAATTTTTTCAATAATTCTTTTTCCTGAAGGTACATGCACAGATATCTTGCCTGAGCATAATTGAACCCGCTGTTTTCACCATAAAATTCTTCATCACCGGTATTCACAAGATAATCGATACTCTTGTATGATTTATCATTAATATCCTTCTGCAGGCGTGGAAGCCGCCAGTTAACATATCCGATAATTTTTTTGTTATTCAATGAACATCGTTCATAGAGTGAGCCAAGCCCTTCATTAAACCAGGAAGGTATATCCGGAAAATCATATCTCACAAAAGCGTGTGTCATTTCATGCACAAGCGTTCCCGAGCCTGTATTTATATTCATCAGCATTGCTTTTTTAGATGACTTGTAATAGCCGTAGGGAGAGAGGTCATCATAATCATTATACAATGTCTTTGCCCAGAATTTGTACGTTTTATCATCCTTGAAAAGAAATATCTTTATAACTTCATCAGGTTTTATTTCAAAGTAATCATTATAAAAGCATTCTTCAGCAGAAGCAATAGTATTATCAATAATTTTCCGTGTTTCATTTTCCGTAAGGTTACTTGCAATTACAAAGCAGGAAGAAGTCTTTATTATGAAATCATTGCTCAGAGTGCTTTTTAATTCATTGATAGTGGAGTCATAATTGAATTCAATAGAATCTTTTACGGTTTCAGGAGTTTTTTTATTTTCAATACCGGGAATACTTCTTCCGTTACAATTAAAAAAGAACAGCAAGAAAATAAATAACAATTTATTCGGCATAAAAAAATTTATCTAATTTTTCAATTAATATATAAGTGTTCAAATAAAATCCTGACCCCTATTATAATCAATATCGCTCCGCCTATCAGTTCCATTTTCTTTCCGAACCTTATCCCAAGTTTATTTCCAAGCTGTACACCAATTAAAGATAATATTCCCGTTACGACACCAATCACAATTCCCGGGAACCATATATTCACTTTTAGCATTGCAAAACTGAGACCAATTGCGAAAGCATCGATGCTTGTTGCAATACTCAGCATCACCAGGTTCATTCCTTTAGAAGGGTCAAGGTTATCAGGTACCTCGTCTTTGGCAAAACCGGATTTTATCATTCTAACCCCCACGAAAGCGAGTAAACCAAAGGCAATCCAATGGTCTATAAATACAATATAATCCTGAATCCATGACCCGAGAAACCATCCTAATATCGGCATCAAAAACTGAAATAATCCGAAATGAAATGAAAGTCTGAAAGTGGGGCGTAAACCTCTTGTAATTTCTTTAGCACCGGAACATATTGAAACAGCAAATGCATCCATCGCAAGTCCGAGTGCGATTAATAAAATTTCCGGCAACGACATCGGTTACTATTTAATATTGTCTTTCAATAAATCCGTATCCGAAAAATACTCCTAAGCCAAGATTTACTTTCTCGGTTGAATACCAGCACCTGATTACAAGTCCGGTTATATTCCTGTAAATTTTTAGTTTTAAATTCCCTCCCCCTTTAATCATAAATTTTGATTTTATTTTTTAAAGAGAAACATCGTCTGGAATTCGCGTTTCTTTCTGTTTTTCCAGTTACCTTTATGATAAGCATAGCCCGCAATTAGAGGCATTGCTATTGTGGCTTCCGCATATACCATTTGTTCATAAGTCGTGTCAACTTTGCCCCAGCTGCTTGCTTCTTTCAGCGTAGAGCCGGAAAGTGCACCGTCTCTTTCATCCGCAACGGTAATCTGAATTGCATATTTATGCATAGGCACATATTTTTCCAGGACTTCAGCCGCTACAACAATATCCTGAGTAAAGTTCTTAGGAACTCCGCCGCCCACCATAAAAATTCCTGTTTCAAATGCTTCAAGTTTTATTTTGGTAAGTTCAAGAAAATCTTTAGCGGAGTCAATTGAGACATTTTTAACAGGATTATTCCACTGATGATGAACGAATCCGAAGCCGGCAGAGCAATCTGAGAATGCCGGGACAAAAATCGGAACATTGTGCTCATAAGCAGTAAGAACTACCGAATCTTTGTTCTTTCCTTTTTCGGAAAGGTATTTTCCCATATGCCAGATGAATTCGCGGGAAGAGTAAGGTCTCTTTTCGAGAGTATCGCAGATGTCAGCTATTGTCATATCACATACGCGGAGGTCGTCCTCGTCAATAAATGTATCATATATCCTGTCAATGTGCAGTTCTCTCAGTTCACTATCATCCACAAACGGAGTACCGATATAATGCTTAAACCCAAGCCCTTCAAAAAAGTCCTGGTCAACTATAATTGCACCGGTTGAAACTATTGCATCAACCATATTATTTCGAATCATATCCACAACAACATTTTTTAATCCTGCAGAAAAAAGCGAACCGGCAAGACATAAAATCACGGAACATTTTTCATCTGCAAGCATCATATCATAATATTTAGATGCGCGGTATAAATTCCTTGCCTGAAAAGCCATATTCTTATAAGATTCAACGAGAGGAATTACATTGTGAGCCTTAATATCAAAATGCTGAATTGTTTCCTTCAAAAAGTCTTTCTTAGTCTTCATAAATATATGTTTTTATAGGTATTATTTAATTATAATTTATAAATCAATATAATATTTTAAAGTGAGAAATTAAACATTAATTAGATGAAATAAAGGAGATGATGATTAATAGGTAGTAAGAGGTTTTCCACTTTCTTAAACGAATCTCGATTCGTAAAGGAATAAATTTTAGATTCTCAATCGGAAAATTGGTAAACAGACTGGAAAAATGTTTCGAAGGTAGATCTTCGAAACTAGGAGAAAGTGATTACATCTTCAAAATTAGCTACATTTTTCGCATGACCTGTTTCTGAGGTTGATGGCATAATGTTTTTTTTTAAGTTTTTAAAAGAAAGTTTTTGTCGGAAATAATTTAAGAAATGTTTTATTTTATTTCAAGAAAAAAAAGAGGGGATAAATTTAATGGGATATTGAACGTGGATGGAACGGATTTGCGGGGGTTAATTTTCAATATTTATTGAACCGTTAGAGCATATTCTGCTTCAGAGTTTAACAAATTTATTTTTTGAACTAATTTTATAATATAACCTATAAATTTTACACTTTCACCATTTTCTAATCTAAATGCTTTAATAACATTTTTTAAAGTATCTTTTTGTTCAGTGCTTAAATCATCAATAATTAACATAACTTTTAAATCAGTTTTGAAAGCATTATGCAGTAAAGTATTTAATTCCAAACCAATTTGTTGTTCATGGATATCTTTATGGATCTCCTTTATCCAATTTGTAACTTTTTTTTGAAGAAATTCATTCTTAAAAATATAATCAATAATTTTTTTAGACCAATCTTCTATTGTTTTATGACGCATTTGTCTATCTGTTACTATACTAAAATTAGATGCAAACTTCATTAATTGTGGAATAACCTGACCATTAAAATAATTTGATTTATCTAAAGAACGATACTTTTTCTGTCCGAAACACTCATATTCGATAATATTAATATCCAAGGGATGTTTAGATTGTTTATTATAAACGATTAATAATGCATCTGGGATAGATCTAATCCCCGGTATGCTGAATCCATCATGAACTTCAACTCCTGTTGATAAAAACATTCTATTTTCAGGAATTAATATTGTTTTATTTTCAGGATAATGAGGAAAAAGAGAATAAAAATTTTCATTTACTAATGTTTCAATACCTATTATTCTATCGGTTTCGTTCAAAAAATTAATTGTTTGAAAAGTACCTAAAACTTTAATTTTGGCTTCAGGTATATCTTCCATTATTTTTTCAAGTTCTGACGGTTTAAGATTTTCTGTTTCAATCTCTGCGATTGAATCTTCTATTTCTGTTGTTCCATTAGGTACTTCTTCAACAGGATTATACTTAAATTCATGAAATGTTTCCGATTTATTTTTATTGAATTTATCAGTGATTAATTTGCTTGCCTTCTCATCCAGACTCCTTACACCTCGTATGTATTTCAAAGACCAATATTTTCCTCCTGTTTGGGATAATATTTTTAGTTCAAAAGGTTTACAATACTCTATACACGATAATGTAAGACAATGAACATAACTATCAGCATCTTTCCATGGTTTATTGTCTGTAAAATCTGTAAGTGTCCCCCTTGCACCACATAAACTTTGATTATTTATTTTTACGGCTAAATAAATGATGTCACCTGTTTGAGGACCTCTATTTAGAAATCCTGCAACCTTTTCACTAATGCATAAATTATAATTTTCGACATTAGAACCGCAATGTAATATTCTTATTGACATAATTTATACAAATTTATTTAATAAATAATTTTTTTGCATTTTCATATTCGTTTTTAAAATCGAGTTGTGTATCAAGTGAAGGTTCAGTCATTTGGAAACCTACGTATTCGAACGAAAGCAGATGAAGCGCAGTAAATTGTTTATCAGGAATACTCTTCAGAGAATATTTCTTTTCAGTATCTCCCGGATAAAGTCCAAATGTTCCGAGTAAAGCAATTTCGAGAGTTACTTCCTGAACAAAGTTTTTTTCTTTACCTTCGAATGTTTTCAATGCATCAAGGCAGTACATTGTCACTGCCATTGAGCCTGCAGGATTATCTTTATAACTGACACGTTTGATTGCGTCTTTTCTTTCATTTCCGTTAAAGTTTAATGGATCTTTTTTAATTTCATCCAATAAATCATCTATTCTTTTATTATTATCAGTATCTTTTTGCTCAATTAATTTGTGATATTGATTTAATTTTAAT
>DATCHW010000211.1:0-3551 GCA_036508135.1 Ignavibacteria bacterium
TTTATCATTTTAAGAATTATTATTTAAGTTTTATAAAATCATTTTCCATTAACTGGATTAGTTTGAATATTTTATCAACAATAATTTTTTTATGAATATAATTACAATTAGAACAATCCCAGATAGATTTTTCATTTGTAATTATAAATTTACCACCTTTGGTTTTATCATGACAGGGATAAAATGGACAATTGACTTCAGAATTATTAATATTCATAATTTGGTCTTTCATAACTATGAATAATCAAACTCCAATAAATCATTATCGGTTATATTTGTTTTACAATTATCAAGAGGTTTCTTTTTAGCATCATCAACTTTTCCACAATATGATTTAACAGCCTGATAATCCTTCAACTTATTAAAATCTTTCAGTTCATATAGCAAGCACGTACATTTATCTTCTGGACATTCTATAAACAGATCAACAATATATACTCGATCTGTTTGCAAATCCATAACAAACAGATATACAAAACCTTTGTTATAATATCCATCCAACAATTTTACTTTATGTACAATGCTATCAAACCCTTTTGCTGATGTTGAGGCAATTAGATAATCTTTCCCTTTAGTAATGATCTTCTTGGGCGTCTGCCAAAGGGTCAAAAGATAAAAAGACCAGACTTAAGTCAGGGTATATTTTAAGACATGCAAGAGAGAAACAGGAATCTTCCCCTGTTCTGGCTGGGGTTAATTAACGTCCGTTTGTTTGCGAAGAGGGAACGTCATATTATAAGTCATAAATCTTCTTGAATAGAATAAGATTTATTATCTTTCTGTGCTCTTTCCCATTAATGAATTAACTGGCTGTAACCGCATGAGGTATTATCAAACCAAAAACAAGCAAAGTACACTATAAGTGTCGGGGTATTAAACCCAAGAGATTGCATCGAAGAAATGAAAGACAAAACTAAAGAAGAACTCTTAAAAGAGTTACAGGATTTGCAGCAAGAGAATAGTTCCTTAAAGGAATCGTACCATAAAGATATCACTGAGCACAAAATGACACATGAGGTATTAAAATCTCAACACTTACTGCTCACAGCCATGCTTAGTCCAATTGACATTATTATCTTTTCATTAGATAATGCTTATTGTTACACTGCATTTAGTGAAAAGCATCGTGAGGAAATGAAAAAAGTGTGGGATGTTGATATTAAAATTGGTGTGAATTTGCTCGAATGTATGAGGATTCCTGAAATAAGAGGAATCGTTAAAAAAAGTATAGATAGAGCATTAAGTGGTGAAGGATTTACTGAAATACAATTTCAGCCTGATTTTGATATCTATTATGAGTTTAATTGGAATCCAATATTTCAGAAAAAACGAATAGTTGGAGTTGTCGTTTTTATAAAAGACATCACTGAGCGTAAACAGGCAGAAGAAGCATTGCATGAAAGCGAAGAGAAATATTCCAAGGCTTTCCTGACATCCCCTTATGCAATCACGATAACGAGTGCGGAAGATGGAAAATTCATCGAAGTCAATGATGCCTTTACCTCGGTTTCGGGTTTCACCGAAGAAGAGGTAATTAACAATTCAGCGGTTGAACTCAACATGTGGGTAGATAAAGAAGAGCAAAAGTGGGTAATATCTTCTCTTCTTGAGGGCAGGGATGTAGTAGGAAAGGAATTCTTATTCAAGAGAAAGAATGGGGAAATCATTACGGCTTTGTTTTACGCCAAAATCATCCATATCAAAAACAAATCCCACATTTTATCCATTATTAACGACATCACTGAGCGCAAACAGATAGCTGAGAAACTTCAGAACAGCGAGAGTTTTTTAAAAGAAACTCAGGTTATTGCTAACCTTGGAACATATTTGATGGATATTACTACAGGCAAATGGGTAAGTTCTGAAGTTCTTGATAAAATTTTTGGAATTGATTCTGATTTTGACAAATCAGTTGAAGGATGGGCATCAATTATCCATCCTGAATGGCAAAATATTATGACAGATTATTTTAATCAGGAAGTAATAGGCAACAAAATCAAATTTAATAAAGAATATAAAATTATTCGGCAGAATGATAAAGCAGAGAGGTGGGTTTATGGAATAGGTAATCTTAAATTTAATGATAATAATCAACCAATAACTATGGTTGGAACAATTCAAGACATCACCGAGCGCAAATTGGTTGAATTAGAATTAATTAAAGCAAAGGAACAAGCCGAAGAAAGCGACCGCTTGAAATCCACATTTCTTGCTAATATGAGCCATGAGATTCGTACTCCTATGAACGGCATTCTTGGCTTTACCGAACTATTGAAAGAACCGAACTTAACAGTTGAGAAGCAACAAGATTTTATTCAAATCATCCAGATTAGTGGCGCACGTATGCTCAATACCATCAATAATATTGTTGATGTTTCGAAAATTGAATCGGGACTTATTCAAGTTGATATCAAGGAAACGAATATTAACGAGAAGATTGAATTCACTTATAAATTCTTCAAACCAGAAGTTGAAATTAAAGGGTTACAGTTTTTATTTAAAACCAGTTTACCTCCGAAAGAAGCCATCATTAAAACAGACAATGAAAAGGTATATTCAATCCTCAATAACCTTGTTAAAAATGCTATTAAATTTACTTATGATGGTTCAATTGAATTTGGGTATGAAAAAAAGGGGGAATACCTTGAATTCTTTGTAAAAGACAGTGGAGTAGGCATTCCACCAATCCAGCATAAAATAATTTTTGAAAGATTCATGCAAGGTAGTGAATCGAATAACCGAGGATATGAAGGCAGTGGTTTGGGGTTATCAATATCCAAAAGTTATGTAGAAATGCTTGGTGGAAAGATATGGGTGGAAAGCGAAGAGGGGAAAGGCTCTACATTTTATTTTACTATCCCTTACATTGCTGTATCAGAAGAAAAAACTCCAATCATAAATGTTGTTTCTGAAAAAAATGAAGAAGTTGAAATTAAAAAACTTAAAATATTGGTTGTTGATGACGATGAAATATCTTATATACTTCTCAACAGAAGACTTCAAAAAATCAATTATGATATATTTGATGCAAAAACAGGAGTAGAAGCTGTTGAGGCTTGTCGTAATAATCCTGACCTTGATTTGATTTTGATGGACATTAAAATGCCTGTTATGGATGGATACGAAGCTACACGTCAAATCCGTCAATTTAATAAAGATGTAATCATCATTGCACAAACAGCCTATGCATTTTTGGGTGAAAGAGAAAAGGCAATAGAAGCAGGATGCAATGATTACATTTCAAAACCAATTAATAAGACCTTATTGTATGAGTTAATCAACAAGCATTGTAATAAATAGAAAATGAATACTTAACCAGCGATTTATTTATCTGTTTTTATATTTGATTTATTTAATTTGCCTTTTTGTTAGTGTTGATTTTTTTCTGAAACATAAATACTTATAGTAAACCACCTGACTAAAAAGCAAGACAGGATTTTGTAGACAGCAACTATCTTAAATCATTAGTTTTCACCTAAATATGTGTGAATGATATAACTTATTTCTGCAATTGTGTAACGCTAAATGGAATTACTGGGTTTACTTTTGTT
>DATCHW010000212.1:0-1404 GCA_036508135.1 Ignavibacteria bacterium
ATTTATAAGGCAAAAGGAGAATGCAATAAAATCTGATAAGCTAAAATCGGCCTTTCTTGCAAATATGTCCCATGAGATCAGAACACCTATGAATGCAATTGTAGGATTCAGTGAGCTTCTTGGCAATGGGTCTGATTCTGATAATAAACAAAAATATATTAGTATTATCCAAAACAGTAGCTATAATCTTCTTCGACTGATCAACGATATTATAGATTTGTCAAAGATAGAAGCTGGCGATTTAGAAATAAAATATTCAGATATCAATATACGTGAACTATTTATTGAACTTAAAGACTCATTTTCACTTGATCTGATAAAAAGAGAAAAGTCCGATATTTTAATTAGCTACACCCTGAATGGAGATCTTATAATTAAATCTGACCTTCTTCGTCTAAAACAAGTATTATCAAACTTAATTATTAATGCCGTAAAGTTCACCACCCGAGGCACAATTACATTTGGATGCGAAAAGATAAATAGGGAAATAATTTTTTCAGTATCAGATAGCGGTACGGGAATTCCTGAAGAAGATCAGAAGAAAATATTTGATCGTTTTACTAAATTCAATTACCAGGGGATGAATACAGAGGGTTCTGGTATAGGGTTGTCAATAGCTGATAAATTTATTAGTTTACTTGGCGGGAAGATCTGGTTTAATAGTAAAGTTGGTGAAGGCACCAATTTCTTCTTTTCATTACCCTATATTGCTCCCTCAAGTTTTTCGATTTCGAACAAGCAATCACAAAAGACAAGTTCTTCTTTAACGATTGAGTCCAAAAAACCTATTCTTGTTGTTGAAGATGATAAAGTCAGCTTTATGCTTATAAAAGAGTTTCTCAGACCATTAAATATTAAAATTCATCATGTTACATATGGTAGAGAGGCAGTCAACTTTGTAAAAATGAATCCTGAAGTCAGTTTAATATTAATGGATATTAAATTACCTTTTATGGACGGATATGAAGCAACTAAGACTATCAGGCAAATAAACTCAAAGATACCAATTATTGCTCAGACAGCTTATGCAATGTTAGGGGATAGGGAGAAAGCAATTGCTGCAGGCTGCGTGGATTACATTAATAAACCTTTAGAATCCAAAAGATTACTCGAATTAGTTAGAGCATATTTACATGGTCAAAATTAATTCAGTTATTTTTTCTTGAAATATTAATTCCACAATAAGCTGTAAAAAAACTTAATCGGAATGTCCTTTGAGTTAATCGCTTTCCTACAGTAGTCCCTGTGTATTCACTGGTGTATTCAAATAAAAAAGACAGTTACACCTTTCGTTTATAACTGTCTGATTATATGAGTGGAGATTGGGAGAATCGAACTCCCGACCTTGTGACTGCCAGTCACACGCTCTAGCCAACTGAGCTAAACCCCCAAAGAGCTGGTAAA
>DATCHW010000213.1:0-3972 GCA_036508135.1 Ignavibacteria bacterium
ATTTCCCTGACATTTACTTTTTCCTTTAAAAACGTATTTCCCCCTTCTTCAATCTTATTTATAACAACTATGTCATTTATCAGACCGGTAAGTCTGTCACTTTGAGCAAGAGCCTTTTCAAGGAAATACTTTTGTTTATCAAATTCCATTTCAGGTTCGTTGATAAGGGTTTCAATATAACCCTTGACAGAGGAGATCGGTGTCTTTAACTCGTGAGCAATATTTGAAGTCATTTCCTGTTTAATAAGTCGTCCTTTCTCTGCAACTGTGATGTCGCTCAAAATTATTTCAAAACTATTGTCGTGAAATACAACGCATTGTACTTTAAAGAACTTGCTGTTTTTGCTAATCTGATATTCCATCTTTGGCAGATCAGATGATCTGATTTCAATTCCAGCCTGTTTTTCAATAAACTCAACAGCAGGAATAAACTCACGTATTTTAAAAAAATTGCCAGAAGATATTGTCAGTTCACCGGAAATCATATTCATGAACTGGATGAAGTGATTATTTGTGAGAATCTTTGTCTTGTCATGTGAGAAAAATGCAATACCCTCATTTAATGCATTAAGATGGCTGAAGAGCTTTTCCTTTTCATTGGACAAGTCATTTTGTGTTTTCAGCATTTTATTATAAATCTCAATTATCTCTTCACCAATAATACCCAGTTCGTTTTTTGGAAATTTAGAATCATAGTTGAACTGTTCATTATTAGCTACACTAACTGCGAAATCCTTGAGTCGGGCAATAGACTTGCCGAATTTATTAGTTACTGCTAAAAGAATAAGCCATATTGCAATAAATGAAAGAGTTACGATTATAATAAAATATTTTTTTACAGAAAGAAAATTTATGGTTTTGAGATCGTAAACTACTGCTGCCCTTACGTAGTATCTGCTGTAATATTTTGCATAATAATAATATTCTTTGCCGGTTGTTCCTGATTTTCTGATAGATTTGCCAAAGTCAGAATAGAGCGATTCATTGATCTCAGGTCTTGCTTTATGGTTTTCCATACTCTTCCAGTCGCGGAATAAATTGTCATACCATACAACTCCGGCCGGACTGACAACAGTGATTCTCAGATTCTCCTTTGGAAGGATTTTGACTATTGAATCAGTAAGGATCCAATTTCCGTTTTCATAAATGGAATTTGCCTTAATGTAATTATCAACAACATCTGTAATATGATCAAGCTCGTCATTAAGAGTTGAGATCCGGAACTCTTTCTCCCTCTTATAAATATAACTTAAGATCAATAATGTAAATAATACAAATATTGATGAATAGTAAATGAAGAGATTATTTCTGAATTTATTTCTGACAATCATTAATACAACTAATTAGTTAAAATTCGAAAAAATAACCATAGCCGGTTTTATTCTTTAAAGATGAACCGAATTGGCCCAGTTTGGTTCTGAGCCGTGTAATATTAACATCGACAGTACGTTCGGTGACTATTACATCCTGTCCCCAGATTCTCATAAGGAGATCTTCCCTTGAAAAGACTTTGCCCTGATTTTCAAGCAATGTTTTCAGGATTTCGTATTCCTTTTTGGTTAGTTCAACACGCTCATCATTTATAATAAGTCTTTTACGGACTGTATCGAGATCAATTCCATTGAATTGAAGGATAGATTTACTGTTAACCTTGTCGGTATAAGATCTTTTTAATACAGCCTTTACCCGCGCAGTTAATTCATTCACTGAAAATGGTTTGGATATGTAATCATCTGCACCCAGACTAAATCCTGTAAGAATATCATTCTCAGTATCTTTTGCTGTAAGGAAAATCACCGGCACATCGAGTTTCAGATCTT
Organism: Ignavibacteria bacterium; assembly: GCA_036508135.1. Classification (GTDB taxonomy): domain Bacteria; phylum Bacteroidota; class Ignavibacteria; order Tepidaquicellales; family Tepidaquicellaceae; genus DATCHW01. The sequence continues at coordinate 1,821 of DATCHW010000213.1, forward strand.
TTCTCAGCTTGTCTGCAAATTTAAACCCCGACATCTGACCCATCATAACATCGAGTAGAACAAGATCAAAGTTACCAAGCGGCCTTTTCAGAGCTTCTTCTGCCGAATGTGCAATTTCAGTCTGATAACCTTCATTGCTGAGATTATACTGAAGGATTTCGCAAAGATCCTCTTCATCATCCACTATAAGAATCCGTTTCCCTTTCAGTTCCATGATTATTTATATATTAATTTTTTTCATCTTTATTTGTCAGGTTCGGATCCAACCCTGAATGTCTGATATCAGTACCCTGAATTGAATATATCGAAGCTTCGGCAATATTAGTTGCATGATCGGCAATTCTTTCAAGATTTGTAATAATATCCTTCAGATCAATATAGCTAAGCAGCATTTCTTTTGTTTTAACATTTACCTTAGCTTTGGAAATGCTGTTTATCAGTAGTTTATTGTTCATTTCATCAACCACTTCGTCATTTTTAATGGTCCACACAGCATATTCATTATCATTGTTTATAAATGACAAGAGAGCTTTTTCAACCATTGAAATACCAGAAAGAAGCATTACCGTAAGCACATCAATCATGGCTTTGTACTCCTGAGAATCTTTTATGTTGGTAATTGCGTGAAGAATGTTCATAACCCTGTCGCCAATCCGTTCAAGGTTTATTGTCATTCTGTCAATTGCAATAATTTTTCGAATATCGGATGCAACAGGCTGATAAAGAATGATTAAATTAATAAATTTCTCACTTACCAGAACTTCATATCTGTCAATCTTATTTTCATTTTCTCTGATTTCCGAAATGATTTGCTCGCTTTCAGCCTCATCAGGTTTTGCCATATATTTTTCAAGCAGAGTAAGCTGGGCAAGGACAGTATCCGCCATTTCTACGAATGTATTAATTATTTCAATTACTGATTCTTCTCTTTTTGTTTTCATCACTGGTGTTAATTAATTGTTTCAATGAATGATCGCCCCATAAATGTAAAATATTCCTCTGCAAAGTTAACTTCATTTAGTGTTATAGTTATCAGGTATCTGTTACTTAATTGTTACAATTTGGTTAACTTGCTTAGTAACTTATAGAATATCATTGTATTATTCATACCTGAAGTCATCTAATTCAATATTTTAAAAAATAGATCATAATACTGGTATATTAAATTTATAAATTGCAGGCTAAAATTAAAAATAATCCGAAAATGAAGAGAACAATTTTGATATTAACATTTTTGGCGACATGTGCACTAAATACATATTCTCAAACCTATAATCAACCCAACTCAGCCTTAAAAAGCCATGAAACACTTGAAATAATAAAGGTTGAAATCGGATCAGTGACAACAAATGTTATTCTCAGCGTTGAAAACAAAAGGATCGAAGGAGGTAACTTTTGTGCTGATAAAAATATATTTATTATTTATCCCGATGGAAGCAGGTTGAAACTGACCAAAGCAAATAACATCCCGGTATGCCCCGAAACATATAATTTTAAAAGTGTTGGAGAAAAACTTCAATTCACGCTTGAGTTTCCTTCTCTGAAGCCCGGGACAAAATGGTTCGATCTTATTGAGGATTGCACCAGCAATTGTTTCTGGTTTTATGGTGTTACACTAGATAATGAGCTGAATAAAAAGCTTGATGAGGCTTTTAATCTGGCTTCAAATGGACAACCTGCTGATAATATCAATCTTTTTAAAAACATTCTTGACGGTATAAACAACCAGGATCTGGGTATCGAGGGATTATTATATATAAACATAGTTAATGCTGCGGTAGAAAATGCTGACAAAGTAAGCACTGAAGTATGGTACAAAAGGATGGCTGCTTCAAAAGCGCCCCGACTTAATCAGTATTTGAAGTATCTGAATGACAGGGGGATAAAATATTGAAATAAGCCTCTCCCTAAATCCCCCGCTTCGCGGGGCAGGCTCTCCCCCAGGAGGGAGGGACTTAAATTCCGACAAGATTTACTAAACCTGCATCAGATATGTGAGTTTCAATTAAAGCATAACTTATCATCCCCCGCCCTCCCGGGGGCGGGGGACAGGAGGGGGTGAGGCAATAAATAAAAAAAAGGCTGACCACCAGGATCAGCCTTTTTTTTATTTGTTAAAGGAAGGTCTAGAATTTGAAATCTAATCCTAATC
>DATCHW010000214.1:0-4439 GCA_036508135.1 Ignavibacteria bacterium
CCTGAAATTCCTTTTCGTTTAGCCAACACAACTAATTGTTCGTAAAGTAAATCAAAACCGATTTTATCCGTACTGCTGGCATAAATTTTCAAAATACTGTGTTCCGGGGATTGCATATTACAACAAATTAGAAGTTATATATCCTAAATAAACTGCTAAGAATCCAAATAATAAACTAAAACCGGTATACAAAAGGACTGAAAAGAATTGTCCGTTTTGCATCAATGTCAGATTTTCATTGGTGAATGACGAAAAGGTGGTAAATCCACCGCAAATTCCTACCATTAAGAATAGACGCATGGCGGGTGAAATTATCTCACTTTTTGCAGAAACTCCGGCTAAAAAACCTATAATCAAGCTTCCTAAAACATTAACTGTCAGAGTTCCCATTGGTATGGATAAAAAATGCCAATGTAAATTTAATTTCGATACCAAAAATCGAGCGATACTTCCTATAAACCCACCAAATCCGACGATTAATAATTGCTTCATTTCAAATTGACAGTTATAGACTAAATTTCTTTTTCTATCTGGTAGTTATTTCGTTCAGTAGAATTTCGGGCTACGATTTCACCTACAAATCCGGCAAGAAATAATTGTGTACCGAGTAACATTGCCAACATGGATAGATAAAAATAAGGACTATCAGTAACCAATGGAGCTTTTACATGTTCAATAATAGCAATAAATTTGTTTACTCCGACAACTACAACTGCCAGTAAACCAAGCAAAAACATTATACTTCCGTACAATCCGAAGAAGTGCATGGGCTTTTTTCCAAATTTAGAGAGAAACCACAAGGTCATCAAATCCAAATAGCCATTTATAAAGCGGTTAAGGCCGAATTTAGTTTCTCCAAATTGGCGTTTCCTATGCTCTACCACTTTTTCTCCGATATTTGTAAATCCTGCATTCTTTGCCAAAAATGGAATATAACGGTGCATTTCACCATATACTTCAATATTTTTAACAACCTCGTTGCGGTATGCTTTAAGTCCGCAATTCATATCATGAAGTTGCAATCCGGTTACTTTTCGAGCCGTAGAATTGTATATTTTTGATGGAATATTTTTAGTGAGTTTGGAGTCGTATCTTTTTTTCTTCCAGCCTGAAACCAAATCGTAGTTTTCATTTTTTATCATAGAGAACAATCCGGGTATTTCGTCAGGACTATCTTGTAAATCAGCATCCATGGTAATAACCACATCGCCTTTTGCAGCATTAAAGCCACAAAACAAAGCAGGAGATTTACCATAATTATGACGAAATTTTATTCCTCTAACGTTTTTCGACTTTTTTTGAAGTGTTTCAATCACCTCCCACGATTTGTCGGTACTCCCATCATTAATAAAAATAACTTCAAAAGAATATTTATTTTCGTTCATGACACGTTCAATCCACTCATAGAGTTTCGGAAGCGATTCTTCTTCGTTGTAAAGCGGTACGATTACTGAAATATCCATATTTTAAAACATTTACAATTTCATTATTTACAATTTACTATTTTCCCATTCTCTCATTTTTCTTCAAAAATGCTTTTATTTTTTTTTACAAATGCAGCCATAATCAATCCGACTATCGTACCCAAGAGTAAGTTTGTCCAGATGTAAATCAATGAGAAACTTGCCGGTTTGAACATGCTTTCCATTTGTGCAATTTCAGCATCATTCATAGGAAATTTCCATAGCTGCATCATTTTTATACTTTCCTGAAACATGTTTTCCAAATAACCGGTATTGATAAATTGAAAATAAACATATTTCACAACCGTAGAAATAAGTGCAGCATAAAAGAAAGTGAGCAGGATAAACAAAAAGGCTTTACCATATGAAATAACACCTTCGCAATCAACATCGCGATGGCGTACCGACATTCGATACATGGTAACCACAATAATTGCAGCGAGCGTGTAGGAGAGTAAAAGGAAAGTCGTGTTTTTGGAAATGGAAAATAAAAAATTTATAGAGAACAGAAACCCCATTATAAGGCCATTGAGCATAGCCGAATTGATAATTTTTCGTTGCATAAACCTGAGTTTTGATTGATTGCACAAAAGTACAAAAAAACCACCAAAATGGAAAGAAAAAATTGAATATACCAATTGATTCTCTTTCGTTTGAATATTTGCACTGTTTAAATAACAATAAATCAATTAAAATCGTTTTGATTTTTCTTCGTGTTTGTCCTATTTCAAACAAAACGAGACAGTCTCAAAATATTTTGAGACTGTCTCGTTTTTTCGTAAATCCGGGACAAATTTATCTTCCTCTAATAATTCTAAACAAAATCGCTATTATTGCAATGACAAGCAGTATGTGAATAATTCCGCCTGCACTGTATGCAAAAAATCCGATTGCCCAAATGATGATAAGTACAACTGCGATTAAATAAAGTAGATTGCTCATATTGAATTTTTTTAATGGTTTTTATTTATAGTTTAATGCTAATTCAGTTCAATTAATACGTTCTAAAAAATTGGAACGGATAAATAAAAATTGATAACGCCATTGGTGGCATTTGGAATAGTATAGGAAACACCTAGAAATGTAATTCTTATAATTGACTTTTTCATTAGGTTGTTTTTATGATAATCTGTATTTAATTTATTGACAAATTTACATTCTAAGTTTCCGGGATTAATTACACAATTTCAGATAAGAGTTATATGATTCACACGTTCTTTTTTTATTTAAAAAAAAGACAGTTGTTAAAGCTGCCTTTTACAGAGAATCATTATTTATTGCCGTTCTCTACTGCAATTTTTCAATTTATTACCAAGTTCATCCAGATCACGATTAAAATCATGTTTAAATTTCGACCATTCACTATGGGTCTTTTCATAATCACCCATTCTTGTTTTAAGATTTTTGTTTTTCAATTCCAACGAGTCAATTCTCTTTGCATATACTTCATCAAGTCCCGATCCTGATTTATTTATCTTCAATTTTAATTCAGCTATTCTAACTTCATTATTCTTGATTTTAAGTTCAGACTCGAGTTTAAATGTTTTCAATTCATCCGCTGTGGCGGCTTTTTCTGCAACTATATCGGCATTTTTCTGCACCTTATTCAAATTTTCCTGAGCAGCTACTACCTCAGCTTTGGCAGCGTCTTTTTTCTGATCGGAAGACCAACAACCGGTGAATAGACTTCCTGCTAAAATAATGATAGTCACAGCTATAGTAAATGATATTTTTCTCATTAGGTTTAATTTTAATGCTTTATTAAAAGTAATTAAAAGTTACCGCTTAATTTTTCATAAAAAGACAGTAACTTTTAATAATCAAAATGATTAAAGTGCTGATAAAATCTTATGTAATTCTTCTTTTGTTTTACCAAGTTTGATTTCAAGTCTTCCGAACATCTCTTCTTTCTTGCCTTCAGCAAACATAAAATCATTATCAGTTAAAGTAGCAAATTTTTGTTTGAGTTTGCCCTTTTGAGCTTCCCAGTTACCTTTTAGTTCTGTTGTATTCATTATAGTTGATATTAATGGTGAATGAATTTTCACTATACAAAGATGCGATATCTTTGCTGTAAATTCGTTACACAATTTACAGTAAGAGTTACATCATTCACACATTGTTTAGTAAGTAGAGGGAGTTTTAGAAAGTAAAAAGCCCACCGCAAGAAAGCAGTGGGCTTGATTTATTTTGAAATCCGTTATTGTTCAATGATCAATTTACCTGATTGAATGGTTTTGTCATTGTCCGCCTTTGTATTTCGCTGTTTGGGCACTTCAATGAAACTGGCATCGATTATTTTGCCTTGATTTACTATCAGGTTGAGTTTTTCCAACTCAACTAAAAATAAATCAAAGAGCTTTTCAACCAGTTCCAAATTGATTAATTGCTCACGAAAAGCCCATACAGTGCGACTGTCGGGAATATCATCGGCAATAGTAAGGTCAAGAAAACGCATGAAACTCATCCGGTCGTTTATCTGATATTCAACCTGTTCGTCCGAGAGATTATAATAACGTTGAAGGATTAATATCTTGAACATCAGTACATAATCGTAAGGTGGACGACCACCTGGAGCTTTAGACTGCTTATGTAGATTGCTTTCTATCAGAGAACGAAATAGTTCAAAATCTACTCCGGCATTGAGTTTTTCCAATGGGTCGCCAAGTTGGCTTAATTTGCTCAAACGAATATCTTAATCGAAAAATCCGTAGTCTCTATGGCGTTTAAATTTTTTCATTGATTTACTTGTTTACACTGTAAAGATAATAAATATCAACGACTTATGAAAATATTTCTCAATAAATTAGTTTTTAGAAGTACCCTTTATAAATAAGTTACATGATTCACACTTTTCCTGTTTCCATAAGGATTTGTAAAATAACAAGTTCAACATTGCCTCTATTTATTATCACTAACGTTTTTCTTGCGTTCTTTCAGATATTTTTTTCTCGGGGCTTCATTATTGAATTCATT
>DATCHW010000215.1:0-2227 GCA_036508135.1 Ignavibacteria bacterium
AATACCCCGTATAATTTAGAGTGCCATGAACTTGAAATCACAGACGAAAATGAAAACCGGCTAAAAGAACTTGAATTGAAAGAACATGAAGCACTATTCCGAAGAAACATTAATTATGATTACAGGTGCAAAATCTGGAAAAACTACGAAGTCCTGAAACTGAAAAATAACACGAAATTACTGATTAATTTTTTAAAGATTTATCTTACCGCAAAAAAAATGATATGATGAAATGATTGCCCGGCGCAGACTTCAACATCTCTAAGAACCAAATATACGTTGATTATTTAATTATTTAAAATTAAAATGGGTATAGAAGTTTATCCGGAGGTGATAAAATGAAAAAATTAATTTATTCATTAGTTTTTCTTTTAATTGTACATTGCACATTTAACTTTGAAAATTGTGAAGCTCAGTGGGTGCAATGTGATGGAATTTATGGAGGTGTAGTTTATTCCCTTGCCGCAAGCGGAAATAATATATTTGCAGTGACAAACGGCATTGGCGTATATCTCTCCACAAATAACGGAATCACCTGGACACAAACCGCTTTGAATAGTCAAATTGTTTATTCCCTTGCCGTAAGCGGAAATTATATATTTGCGGGAACAAATAGTGGTGTTTATCTCTCCACAAATAACGGAAGTTCCTGGACACAAACCGCATTGAATAATGAAAATGTTCATTCCCTTGCCGTAAGCGGAAATAATATTTTTGCAGGGATGAGAGGTTATGGCGTTTATCTCTCCACAAATAACGGAAGCACCTGGACACAAACCGCATTGAATAATCGAACTGTTTATTCCTTTGCCTTAAGCGGAAATAATATATTTGCGGGAACAAATGGCGGCGGTGTTTATCTCTCCACAAATAACGGAAGCACCTGGACACAAACCGCTTTGAATAATCAAAATGTTTATTCGCTTGCCATAAGTGTTAATAATATATTTGCAGGAACAAATTGGAGTGGTGTATATCTCTCCACAAATAACGGAAACAACTGGACACAAACCGCTTTGAATAATCAGTATGTTTATTCCCTCGCCGTAAACGGAAATAATATATTTGCAGGAACAGATAATAGTATTTATCTCTCCACAAATAACGGAAGCACCTGGACACAAACTGCATTGAATAATAGGTATGTTTATTCCCTCGCCGTAAGTGGAAATAATATATTTGCGGGAACAGATGGTGGGGGTGTTTATCTTTCCACAAATTACGGAAACACCTGGACACAAACTGCTTTGATTAATCTGTATGTTTTATCCCTTGCCGTAAGTGGAAATAATATATATGCGGGGACAGACCCTTATGGTGTTTATCTCTCCACAAATAACGGAAGCACCTGGACACAAACCGCTTTGAATAATCAAAATATTCACTCCCTTGCCACAACCGGGAATAATGTTTTTGCCGGGACAGACTCGAACGGCGTTTATCTCTCCACAAATAACGGATTAAGTTGGACACAAAAAAATCAGGGGTTTGGTTTTGCCCCTCGTGTATATTCTTTATTAATCGCAAACAATTACATATTCGCAGGAACATATTATAAATCCGCCTGGCGCCGGTCACTAGCTGAAATTATCGAAATACAAAACATCAGCACAAAAATTCCTTCTTCGTTTTCATTAAGTCAAAATTATCCGAATCCTTTTAATCCAACAACAAATATAAAATTTGATATTGCGAAAAATGGATTTGCCTCAATAAAAATTTATGATATTCTCGGCAAAGAAGTCGCGACGCTTGTAAATGAAAATTTGAAATCGGGGACTTATGAGGTGACATTTGACGGGAGCGATTTATCAAGCGGAACGTATTTTTATCAATTGAGAGTCAGTGATTTTGTAGAAACAAAAAGAATGGTTCTAATCAAATAAATTTATAATATCTTGTTGGTGTCGCGATGCTTAAATCCTCCATAAAGATTGTAGGACTGTAAGCACCAACAATGGCAGAGAATTCCTTGCACCGCTTCAAAGAGCTTACCGCCTATATTCAGCCCGGTTCTAAATATCTCTCTGTCAATCTTGTGAAAGATAAAACAAAACTATCAATTAACGTACATAAACTCGTGGGATGGGCTTTTACGGGTTGTGACCCGTATAAATACCGTTACACCCATAAAAGGAAAAATTATCTCGATAATACCCCGTATAATTTAGAGTGCCATGAACTTGAAATCACAGACGAAAATGAAAACCGGCTAAAAGAACTTGAA
>DATCHW010000216.1:0-1636 GCA_036508135.1 Ignavibacteria bacterium
CTTCTTCTTTGGCAATTGAATTGACACTTTGACATTCGTTTAGTTTACCCTGAATACGATCCAGCAGATTAGGGAGTAGCTTGTGACTCCAACCGTGACGTGCTTCATCAGGAAAAAAGGCACTCTCAACTTTTTCGCTTAAAATCTGTTTTCAACGACTGACACTATTTGTGAATACATAGAATGTATCGGCAATATACTGATTAGAACATAATCCCTCCAAAATCAAGTTTGTGATGATATAACGAAATTTTGGTAAATCACCAATTTTATGTAAAAATATCGGAATCCAGTTATGCAGATAATAAACAAAACCTTCATGCTCTTTAACTCCAAGTGTCAAAATAATCATTCATGTTTCGTGCGGGAATAGTGGTAGTAGTTGTCCCAAAACTGCAAAAACAGCAAATTTTATTTTACGAGCAAACACTATTTAATGCCTTATTATCAGCTATATGTAAGAGAAGTCTGAAAATAAGGCGAAGATTTATCGAGCTTTATAAAGTTATATGTTTTCTTTATGACAAAACCTGCTTCCCGGAATGTATATAGCGATAAACGGAACGTTGAGAAATTGAAAGTTTTGCTGCAAATTCTTTTGCCGTTCAAGAATTGTAAATGTGTGAATCATGTAACTTTTTAGAATTACAATGTAACATCTACAAAGTTTGGCTTATTTATCTTTGCATCTAAGTTTCGTTGAATTAATCAAAAAATAATTATTCATCTTTAAAAATTACGATTATGAAAGGAAATGAGAAATTAATTATTATGATTATCCGTTGTATTTCCTAAATTGATTTTTGTATGTAACCGAGGCTATCAAAAGTCTATCAAATAAGTTTTCGCCAAAATATATCCTGTTAAATTTGTAACAAAATTCATTCAGATAGTTTTTCAGATATTCTGGTTTAATATCGTTATAAATTTTCAGTAACATACGTTTAGCGTTCCTAATTGTTATATAAACCCAAGGTAATACTTTTCCAATGTTTGTTTTTGTATTAATTGTTGTCGATGCTCTTTGATAATATCTTTTAATTGATGTAAGAAGTTGAATTGTAGGAATCAAATCCAATAAGCATTAAAATGAGTTTCAATTTGAACATTACAAAAGAGAGCGTGTTTATTTATAATATTAAATATTAAGAGAAGTTAGAAATTTAAATAAAAACAAATAATAACCAAAAATACGATGCATTGAAACTATTTATTATCTTTTCCAATATTGCCATTTACTATTGAAAATAAATAATACTGATATTCTATGAAAACTAAAAGTGAAAAAGACTTTCCTATAGTATGCGTAGGTGGTTCTGCCGGTGGTTTAGACGCTTATATCCGTTTATTAAAAAATTTGCCAGATGACATGGGAGTTGCTGTCGTTATTGTTAATCATGTGAGAACATTAGCTACTCAGTTGCATCAAATTCTACCGAATTATACAAAGATGCCAGTAGAGTTAATAACAGAGAAACTTGATATTCAACCTAATCATGTATTTATAATTCCTGAACAGCGTGACTTGCACGTGCTAAAGGATGAATTCAGACTTAAACCAATCTCAAAGCCCCGGGGATGGCCCGATGTAATTACTATTTTCCTTAATTCTATAACCAAAAACTGGAACGGTAAG
>DATCHW010000217.1:0-1371 GCA_036508135.1 Ignavibacteria bacterium
ATGAAAGAAATTACTCCAGGAAAAAACAGCTAATCTATGGGCTCATTTTCCTAGGATTTTGGATAAGGAATGACCTGGCAGTGAATTTGTTCAAAACTCTATCCATATTAAAAATAGCTAAATTAGAATTCAATATTTTCAATTTTATTAAATAGACAGGGCTATAACACCTGCTCCAATTACCCATTACTGGGTGCGTAGTGTTGTGCGGGAAAAATCGATGAGTTTCCTTTTGTAAATGAACTCACCACATTTACTTTCGGCAAACCGCTTAAGTCAGTAAAACATTTTTAATTGTTTTCAGAATTCTATAAATGGAAAACTATGCTCTTGCTGCCATTATTTTATCATTTTATTAGGAATTTTGATTTGCAACTCTGATTAAGTGAGAAAGGAAATACCGGGTCAGTGATAAAATTATTGAATTAAGAACTCAATTTTATTTCAGATGATGTTTTGACTATGCACAATCCCTTCACTCTTTAAGTGTCTTTAAAAGTAATTTGGCTATTTCTTCTGACGAAGCCGAATTTTGACCGGTAATCAAGAGCCCATCTTTTTTTACGTATGAACCCCCATCCGGTCCTCTGCTGTAATGTGCACCAAGTTTTTTTATTTCGTCTTCCAATAAGAAAGGAACTACCTTAGTTAATTTAACCGCTTCCTCCTCTGTATTTGAAAAACCTGTTACGTCTTTTCCTTTTACCAAAGGTTCGCCATTGGGTGCTTTCACTTTAATTAAGGCACAGGGCGCATGACATACAAAAGCCACCGGCTTTCTATGCTTATAAAAATCTTCAATTAAGGAAATTGAAGTTACATCGTTTGCCAAATCCCACAATGGTCCATGTCCTCCGGGATAAAAAACCGCATCGTAATCTGCCTGGTTCACTTCACTAAGTTTTACAGTATTGGCAATTTTATTTTTTAAATCCAGGTCATCATTAAATCGCTTAGTAGCGGGCGTTTGTGCATCAGGTGACTCACTCTTAGGATCAATAGGTGGCAGACCACCTTTTGGCGATGCTATGGTCAGTTCTACACCGGCATCAGACATAAAATAGTAGGGTGCTGCAAATTCTTCAATCCAAAAACCGGTTTTGTCACCTGTATTTCCCAATTCACTATGGGATGTTAATACGATTAGTACTTTCATAATTTATATATTTTTAGTTTCTTAAATTTAAAATAATATTTATATGATCCTGTTGATTTTATCATTATTAAGCTAAAATTTTATTATTCGTTTAATTTATAATTGCGAAATATACGATTGCCAAACTTATTAATGACATATCATTTTCCGTTTTTAATAAAAATGAGGGGAATGGTTAATCCATTCCCTCTCATACATTATCAAACTTTACTTGG
>DATCHW010000218.1:0-1004 GCA_036508135.1 Ignavibacteria bacterium
TATGGAAGGAACTTTAATTGCCAATCATCACTACGTGCAAATAAAAGAAGATTATTCCGATTTAGAAGAACGTATGGAATTTTATATAAACCATACGGACGAAGCTTTGAAAATAATAAAAAATGCACATCAATATGTTGAACAATTTAAAATAAAACCAAGAGAAGACCTTATTTCATTGCTGGTGCTTGAAAAGTATTTCTATAAAACAAATCAAAAAACAGTCAGTGAGAATTTAAAAATATTATTCTCCACAAATAATGAGATTAAGATTAACTGATTTCAGTAATGTGATTATTACTTTCAGATAAATGACTTTATGAAGAGAATATCAAATTTACATATGTGGCGGTGATCAATCGAGGTTTATGTCAGTTGTGATTAATAGCCCGGTGGGCTATTTTAGCGCAGTTGCCAGACTGCAGGGGTGGCTTTTACACAAAGAACACAAAGAGTTGAATTTAATGATTTTAACTTTATTATGAAATTAAGCAAATTGGGTAGTAAGGAGAAGTTCAGGTTAAGATTATCCAAGAATTCTTTTCAGATACTCTTTTGACTTCAACCCAAATCTGAACAGACTTTCATTCGTCGGGAAATCCTGATGCCGGTTTGGTTTCATATCAATAATTGATCTGAATTCCTCAGGTGACCAGTCAAGTTTTTTAGCAACAAATTCAAGATCATTCCCTATTTCGCTTTCAGCATATACGTTTTCTTTCATCTTCTCAATGGCCTCAGTACGTGAAATTTGTCCTGATACGATAAGACTTGAGAGATGAGCTCTTCGTTTATCAAAATTGAACTTCACCGGCAAATAATAGCTTTGAAAGAACTTGGTAAATCTCGATTCATAGTGTTTTCCTCCATAGTACTGCCATCCAAGTTCCTTTTTTAAAATATCAATTGCGCTTTCTTTCCTGTAATCTATATAATTCAGTGGATTTATTATTCTCATCTTTTTTATGAGAGTATAATAGATATACCGTTGGAAAAAATTGACA
>DATCHW010000219.1:0-6231 GCA_036508135.1 Ignavibacteria bacterium
AAAGACTTATTCTCTAAAATCTTCTATAAAGAAACTATGGAAAAAATGCATAAAGAAATAAAAGCTAATATTAAGTCCCCCATGGGGGATTTAGGGGGCCTTGATATTCAATTATTTATACCTTGCTATATCGACCAATTGTATCCGCAAACCGGATTCAATACCATCAAAGTACTTGAAAAAGCAGGCTGCACGGTGCATTATAATCCAAAGCAAACCTGCTGCGGGCAGCCGGCTTTTAATAGCGGTTATTGGAAAGAATCAGCAAGCATGGCTGAAAAATTTCTCACTGATTTTCAACCGAATATGCCCATCGTTTCGCCTTCCGGTTCGTGTTCGAGCTTTGTGATTCATCATTATCATAAACTTTTGACAGATAAGCCGGAATTACTTGAACGTCATGCTCAAATTAAAAACAAAATTTATGAACTTTCTGATTTTCTGATAAATGTGTTGAAAGTGGAAAATCTTGGTGCAAAATTTCCACATAAAGTTACTTTTCATGATTCTTGTTCAGCTCTACGCGAATATGGCATTAAAGATGAACCACGCAAATTACTGAACCAAGTTGATGGTTTAGAACTGATTGAAATGGAAGAAAGTGACACCTGTTGCGGATTTGGCGGTACGTTTGCTGTGAAAAACAAAGCCATTTCAACAGCAATGGTTGAAAAAAAGGTATTGAACGCATTGAAAACCGGAGTGGAATACCTCGTGAGTACGGAAGCTTCGTGCTTAATGAATATAAACGGCTACTGCAATAAACATAAATTACCGCTAAAAGGCGTGCATCTATCTGATATTCTGGCGAGTGGATTATAATTTCTTCAATTCAATTGTAACACATTTTCCGGCTTCTCCTCCTTTTGGTAATATAATAAATATTCCGCAAATGTAATGATTTAACTACAAAACGACGTAAAATTCAACAGAAAAAAATACAAATTTACAAAGAGTCATATAAAGCTACCTCAAATTTTATTTTAAGACAGCCACGTTATTTGCAAAATTTTTAGTTTATTTGTACTCTAATAATTTTCAAAAAATAGGTATGAAAAAGCGAATACAAAGTTTTGTCTATGCCGGTAGAGGAATACGTTTGGTTGGTTCAGAACCAAATATGAGAATTCATGTGATTGTAGCAATTTTAGTTGTAATCTTTGGATTCTTTTTCGATATTTCTATTACCGAATGGATTTCGTGTTTACTATGTATTGGTCTGGTATTCAGTGCTGAAATGATAAACACAGCAATAGAAAACGTTGTCGATTTAGTTTCACCTAACTATAACGAATTGGCAGCCAAGGCAAAAGATATTGCTGCAGGTGCAGTATTAATAAGTGCAATCATTTCGGTAATCATCGGATTGTTGATTTTTTTACCGAAAGTTTGGAATCTGTTATGAAAAAGCTCCATCCGATCACAGATTTTTTTAATTTGTTATATCCTGATTTATGTGTTGTTTGCGGTGAAAATCTACTTAAAAATGAGCAATATATCTGTCTTTCATGTCTGAATGAGATACCAAAAACCAATTATCATTTACTTGCCGACAATCCAATCGAAAAACGCTTTTGGGGTAAAGTTCCTATTTTCCGAGCAACAGCTTTTTTCTATTTTCAAAAAGGTTCGTCTTTCCAAAAGTTAATGCATGCGTTAAAATACAAAGGAAATAAAGAGATTGGAGAAAAAATCGGTAAATACGCCGCGGTTGATTTATTAGAATCCATTGATTTTAAATCTATTGATGTAATTATACCAGTTCCCTTACATCCAAGTAAATATAAAAAGCGAGGTTATAACCAAAGTGAATGGATAGGAAAAGGTCTATCAGAAATCCTCGAAAAACCACAAAATACTACCACATTAATTCGTAAAAGGGAGAATACGACACAAACTAAAAAATCAGTTTTTGAACGCTTCGAAAATACCGAAGGAATTTTTGATTGCTCCGACAAAACGACTTTAATAGGAAAACATGTGCTTTTAATTGATGATGTACTGACCACCGGTTCTACACTCGAAGCCTGTATACAGGCATTACTCCAAATCAAAGGGATAAAAGTGAGTATTTTTACATTAGCTGTTGCCTAAATGTATTATTTTATTATAGAAGAAATTATTAAATGAATTTTTAACCACAAAATAAGCATAAAAAAAAAATAATACCTATTTATTCCGAAATGTAGTACTAATAGTCGTTTTGAAAGAATATAATTTGTAATTTTGCATCCAGAATTTTGTTTTACTTAATTTAATTCGCACATTGTATAAATATGCATCCTAAATTTCACTTTTTCTGCTTTTTATTTTGCCTGTCGCTGATAGGCTGTTCACTCATGCCAAATGAGATTAAAACAGCCGAAAAAATAATGCAAACAAATCCCGATTCTGCGTTACACATTTTACAACATTTGCCACCGAATCGCACCTTTTCTGATGCTGATCGTGCTTTATATGGAATCCTTCTTTTTCAGGCATTAGATAAAAATGACAAGCCGCTTCAGCCAGATTCGGCTATCAATTTTTCTGTCAACTATTATCAAAATACAAATGACAAATCTCATTTGGCAATTGCCTATTACTACAAAGCAAAATTATATAAAAGTTCTCATCAATTAGAGAAGGCAACTGTACTCTATTTAAAGCTGTTAGATACTGTCCAAAAAAATAAAAATTTCGAATTACTTGGGAAAATATATTCCGATTTGGGCGATATTTGTGCAATGCAATCCGATTTTAAAAATGCACTTGCAAAACATCAAATTTCTTATGATTTTTTTATTAAAAGTGGAGATATAACAAGTGCAAACTATAGGCTCCTGGATATTGGTAAGGCATATCGTTTAATGAAAGATCACAAGTCTGCTAGACTTTATTACAATAAATTATTATTAATAAGTAAAGATTCATTCCTTCATGGTTCTGTTTACCAAGAATTAGGGATTAATTTTTACGATGTTAAGAATTTGGATTCAGCAGAATATTTTCTTCGGAAAAGTTTAAAATACCCATATAAGGGAACGAATTATGCAGTTAGAAATTATGTTTTGGCTGACTTATATTTTGATATGAATAAGTTTGATTCTTCAACTATTTATGCCTCAAATTCACTTAGATACCCTGCTAACTTTTATACACGGAGAGAATGCTACAGAATTTTGGCCAACTCAAGATACAGTTTAAAAGATTTAGATCATATGGCGGCATATATGACTAAATACCAAGACTATACAGACTCTGTCCGCAAGCTCGAGAACCAAACTAAAACATCGGTTTTGGAGGATTTAAATGAAACAAATGGTACAGTTAGTAAATTTAAACAGTTTCTTTTGGTTCTTGGACTAATTTTGATGGTGGTTTTAACAATAAGTCTAATTGTAGTTGTTACATTGCGTAACAGAGCAAAGAAAAAACAACAACAATTGGATAAAACAGAAGAAAAATTAACAGAAAAACAACTTTTATTGAAGGATAGTCTGGTTCAGAAAATAGAAGAAAACAGACTAAAACATTCTGCCGCATATAAAAAAGCAAATCTCAAAGAGCGTGAAGCCATTAATAAAGAAATATTTAATCTCTCATTACATCTCGAAGATTGGGGGATATTTAAAACCTTAATGAATAATACCTTCAACAATCTTGTTACAGAACTGGAAGTACGAAGCCAGGAAATAAATCACAAAGAAATAATCTGGTGTTGTTTGTTTTTATTAGATATTCCAACTAACGACTTGATTATTCTTCTTGATTGTCAACAACGGAGTTTGTACAAGATGAAACAACGCCTGACTCAAAAACTCCACCTCAACACTACTACCGAACTAGAGCAATTACTTCTCAATTTATCGGAAGATAAATAATTCAAATTTTCGGTCTTTTCTTACAACACGCTGTCTGAAAACAATCACTTTTTAACTATCCAAACCCGCCCATTTTTTCTTGTCGCACTTTTTTTCTATTGTCGTCATATAAAATACTACATATCAAGCATATAAAAAACAGCTTGTCGCACTTTTTTTTGCCTCAAAATTTGCATTGTTGTTTTGTCATGTTTAATTTAGCAACTTGAATAACTAACATTTTTAGTGATTCAATAAATACTATGTTCAACTCTCTATGTTCAACTCTATAAAAATTATTTTTATGAAAAAAATTAAGTTTTCAGGTTTTGCTGTTTTATTTTTATTTGTTTTGGCAAGTCAGTTTGTCAAAGGTGATATTATTATTAGAAAAGACGAAACAGGTACAGGTACTTTGGGGCCGGCAAAAGCACAGACTTTCACTTCAATTTCTTCTACAATTAATATTCCAGTTACAGCAGATATCGTTGGTTCGGAATTAATTGTTGATTTCACAACAACAGTTGGAACTGCTTATGTTTCAGTAGTAGATAATAGCGGAAATGTAGTTTATCAAACAGTTGTCGACGCATTCAGTACTTCTGAAGTAGCTATTCCTGTTGATGGAATGCGATCAGGCAAGTACTCATTGAAAATTTCGTACGGTTCTACGAGATTAATCGGAGATTTCCGATTATAATTGAATTTAAACGAGGCGGATTCGTTCCGCCTCGTTATTAGGCATTATTTATGTTACATATCCCTGTCAATGTGTATATTATAAAATTGTCATTTAGGTACAAATAAAACATAGCTGTTTTTTACTGTAAAAAACAGCAAAAAAAATATGAATTATACGTTTGAAATAAATTCAGAGAACAAAACGATTCATGTCATAACGATAGGTGATCTAATAACAAAAGAAGTGGCTGCAATGGGATTAGACATTTTGATGAAAGCAAAATTGTTGAAATACAATATACTTTACGATCATAGGCAGTCGAAAAATAGAATTTCAATTACAGAAGCATATTATTGGTATTCTACTCATTATGATAATATCGACAACAAGTTTAGGTGTATTCCAACTGCCTACATTACAAATATAGAAGATTGGGATTTCTATTCTTTTTTTGAATGTACCTGTAATAATGAAGGAATACCCTTAAGAGTGTTTCAGGAAGAAAGTGCAGCTGTGAAATGGCTTGAAAGTTTATGAAGACTTGCAAATAATTTGAGATCCTTATTAGATTGTGTGCTAAATAGACTTAGATATTTTTTATTCTTCATTTATGATTTTGCACAATTTCAACTAAAAATTCAGTTTTCAACAAACTTATATAATGTCTATTGTATTTTTCAAAGTATTACTTTATAATTCAAAAGGTTGTATGAAAAAGATTTTAAACGTGAGGTTGCAACGGAATCCCTTAACCCTTAATCCAAATGAATATGATGCTCATATGGATACAATTGGGGAACTTGGATTACAAGAGATAGTTGATGAGCTAATAAAAGAAGACAAAGAAATCGATAAGGAACAAGCATTGAAAATATTGAATGCATTTAATCACAAGACTGCTGATTTAGTTACCTCTGGTCATAATGTAAATACCAATTTGGTCACACTAAGCCCTACGGTTAAAGGTTCATTCTCCAGCGGTAAATTCAATCATGAATTAAATTCTGTTGATATATCAAATAAATGTGGATATAAATTAAATAATGCATTGACAAACAATGATTTACAGATTTCAGAAGTTGAAAACGCTGACAATAAAGAAGTAATCGAGCAATCCGGACAATTGCTAAATTCTTTTGACAATAATATTAAAAATGAATATAAATCCGAATATTCCAGTTCTTTGTTGAATCCCTCACGAGAACCGGCTTGTGGTATGGCATTCAGAAGATGGCTTTGCAATTCGTAATTTTCAAACTTAGATTTTCTAGATAAAAGCAAATCCCTATGAACATAGTAAATTAGAGTTGATTTGTAATTGTGATTTTTAGATGCAATCAATGTCAGAAACACTTAACAATTATGGAGGGCACTGAAAAAGTAACTCAGCTTTGAGTCAAAAAAAAACAGCAAAAACATAGGTAAAACACCTGGTTATTGCTGTTTTTTTTGTATCTTTAGGTCTCAAATCAAAGCACTTATATGTTAGCACAACAGCAACAGCTCCAACTGAGTACTTACTCAGATTTATATGACCTGATAGTACCCAAGGATAATCTTCTAAGAAAAATTAACGAGCTCATCGATTTTTCATTCATCTATAATGAGTTGGTAAACAAATACTGCTCAAATAATGGGCGTAACGCCCAAAGTCCTATCCGCATGTTCAAATATCTGTTGCTGAAAACGATTCATGACATATCAGAT
>DATCHW010000220.1:0-1195 GCA_036508135.1 Ignavibacteria bacterium
CCAACGGACATAAGGAGGTACGGATCGTTCTTCGTCAGTCTTCGTAAGTTCACTTACAGACGTTATGAAAAAGAGTAACTAAAGAAACATGTGGATCTCATGAAATTCAGATAATACAAAGAAAGGTTCTAAAACCAAACAATCCAGTACAATGGAAATATAATAGTAAATAAACACCAATATTTGATAATATAAAAAAAGAAATGATTAATAATTAATAAAATCAAGCTTCCTGTGCATTAAATTATTAATTGTCCGTAAGTCAGCTTACGAAAGCTTACGATATCTTATAAAAGTCGGATCTCTTATTATCTTGATAAAAACAAATTACAGAACAAACAAAAAGGAAAGAAAAAAGAGAAGTAATTTTTAAGCATCCTTAAGGTAATAATTCCCCTGTTCGTCTCTTGCCAATACAGGCATTTTAAGCGTATTCTTCCAGTGGTTCTGTATTGTTTCGTCCATAATCTGATTAAATGATTGTGTGCTCATGCTTTCACCTGTGAAGAAAATTATTTAAATTATGAAATTGGTTAATTTAGTAGCGAATAAAAAGGGAGTTTTTGTTGTAACCGCCAAGAAACAACAAAAACTCTTAAATTTAGGCTGTTATTCCGTGACAAGCTAGAATCTGTTGTTCCATTTTCCATTTTTCTATGATCTGATTTTCTTCTGTGTTCGATAGATTGAACCTTTCAATTGCTGCAAATGCTACTCTTGTATCGGTGACTGTTTCGAATGCTTTCTGAATCATTTCGAATTTGATTGCTTTTCCTTTTCTCTGTATTACCATTTTGTTGTCCTCCTGTTATGTTACTACATTACTATAATATGTATCAATAACATAAATACTTTTGATACATTATTACAATAAAAAAATAAAAGTTATTTATGGAGAATTAAAGTTACTTCCGTGTCAGGCAATCCAATAGATGAAACCCTGCCGGATGTTGATATTAAACAGGTCCATACTCTAACTTCTTTAGGAATTAGTACACTGCTCTCAGTACCGTTTAAAGTTCCTAGTATCACCGTTGCTTTAAGTCTTGCCCATGCTCGCTTATTTGTCCTTACGTTTCCGTGTTCATCGGTTTTATAGTGGTATATTTCATCATTCTCATTCAAATGAATGGTTAGATCTGAGTTAGGAAACCATTCTTGTGATTGTGACGGCCTGCTGCTTTTTCTGTCCATT
>DATCHW010000221.1:0-188223 GCA_036508135.1 Ignavibacteria bacterium
GCACAAATCAAATCACAAATTTCATTATCTATAAATATTATATACCTGACGGCACAAATCAAATCACAAATTTCATTATCTATAAATATTATATGCCTGACGGCACAAATCAATCATCAATAAATATCCCTTTAGGGATAAAATATTTATAACACAAAATTAAAGAACATCCAATATCCCGTCAGGGATAAAATATTTATAGAGATTTAATATTCATATTTCAATTGTCCCTTTAGGGACAAAATATTTATAATAACACAAAATCAAAAAAAATCTATTGTCCCGTCAGGGACAGAATATTTATAATAACATAAAATCAAAGAACATCCAATATCCCTTTAGGGATAAAATATTTAGTTCAGCATCACGCATACGATATTTTAAAATCTTTTCGACTAAAGGTAAGAAAAATCAACGAATTAAATAATAGTGCAAAGGGACGAAAAAGGAACTAATCCTAATGGATTAGCTTGAGAATAGATACTTTCATTAATTCATTATATAGAATTAATTAATTAGTTTTTCCCTTGTTACGAAGGGAGAACAATTTTATTAATGAAATTCCAATCCTTATTCAGGCTGAAAATCAAGATTCTTTTTCTTTTTTTGCACTATCTTTGTTTAAACCCATCGTGAGTGCTGTTAATCCTGCAACTGAACCGAGTTGCATAGTTTCGAGAGCCGTACTGGGTACAATTACGATTGTCGAGTTATTCTTCAAACCTTCATAAAGCATATTCATAGCTCTTAGATGAAGAGCAGTAGGATTATCGGCATAGGTTTTGGCTGCCTCTCCGAACTTTTCGGCAACCTGACGTTCCGAATCTCCGAGAATCACCCTCGCCTGACGTTCTCTTTCCGCCTGTGCCTGCATCGACATTGCATCCTCCAAAGACGAGGGAATCAGTACATCTTTAACCTCAACAGAAATAACATTAACACCCCATGGCTCGGTGCGCTCATCTATTATCTTTTGAAGGGCGTTACTAATTTTATCCCTGCCTTCGAGCATATCCGAAAGCATAGTCTTTCCGATTACATCACGCAGAGCCGTTTGGGAAGCCCAGCTTATACCGCTTTGATAGTCGGCTATATCCATTGCTGCTTTCCTGGGGTCTAAAACTTTCCAGAATAACACTGCATTTACATCCACCGGAACTGTATCCTTGGTGAGAGTTTTTTCTGCCTGGAAAGAAGTGGTTATAACACGGGTATCAATCCAGTAAGGAATAGTGTCGATGACCGGAATAATGAAAAACAATCCCGGACCTTTAAGCGAACGAAAATGACCCAACCGCAATACCACCACTCTTTCCCATTGATTTGCAACTTTAATTGCATTAGAAACAACGATCGCAACAAAAAAAGTAATAATTGCGATAATCAACGAGATTTCATTGCGGGATGAAATACTATAAAATGTATATGCTAATAATATACCGATGACAAGAATTAAGAAGAAAATTAATGCTGCAAAAGAGCTTCCTTTTCTCATTTTGAATTCTCCTAGAAATAAATTAAGAAATACGGAATTTTTTAATAATATAGTAAAATATTTAATTAATAATGAATTAAAAGGATTGGTCTTTTGGCATGATTTGCAATAAAACTTAAAAATTATTTTGTCCTTACATAAACGTGTTTGATTCTTCCCTTTCCAACTTCTCTTTCATCAATCTCAAAACGACCAAAACTTTTAATTAGCGGAACAAGTTTAATGTAACCATAATTTCTCGGGTCGAAGTTCGGCTGTTTTTTTAAAAGCAGGTTGCCAAGTTCACCAAGAAAAGTCCATCCGTTTTCGTCTGCAATATCGTTAATACTTCCTGCTATGAGTTCAAAAAGTTCTTTATCCGCCTTAAGTATCGCCTTTGAAGAAGCTGAGTCTGATTTCCTTTTGTCAACCCTTTTATCTTTCGATTTAGTCTCAGACTTATCTTCTTTAATATCCTCTTGCTTTGATAAAATTTCCAGATAAATAAATTTATCACAGGAAGAAATAAAAGGTCGCGGGGTTTTTTTCTCGCCAAAGCCAAAAACTTTCATACCTGCTTCCCTTAACCTGATCGCAAGTTTAGTAAAATCACTGTCACTCGAAACGATACAAAATCCGTCCACTCTGCCCGAATACAAAATATCCATAGCATCTATTATCATTGCAGAATCGGTTGAATTTTTTCCCGTTGTGTAACTGTACTGCTGAATAGGTGTAATCGCATTTTCAAGCAAAACTGTTTTCCAGCCTGAAACAGTGGGTTTTGTCCAGTCGGCATAAATCCTTTTAAAAGTGGGAACTCCATACTTTGCAATCTCTTCCAGCATTTTTTTAACATTCGAGTAAGGAACATTGTCGGCATCTATTAAAACAGCCAATCTTAAATCATTTTTAATATCCATAATATTTTAAAATTATTATTTTATACATCATTTCCAAATTGAATTTGGGAACATACGGAAATATAGTAAAATATTTAATAAAATATGAATTAAAAGAATTAGTCTTCCGACATAATTTATCACAAAATATTTAATGCTTTTTTCTGATTATCTGCCCTGAAATTATATTTCAATTAAATTAACCACAAAAAACCAAATTATAATCTTAAAATTAATTGTTTTCTTTGAGAGGTATTTGCAGATATGTACCTTTTGGATAACCGAGATATATAAGGTTTCTGGCTTTTTTTAAAACCGGTAACACAAATGGATTGGTGCGTAAAAAATAATCCCCGTATCTTGTATCGAGATTCGTAATTACTATTCTTATTTTATTTCCTGTTGAAAATATATGCCCAATTGCATTTCCTTCAATATCTGCCTCCCTGATTTTACCGGGAGTATTTTTCCGGTCAGTATAATTTATGCTACTTACGAATTTTGTAACTCCGTCTGTGCAAACTTCCCATATCTGGAAATTAAACTGGCATACATCGGCATCGGAAGAATATACAAGGTGTAAATCAGGAATTCCAAGCATATTATAATTGAATTCAAGAGATTCCGAATCGAAATATATTTCATTCTTTAAAAACTTTTTTGTAAAATTATCACCCGTAAACTCGAAGTTCACTGCTTCATTCATTGTCAGTGTACTGTCCAGGACTTTGTTTTCTAAAACTACTGATTCTTTACCTTTATCGTAAGGTTGTTCTGATAACTTATTCTGCGGATGGAAATAAAAGTTTAAAGGGGTTGTCGTTTGAAAAGGGGATATCCCTGAATTATACTGATAATATGACCAGGCTGTATTGATGACAGGTACAGAGCTGTATGCGAAAACATATTTTGGAAAATCGTATTGTGTCCCGGTATTTAAAATATATTTGTTCAGCCATTCCGTTATGCTTTCATTATGATATTTATCCTCTCCGTCGAAAAATGCAGAACCGTGACCCATTACAGTTCCAAAGTATAAATTATAATCGTTTTTAAAATCGGGACTTGATTTGATCAATCCGTTTGCATTAAAAAAATTGTCATCCCATGAATTTGAGAAATAAGATGGAACGGTATTATTACTTACTTCTTTTGTAAAATCACGGTTTTCGGGTAAATATAGTTTGATGCTGTCCCATTTGTCTTTCTTATTTGAGAGTATCCAGTTCCTGTATGTTTTTATTGCCGGACTATATCTGACAATATTGTTTTCATAACTAAGTGACCAGAGAAGGGACATTTTTATGCAGCCGTTATCAATCCAGTTGGAAGCAAATTCGGAAGATGTGAGGTCCGCAACGATGCATTTCACATCCAGCCCGTAACAGCAAGCCATAAAAGGAATTATCCCGCCCTGCGAAGCGCCTGTAATAGCAATATTATTTCCGTCAATGTTCTCATCCTCTTTTAGTTTAGCAATTATCTCCATCAGGTCATACATTTCAGTGCGGCTGATTAGATTCGAATATCCTCCGGAATTACCCTGTCCCCGCATGGAATAAGTGAATGTGTATATTCCATTCCCGGCAAATAATTCGGCAGAAGGAATTATATCTTCTTTGGATTTTCCAAAACCATGACAATAAACTATGCAGGGAAAGCCATTATCAGGTTTTTGCATTTCAGGGGTGAATGATGTACAATCTATTTGTGTACCATCGTTTAGGATAATCTTGAAATCATTTTTTATTATATCATAAGGTAATGCATAATTTACGTTGAATGCTAAGATAACAGCAATAAGCAGGAATTTTTGTTTAATCAAAATATTTTTTAGAAATATCATCATAATTAAATTTAATAATTTACTTGGGAGCTAACAATGTATTTATGAGGTTTCCGGATAAATGATTTTATGAAATTAATTAAATGAAAAAATTTTTTCTTTCATTCTTTTTTTTGTTTTTTTATTTAATTATAATGTGAATTAGTTTTATGAATTATTCCTGAACTTTTTATGATTAAATTTTCATTATTCTATTGATGAGATATTTGTTGATATCATTTTTCTTTATGCCGGTTCCATTTCTTATTGCGCAGGATTATCCGAAGGAAAAAAATCATTTTGTTATAGATTATCTCCTTGGTGAAAAAGAAGAATACGAGACACCCTGTTATATATTGAGAAGCGATAAAGAATATCCGAAGGTTGTCATTGATGCCTGCATACATGGTGATGAAATCGCAGGTTCTATAGCCTGTGACTCGGTTATGAAGTATATTGATATATTTAAAGGTACTGTTGTATTTATCCCTAAGGTTAATATTAAAGCTTATAATACTTCTGTGAGAGAAGTGAATGTTGACTTAAATCAGGTTTTTCCGGGGAATAAGGAAAGTGCATTGTACGAAGACAGACTGGCTTTCGATTTTATGAAACTGATAGAAGAGCTTGAACCGGATTTAGTTATAAATCTTCACGAAGCCTGGACAAGATTCAATGAAAAATTGTATCAAAAGCAAAGAGATAAATCTTTCGGACAGACAATAATAACAAATAAGGACTCATTTCCTGTATTCTTAACTAATACTTTGGAAAAAATTAATTCGGAAATTAAGAACAGGGAAAATATATTCAGGATACAGTATTTCCCTTACAAGCCAAATCATTCTATGGATAACATAATAGAAAAATTAAAAGTACAATCTTATACAGTTGAAACTTTAAGAACATTACCTATCGAGGAAAGAGTCAGTTATCAGATAACCTGCATCCTTGCATTCCTCGAAGCAGCAGGAATACAGTTCACATTTTATAAATAGATTTGTATTTTCTGAATCCCGCTCCTTGAATTTATTTGTCTAATCAATTTCGATTCGGATTAAATCCATCTTCAATTTTCTTTATAGTTGTTAATAAATACACTTAATTTCTCAAAATATTTTAATAAATTCATTTTATTAATAAACCATAAGTTAATTGTTGTATAAATCGGTGTACAAATTGTTTTTATTTCAACTTTTTAAATAAAATAAAAATGTCGACTCAATCTTCTCCTTCAGTTTTTTCAAGATGGCTTAGTGTTCTGTTCAATTATAAGAAACATTCCGGAAGCTGGGCTTGGATTCTTCACAGGATAACAGGTCTGGGGCTTACATTCTATATCTTACTGCATATTGTTGCGCTGACAGGATTGCTAAAAGGCGAAGCTGCATTTAATGCAGAAATGAAACTTTTCAGTTCTCCATTTTTCCTCTTTGGTGAGTGGCTTCTTGGGACACTGGTTGTATTTCACGCTGTAAACGGTATCAGGATCGTGCTTGTTGATTTAGGAAATGGTGCAAAATATCATAAACAGATTCTTAAATTTGTTTATGTTCTTTCCTTTATTTTTATTGCCGGTATGGGCTACCTTATTTTCTCGCACATTTAATATAGAAAATTGAATTATAATAGAAAATGAATACAAATACATTTAAATTTTACGGCTCCGGAAATTCCGGTGCAAAAAACTGGTACATTCAACGCATATCGGGGATCGTGCTCGTTGTGGTTCTTATAGGACATTATATACTTATGCATGCAACGCCTGAAAGCGGACATACATATCAGGCAGTTATGGAGCGACTTCATCAGCCGATATGGAAGATAATAGACCTCACTTTTATTACACTCGGTTTATGGCACGGATTGAACGGAACCTGGAACGTGATTCGTGATTTTACTTTGAAGCAGTGGGTTGTTACGACATTGTACACTATTCTGATTGTTATCGCATTAGCATTCTGGTTCCTCGGAGTAAATACAATTTTATCCTTTTAAATTCACAATTAAAAAATTTCACGAAGACCACGAAGATTAAAGAAGAAAATGGAATTCGATACTATATCAAATAAGATAATTGATGCAGCAATCGAGGTGCATAGACATTTGGGTCCTGGTTTACTTGAATCTGCTTATGAAGAATGTCTTTCGTTTGAGTTAAAAGAGCTCGGTATAAAATTTGAAAGACAAAAACCATTACCTGTTATTTATAAAACAATAAAACTTGAGATAGGTTACAGAATAGATTTATTAGTTGAAAATTATATAGTGGTCGAACTTAAAACTGTTGATAAATTGAACAAAGTCTTTGAAGCACAAATTTTATCCTATATGAAATTTTCCGGAACGAAAATAGGTTTATTAATAAATTTTAGAGAAGTTCTGTTAAAAGATGGTATTAAAAGATTTGTTCTTTGATATTTAACTAATTCTATTAATTCATTTGAATTATAAGATGTTAATTAATTTTTTATAATTCTTCATTTACTTCGTGAACTTCGTGTAGCAATATTAATATTTGTTCTTGAATCACAAATTTTAGGGAAGTTCTTTTGAAAGATGGTACTAAAAGATTAGTTCTTTTATAATTAAATAATTTTATTAATACATTTGAATTATAAGATGTTAATTAATTTTTTATAATTCTTCATTTACTTCGTGAACTTCGTGTAGCAATATTAATATTTGGTTCTTTGTTTAAATAGTGTTAAAAATATAAAATAATAAAATGATACATAAACATGATTTAATTATTGTCGGTGCGGGTCTTGCCGGTTTACGTGCAGCAGTCGAAACATCCGGATATGCAGATGTCGGAGTTATTTCCAAACTCTTTCCTACACGCTCTCACTCCGGCGCAGCCCAGGGCGGAATTGCTGCTGCTCTTGGTAATGAAGAGCATGATACAGTCGAATGGCATATCTTCGACTCCGTTAAGGGCAGCGATTATCTCGGAGACCAGGATGCTATCACAATGATGTGCACCGAAGCTCCGGATGCGGTTTATGAACTCGAGCATCTCGGCGTCCCTTTTAGCAGAACAAAAGAAGGAAAGATCGCGCAAAGGCAATTCGGCGGACATACAAAAGAAGTTATAGATGAAAATGGGAACTCGAAAAGAATGCCCGTTCTCAGAGCTTGCTATTCTGCAGATAGAACGGGTCACGTTATTCTCCATACTCTTTACGAGCAATGCGTGAAGAGAAATGTCCGCTTCTATTCCGAATATTTCATACTTTCATTAATAATTGAAGAGGGGATATGCAGAGGTTTAACGGCGTTCAATCTCCTCGACGGTGAGATCCACACATTCCACTCTAAGGCAGTTATGTTCGGTACAGGCGGTTATGGCAGGGCTTACAGAGTTACATCAAATGCTTATGCAAATTCGGGTGACGGAGTTGCAATTGCATTCCGTGCAGGCATTCCGCTTGAAGATATGGAGTTCGTTCAGTTCCATCCGACAGGATTATATCCTCTCGGAATATTGGTTACAGAAGGTGCACGCGGCGAAGGCGGATACCTGAAAAATAAAGATGGTGAAAGATTTATGAAGAATTATGCCCCGACTGTAATGGAACTTGCACCCAGGGATATGGTTACGAGAAGCATTCAAACTGAAATCAATGAAGGCAGGGGAATTGATGGGAAAGACTTTGTTAATCTCGATTTGACTCATCTTGGTGCTGCAAAGTTGAAAGAGCGGCTTCCGGAAATCACGGGATTTGCAAAAACTTATGTGGGTATCGATCCCGTAAAGCAGCCAATTCCGATTCTACCCACTGCACACTATTCGATGGGTGGAATACCGACAAATTTATACGGAAATGTTCTTGCCGATGAAAAGGGTACAATCGTAAAAGGATTTTTTGCGGCAGGTGAGTGTGCCTGTGTATCGGTTCACGGAGCTAACCGGCTGGGAACTAATTCTCTCCTTGATGCGGTTGTTCACGGAAGAAGAACGGGAAAGACAATAGTTAAATTCTTGCGTGATGCGGAACTGATGCCTATACCGGAAAATGCAGAAGAAAAGGATAGAGCAATGTTTGCTAAACTTTATGCAACCACTTCCGGGGAAAATGCAGATAAAATCCGTGTGAGACTGAAAGAAGAGATGACGAATAAATGCGGAGTTTTCAGAAATGAAAAAGATTTATTATCGATGCTCGATACGATTCATGAGTTGAAAGAAAAATTTAAAAACATCAGTATGATGCATAAAGGTGTTGTATTCAACACTGAACTTATGGAAATAATAGAACTCGGCAACCTGCTCGAATTTTCAGATGCTATCGTTACAGGTGCACTTGCAAGAAAAGAATGCCGCGGAGCACACTGGAGAGTTGACCATCCTAAGCGTGACGATGAAAACTGGCTTAAGCACACAATCGCATTTAAAACGGAAAAAGGAATTGAACTAAAATATAAACCCGTAACAATTTCAAACTATCAACCACAGGAGAGAAAATACTAATGAAAGTTACATTATCAATCCAGCGTTTCGATCCTGAAAAGGATGAAAAACCTTACAGGAAAGATTACACAATAGATGTTGACCCTGCATTCAGGATACTCGATTGCCTCGATAAAGTGAAGTGGGATATAGACGGAGGACTTGCTTACAGACGCTCCTGCTCACATGGTATCTGCGGCTCGGATGCAATGATGATAAACGGAAAAAATATGCTCGCCTGCCAGGTGCTTGTTCAGGATTTTAAAAAGAAATTTATAAAAATTGATCCGATTCCTTCGATGCCTATTATAAAAGACCTTGTTGTAGATATGGACAGCTTCTTTGCAAAATATGAAGTTGTTAAACCTTATCTGATTGCAAAGACCCAGCCTCCCGTGAAGGAAAGATACCAGTCACAGGAAGACAGGGCATTGATTGATGAAGCGGTGAACTGTATTCTATGCGGTGCATGCTCTGCTTCATGCCCTTCTCTATGGTCAAATGATGCATATCTTGGACCAGCAGCAATGCTGAAAGCATACAGATTTGCGTTCGATAGCCGCGATGATGCACAAAATGAAAGACTTGATGTTGTCGATTCACCCGATGGGTTATGGAGATGCCATACAATTTTCAATTGCGTGGAAGTCTGTCCCAAAGAAATTAATATCACCTGGCATTTATCCCAGTTAAAGAAAAAATGTGCTATGAGGGAACTGTGATAAAACTTTTTTTTGTTTCAATTGTACTTATAAATTTAATTCGAAAAATCTAAATATATGTTAAAAATGAAAAATCTTATTTTATTTCTGATTGTAGTTTTCACATTCTTAATTTCTAATGTGAAAGCTCAGGATCAGATATCTTCAAAAGATGCAAAGGATTACATCGGACAAACATTACAAGTCAAAGGATTGGTGGCAGCCATTTTCACATCGGACAAAGGAAATGTATTCATAAACTTTGACGAGAAATCTCCGAAGCAAACTTTCACGGTAGCTGTTTTCGCTGGGAAAGATATTGACATTAGTAAAATAATTGAAGGTTGCACTTTAACCGTCTATGGAGAGATAAAGGAATATAAAGGCAAACCGGAAATTGTAATTGATACAAATGAACAGATAATAAGTATCGAGTGAATTCCGGTATAATTCCGGTTTCTGATTTCAATCGAAAAACAGTTCAATAAAAAAAGCCCTTTCTAATTTTTAGAAAGGGCTTTTGCATTAATAACGTTTCTTTTTATTTCAGTAATATCATTTTCTTGATGCTTACAAAATCATTTGACGCTAATTTATAGAAATATACTCCGCTGGATAAATTTGTACCGTCAAAATCTACGATATATTTCCCGGGAGTTTTCATTTCGTTAATAATAGTTTGTACTTCACGTCCCAGCGCATCGTAAATCTTAATCGTAACCAATCCCTGTTTCGGTATGGAATAATTTATTCTCGTTACCGGATTGAAAGGATTCGGATAGTTTTGTGATAGTGAATATACCGATGGGATTAAATTTTCATCCCCGGTTACAGAAGTAATTATTTGAGTAATTGTACCCGGACCATAAATTGAATCCTTCCAGTTCCCTAATGCAGTTGAACTGCTGTATGTAGTATTAATTACATAATATGTAACATTTGCGACTAAATTAATATCATTTATGGCTGAACGCGCTAAAGAGCCCGTAAACTCAGGCATCCACGTTCCGGTCGTATCGTCATTTGCACCTATTGCATTTGTAAGAGGTGAAGTTCTTACAAAATTATTTTGATATAATACCAGGAAATTATCATAACTGGCGCCTGAATATATAGAATATTGTCCTGTATTAGAAACTTTAAATGAAGTTTTTTTATAATATGTGGTATAACTTGACAAAGCTGTCGGTGGTGTATTCGATTCATCGTAATTTGCATCAGGTCTGTT
The DNA here is from genome assembly GCA_036508135.1 of Ignavibacteria bacterium. Lineage (GTDB taxonomy): Bacteria > Bacteroidota > Ignavibacteria > Tepidaquicellales > Tepidaquicellaceae > DATCHW01. Next base: position 10,584 of record DATCHW010000221.1, read on the forward strand.
AAAAGTAGAATCAGCAGTTACGAGATTTCCGGAAAATACTAAACTTGAGAATAATGCTCTTCTTAATGTTATTTGTCTGTCCGGAACAGTGGAGTTCAAAGAGTCAGAAGCTGTAAATGCCCTTACTCTCCAATATCCTGTAATTGAATCTCCAAGTCCTACCCCAAGACCTGCCAGATATGTATCAAGTTGTCCGATTGTCAATGTCAACACAGTATCGAAACCTCCGTTATTGGAAGCCAATCGTATTGTTGCAGGGTCAGAAAAACTTCCGCCGGTTTTATACAACCATTTATATGTAGCACCGCCATTACCCGATTTTCTCCAGTTAAAACTCACGGGAGTCGGTGATCCTCCGATAGTTGTGATTGTTATACCGCTTGCCGGTGAAGAAAGATTAAAAGCAGATAAAGTTGGTAGAGAACGTGAAAATGTTATAGTCCTCGGACCATTTGCAGCTTTTAATGAATCATTTGCAGGAGGATTATTCCTGAATGCCCATGCATCCCAGCTTCCGCTGATTGAACCACCCTGTGCGACACCTAAACCTGCTAAATATGTATCAAGCTGACCGAGTGTAAAGTTTAGAGGTCTTTGTGAAGATGGAATAGTTAACAATCTCGCCGGAAGAGATGTTCCGAAAATCCATTTATAAGACGCAGCAGCACTCGCAGTATCCCAATCGAATGTAACAGGTGTTGTAGAACCTGCAATCGAAGTGATAGTAACTCCTGGTGACGGAACTTGGAGGTTAAATGCATTCAGAGGTCCTGAATTAGGATCGAAACCGCCAATTTGAATAATCCCTGTATTGGCAGAGTCAAGCCAGTCTTTCAGTCTTGTTGCTGCCGTTGTCCCGTGTGCCCAGGATTGACAAAATTTACCATAATAGTCCCATTTGTCTGTCGCTGTGCAGGATGAAGGTCCACCGTGCAATTGACCAACGACTCGTTTATTCTGGTCAAATATCGGCGAACCCGAAGAACCGCCTTCTGTAATCGGGGTTAGACCAGTAGAAGGAAGAACAGCCCAGTTTGTATGCCAATGTGAACTATCGCCGGGATCTGTATCCCATCCCGCGGATGTAAATGGCGTTGTAACAAAAGAAATTTTCTTTACATCTCCACTCGGATGGTGAATTCCGAATCCTGATGTCGGTGGAACGTTAGATTTCGTCCATCCTGAATAATAAACATTATATGATGTAGGAGGTTTGCTCGATAATCTCAATAAGCAGAAATCTGAAAAGTCATTTTTTGCACATAATGTCGTTCCGGATATTGTCATATTAGTCGGACCGTCACCTCCCGGATTAGGACATGTAGGGGCTTGATAATTGAACATAATTATCCAGGTTGCGGAACTTGCATCCCAGCAGTGATTTGCAGTAAGCATAAAAGGTGTTCCGTCATATCGTGCGTTATTCAGCATCGAACCCGAGCAGAATCTTGAATTAGATGAAGTCAACAGTATGACCGCGGAACGAATCTGGTCTCTGTATGGGTCGCCTTCTGAACAAATTACGTTCCGGTTACAGGCACCTGAATTACCATAACTTTTATTCTTTAAAAAATTAAATATATTTTTATAAGCGTGAACAACTGTTGAAATATTTATTTTCGGCTGTTCGGTCACATAAGAAGGTGCATTATATTCAAGGACGATTTCTTCACCATAAACGGGGGACGTGGAAAATAATCCGTTTGGAGAATTATTTGCTTCTGTAAAAGCACCTATTACAGAACTTCTATCTTTGTTATAAACAAAAAAAGTCGCTCTTTTTGGCATATAAAATCTGTCAAATATCAGGTTAATAGATATTGCGCCGGGTGATTTTATGGATACACGCCAGACTCTTGAACCGTTTGGTAAAATCTCGGTTGTTCCGGAATTTGTATATCCGAAATTAACATTCATAGGCTTGCCAAATCTCGGCGGAATGTCCTTGAATTGAGATTCAAATTTATCTTCGTTCAACAAAGCATTTACATCGACCGCCGGCATTTCCTTCGCCGGGATGTTATTGCTTAGAATATAACTTCCGCTCAGTGGTTTTATATCAACACTTATCTGAGCTTGTGATAATTTTGCAAAGGAGAAAAGAATTACAAAAAGGATTAAGGATTTTGTAAAGAGTTTCATAGATATTTAGATTTTTGATTTAATAATACTTCGATTATTTTATCAATTAAACTAACAAGAATGTTAAACAAATTCAATATCTTAAACAATTTTTTCCAATTTTCTTTTCCCCACCTCCCAAAACAATGACTCAATTTATATAACCCGGATTATCTTATCTTTACTCTGTTTTTTTCTTTGCTTTTATAACTTTTAAGAAATAATCATAAGTTAATTTCAGCCCCTCTAAACGGGAAAATTTTGGTTCCCAGCCTAAAATTTGTTTTGCTTTAGAAATATCCGGCTGCCTCACTTTAGGGTCATCTTCCGTTAAAGGCTTATAAATGATTTTTTGGATTGCTCCCGTAATTTTGATAATTTCTTTTGCGAAATCATTTAAAGAAATTTCATCAGGATTCCCTATGTTCACGGGATAATTATAATCACTCATCAGAAGTCTGTAAATACCTTCAATCATATCATCAACGTAGCAAAAAGACCTCGTCTGTGTTCCATCGCCGAATACAGTCAGGTCCTCGCCTCGCAATGCCTGCACGAAGAAAGTAGGCAGCGCCCTTCCGTCATTTAACCTCATCCGTGGTCCGAAAGTATTAAAAATACGTGCAATCCGTGTATCAAGGTTATGATATCTGTGATAAGCCATAGTTAATGCTTCCATAAATCTTTTTGCTTCATCATATACACCCCTTGGACCGATTGGGTTTACATTTCCCCAGTACTCTTCATTCTGAGGATGGATAAGAGGATCACCATAAATTTCTGAAATCGAGGCAATTAAAAATCTTGATTTCTTTTCCTTTGCCAGTCCAAGCAGATTGTGCGTGCCGAGAGAACCGACTTTTAAGGTCTGAATTGGGATTTTCAGATAGTCAATCGGGCTTGCGGGGGAGGCAAAGTGTAAAATATAGTGGAGTTTGCCCGGAATATGTACAAATTTTGTTACGTCGTAAAAATAGAACTCAAAATTCTTATCCTGAAATAAGTGCTCTATATTAGTCAGAGAACCCGTGATAAGGTTATCCATCCCTATTACATAGTGTCCTTCTTTGATGAATCTATCGCAGAGGTGGGAACCGATAAAACCCGCTGCACCTGTAATTAATACTCTTTTTTGTTTTGTTTCCATTCAAATAATTTTATGAATTTACATAATTATAAAAAAATTATCAGGGTCAAAAGAAATAAATCATTTGATGTTAATGCTCAATAAAATGTGTAAATGAAAACAAATAATATTTAAAAACAATATCCCCCCTTTACTAAAGGGGGGTTTGGGGGTTTAGAAGTACATAATAGAAATTGAAACACTATTTAAAACGAAATCATCATTTTTTCTCTTTTATAAGAAAAGTTAATAATTATTGCTTTGGGTATTGCAAATTTAATTTCTTGTTATTATATTAACCCCCAGAGGGGGTAAAAACCTCCTGAGTTCATTCAAATAAAAAAACACCCCCGGGTCTCCCCGGAGGTGCAGATTTGCCGGAATACGTTTCTTGTTAATATAATGGGGCAATTAAGCCCATTAATCAAGACGTCTTTGCAGCAAACAAAATTAAAAAAAGAAGATGTCTTTTGCAAGCATAAAGTATTCAGTACCTATGGTTTCTCTGGAACTATTTCTTTTTTGTTATGTTTAATTATTTGAGATGAATTTAAAATTTCAATTAATTTTAGTTGATATTTAAAAATAAAATGTTATATTATTTCTTAATTTATTATAAAGGAAAAATTAAAATGTTTACAAAACATTTTACGCTGAAGTTATTGTTCATTTTGATCCCCGGATTGATTTTGTTCAGCAATTTGTCATTCGGGCAGGAAAATGAATCCAATAATAATGATACAATTTCTTTACGTACGATGCATAATGAACTCGACACCGCAGGTGAATGGATAAAAGTAACCAAAGATCAGGTAGATTCCGATGAAATAACAGATTCTGAAGATCAGGGATATGTTGATCCGGACGTGAATTACGAATATGTATGGCGTCCTCATTATACGGTACTATACTCCGACTGGAATCCTTACGAAAATGGACGCTGGGTGTGGACTTACGAATATGGATGGACGTGGGTATCATATTATTCCTGGGGCTGGCTAAATTATCACTACGGCAGATGGTGGTATTCACCCGTTTGGGGTTGGGTATGGTCACCCGGGCGTGTCTGGGCACCTTGCTGGGTATCGTGGTACTGGGATAGAGGTTATGTCGGGTGGCATCCTATATCACCCAGAAGACGCTGGCATTGGAATAATGGCCGTGTCATAACCAGGACAATAATACCTCACGAGAAAAAACTGCATAAATGGACTTTCGTTAAGGAAAAAGATTTTACTAAAGAAATCAAGAAAACGAAATATGCTGACGTAACAAAGGACGCGGAATTTTTAAACAATACAAAATATGCGAATACTAAAAATTTCGAAAAAGGACCTGATGTGAAAGAACTTGAATTGAAAACAAATGAAAAAATCCCGGTCAAAAAAGTGAAATTCACAGATGACCAGAATAAAACTGTGACCAGGGAAAATAATTCTTTCAATGAAAAGAAAACTAAAAAAGTTAATACTACAGAGACCAAAGGAACAAAGAATACGAATACCAAAGGAACAAAAAATACGAATACAGAAACCAAGAATTCAAATAGCGAAACCAAGAAAACGAAATCTGAGACGAAGAAAGATCCCGGCGTGAAAAATAATTCCGGTAATAGCCGGAAAAGTGATAATAGTACAGGAAGAAAAACCGAAAGTACAACGAAAACAAAATCAGATCGCTCAGGAAATACCGGTAACACCGGACACAACGGAAATAACGGTAACAGTAGTAATAAGGGAAATACAGGAAATAATGGTAATAAAGGCAATACGGGAAGAACGAATGATTCCGGTTCGCATAACAGCAATAATGGTTCTAAAGGAAATTCAGACAGAGGTAATAAAAAATAAAGGACCTGATGTTGTTTTAATTATTAATTGCCCCGTTCAATGATTGAATGGGGCTTTTTTTTGTCAGAAAAAATTTCATCTTTTAAAAAGATAAAATCTTTAAGAGTATTCTAAAAAATTTCTTTGAAGAAGTTTTTCATATCTTCCCATGAAGCTTTGTCTGCTTTCTCATTGTATGCGGCTCCTTTGCTCGCATCGTTTCCCGAATTAGGATTTGTAAAACTGTGTACCGCTCCTTCGTAAGAAATAAATTTATAGTTTACTCCTGCATTATTCATTTCATCTTCAAATGCTTTCACCTGTTCAGGCGGAACGTTTGGATCAGCGCCGCCGTGGCATATCAATATTCTTGCTTTTATGTTCTTTGCATCTTCCGGAGTAGGGGTGTCAAGGTTTCCATGAAAACTTACGATACCTTGTATGTCAGCCCCGCTTCTTCCAAGTTCCAATACAGTAGTTCCGCCAAAACAATATCCTATCGCAGCAATTTTTCCGGAATTTACAAGCTTTTGCTTTTTCATTTCTTCAAGAGCTGCATTCACCCTGCTTCTCATAAGATTTCTGTTGCTTTTATAAAGTGTAGCCTGATTGCCTGCTTCCTCATAATTGCCCGGTCTTATTCCCTTGCCATATATATCAGCGGCAAATGCAAAGTAACCGAGTTTTGCAAGCATCTCACAGCGCATCTTTGAATAATCGTTCAAACCCATCCATTCATGAACTACAAGCACTCCCGGACGTATATCAGAAATGGATTCATCATAAGCAATATAACCTTCAAGCGTTACATCACCGTCTTTATATTCAATTGTTTCCGTATGTATTTGTGACATTAATTTTTGTGATAAAAAAATTAGTGAAAATAGTGTGATAATTATTAATTTTTTCATATTCATTCCTTTCCATTATAGAACGAATATCATCAACTAATAAGTTCCATATTGTCCCAAATAAAACTTTTAAAGTTATTATTGAGATTACATACCCTCCCCATTCAAGTCGAAGAGTACCGACTCGTCAGGATGAGAGACACTGGGGTGAAGTGTAAATCAATTACAGCATTTATCAGATATATTTATCCCCCTCCCCATTCAAGGGGAGGGGCAGGGGTGGGGTGTAAATCAAGAATTATAATGAATTCCAAATAATCATTTACTTTTTTGTAAAATAAGAGGTTGATTTTTATTTCCGCAAAATCTTTTTAAACAGTATGATTTTTATTAATTTTTCTAAGTCCTAATTTATTTTGGATAGCAATGAATAAGTTAATTTTAAATTAGTTTACTCTTCAAACTTCAATTTTATATTAACTATTTCGGGTCGGTTTCCCAATCTGATGGGCGGTCCCCATGTCCCGGCACCTGCGGATACAAAGAAATGTGTATTTCCTTTTTTAAGATAACCCCGGCTGATTTCATAAATCTTTTGTGTTATATAATTGAAGGGCCATAACTGTCCGTGATGCGTATGTCCGGATAAATGCAAGTCAGCACCCGACTGTACCACCTCGTCAAATTCAAACGGCTGATGATTCATAACGAGCACGGGAAGATTTTTATCTATACCCGCCATCAGTTCTTCAAGGGATTTTCTCTGTACTCCTGTAAAGCTTCTTTTAGATCTGTCTTCTCTCCCGATAATATAAAAAGAATTATCAATTTTAATGGAAGTATCTCTCAGCATAATCACATTATGCTCCATTAGATATTTTATAGCATTATCCGCACCTCCGATATATTCGTGGTTGCCGGTTATTCCAAAAACTCCGTATTTCGATTTTATATTTTTTAAAGTTTCACCAAGATTATGCCTTATCACCGGCTGTATGTCTTCGTCAACGATGTCTCCTGCGAGTAAAACAATATCAGAATTCAATTCGTTTATTTTTTCCACTATCGAATTGAATCTATCTGCTCCGATAATAGTACCGAGATGAATATCAGATACCATCGCAATATTAAGTTCTTTTAAATGCCCGGCTTTTTTCTGAATGCTTAATTCAAGTTTGTTGATGACAGGATTTCTTGCATTAATATATCCTAATGAAACAGTTAAGGAAATTATCAAAACTGAAAACAGAAAGACAATTAATTTCAAATCTGAATAATTTGCAGATCCGTTTTCAGGAAGAAAATGCGCGAAAATATTTATCAGTCTTAAGATATCAATTAATAATACTAAAAATAAAAAATAGACCATAGCGGCAAGCCAGAATGAACCTGCCCAGGTCAAAGCATCACTCAAAAATGACATCCAGTATCTCTCGAGTATCCTGCCTGAAAGATAAGACAATGACAACACTAAAAATATTACAAGATAATAACTCCGTAAATACGATGACTGCGGAATTGCATGCCATCCCCGTATAAAAATATAAAAATTTACTAATCCGTAGATAGTAAGAACTATTGCAAAAAATATTAAGAATGATGATTTCATATTTTTGATAACTGTTATGCAAGTTTATAAATTTCAAATGAAAATTCTATACAAATAATTAAAATATAATAAACTGTATTGCACATCTATCCGAAATAAAACTTTTGAAAATTATTGTTGACATTACATTCCCTCCCCATTCAAGGGGAGGGATTAAGGGTGGGGTGGAAAATAAAATTTTAAAGAATTCGGCTTTAGCCACAGACGAAATAAATATCTGCGTAAAAGTTAAATATTAAATTTAGACAGATGTGAATTAACTGTATTATTAACAAAATGTAAATTATATTTGTAAAAAATTCATTCTGACTTATTCAACATTTATTTATAATTTATTATGATACTTTCTAATCTGAAAAAAGTTACTATCATCGCAGATGATGCGCTTGAAACCTATCTCATAGAAGAGGTTAGATTGGCAGGGGCAAAAGGTTTTACCCTTGAAGAAGCAAGAGGAGATGGTTTGCACGGTCCGAAAATATTGGCGGAGGAAGGAAGAAACATAAAAATAGAAACCGTTGTAAGTAATAAAACCGCAGAAAAAATACTCGAAGTACTTGCAGAAAAATATTTATCCCGCTTCAGCATAATTACATATCTTTCCGATGTCTATGTCCTGAGAGGGGACAGGTTTATTTAGCTGGTGTATAATATTTTTTACAATTTGATATCCCACAAAATTTTTCCATTTTCTGCGTCTATGCATACGGCTCTCAGCATTAAAATTATGACGAGTTTATTGTCATAAAATAATACACGCTTCTTACTGAAATCAGGGCTTCCTTTCGAGAATACATATTCAAATCCCGGCTTGCTCATCACTTTGCTTGGCTCAGCGAATATGTCCGGTACATAAGTATCCCATTTTTGTTCAATACCGTCATCTTTTATCTTAATTCTGGAAATTACAATCTTTGATGTATCGGATGCATTACTTTGATGGATTATAAATATACTTTTATCCGGAGTTATTATCGAATTATATCTGTCATTCGTATAATTCTCTGACTCTTTATCAAATCTTTCAAGATCTCTTTTTACATAGTCAATATAGTTCTTAAGAGAACTTTTTTTCCATGGTTTTTTTTCAGTATTATCATCAAACTCTTCAAGCCTTTTTGTCAAAGAATCAAGTTCGTATTGTCTTTTTTCTCTTTTTTCCATGATAGGCGAATTGAAATCCGGATTGGCATCTGCAACATTGAGCAGATTTGATGAAAAAAGAAAATTTCCGTCAAGGAAAGATGGTTCTTCCAATTCCTTGGATTGTATTCTCAAGTGATTTCTTGGAGAGCCGGAGAGAGAGATATGACTTTCCTTATCAAAATTCATCGAAGTGCTTGTTGTTGATTCTTCATAGTTGAAGTTCTTAATTGATTTCGTAGTTTTTTCTGCTATGAGAGTTTTTGGATTAAGATAATATATGTAACCGCTGTTATCTGAAATCATCGGAATTTTTTTCTGAATATCATAACCATAATATTTCCTCAGTTCATACCATTTCGTAGTCGGTAAATTATTTCTTAAATCAGGATTCACTTTAAGTATATCCTCCTGTGATATCTTTATTTCAAGTGTCTTTGGGTCTCTTGCGTGCAACCCGGTTTTCTTATCCATGCTCATATACCACAATAATCCTTCAGTTGGACCTATAAAATAATGATAGTTACCGTCCGGATCTTCCAGATTTACTCTATTAATAACATTTCCGGTTTTCAGGTCATAAGAAGTTAATCTATATTCCTTGTATCCTGAGGTCTGCCGGAAACCGCCTTTATCGGATTTCGAAGTTGCCTGAAATATCTCTTCTTTTGTCACAAGATAATTTTCATTATTTACTTTCATTATTATCGCTTCCTCAACATTATCTGCAGTATCTTTCATCACATCTTTCTTGAAGAAAAAACACCCGGAAAGATAAAGGGAAGATAAAATCAATAATATTAAAACTGATTTAACTTTTAACATGATTCGCAAATTTAGGTTATCAAAAACATAAATATTACACTACAAAAAGTCAAAGTAAATATTCTTAACATTAATTGCATAAAGATATGATAAATCACTAAACAATTTCAATTTATTTACGTATTATTAAGAAAAAAGAGAGATTATGAATTCCGGTAATGCAAATAATTCATCAGAAGATCCGGGTTTAAGAAAGACCATCAAAAAAGATTTAAAGGAAGGCGATTTTTACCGGACGCTGAGCAGAGATATTAAGGAAATCAGAGAGTTTTACATTTCTCAGGATAAGAAAAAACGCCTTTCCGAAATGAAATCAATTAAACGTGGTTTCTTTCTGGTCTGGTGGATTCTTAAAAGTATGATTCTTAAACTCACACCGGTAAGGCGGATTCTTCTGCTAATTGGAATAATATTATCTTTTGGCGTTGTTACAGTTTCAAATCCCGATAGTGATACAAATTCAAGATTTGAATTAAATGTTATCGGCGGCGGTCTGATACTTTTGGTTCTTATGCTTGAACTGAAAGATAAACTCCTCGCCCGGGACGAACTCGAAGCGGGCAGGAAAGTTCAAAGTGCATTACAGCCTGAAGAGAGCCCGGTATTTGAGGGTTGGTCTCTTTGCTTATTGACACGACCCGCAAATGAAGTGTGCGGAGACCTCGTGGACTTTATTAAAATTGATAAAGACCGTGCCTTTTTAGTTATGGCAGATGTTGCAGGAAAAGGGCTTAATGCGGCACTGCTTACTGCAAAATTGCAGTCAACCGTGAGAGCTTACATAGAAGAGAGCGAACCCATCGAACTTGTTTCTAAAGTTAATAATATTTTTTTCAGGGACAGCCTCAGGAATATTTTTGCATCGCTCATTTGCATTGAGATTTCTCATAACTCTGATGAGATAAGATTTGTAAATGCCGGGCACCTGCCGCCGGTAATATTGAATGATGAAGGCTTGAAAGAAATGCCGAAAGGTGAAACTGCTTTAGGGCTTGTAAAAGATATGAAATATACTCTGCATCAGCAATCTCTGAAAAGCGGAGATATTTTGATTGCATATTCTGATGGTGTGACAGAAGCAAGAAACGATGCAGGAAGTTTCTTCGGCTCAGAAAAATTTTTGAATTTATTACCTTCTTTGAAGCATCTATCCCCAAAAGAAATTGGGGATGCTATCATAGCTGATATAAATAAATTTTCCGGCGATACCCGCCCCAATGACGACATATCGTTGATTATTATAAAGAGAACATAGAAGTTAAGAAGTTACAGAAGTTAAAGAAGTTAAAGAAGTTAAGAAGTTAAAGAAGTTAAGAAGTTAAAGAAGTTAAGAAGTTAAAGAAGTTAAGAAGTTACAGAAGTTAAAGAAGTTAAAGAAGTTAAAGAAGTTAAGAAGTTACAGAAGTTACAGAAGTTAAGAAGTTAAAGAAGTTAAAGATTAGGACTTAACCGCAGAGAACGCAAAGATTTCGCGAAGGACGCAAAGAAGTTAAGAAGTTAAAGAAGTTAAAGAAGTTAAAGAAGTTAAAGAAGTTAAAGAAGTTAAAGAAGAGGACTTTACCGCAGAAGGCGCAAAGATTTCGCGAAGGACGCAAAGAAGTTAAGAAGTTACAGAAGTTAAGAAGTTAAAGAAGTTAAGAAGTTACAGAAGTTAAAGAAGTTAAAGAAGTTAAGAAGTTACAGAAGTTAAAGAAGTTAAAGAAGTTAAAGAAGTTAAAGAAGTTACAGAAGTTAAAGAAGTTAAAGAAGTTAAAGAAGAGGACTTTACCGCAGAAGGCGCAAAGTTTATCGCAAAGTCCACGAAGGAAAAACAAAATTCTTGTTGGTGACGCTGCGCTTAAACACCAACAAGGGCGAAAAATGTCATTCTGAGCGTAGCGAAGAATCTCAAAACCAGTTTGGAAATGAGATCCTTCGGTCACTTCGTTCCTCAGGATGACAGTAATCGGACAGGCTTGAAACTCACGAAGCTCATAGAAAAATTTCCTATGTTTTTTTAATTAAACTGTTTAATTTTCCAATAAGATATTTAAAATAAAAATTTACTATTTAAACCTAAGGGATGAAAACTTTAATACTTCTGTCAATTATCTTAGTTATTGTTTTAAAAGCACATTCTCAGGTAACCGGTATCGCCTCATATGATAATGCATATAAATATTATAATACGGGGGATTTTCAGAAAGCTATCTCTTATTATACTGAATATATTGCTTCGTATCCGGGTGATTCTAAAGCATATAATGAAAGGGGATTATGCTATGAAAATCTTGGTCAGTTTGATATAGCAGAGGAGAATTATTCAAATGCAATCAGTATTTCACAAAATAACTGGGAATATTATAATAACAGAGGTTATGCGCTTCTGAAAATGGGAAATACGGAAAGAGCCTTGAGTGACTTCAATCGGTCAATATTATTAAGTTCTCTGAAAAGCAACGGCTATGCGGGTAGAATGGAAACATATATCGCACTTGGAAATTATGACCTTGCCCTGAAAGACGTCAATTCTGCTATGAATTCCGATATCAATAACCCTTTTTATTTAATCAATCGGGCAATCATTTATTTATATCTTGAAGACACAATACGACTATTTCAGAGTATCGATACAATATTAACAATTAGTCCCTACAATTTCTTTTCGAAAATTAAACCCGAATATAAATTATTCAGCATTCGAAAGTTTTTTGATATGATAGAAAAATTAAGCGGTTTATTGACTGAGAATCCCGAAAACGCAGTTTTGTATTTCAGAAGAGGTTTTAATTTCTATATGATTCAAAAATTCGAACCGGCAAAAAATGATTTTGAAACATGCCTCAAATTACTGCCGGAGTCAGAAATTACTTTAATAAATTTTGCAAAAAGATTTATTGAAAATTGCAGTAAATACTAAATTAGCACTTAACTGCAAAGAAGTTAAAGAAGTTAAAGAAGTTAAAGATTAGGACATAACCGCAGAGGACGCAAAGATTTTCCACCTAGTCGGGCAGGCGCAAAGGTAAGCAGAGGATTTTCACAAAGTGCCACTGAGAAAAAAATTACTAATTACTAATTATTAATTATTAATTGTTCACTTGCTCATTGAATATGGTTTCGAATCTTTATCTGTTGCCCAGTATTTATTCGGCTCTGAACCCATTTCAAATATTAATTCACCTCCATTCATAATATCTCCATGACGTATAAATGCTTTATTCCATTTTTTTCCGTTTAAAGTAACTGACTGAATATAATAATTAGTTAGTGATAAATTATTTGCCTTAATGGTAAATATTTTATCTTCACCGACATTGATAACCGCTTTATTAAGTTTCGGTGTTCCGATTATATATTCTAGGCTTCCGGGGCAGACAGGATAAAATCCAAGCGAACTGAAAATATACCAGGCACTCATCTGTCCGCAATCCTCATTTCCGCAAATACCTTCGGGAGTATTATTAAAAAGATTGTTCATAATCAGATGAATTTTTTCCTGAGTCTTCCAGGGCGCTCCGGCATAATTGTAAAGATAAGCGATATGCTGGCTCGGCTCGTTTCCGTGCGCATACTGACCTATTAATCCCGCAATATCTTCAACACTTTTATATTTTTCATCATCTGTTTTGATAATAAAAAGAGAATCAAGTTTACTGATAAAATTCTCATCGCCTCCGTGCAGGTCAATCAATCCCTGAACATCCTGAGGTACATACCATGAATATTGCCAGGCATTGCCTTCCGTGTAGTCGCCTCCATATTTTGCAAACAACGGATCAAATGGTTCGTTCCAGCTTCCATCGGAGTTCTTTGCCCTCATAAATTTTGTTACCGGATCCCAAACATTTTTCCAGTTAGAAGCACGCTTGATATACTCATCATATAAATCATCATTCCCTATTGATTTAAACATCATTGCTATGCTCCAATCGTCATAAGCATATTCAAGTGTTTTAGAGGCACCTTCTTTTTCGATATCCTGTGCAACGTAACCATATTTCAAGTATTCTGGAATCCCGCCATAGCTTTTATTGTTAGCTGTTTTTATAACTGGTCCTAAAATATCTATACTCTTTATATTTACCAATAAACCTTTCAGATATGCATCCGCTATGACTGATACCGCATGATATCCTATCATGCACCAGGTCTCGTTTCCGTGGAAGCTCCAGACAGGAAGCATCTTAAACGGGCTCTGGTATTGATGGTGCAGCATTGATAGTACAATATCCCGGACGCGCTCTTGTTGTGTAATTGTGAACAAGGGATGAAGTGCACGGTATGTATCCCACAGTGAAAATATTGTATAGTTTGTAAAATTTTCATCCTGATAAATATTTCCGTCTATTCCTCTGTATTTGTGGTCATAGTCCATATAGATAACAGGGGAGAGAAGTGAATGATATACGGATGTATAAAAAATTTGCTTTTCTTTTTCAGGTGCTTCGATCAAATACTTGTTTAATTCTTTTTGCCACAGTTCATTTGCTTCTATCCTTACTTTACCAAAATCCCAGGACGGACACTCTAAAAGATTATTCAGTGCCCCTTCTGTACTTGTTGCTGAAATTGATATTTTTAATTTCAGTTCATTATTTGTTAAAGTAGAAAAATTAAAATATGCTTTAAGTTTTCTCCCGAATTTATAAGGATAATTTACTACCCATTTTTCCCTGTTGCCAAATCCTTTATAAGTGAAATCCTCATCATCAACTAATCCATAACTTACAACCGGTTCTGAAAACTTCATAATGAAAAATACTTTCCTGTCAGCAGCCCAGCCCTTTGTTTGCCTGTAACCGGAAATTGTATAATCATCTATAACGCGGACTTCAGACCAAATCACTTTACCGTCATAATTATAGATTGAGGATGTGAGATCAAGGATTAAGCGTCCATTATCTGCAGAAGGAAATGTAAATTTGTAAAAGGCAACTCTTTCCGTTGCTGTCATTTCAGCTTTAATATTATATTTTTTCAGCATCACTCCGTAATATCCCGGCTCTGCCCATTCTTCATTTTTTGAAATCAAAGAACGGTATCCTTCATCAGGGTTTTCTCTTGTTCCTGCATCAAGATTCAATGCACCTGTCGTTGGCATTATCAAAATATCTCCCATATCAGAATGCCCTGTGCCGCTGAAATGAGTCTGACTGAAACCGATGATAGAGCTATCCCCATACTGATAACCTGCACACCACGGAAATGCATTCTTGTTAAAATCCGGAAGGTGAGTATCAGGACTCGGCTGAACCATACCGAAAGGAACCGTTGCACCGGGATAGCAATGCCCCTCTCCGCCCGTTCCTATAAACGGATTGACATATTTAGTCAGGTCTTCCTGAGCCGATAGAGAATATGTAAATACAATTGCGAATATTATGGTAAGAATAATTTTCATATCAAATGAATTAAATAATTAGTTCAAAATTAATCATTTAAAGATTATAATTCTTTATAATAAATTTTATTCAAAAGTCCATCCCTCATTGCGTGTTCAATTTTGGCTAAAGCCACATTTGTGTTTGTTTTTACCCCGTCGTAAACGACGGGGTAACTAAAAAACGTTTACATTTTTATTCAAATATTGATGAATTCAGTTTAGGCTAAATCCTGTTTCATTTTGAAATCATACCCCACCGTAAACGGTGGGGGAAATAAAAATTACCCTATCGTTTACAAGGTGGTAACTGAAAAACTCTTATTTTTTTCTTTAATTACCCCGTCGTTAACGAGACTTTTTGTCAATTCTTTAATTACCCCGTCGTTTACGACGGGGACAGATAAAACGACCCATTTTTGGGCTTCAGCCCAAACTATTATAAGTATATTTCATGTTTTATCACACTATCTCAATAAAAGGGAAAGAAATTTTGATGATATTTTTATTTAAATACGTTTTAAAAGTTGACTAATTTTTACCTTCCAAGAAAAATATTACCATTGAATATTTATTCTAATTTGAAGAAGTTGCTATTACCAATGATTAACTATAACAACTAAAATGATGGAAAAAATTATTGAAATCATCTTCGAATTAAAATCCAGCTGCAATGAAAAGGAACTTCTTATCAGAAATAAACTTAAACTTTCCCCGGCGGAATTCAGAGGTGTCCTGGTACTAACCCCCGGAACCATAAATCCCTGTAAAAAACTTTGCAGTAAAATGGGTTTATCTGCTTCCCGTGGAAGCAGAGTGGTGGAAAAATTGATGAAAAATGGTTATCTGAAGGAGGTTAAAAATAATATTGACAGAAGAGTTATGAATATTACACTTACTGTAAAAGGCATCAAAACACACGGGAAAATAACCTCTATGCTCAATGATTGCGAAAAGGAAATATCAAAAAAAATCTCACGTTCGGAGAGAAGTTCCCTGGTGAATTCATTATCAAAAATAAAAGATGTGCTCGCATATAAATAAAAAGTTTTATTAAATTAATTTTAACCGATATTTATGAAAAAAATTGTAATTCTCGGCGCCGGTACTGCAGGAACAATGATGTTAAATAAACTATATAATTCATTGGATATGAATGAATGGCATATTACGATAGTTGATCAGTTCGAATCCCACTATTACCAGCCGGGTTTTTTATTTATTCCATTTGGAGTTTATACAAGAAAAGATGTAGTGAAACCAAAAAGGGATTTTTTCCCATCCGGAACCGATATTATAATGTCTGAAATAGATAAAATAGAACCTGATAAAAATCGTGTCCTTTTGAAAAATAATGTAGTTCTTACTTATGACTATCTGATAATTGCTACTGGATCAAAAATAAAGCCCGAAGAAACCGACGGAATGAAGGACGCACTCTGGTACCAAAGCATATTTGATTTCTATACTATAGATGGTGCTTGCGCTCTCGCTGCATTCTTCAAGCAATGGAAAGGCGGAAAACTTGTAATCAGTATAACGGAAATGCCTATAAAATGCCCCGTTGCACCGCTTGAGTTCGCTTTTCTGGCAGACTGGTATTTCACAGAAAAAGGAATCAGGGATAAAGTGGATATTCATTTCGTGACTCCCTTGCCCGGTGCCTTCACTAAACCGAGAGCATCAGGAATCCTTGGCGATTTTCTCTCGAAGAAAAATATTAAACTTTCAACAGAATTCAGTATTGGCAGGGTTGATAATGAAACAAAAGAAATCATTTCCTGGGATGAGAGGAAAATTCCGTTTGATGTACTTGTAACCATTCCTACTAATATGGGTGATGAATCTATTGCCCGTAGCGGAATGGGGGATGAATTTAATTTTGTTCCCACGGATAAAGAAACTCTCCGTTCAAAAAAATTCGAGAATATTTTTGTAATTGGAGATGCTACAGATTTGCCGAGTTCTAAAGCCGGTTCTGTTGCACACTTCCAATCGGATATTTTACTTGAAAATTTCCTGGCTGCGGTTGAAAACCGTGAAATGACAGCTAAGTTCGATGGTCACGCCAATTGCTTTATCGAGTCCGGTTTCGGAAAAGGTATTTTGATTGATTTTAATTATGACACAGAGCCGCTCCCCGGGAGATTCCCATTACCGGGTATAGGTCCTTTCTCCTTACTGGAAGAAACTAAAATGAACCATTACGGTAAATTGATGTTCAGGTGGACTTATTGGAACTTCCTGCTGAAAGGACTCGAATTACCAATTGAATCTAATATGTCAATGGCAGGAAAGAGGTTATAAATATGGAAGAGCAAAATATTCAATCGCAGATTGATTCAATAAACAAAAAGCTCGATATAATACTTGCTGAAATTGAACTTCAGAGCAGGCATCGCCGTGAAATGGAAGATCTTAAAGATGATTTAATGAGAGTAGGGAAGGATGTTTATGACAGTGCTCTTATTGAATTCGAAGAAGTTCACGACCAGTTAAAGACCGGCGATATTTTTTATCTTTTTAAAAAGCTTCTTAGGAATATAAATAATATAACGAAGACCTTTGAACAACTTGAGAATTTTAAAGGGTTCATTCAGGATTTCAGTCCGGTTTCGCGTGAACTCTTTCTTGATTTTATGAATAAGTTAAACGAGTTTGACAAGAAAGGATATTTCGAATTTTTAAGAGAGATATCGAAGATTTCAGATAATATAGTTACTTCGTTTTCAGCAGAAGATGTAAAGAATCTCGGTAATAATGTTGTAACTATCCTGAATACCGTAAAAAGTCTTACACAGCCGGATATGCTGCATGCAATCAATAACGCCGTCAGTGTTTATAAAAATCTTGATATAGATGTTTCGGAAAAAGTATCATTATTTTCATTAATTAAGGAATTGAATAATCCCGAATTTAAAAAAGGGCTTTTATTCGCTGTCAAATTTCTGAAAAATATTGCAGCAACGCAGGAACAAAAAGATAAATTAATTTCAAATAAATAACTTCTAAAATAATAAAGGAGAAACTTTTATGTCTTCATTAGAAATAGCAGGAAAAACAATTGAACTCGATGCTGACGGTCACATTGCCAATAAAGCTGACTGGGATGAAAATCTGGCAAAAGAATTAGCAAAACTCGAAGGTATCAATGAACTGACAGAACGTCACTGGCTCGTGTTGAATTTTATGAGAAAAGAGTTTGCAGCAAAGGGAGATGCGCCCTCGATAAGAAAACTAACGAAAGAAAGCGGAGTATCTACGAAAGAACTTTATGAATTATTTCCCGGTGGACCTGCAAAAAAAGCAGCAAAAATAGCAGGCTTACCTAAACCAAAGGGTTGTATTTAAAAATTAAAGGAGAATAATTATGTCAGAAATAAAATATGAACCGGTTAAAAAAGTTTCTATAATTGTATCCAGAGGTTCACTGGATGGTATCTATCCCGGACTCATTATGGCAAACGGAGCCAGGATGGAAGGAATAGAAGCAACATTATTTTTTACATTCTTCGGCTTGCACGCAATAATTGAAAAAAAGATGGATAAAATAAAAATTGCGACCGTAGGTAATCCCGCTATGTGCGTTCCGTCTGCAATGGGACCCGGTTTGCCGACCTGGATGGGTTCAATTCCCGGTATGTCCTGGTTTGCAACAGGTATGATGAAAAAAGAAATGGAGAAAATAGACATTCCACCGGTGAGGGAATTTATTGAAATGTGCAGTGATGCCGGAGTTGAGTTATATGCATGCAAAGCAACAGTGGATATGTTTCATTTGACCAGGAAAGATTTTTGTCCTCAGGTTAAAGATATTATTTCGGTCGGACAGTTTTATGAAAAATCCGCCGGAGCACAGATAATATTTACATAAGAAAATAATTTGATTCTAACAGCCGCCTAATGTTCGTTTTGTCTCGTTCTTTTTTGGTGCTTGTTTTAGTTTATTTGTCTCTATTAGTTTCGGAATAACTTTACTTGCTTTTTCTCTAAATGCGTAAGTATCGGCTTCTTGCTTCGTATTTCTTGTTAAGGGATTTTTAAAATCAAGTATGTTTTCCTTGAAATTATTAAATCCTCCGGGAATAACATATATTTCATCAAATCCAAGTCTGTCTGCAATAAAAGAGGCTTTCTTTTCGGTAACAATATCATTAGCAATGAATATTCGTTTTTTATGATTTATGAGGAGCATTTGAGTAACATCTTTTGTAAACATATTTTCAATAGTCAAATTTACCGAATTAGGTAAATTAATTTCTTTGAATTGCTCGGGAGTGCGGAAATCTATTATCTGGATATTTTGATCATCATCCATTATTCTAAAAGCGAGCTCATCAATAGACATTTCCTTAGGCTTGTAAGAAGATAATTCTTTATCATCCGAAGATTGTTTAATGATTTGCTCCTGTCTGTTCGGTAAAGCAAAAGCTGATAATCCAATAAAAATTGCTATTACAGCAAGACTTGCATAAAGTTTAGTATGCTGAAAATCAGGATTCTTCTTTCCGGAAACTTTTTCCTCAATTTTTGTCGTAACTATGAAAGCAAATACAGCGACAAAGGTAAGAAGAAATGCGAACAACGCTTGAGACATTCCCATTATTTCAAAAATCTTTGGAGAGCCCCAGTTGCCGGCTTTATACAGACCTTCAAACAGAGGATAACCTTCTGCAAAAACATATACACCCAGAAAAGACCCGCCAACGAAAATCATTGCATCTATTTTGCCGATGCCTGCCGCGCATACGCTTGTTCCGGGGCAAAATCCTCCGACAACAAATCCAAGTCCCATTATAAGTCCACCGACAATTGCCGACCATATAAAAGTTGGATTAATATAAATCAAATTCAAATCGAGCATTCCAAAATGTCCGAGAGCGATTACCCCTATCATTGCAGTAACTCCTGCTGTAAAAAAAACTCTCAGAACGGTGAAATCGTATCCGTAAAATAAACCCACAAGTTTTTTGGAAGTTGAAAAACCTGCTTGCTCTAATATAAATCCAAATGCGATTCCAATGAGTATTGCTACTATAAAGTTTAATTCATTACCGATTATATCAGGAACTAATGGCGCCATTTTGTTTTCCTTTCTTTTATATCCATAGTTTTCTAAAAAAATAAGCAAAAGCATAAGCACCGCCAAAAATTGCAATCATAGTAATTATGCCTCCTGCTGATAGAACACCCATCCCGCTCAAAGCCGCTCCGCTTGTGCAGCCTCTTCCAAGTTGAGCACCGAATCCAAACAATGCTCCGCCAAGAAGTGCAGTGATGATTCTGATTCTGTTCGTAACTTTTGGTGAATGTTCTAAAGTAAATTTAAGTCTGTTCGAAATAAGTCCTGATAAAAACGCACCAATAACCACACCTATTATTTCAAATACAAGCCAGTTTTTCAAAGGATTTCCGGAATGTTCCTCGAAATATTCCGTATAGAAATGAGTATTTCCTGTATGTGTTGGAGCAATAGTATTTACAATTGCTACCACACCGCTTTTTACTGCACCGCTTGCCCCGAGTCCTCTGCCTGTGATAAAAATAGTTATAAGCAGTAATAATCCGAGCAAAAATCCTGCAAGGTACGGATTCATATATTTTGTTTCACTCATATATATTTAATTATGCTTTTATATTTTTGTATTTGATTCTAATTCAAATTCAGAAGTTTTATCCTGTGTTTCAGTAATTCCGATATCTTCTTTTTTTTCTGTTTTATGATCTTCAATATCTTCATAACCTGTTATCATAGCTTTGAGATTTGATGTAATCGTGCTACCCGTAGTAATTAAATAAAGATGTACAATTATAAAAGCCAATAGCAAAAAAGCACCGGCAGTGTGAATAATTGCAATCGGTTCAAGTGAACTTATACGTAAACCTTCTATACCGGATTGCTGTGGATATCTGTAATTCATATATAGTAAACCTGATAATACCATAATAGGAATTACAAGAATTTTTAATCCAAGATAAACAAGTTTTTGCAAAGGATTAAGTTTACTCAAAACAGTTTTTTTAGTGGGATGAGGGGCATCTCTGAAAATTCCAAATAGATAATAATTTATTTGAGCTTTAAGATGAGTTACAGTAGGCACATATTGTCTCCATTCTCCGGTAGAAAAATGCCAGAATATTGCAAACACAATCAAAATTATGAATGCATAAGCAGCAATTTTATGGTAATTCACCGCGTTTTCATACCCAAAGAATATAAATGAACCATGAATTTCAAAACCGGTTGCTGCGAGAAAAAATATTAAAAACGCTTGCATCCAATGCCAGAAGCGTTCAAAACTTCTATAAATATATACTTTTGTCAGCATTATTTTTTATTATTTTTTTTCTTGATGAGTAAACTCTAATTGCTCCATGTAAAACGATACCAATAATTGAAATTAATAGTATTCCTTTACCTGAAAAATCTATGAACGGACTATAGTCTCTACCCGGCATGTAGAAATCTTTTAAAGATGCCAGCCTGCTATCGTTTCTCGTATGACATTCGACACACTTCACCGATTTACTTTTTGATGAAACCATATGATTTACCGGCCAGTACATTTCTGAATTTATGAAAGAAACATTACCGCTGAATGGCAAATTGACATCTTTCATCCCTACTTCTGAAGCCCGTACCCAGTCAAAATCTTGCCATAATGCACCTTCACCTTTTGAATCAGCAAATAA
The DNA here is from genome assembly GCA_036508135.1 of Ignavibacteria bacterium. Lineage (GTDB taxonomy): Bacteria > Bacteroidota > Ignavibacteria > Tepidaquicellales > Tepidaquicellaceae > DATCHW01. The sequence continues at coordinate 32,143 of DATCHW010000221.1, forward strand.
TTTGGGTTGAATCAATATTTTGTTAACAGGGTCATATGGTTGTTTTGCTCTATGAATTTTTACAGGGATAATTTTAGATTCCTTGTCCTTGTAAGAACCGTTTAGAGTATTGAGTTTCAGAGGCGTGGATGTATCTGTTACTATATCTCCGAGAAGATAATGCCCTGCAGTACCATTAAACCAGACATAATCAGGCTTTAAATTCCTACCCCATTTAAACGAACCTTTAATTGATAAATAAGTGTGATTACCTAAAGAATCATCTTCTTCAAACGGTTCACCATTTTTTAATCTCCCTGCAGTTGACCAATCCCATTCGGTTTTAGTTGAATTGACTTTTGCGTAGACTGGAATGTGGCAGGTCTGGCAGGCAACTTTAAGTGTGTGTTCATTTAATATTTCTTCTTTATGGGGAGTTTCAGTGTGGCATTGTTCACAAGTTGACCTGTTTCTATTCATTGATGATAGGGAATATACTTTTCCGAGCATAACATGTTTTTCGGTCTTATGGCAGGCAGTACAGGCAAGGTTAGGTCCGTCTGTTGCCATATGAACATCTATATCTTTTGTAGGCTCAAACATAGATTTCTCTAAATCACCGTGCTTAACATTATTTCCGCCGCCGCCGAAAAAGTGACATACACCGCAATTAGTGCGTTTTGGATTTCCGATTTTTCTCGCAATATTACCAAAATCTATTGTTAAATCCGGAATACCGCCTTTTTCATTTGCTTTAATGTATGTTTCGGTATTATCGTGGCAGACCATACAATCAATATTTTTCTCATCTGTATAGCCATTTAGTTTATCAGTAATACCGAAGCCAATGTGACATTTAGCACAGCTCTTTTCGTTTCCCTGAACACCTATACAAAAATTATTTATTGCATTTTTCTTGCCTATTGAAACTATTCCGCGTCCTTCGATATACTCTTGCCGTTCCCAGTTCCAGTGGTTTGATTGCATCACTTGTTTATCACTTTCGTTATGACAACTGAGACAGGCTTGAGTTACTTCCTGAGGTGTTGTGAAGTTTTTATTTAAAATTTCAAATTTGGAGTGATCAACGGAAGGTTTCTCTTCCTTTGTGTATTTATATTTCAATTCCACCAATCTATCCGGCTCGACATTTCTGGATTTAAGAAAAGTGATAGTTCCGATCACAGTGAGTGTCAAAAGAACTAATACTAAAACAATTTTTCTCATAAAATATTATTATTAAATACTCTTTATAGTATAAACTATTTGTTTTTTATCCATTTTTTAAATGACTCAACTATTATAGCAAGCGATTTATTCAATAATTCTTTCTCTTTATCGTCGATATGCTTTAAAATTCCTTTGTGAAAATTAATATGACTGGTATAAACGTTCTTAATATATTCTTTGCTTTTTTTTGACATAAAAATCGTGACGTTTCTTTTATCTTCGGAGTTGACTTTTTTTATTATTAAGTTTTTTTTCTCTAAAGAGCCTACTAAATGGGTTATCCTACCGGGTGTCAGGTTCAACAACTCGCATAATTCTTTTATTGCATAAGGATTCTTGAAAACGAATAATTTTAAAAGTCTGAATTCACCGGGTGATAAATTAAAACTCGAAGCAAAATGCTCTTCTTTAATATTGCACATTCTGGTTAAATCACATAATAACTCTGCCGTGACTTCAACAAAGTTTTTTGAATTTGATTTATTTTTCAATGGAATCATATTGTTTTATACCCTAAAGTAATAAAATTAAATTTAAAAATAAATTGAATAATAGAGTTATCCAAAAAAAATAAAAACAGACGAAAAGGTGCGGTTGATTAATGGCTGATAACCGATAATATTTTTACCAAATATAAAATTTAAGGATTATAATATATCTTGAAAGTCAAATTACTAAATCATAGATTTTTTTACGCTATTAAAATTAGAATAATTATCAAATATTTTAAGTATGAATATCTGTGAAGATCTGATTATGCAGAAGATAAAAAGCGCTTCTGTGGTTATTTTTTAATTTATGAAAGAATTTTGGGATAAACGTTATTCGGATCCGGAATATGTCTATGGTAAACAACCGAATGAGTATTTTAGCAAAGTGCTTGATGGACTTAAACCTGGTAAATTACTGCTTCCCGGCGAGGGTGAGGGAAGAAATGCAATTTATGCTGCAAAAAAAGGCTGGGAAGTTACAGCAATCGACTTTAGTTTACAAGCGAAAGAAAAAGCAATAAAATTTGCTTCAGAAAATAATGTTGAGATAGATTATATTGTTACATCTATTGAAAATTATTCTTTTCCGGAAAGGGAATTTGACGCTGCGGCTCTGATATATGCACATTTCCCTCCGGATATACGTGAAAAGATTCATACTTCAATTGCAAAGTCTTTAAGACCCGGAGGAACACTGATAATTGAAGCATTCAGTAAAAAGCAAATCTACAATAATACAGGTGGACCGAAAGAACTTTTTTTACTTTATGAAATAGAAGAACTTAGGAATGATTTCAGAGATTTAATTATTGAAGAATCACAGGAATTTAAAATAGAACTCACGGAAGGTAAATATCACAAAGGTATAGCGGATATTATCCGGCTAAAGGCAAAATCAAGATTTTAATATAATTATTTTTGCAATAATATCAGGTGGCTCGTTTTTGGCGAATTTTTCAATTCCTGAAGAACTTTAAAATTTGTTTTGTTTATAATTCCATTTATCCCGCCGTTTCGAATATATGTTTTGAAATTTCTGTAATGGTCTTTTCCCGCCAGGAACTCAACAATGATGTTAATTGTATTGATGAATCCATTTCCCGTGAGTGAAAAATAATCACCGATAATAATTTTATTTGCAACCTGAGCCATCTCTTCTAATAGATTAACTCTTTCGCTTTCATCGACCTCGTGAATAACGTAAGTCATAACAGCGTAATCGAAATGTTCTTTACCGTCAGAGATTATTTCACTCAAACTTTTATGCGTAAACGATATTTTTGAATCCGGGTTTTTTGAAAGTGTTAAATTTGCCCGCTCAATATTTTTTTCAGAAAGGTCGATTCCCAAAATCCGGTTACATTTATTTAAAAGAGTGAAAGATAACCTCCCCGTTCCACAACCAATATCAATTATTCTTGAGTCCGGATTGATAATGTTGTTTATTTGCCCGAACAGTTTGTCCTGGTTCGGAGCAATAAATTTATCATAAAACCAGCCGTCGTACCAATGTTCCTTATTCTTTGCCATAGATTAAATTTATTATGATGCTTGATTTTAATTATAAATAGTATCGGTCACATTTTCTATGAGTTAAGTTAGTCACTTAAGCTTTAAAAATTTGCAATATTTCTGATAATTTTTTGTATTTAGATGGAATGATTACAGTCTGAATATTATGTTTGTTGAGTATCTTCTTTACGGTAATACCATAATTTCTTGATATCACTATTTCTACTCCTTTTTCAATTAAATATGATACAGCTTTTTTTCCGGAACCTTTCAATAAATCATAACCGGGATTTAATACAAACTCAATTATGTCCGGGTTTTCTTCAACAAAGCAAAAGTATTTTGCCTTGCCAAAACAATCTTCGAGGGGTGAATTTATATTATCTTCTTTTACGGTTATAGCTTTCATTTATGTTTTATTCAGGGTTTACTATTTTAATATGATCACTGCTTTTACAAAGAGGGCAAAATTCGTTCTTTGCTTTACCAACAATATTATAAATACATTCACAGTTCTGACACTTATACCAATCATCACTAAAATAAATATTTACTCCCGAGAGTTTTAAGGTTCTTTTTTCAACAAGAGATGTTGATATTTTTACTCTTGCCCTTTTATATATCCTTGTGAATGTCGGTCTGGATATATGCATTAACTTTGCTGCCCGGGATTGATTTAAGCCTTCATAGTCAATTAATTTTATAGCTTCATATTCTTCTGCAAAAAATAAGATATTATTGACATCGGAACTATCTTTTCCAGCTGGGAAAAAACTTACCTCAGAATACGGAGCTAATATTTTTCTTTGTTTAATCGGTCTTGGCATATTTAAAAAGTAAAAAATTTTTCTTAATAATAAATTCTAAAATATTACCTTTATGGTAATAGAACAGCAGCGGATATTACTGAAGTCCACAATCCATTTTTATCTCCTTCTGCAGTTTGAGTTATATTGAAAGTTTTTACAATTTTGCTGGACATTTTAAAAACCTGTTCCCTTTCATTCCAGTCAGTATCGGAGTCAAATTCAACTCCGAGAGTTGTAGCGAGCATTTGAGCGGCTAAATCTTCAGCGTAATCACCGCATAATTTTTCTTTGACACCATACGGATGGTATTCAGATAAATAACCATACTGCAAATTATCCGAAGGAATCGCAACGCCTATGGAAGCAGCAATCAAACGGTTTGGTTCATTTGTAAAATTTCTTGCCATAACTGCAAAAGTAATTTGTCCGGGTGAAATTTCTTTTAAGCCTTCCTCTCTGCTTAACCGTTTACAGCCGGGTGGGAATATGCTGCTCACCATAACAAGGTTACAGATTTCTATTCCCGCATTGCGTAATGCTGCTTCAAAAGAGGTCAGGTAATCTTTATGTTTACCAACCCCTTTTGTAAAAAATATTTTTTTAGGTACGAACAATTATTTTTTAATGATGATGCTCTTTACATTGTTTGTTGGGATCACTTTCAAGTTTATCATCTAAAAACAATTTTACTGCTTTTTCGGCTTCCATTTATTCTGTAAAAATTGTCTGAATACCATTTGACTTCAAATCATCAATTAATCCCGGACCCCCCGAACAGCAAAAAAGATAATTACAATCTTTTAACCCGTCGATAATTCCTCCATGTCTACCGGCTCCATGATGTTCGTGATTATGATGTTCGTGTTGATGGTTTTCTGTTTTGTGAATTGTGAAAGAATTTAATCTTTTTTCGACGTTTGTAATTTCTTTATTGTTGACATCGAAAACTATAAACATTTCACATCTTCCAACGTGTCCGGTTAAGTTTGTTCCGTCATCTGATGCTACTGCTATTTTCATTTGATTTTTATTTTAATTTGATTAAATTGTTATGAACATATGCTCATAACAAAATTATAAAAAATTATTCTTTAAGTCAAGAGATAAAGTAAACATAAAAATCAAACATTAATAAAATGTATCACAAAAATATTCTTGGATTGATAGGAAATACACCTCTTGTGAAAATTAATAATTTAACAAAAGGAATCAAAGCGACAGTACTTGCTAAAATTGAGTTTATGAATCCCGGGGGGAGCGTAAAGGATAGGGTAGGGCTTGCAATGATAGAAGATGCCGAAGTAAAAGGATTATTGAAACCCGGCTATACTATAGTAGAAGCAACCAGCGGTAATACCGGAATTGGTCTCGCATTAGCGGGTAGAGTAAAAGGGTATAGAGTAATACTTGTTATGACGGATAAAATCGGTCAGGAAAAAAGAAATTACTTAAAAGCACTTAGAGCAGAAGTTGTAATCGTTCCTAAGGAAGCCACTCCTGACTCTCCTGATTATTATAGAAATAAAGCAAAAACCCTTGCACAGGAAATACCTAATGCTATAAATTTAAATCAATATGCAAATGAATCAAATCCGCTAAGCCATTATTTAGGAACAGGTGCTGAAATTTGGAAAGGAACAGGCGGTAAGATAACACATTTTGTATGCGGAGTAGGAACTGCAGGTACTATAACCGGAGTTTCAAAATATTTAAAAGAAAAAAAACCGTGTATCAAAGTAATAGGTTCTGACCCTGTTGGTTCAAATTTCAAAAGATACAAAGATACGGGTGAAATAGGCGAAACTACATTACACCAGATAGAAGGTCTCGGAACTGATATCATTCCACCAATCACGGATTTTCATTACGTGGATGAAATTGTAAGCGTTAAAGATTCTGATTCTATAAGTATGTGTAAAAGACTTTCACTCGAAGAAGGTATCTTTTGCGGAGCCTCATCCGGCACAGCCGCTTATGTTGCTCTGGAAGTCGCAAAAAAACTCGATGAGAAAAGTTTAGTTGTCTTTATTGTATGCGATACAGGAGAACGGTATTTATCAAAATATTATAATGATGATTGGTTAAAAGAACACAATTTATAAATTACTTAAATATTTAGATTTTATTTAATTTTTTAAAATTTATTAACTCTACAACTATAAAATATATGAATACAGAAAAACTTGGTTTTAATTCAAAACTTATTCACGGTGGTGGATACAAAGATAAATATGGTGCAGTAAATGTTCCAATTTATCAATCTTCAACATTCAAATTTGATAGCGCCGAAGAAGGTGCAAAATGTTTTAATGGTGAAAGTGATGGATATATTTATACACGTCTTGGAAACCCAACTATCAAAGTTTTGGAAAATATAATTGCAGACCTCGAAAAAGGATTTGGTGGTATAGGGACAAGTTCAGGAATGGGAGCTGTAAATACAGTGTATATGGGATTGCTAAGTCAGGGTGACCATATTATCAGTTCCGATGCAGTGTATGGACCATCGAGAGTAGTAATTGAAGAACATTATTCCCGTTTCGGAATAGAATCGACATATGTTAACACATCCGATATCGATAACATTAAAAAAGCAATTAAACCGAATACAAAAGTTTTGTATTTAGAAACACCCGCAAATCCTACTATCGAAATATCAGATTTAAAAGCTTGTGTCGAATTGGCAAAATCTCACAATATATTGGTAGTGGTGGATAATACATTTTCGAGCCCGTATTTACAAAGACCAATAGAGTTTGGAGCAGATGTAGTTTTACATTCCTTAACGAAATTCATTAATGGTCATGCAGATATTGTTGGTGGAATAATTGTTGCTAAAGATGAATTATTATATAAAAAACTTCGTTCGATGATGATTAATCTCGGCTGTAATATGGACCCGCATCAGGCTTATTTGGTTATAAGAGGTTTGAAAACCCTGGGAATCAGAATTGATAGAGCTCAGGAAAATGCAATAAAAATTGCTGAATTTCTTGAAAAGCACCCGAAAGTAGAATGGGTAAAGTATCCCGGTTTAAAATCACACCCGCAGCACGAACTTGCTAAAAAGCAAATGGATGGGTTCGGTTCTATGATTAGTTTTGGATTAAAAGGTGGATTTGAAGCGGGAAAGAAGTTAATGAATAATGTACAAATTGCTATACTAGCCGTTTCGTTGGGTGGTGTAGAATCTCTTATTGAACATCCTGCTTCAATGACTCATTCGAAAGTTTCGCAGAAAGATAAAATAAAAGCAGGTATAACGGATGGTCTTGTAAGATATTCTGCGGGAATAGAAAATGTTGAAGATTTAATCGGGGATCTTGAACAAGCATTATCAAAGATATAATCAAACAAATATTTGTAATACAAAAATTAAAAATTAAATATAGGAGTAATTAAAATGAAAGTAGCAATTCCCACACATTCAGGAAATGTCGATGACCATTTTGGTCATTGTAAGTATTTTATGATTTATACAGTAAATGATAATAAAGAAATTATCAATGAAGAGTTAGTTGCCTCATCAAATGGCTGCGGATGTAAATCTGATATCGTCGAAAAATTATCCGATGCCGGTGTTAAAGTAATGCTTGCAGGAAATATCGGCGGCGGAGCCGTTAATAAGTTAAGTGGCAATGGTATTGCAATAGTTAGAGGCTGTTCCGGTGATATAAAAAATGTCTTAAATGAATGGTTAAAAGGAAATATTAAAGATAATGGTGAATTATGTGCAGAGCATGAACATCATCATAGTCATGAACATCAACACCATAATGAGGAATAAAATTATTTTAGTTTTATAATATAATTTCACTCATATAGTTTATAGTTGCTTCGTGTTAATTCTTTTTTTTTTAACACTATAATATAAAGCATTTATTACTCAAATAAGATTTTTTTTGAATAACCACTGTAATAATTAATATTACAGTGGTTGTAAAATGTGAAATGAATAGAATTTTAATTTTATACTAATTACTTCTCCAGCAATTTCCCCTGCCGTTTCCATTTCCGTTTCTCCAGCCATTTCCATTACCATTTCTCCATCCTTTTCCTCTGCCTTTACTATTTCCCCATTTCGGAACACCGTTGTCATCTGCTAATGTTATTTTGTTCCCGTTTTGTTCTATTGTAAAAGGATATATATGATAGTCACCATTAATTGTTTTTACATTTCCTTTAATCGTTGCATAGGATAGCAATAAGCTGTAATTATTATCATTCCAAAACCAGATTGGACCGAGATGTATCTTATAGTATGTGCCGTTATCAGCTACCATGTAACTTGTCGGACGCGAATTATCATAAATTGTACCGGAAATTGTTTGAACATTCTCGTTGCTCCACTGATTATTTGCTCTTTGTGCAAAAGAGGCGGTAGCAAGAATTAAGATTACTATTGTTAAAAATAGTTTTTTCATTTTTATATTTTTTAAATTATAAAAAACCCTTTTACTGTTTATAGTACAATAAACGTGCCATTGATTATATGGCTTTTTATGGGTCAAAACACTATTCCTATAATTCATTTCGGAAAATTCTGCCGATATTCGTCATTTTTGTCAGTTTATATCCTGAAAAGATATCAACAGGAATTACATAAGATAAAAAATAGTCGCTACTTTAGACTAAATTAAAAGGATTTATTTCCTCAACAATGCTAATCCTTCCTGAGCAGATGTATCATCCGGACTTATTAGTAAGACTTTATTGAAAAGCACTTCTGCTTCCCGTGTTTTACCAAGCTGATAATTACTCCATGCAAACATAAGCGAGCTGTAATAATCAAACGGATACATATTAACGACTTTTTCAAAACATTTATATGCCGCTTCATAATCAGGCTTGTAGTAATAAATCATCCCAAGCTTATAGTTAACTGAAGAATTATTTGGGTCGATAGAGAGTATTGAAATATACTGCTCTGCAACTTTTGTCCAGTCTTCGAATGCAGCGAGGGGAAGTACAATTCCGAGTTTTGCCTCAACTGAATAAGGCATCAGATTGATAGAAGTTTGATAATATTGAACAGATTCCTGATATTGTTTATTCTCATAATACAGCCAGCCCAGTCTTAAGTTAATTTCATAAATGTTTTTATCATAAACTTTATTCAATGAATTTATTGCGTCAGAAAACTGACCTTTTGATTCATACATATAACTTTCCTTAAAGGCGGTGATTAAATCATCACCGGTTGTTGATGCTCCGTTTTGTGCATTTATCTGGGATACAAATGCAAGAACAAATACGAAGAGCAAAACCTTGGATAGGGATTTTAGAATGTACATTTTATACCTCCGATTAATTTATGGTTTAAGTAATTTGTTGATTTAAAATTAAAATCTGTTGATGTATGGTTGATTGTTGTAAATTCCTGATTGTAGAGTTGATATCTTAATGAAAGCTCAATATTCATATTTAAAGGTAAAATTAAGTTTACTCCGAATCTGTTTGTAATTTTATCTGTATTATTAAAAACAACAAAAGTATTTGCTTCATTGAAATTTGTTATCGAACCAAAAGTATAATTAGCCTCAACCCATAATTTTTCCGCAATTTTTATACCGACTTTTTGATCAAAAATTCCTTTGCTTATAAAAACGTCTCCCCAGTATTTTTGAGAAAACATTATGAAATCTGAAACAGTATAAATATCAAGGTTGCCGGAGGGAAAGAAAATAATTTCAAAAGTATTTTGAAATTGAGTAGCTCTGTTTAAATTAGAAAAAGTATTAATTGAGCCAAGTTTAAATTTTCCTGTATACTTTGTTAATGAAAGCAAAGTAACGAAATCGTTTAATGTTTCACTACCTTTTGTAATTACAGGAGGAGGCTCAGGAAGAATATATTCATAATTAACATTTAATATATGAAATGCTGTTGTCATTTCGATCCCTTTTCCCAAATTAAATACCGAATTAATAAAATATTCATTCTGATTCGTTTTTAATGGAAACTCACTTGTGCCAAAATTTAAATCATTTACAAATTTAACATTATTTATAGAGATATTATTATATCCCTGAAAAATATGTATTCTATCCCCGATTAAATGATTTAAACTCAAATTAAAATAAGTTTGATTTTTCGTTAATGTATATTCTGAAGTAGGGTATGTAGGCAACGGACGACTTTTATTCTTTAAATTTGAATAATCTGAATTGAGTGTATAACCTGCTTCTGTATAAAAACCATTAAAGAAGTTTGGTTTTGTAATTTTTAATTTATTTCTTAATTTATTTGTAAATTTTGAAGCAAGCACCCTTGAATCGCTTTCCCTGCCGGAGAATAAATAAGAATAATACAAATATTCATTAGCCAAAGAATCGGAAGGAATAAAATATAATGCTTTTTCAAAATGCGGTATTGCGGACATATAATTCTTCGCCTGATAATATGCAATTCCGGCTCGCATCCTTAAATAATAGAAATCGACCCCGTTATTAATGGCATCATCTACAGCTTCTGTAAGCTCATCCCATTTTTCCGACATATATAGATTATATGTTTTCTCGTCTATCTTTTTAATATCAGATTTTATTTGTGCTGTCAATGAGAGAGGAACAATTAAAAAAATCAATATTAACTTTGTTATATGCATTTTGCTGTGATTATTTTATTTCCTTTGGTTATTTTAAAACCGCTGATATTTTTATTCGTTATAATTGTTTCGAATTCGATTGAATTAATTTTTTTTCTGAAAAATATTTTAGTTACTTCTGATTTTAGTTTTATTTCGGTTGGGTTAATTATTTCATCGATCTGATGGTATGATAACCTGTAATCAGAGCCAACAAACATAAAAAAGGGAGCAATAAAATCCTGTATAAACAATCCTGGTTTACTAAACACAAGATTAACTGCCAGGGAATCTGTAACTATGAGATCCTGATAATATCCGAGCGGTACCTTGTACGACCCGAGGAAAAAATAATAGAGTAAGGATTTTTTACTGCCCAAAAAATCATAGAAATAAAAAACTTTATCATCGTTTGCAAAATAAGCATAAGAGTTTGTATCTTTGCAATATATGTATGAATAATTATTAATATCTGTAAATACTTCCCATTCTACTAATTTCTTTTTTCCTTTCTGTTCAACTTCAAATATCATTTTTTGCCCGGGTATAAAATGATACCCGTTTTTTAAGATATTGCTGACTTCCATATTCGAAATTCTTTCGTTGACTTTAGGGATATCATACGTCAGGAATTCCAAACCGTTTTCTTTTTTAACAACATATTGCACAATAGGATAATCGATAGTTTTCCCTTCTATTATGGGTGTTGCCTGAAGTTGAAAGTGTAAATGCGGCTCCGGTGAACGCCCGGAACTTCCGCATAGAGCAATCATCTGTCCGGTTTTAACCCACTCTCCCTTTGCAACCTTAAATGAATTTGCTTTAAGATGGCTTAGTTTCGAGTAAAAATGATCTCCGTGCCTGATAATAATAGTGTTTCCCCAATTTTGTTCAATATTAACATCGCCAATAAGATTATCCGGAATACCATCTATAATTTCCTCAATATATCCGTCTGCCGGAGCAAGAACTGCTTTGTTGTAACAATAATAATTTTCAATATTACCGCCGGTATCCCCGTACGTTTTACCCTCACTATCTTTAATGACAAAATCCCATGCGTATTTCCAATCTCCTTTATGCGTGATTTCTCCTTTATGTCCCTGTGAAACATCCCAATAACCAAAGAAAGGAAGACTGATTGAATAATAAGTTTTCTTTTTAAATCTATAATTGTTATTTAGATAAGCATATAAATTCGATTCCGGACTGTTTCGTTGAATATAAACTTCAGATAATCCGGGAGACTTATTATACCTTAGTTTCAATGAATAAATAAAAAGCAGTGCTATAATGTTAAAAGGTAATGAATACATAAAAAGATGCCATACAGAGAATATATTTGTCAATCCTAAAAATAATATTACTGTAACGGGAGTTAATAGTATCGCCCATAAATATGTCTTTTTTGAGGGGACGAGGAAATACCCGCCTACTGCAATTGCGGTCAAAATAAAATTAAATCCGAATAAAGATAACGCTGATTCCGGAATGTTAACACTGATTAAATTAAAGAAAAAGTAAGCAGTATAAAACCCAATCAGAGAAAGCGAGAAAGCAATTCTTGAATGGTAAAGCAAACCTATTGCAATAATAATACCGGCTAATAAACTATACTGGAAAAATATTGCACCGAGCGAGGTAAAATATAACTTAATCCATGGGAAATAAATCAGGTCATTCCACCAAACGTAAGTTTTCAGAATATTTCCTCCGCCAAGGGAATATATATCATTCATTATATACAACCCCCTTTCGCTGAGTCTCAAATTTACTAAGGGTGATTCAAGCACAGAAACCCAGTATGCAATCAAAAAAGGAATGCTGAGAAAAGGTAAATTGTATTTTCCGAGAATGGCTTCGAAAGAAATAGTCAAAAATAATGTAAAGAGTGAAGCAAAAAAAATTAATAGAATAACATTTAAATCATACTGAAAATGGACACCAATTCCCAGACCTACAAGTAAACTGTTAAATGTATATAATCCTTTATATATTTTCTCTTTATTAAAACCTAATCTGTGAACGGCAATTAAAGAAATGATTATAGAAAAAACACCGCATATTCCCGCGAAAGGGTCTAAAAAAGTTATTAAAATCAGTATAATTGATAAAAATATATTATCTGAAAAAAGAATTATTGAATAACTGTTAAGTACAGATTTTATGTGATGTCTGATTGCTAATATCAATTCTTATTTTTTTTTAATGTTAAATGCTCAGGGGTTGATTCCAAAGCAACGATATCTTTATTTGTCTCATTCTTCCTTATTATGTGTACGTTGCTATTCTTATCTATTAAAACAACATTAGGTCTTAAAGTAATAAACTGCATCCATTGGGTCATATTATATGCTCCAATCCGGCTGACAACAACATTGTCGCCTCTTTTCATCGGTGGAAGCGAAATAGATTCCCGCAACTGGTCAATGTTCATGCATAAAGGTCCGTAAACACTAGTGGTTTCAAAATGTTGTGAAAAATCCTGAGCCGGGGTTATCTTATGTTCATACCAGAAAGAGGTGAAAAGTAAATTTACACCAAAATCCATAATTATAGAGTGTCTTCCGTCCGATAATTTTTTGTTTGCAATAACCGTTCCGAGTAAACTTCCCGCATCGTCAATTAATGCTCTTCCGGTCTCAAGAATGAGCAAAGGCATATGAGAGGGTTCAATCTGAGAATTTATGATTGCAGAACTGATAGCTTCGGCATAATCATCGAATGTGGGAGAAGTATCTATGCCCATATAATAAGAACCCTTTAAAGTGTTCTTTGAAGCAAAGCCTCCCCCCAGGTCAAGATAATTAATGTTATGATTAAATTTTTGTTTAATATTAGAAGCAAGATCTGCCAGTTTTGTCGCCGCAATAGTATAAGCTGACGCTGATAACATAAATGTTCCGATATGGCAGTGCAAACCTACGAGATCGAGTTTCTTACTTAGCATTATACGATTCAAAGCTTCCCATGCTTCTCCATTTTCATAATTAAAACCAAACCTGTCCCACATAGGATATACGCCGGTATCCATATTTACCCGGATAGCTACTTTTGGTTTCTTTGAATGTTTATCGGTAAGTGCTATTAGCGAATAAAGTTCATCAAAGTGGTCTATATGAATTGGTGAACCGTTTTTGATTGCCGTATTGAGGTCATCGTCTGTTTTATCCGGACCATTGAAGATAATTTTATTTCCATCAACACCGTTTGCAATTGCCTTATCATATTCGAAACGGGAAACGACTTCTGCCCACGAACCTTCCTGATGAAATACATTACAAACTGCATTCAGATAATTTGTTTTATAAGACCAAGCAAACTGAACTTTCGGGTATCGGGTCTCAAATGCACTTTTTGCATTATTGTATGTTTTACGAATTGTGGCTTCCGAAATTACAAAAAGGGGGGACCCGAATTCCTTAATTAAATCCTTTACAGGAACACCATCAATTTCAGTTATCGGTTCAAATTCGGTTTTCATTCCGAATTTATTTGATATTCCAATGTTTAATTTCTTTATTATAGGTCTCTCAAATTGCTGTTTTTTCATTACCAAAAAATGTTTTAATTTTTAAAAAAGTTATCCGGAAATGTTCCGGAATGATAATTATTTTTTTATAACTCTGCATAAAGAGTTAATTTCTCAAATTCCTTGATATCGCATATAAGGTCGTAAGAATATCTTATAAATAATTTTCCCGAACTGTATTTTTCGAATGGCACTACTTTCATTCCTAGTGCAAGTTTTACGAGAGCTTCCGGCAGATTTTGTCCTGCACCTACAGAGAGATAGACCCATGCGGGAAGCCTCGGATTAATTTCTATCAGATAATATTCATTATCTTTTGTTTTTATTAACTCCAGTTCCATACCTCCGCGCCATTTTGTTTTCCTGATAATATGATGCGTCAGTTCTGTCATTTTTTCGTCGTCAAGAGTAATTCCCGCCCATGCTTTTCCTTTATCTGTTATATATTGCTTCCTCATTGGAACTGCTCCTATCGTATGACCTTTTCCATCTCCAAGAGCAACAACATTTACTTCAGTGCCTTTTACGAATTCCTGAATAATAATAGGCAATCCCCATTTAGAACTGATTTTATAAAAGTACATTTTCGCCTGCTCAGGATTTTGAGCAATATAAGCATCATAAAATTTTCCTTTCACTAATAAAGGATATTGAAAGTCTTTTGTTAAGGAATACAATTCATTTTCACTAAAAATAGGACGGCTAAATGGAACTTTGACTTTATATTTCTTTCCGAATTCAGGAAGGTTTGTCTTATGCCTTTCTTCAAACTGATGATATGTTGGAAGAAAAGTTTTTATACCCATTTTTCTCAGTCTTACAGCTGATTTCATAAAAGTATAAAGTTCAGCATCAAAGTTTGGAATAAGTACATCGATTTTTTCAATATCATTAATATATTCAATTCTTTTTAACAGCACATCCGAACCTGAAGCGGGATAAGGAATCTGATAAGACTTCTTTACAAGGTCATGCATATAAATGCCCGGCTCTAAGTTTTCATAAGCGAGTCCGATTATATTTGCATCAAATATTTTTGAATCGAGAATACCCCGAATTACGGGAATACCCGGTCCGGGGTTATCCGTATTGTTTAATCCGGTAGCGGCAATCGTAATTTTTTGCCTTTTCATTCTTTGATTATATTAAATTTCTTTAATATATCTAAATATTCGTTGTATGCTTTGTCTAAAACAGCAGATTTAACTTCATATTTTTCGAATAGTGCTTTTTTTATCTGTCCATCGGATTTATTTTCCTTCACCATCTCAAGTATTTCCACTGCAATCGGATTTAATGAATAGGAATCTCCGGTACCTGAATCAAACAGAAAGCCAGATTCGCTTAAAGCGATTTTTTTATTTACCTTCATAAATATTTTTTATTATTGTTAAACTTCGTTTGTATAATTTATTTCATTGGCGGCGGATGAACCGGAAGTCCCGGTGGTTGTCCGGGTGGATTTTGAGGTCCAATCATTTTTGAAATATCTTTTAAAATTAAATCAAATCTTTCTCTTTGTTTCTCATCACATAAATTTCTAATGTCTTTAAAATGATTGTATGTTATGAGGTCTAATTCTTTTTGCTTGTTACCGATTTCATCCGCTATTTTTGTTGCCTTTGAATCATCACCGCCATTTTCTTTTATTGTTTTAAATAGATTTTCTTTCAGCATTGCTATGTCATCAACTATTTTTCTCGCAGATGTGGAATGCTCATTTCTTAATTTATCAAACTTTTCCGCCTGTTCCTTTGAAAATCTCAATTCCTGTTCAAGCAAAATTTTCCCTGCAGGAGGAGGAGGTGGTGGTTGCTGGATTTGCCGGTGCTCTTTAAATTTATACATCCAAAGAAAACCAAGCGTCACCAAATTCATCATAACCAAACCAACAAGTAATAAATAAAGAATCCTGTTTCTTGATTTTGTTTCCATAGTCTAATAATTATAATAGGGAGTTTTTAAAAAATATTCATAAGTAATATTATCAATCATCTGTTCTCTTGTGTAAACACTTTGTGTACTGTCTTTTTGAATCAGGAAAATTGTAACCAAATTAACGATAATAAAAAGTGTAACCATAGCAAATGCAAGTTTGAATCCTTTAAAAGCAAAAATTGACGGCTCTTCTTTTTCGTTAAGCCTGCTCATTATTTTATTAAAAACATATGGATTCACCCCTGCTCTTTTAATACCCTCAATGCTTTGAATTGTTTGGTCAATTTCATCCTGTATTTTTTTCTCTGTATCCATCTTTATTACTTTAGATGCTCTTTTTTAAAAAATCTTGCGGTTAATTAATTATTTTTTATAAAAACCATATAAATATTTCTGCAAATTTGATTTTGCTCTGTGAATTAATGATTCCACGGACGATTTACTCAACTTCATCACCTCACAGACTTCATCATAACTTAAATTTTCAATTTTATTTAAGATAAATGCAGTCTTTTGATTATCCGGGAGAAGGTCAATAGCTTTAAATAATATTCCGGCTCTTTCTTTATTCTCTAATATTATTCCGGGATGAATAAAATCCTCAATTTCATATTCTTCATTATCTTTATGAAATATTGATTTAACAAAAGCAAAACGTTTTTTCCTGGATTTATTTCTTATAAACTCCAAAGATTTGTTTACTGCTATCCTGTATATCCAGGTATTAAGAGAAGAATCTTGTTTAAAACCGCCTATGCTTTTGTATATTTGAAGAAAAATTTCTTGCATTAAATCTTCAGCATCTTCTTTATTCTGGAGATAACCTAAAACAGTGTTATAGACTTTTGCGGAATATAAATCAAATAACTCCTTAAATGCAGCCTTATCACCGCTCAATATTCTATTTATTAAATCTTTTTCTTCCATATAGATTTTAAAAGAACAGCAAAATAACTTATTAAATCCCTACTTTCACTTCAATATTTTTAGTATTCCAACCTCTCTTAATAGTCTTAACTTCCGGAGAGTCTTATTTACATTCTAATAGAAATTAAAAATCCACAATCCCGGAATGTTTTAAACGGGATTGTGGAGAACTTCAGGATCAAGAAAAATAATTATTTATTTCTCCAGCAATTTCCATTTCCCCTGCAGTTGCAGTTTCCTCTTCCATATCCATATCCGTTCCTCCATCCTTTACCTTTTCCTTGACCGTTGCTATTTCCCCATTTGGGAACACCATTATCATCTGCTAATGTTATTTTATTTCCGTTTTGTTCTATTGTAAAAGGATATAAATGATTTTCACCGCTTATTGTTTTTACATTTCCTTTTATAGTTGCATCGGATAGCAATAAGTTGTAGTTATTATCATTCCAGTACCAGATTGGTCCGAGATGAACTATGTATTCATTACCATCGGTTCCTTTTAAAATACCGCTTGGTCTTTGATTGTCCGTAATAATGCCGGAAATCGTCTGAACGTTCTCATTACTCCACTGTTTATTTGCTCTTTGCGCAAAAGTGGCGGTCGCAAGAAGAAAGATTGCTAATGTTAAAAGTAATTTTTTCATCTTATTAATTTTTTAAATTTAAAAACCCTGTTACTGTTTCTATTACAATAACCGTGCCATTTATTATACTTCTTTTATGAGTCAAAACAACATATCAGTCTTCTATCTTCGTCTGATTCTGCCGATATTCGTCAAATATGACGGTTAATAATCTAAAAGATATCAAAGGAACTATTATAGATAAAAAATAGTTGTTATTAGAAACTAAATTAAAAGGAGTATTGGAATGAAAGTAAATGAAGGAACAACAGATAAAGTAATCCGAATTGTAGTTGGTCTTGCAATAATAATTGTTGTGGGATTTGTAATGAAAAGCTGGTGGGGTATAATCGGAATCGTACCGCTTGCGACCGGTTTAGCATCAAGATGCCCTATGTATTCAATTTTAGGTGTTAATACCTGTAAAAAAACGGATATTACGAAAAGTTAAATTCAGTTGGCAAAAAATAATTATTCCGGACGGATTTTTAGACCAGGTTCGTAATATTTGACGAAGTTATTTATATTTGTTGCGAAAAGTTATAGTATTAACAATATAATTATGGCACTATAATTGCTTCTTTCTTTTATAAAAAGGAGAAATTAAAAATGAAGAAAATATTAGTTTTATCAATTATCGCTTTTTTCGCATTCAGTTTTTCATTCCTCAAAGAAAGAAATAATATCAACTATGCAGTTTCCGGTAAAATGCCAAACGATACTTCATATTGTCGTGCCGGGAATTTTCCAAAACAGGATATTTCCCAGACTGGAGAAAAAGATTTAAAATATATGCGGGAAGAAGAAAAATTGGCACACGATTTTTATTCTCAAATGTACGATAAATGGGGATTACGACCCTTCTATAATATCTTAGGTGCCGAGTTGAGACATATGACAGCGCTTAAATCTATGCTGGATAAATATTCAATTACTGATCCCATAAAAGATCAGAGCATACGTACTTTCGCCGATAATGAAATCAAAAAGCTTTATGAAAATATGATTGAACAGGGCAAAAAATCAGAAATCGATGCACTAAAAGCAGGTGCTGAAATTGAGGAAATAGATATAAAAGATCTAATGTCAGCAATCAAAGATACTGATAATGGAGACCTGAAATTTGTATATAATAATTTAATGAGGGGATCACATAATCACTTGAGGGCATTTATACGGAATCTCGATAGAAGAAATATTGATTATTCTCCAAAACATCTGGATATAAAAACATTCGAGGATATATTAAATGATTAATTTTAAGATGACAAAATAACGGTGTGAATCTGCAAATGAAAAGAGGCTTTTGATTTTTAAATCAAAAGCCTCTTTAAATTAAAATCTAATCAAAAATACTTTCTAACTTTTGATATTTAGAGTGCATTGAGTCTATCGCTTTATCAATTTGAGCTGAATCATTTGTTTTCAAAATTTCCTTTAGTGCTAAAGTAGCTTCTGTTAATTCTTTTGCCGCTTTATTATAGTCGTCGATTTTTGCAGGGATTCTTTTCTTTAGATTTTCTTCAGAAACCCTGGTAATATCTTCAGCTTTGGAAATAAGATTATCCATAACAAGATTTATTTCGTCATATTTCTTTTCCGGGAAAAATTTATGGTAAATTACATAAAGAGTTTTATGATATTCATCTAATTCTTTTAATACAGGTCTTAAAATTCTTACCATCATTTCAAAATTCGAATGAAGCTTCTCAGCGGCATCCAGCAATGCTTGGTCATCCGAACCATTCGCAGCATCATAGTAATCATCAGCAGTTTTATTTAAATCTATCAATCCTTCTTTCCATTTTGCTTCTTTATCTCTCAATATACCCGGCAGTTTAGCGTTGTTAATGTTTGATAAATGAGTTTGAATATCAGGAACAAGACTTTTTAAAAGTTTGATATCTTTTGCCGGATACGCTTCGTGCCATATTACATATATAACGTCGTGAAATTTTATGAGCTCGGGAACGTTTGATTTTATTTCTGCAGAATCAATTAAATTCTGAGAATAAGAATTCGAAACTGAAATTAACACAAAGAATAAAACAAGAAAAAAATATTTTTTTATCATTTTTTGATTTTATTAATTTATGAAAAATATGTTAGAAATTTCGTCATATTTGTTGAAACTCGTCACAATTGACGAATCATTTTGTTTCTTCGTTTTGCCTTTGCTGACCCCACCTGTATCTGTGTTTCATTCCGTTACCAAAATAGCATTCGCGGTCTTTTAATAGAAATCTATGTCTGTTTCCACACCAGATTTTATTGTTTCCTCCGTTTTTTGGAGGAACGTAATCCGGCATTTTAACTTCTTGATATCTAACAATTAAAGATGTATCCGGAGTATTGGAATTTTGTATTGGGATTTGCTTTTGCATGTCGGGTCCGCCCTGATTGTGCGTTGTTAAAATATAAGTTGAGATAGCAAATAATGCGAGACTTATTACAAATAACCCTATGACAATTCCTGTTTTCAAACAATAAAATTTTATAATTCATCTTATAATACTTCAAATATTATGCCATAGAAAACAAAAAGGAAAATAACCTTATTTATTTTTCATTCCCCATTTTTCAAGACGATATCTGAGATTTCTTTCAGATATTTTTAAGATCTTCGACGCTTGCAGTTGATTTCCACCCGTTGTTTTCAACGCTTCGAGCACAAGAGATTTTTCAAGGGATTCTACTTTATCAGGTAATGAAGAATTTTCAGATATTATTTTAGATGAAAAGTCCGAAGGCAGATTTCTGAGGTTTATCGGCAAATCGGAGGATTCTATTACTTCATTTCTTGACAATACTAAAGAATGATGGACAATATTTTCAAGTTCTCTTACGTTTCCGGGGTAATCATATTTTAAAAGTATATCCATCGCTTCTTTTGAAAATTCTTTTTTCTTTTTGTCTGTATCGGACATATATTTCAACATAAAGAAATCAATTAAATGAAGTACATCATCCTTCCTTTCTCTCAAAGGAGGAATTGTAATTGATACAACATTAATCCGGTAAAATAAATCTTCCCTGAATTTTTTCTCGGAAATTAATTGCTCAAGATTTTTATTGGTTGCTGTAATTATTCTTACATCAACGTCAATCGTTTGTGAACTGCCTACTCTTTCAAATTTTTCCTCCTGGAGCACACGTAATAGTTTCACCTGAGTGGAAAGAGGTAAGTCACCGACTTCATCAAGGAATAGTGTTCCGCCGTCTGCAATTTCAAACCTGCCCCGTCTTTGTTTCTCAGCCCCGGTATATGCACCTTTTTCATGTCCGAAAAGTTCACTTTCCAGAAGATTTTCGTTTAGTGCAGCGCAGTTCACTGCTATAAATGGTTTATCTTTTCTCGGGCTTGTATAATGTATCGCCTTTGCAAGAATTTCCTTGCCTGTTCCGCTTTCTCCTCTTAGTAATACTGTTGCTTTGCTTGCGGCTACCCTGCCTGCAATATTGATGACTTCCTCCATTTTAGAAGAATTTACTACGAATCCTTCAAAATTATATTTTTCCGTTAATTGTTCTTTCAGAAGTTTATTTTCGGAAATCAGATTTTGTCTTTCAGTGATTCTTTTTATTATAATATCAAGCTCATCGAGGTCAACGGGTTTTGTGAGATAGTCAAAGGCACCTTTTTTCATTGCTTTCACTGCATTTTCAATAGTGCCGAATGCAGTTATTATCACGAAAGAAATTTCCGGGTTTAAAACCTTAGTCCTCATCAATAATTCCAGCCCGTTTATGTCCGGCATTTTATAATCGGAAAGAACAATATCAATAAGCTGATCCGAAATGATTTTTATCGCTTCAGCACCTGTAGCGGCTTCAAAAACTTTATATCCTGTCTGTTCAAGATATCCTTTTAATATTATTCGCTGTGAAGATTCATCGTCAACAATTAATATATTATAATTTTTCATTATTATTTTTTATTTATTGGAATTTCTATTGTAAATTTAGTTCCCTTACCTTCAGAACTATCTACAAATATTGTGCCATTGTGTTGTGATACTATTTGCTGAACGATACTTAAACCCAATCCCGTTCCTTTTGCTTTTGTCGTAAAATATAAATTAAATATCTTTTTAATGTTCTCTTCCGAAATTCCTGTTCCGTTATCTGATATTTCGAAAACAAATTTTTGTGATTCTCTATAAAATGACAGTTCTATTTTACCTCCTTCGTATGTGGAGTCTGAAGCATTGTTCAGTAAATTGATTAAGGCTTGTTTAATAAGGGAAACATCTATATTGATTTCAGTATCTTCATTAATGTTTAATATGAACTCTATTCCTCTTGCCTTTGCCTGTACTTCAAATAATACTTTTAATTCATTCAGAAAATATCTGCTGTTAACTTTTGTTAAATTTAATTTCGGTGGTCTTGCAAACCGCAGAAATTCTTCAATTATAATGTTGATCCGTTTGGATTCTGACTGAAGCACATTGTTCATATTTCTGAAATCTTCCGATTGTATTTTATCCGAATATTCTTTTTCATATCTCTGGGCTATCATATTAATTGCGTTTAACGGATTTCGTACCTCATGCGCGACTGCTGAAGCAAGTTCTCCCATTGCAATTAATTTTTCATTCTGCTGTGCCTGGTTTTCAATCCTCCGGGACTCGGTTATATCACTTATAACGTATGTAATGAACTCAGGATGATTACTCGAATCCAGATTAAGTGTTTTGCTTATTTCAAAAATTCTATGATTTGCAGGATTAAATTCTACATCCAGTTCTTTTCTTTCGGTAAAATCACTCTTTTCCATTTTAGAATAAAGGTCAGGGCATATTTCTTTTATATTGGTTCCTATTGCTTTTCCCCCCTTAAATTTGAAAAGATTTTCCGAGGATTTATTGAAAATTTTTATCATACCGTTTAATTCTGTAGTCATTACTGCCTGAGACATATTATCGAGTATATTCCCCGTGAAAGTCTGAATTTTCCTGTATTCATCGGAAACAATCCTGTAGTTTTGGCTTGACACAATAACTCCTATTACAATAACGGATATAATTATAAGGATTATAGTAATGATAATTGCTCTTCTGTACATTCTTGCTTCGGCAGAATTTACTTCATCCATCGAGAGTGCCACTCTGAATACTCCAAGTTTCTCATTCTCAACGATAAATGGTTTTACAACTTCAAAAACTTTTTTATTCTGAAAATAATTGACCCTCGTCTGAGTGATATTGTTATCAAATGAATTTTTTAAAAAAACATCATTATTAAAACTTGAAATATCATCAACAGGTTTATTTGCTGCCAGTATTTCTTTCTCATTCTGAAGTACAATATATTCTATACTGCTTTTGCTTCCAATATCCTGTATCATTTTGCCGAATCCAATTTTATTTCGAAATTCCAAAAATGATTCCGCATCAAGATTGACGACTATCGCTCCTTCACGGTTCGCTCCTCTCCTTACTGCAATTGCAAAACGGTTTCCTTTTTCAAATCTCGCTTCTTTGAATCCTATTACAATTTCGTTCTCTTCTCCTCTTAAAATCGGACCTATATAATCCATCGGTGATCGCTTTTCCTTCATATTCATATGAGATGAATCGGGGGAAAAATTACTGAAAATCTTGTCAGCATTAACATCGAAAATATTTATTCTGAAAACTTCGTTTTCTTCCGCAATTGTTTTTAATATTGAATTAGATATATTTTGGATACTGTCAATTCTTTTAACATTTCTTGCAACACCAAGCAAGTGTTGTGAAAGAAGGTTTTCCAGTTCAAGGTCTGAAACAACTGTATTCGCACTGCTCTTGTCAATTATATACACTAAGGAATTTGAATAATCATCAAGCAGATGGTATATCTCATTTTTATTTTCAGTGAGTTCAAAAATAGCTGATGCAATCATTAATACTGCAATAATAACAGATATTGAAATGATAAACCTCGGTTTGATTATTAATGATCTTTTGAAATTCATAATATCTTTTTATTTAAGTGTTCTATCTAATGTAAAAAGATTTGATTAAAACTTAAATGTAAGAAGCAGACTATACTTCCGAATAAATGTTGTACGTTCCGATAGTAGTTGCTAATAACAACTATAATAGTTATTTTACTTTAAATTTAAAAGGAAAATAATTATGGAAATGGAAATATATTTCGAAGGGAAGAAGAAAATAAACGCTAAATATAACGGTAATATAATCCGGACAGACCAGC
Source organism: Ignavibacteria bacterium (assembly GCA_036508135.1). GTDB lineage: Bacteria > Bacteroidota > Ignavibacteria > Tepidaquicellales > Tepidaquicellaceae > DATCHW01. The sequence goes on from DATCHW010000221.1 coordinate 55,974, forward strand.
CGGTTGAAGCCGGCGGTGACGGTTCAGCTGCCGCTCCTTTTGATTTATTTCTTGCATCAATCGGAACCTGTGCGGGAATTTATGTTAAATCGTTCTGCGACCAGCGGGGAATACCTTCTGAAAATATAAGAATTATACAGACTATGGAATATAACCACGGTAAACGCTTGATAGGGAAGATAAATCTTGATATCAAACTCCCTGTGGATTTCCCTGAAAAATATAAAGATGCCGTCATTAATGTTGCAAATTTATGTGCAGTAAAAAAGCATCTCCAAAATCCACCGGAGATTGAAGTTATCACTACTGCCGGTTAATATCCGAATTGTTTAATACAATAAAAAAAGGGGTCTCTCGACCCCTTTTTTTTATATCAGAATCCAAATCTATTTGGAGGATTATTTTCATTATTTATGTTTTCTTTAGTTTTTTGATTTTATTTTCAGGGGCTCGATATCCTTTTTTATTAAGAATATTCCCGATAAAAGAATTGATAGAGTCGTAAAAACAAATATTTCTGTCATAGTTTAATAATATTAATATTTACTGTAATTTTACGGTTTTTAATGAATATTGTTTCATATATTATCATATAATATATTCGAGGATTTGAATAATAATAATGAGAAAAGAGTTTTTCCCCCTGTTCATGAGGTCCAGAGCCTGATTAGGAAATTCTTTTGATGAAGAAATTATAGTTTACGAATTCCCGGTGCATCTGGACAAGCAGGAGATTTGTAAACAGAGTATGAAAAGACATCAGGAACGAACCTGTGAATCGCAACTTTTTAACTTTTAAACCTTTAAACTTTTTAACTTTTCTTTTTAAGTTATCAGGTTAATCTCCAAATCCTATAAATCAGGGTTCAGATTATTTAAAACTCGGATTTCTCTTTAATTATTACCATATATTCTTTATTTTTCATTGTCCCCAAATTGGTGTTTAATGTAATTTATTACTGAACTATTTTTAAAACTTAATCTGATTATATTTTCTTATGCCGTCACAGACAATCCTTAATTACAAAGTACTATCGGTTTTAGGAGAAGGTGGAATGGGTGTTGTTTATCTTGCAGAACACTCAACACTCGAAAGAAAAGTCGCAATTAAAATTCTTCATACTCAATACGCACAGAATCCCTCCATCAAAGAAAGATTCATAAATGAAGCAAAGATTCTTTCGAAGCTTAATCATCCGAATATTGTTACGCTATACGACTTCGCGGATCAGGATAACAAACTGTATCTTATTATGGAATACGTGGAAGGTATGCCTATGGATGATATTATTCGTAAAGCAATTTCCCCATTACCTGAGTCTCAGATTATCCCTTTATTTAAACAGATTCTCGGAGCTTTTGAATATGCACATACACAGGGTATTATCCACAGGGACATTAAACCTTCTAATATCATCATAAAAGACAACCTCGTTCCAAAGATTCTTGATTTTGGTATCGCAAAAATAATTCAGACCGAACACCGGCTCACAAAAACCGGTACAAAAATGGGCTCGGTGATTTATATGAGCCCTGAACAGGTGATGGGACAGGACGTGGATAAGAGAACAGATATTTATTCTCTCGGGATTACTCTCTTCGAAACTCTTACAAATTTTAATCCTTATGATTCTCCTACTGAAAGTGAGTATTCAATCCAAAACAGGATTATCACTCAGCCTCTTCCTCCCTTAAGACAGTATAATCCCAATGTCTCGGAAAAACTTGAATTCATAGTAAATAAAGCCACTGCAAAAAATCCTGCTCAGCGTTTTTCGGATTGCAGGGAGTTTATTGAAGCTCTTGAGGGTTACGGTTACGCTTACAATTCCTCACAAAAAACCGTTTACAGCGAACCGCCGCAAAATTATTCTCCGGCTTTTAATTCTGCTCCTTCTGGATATAGTCCGGGAATAAAACCTAAGAAAAAAAATCCTCTTATTTATATCTTGTCGGGAATTTTTTTTCTGATTGTAATCGCTGTCGGAATAATTATTTATCTGGCTCTGAATAGTAATGAAAATGTCAAAGATGATAAAAGTAAGCAGGAAGCACTTCAAAAGAAAGAAGATTCTTTAAAGAAAGCGGAGGAAAAATTAAATAAGATAACACCTCCCCCAGTCAGTACAGAAAATTCAACCTCTATGACATCAGAACCGGAACAAAGGGTGCGGGAATTTATTACTTCTCTGGGGAATCAGAATTTTAATAATGCATTTAATATCTACAAAGGTTACAACGGATCATATCAGGTATTCAGTTCATCTAAGGGATTTGGATGCATAAGTTATACAAATATTTATAGTACAGAAACCCGCTCAAACTCGGGCAGTGAAGCAGAAGTATATGCTTCATACAGGGCAGATGACCCGTGTAATAAAAGCGGAAATTATAATATAATATTCCAGATGTATAAAAGCGGAAGCGATTGGTACATCAGAAAATACTATGTTATAAAGTAGCCGGTAAAAAAGATTATCATTAATTATGCTGGTTAACGGTAAAAATTATATTTCAATCTGGCTGGAAAACGAAAAATTTCCTGTAGTGAAAACCATTAATCAGCTTCTGCTTCCTCATAGACTCGAAATTGCCGAATTGAAATCTTCTGATGATGTCTTCATCGCAATTAAATCAATGCTTCTCAGAGGTGCACCTCTTATAGGTGTCGCTGCGGCTTATGGTGTATATCTTGCTTGCTATGAATCAAGGAATGCAAAAACAATCGACCAATTCAATACAGATGTCATAAACAAAGCACGTAAAATAAATTCAGCAAGACCTACTGCGGTAAATCTTGAAACTGCCGTGCTGAATGCTTTAAAAATATTAGTCAATAAAAAAAGTATAAATTCGAAAACTGAAGCAATTCTGAAATACGCGGAACAATTATCCGGGAGTGAAATCGAATATTGCACAAAAATAGGCAAATACGGTGTGAAAATATTAAGAAAGTTAAGCAAGAATAAAAAAGGAAAAACTCTAAACATCCTCACGCATTGCAATGCCGGATGGCTTGCCTGTATTGATTACGGCACTGCTACTGCTCCAATCTATTTTGCTAAAGAAGAGGGGATTGATATTCACGTTTGGGTAGAAGAAACACGCCCCCGGAACCAGGGAAGTAATCTCACTGCCTGGGAACTCGGTGAAAATAAGATTCCTCATACCGTGATAACCGATAATGCAGGCGGATACGTGATGCAGAAAGGGATGGTCGATATTGTTATCGTCGGCTCTGACCGTACAACATTAACAGGTGATGTGTGTAATAAAATCGGAACTTATAAAACAGCCCTTGCCGCTAAGGATAATAATATTCCGTTTTACGCTGCTTTGCCGGAAACATCATTTGATTTAAATATCAGAGATGGTCTTAAAGAAATACCTATTGAAGAACGCAATCCGGATGAAGTAAAATATATTTCCGGAAAATATAATGGAAAAATTGTAGAAGTTCTCTTAACTCCTGAAAATAGTCCTGCAAAAAACTACAGCTTCGATATAACTCCATCCCGGTTAGTCACCGCCCTCATCACTAATAAAGGTATTATCCCTCCGGAAGAATCTGAAATAAAAAAAATATTCCGAAATTAATAAGTTTAATCACACTCCGAAATCAAACCCTTTTGCAATCATATTAAATTTTTCACCGTCAAATTCGAAAAGTTCCAATCCGCTCCCTTCATAATACCCCCATTCCATCAATATCTCGGATCTGTTATCACCATTAACGTCAATTATTCCGATTATACCTGCGTAATAGAAACTATCAACTTGTAAAGGAGTTAATTCAGCCAATTTTATTCCTTGATCATCAAATACATAAACAAAACTTGAGTAAGTTTCAAAAGATGTTCTTTTTACATAACTCACAAGGTATTGTTTTGAAGCTCTCATTTGCATCCTTTTATCGTCCACAAAAGAACCCGCAAATACTTTTAATTCTCCCGGGTCACTATTTCCGTATTCATCATTCATATTACTCTTTGGAGTCATTGCTTCTGCAATTTCTTTGAATTTCCAAATAATCTCATTATCTGGTACACCTGTGGTATCTAACCTGGAAATATCACTTTTTTTCGAAGCAATAAAATAATTCGAATATTCTGTTAGACCTCTCACTCCGTAATTATCCAATATCAAATAGAACATATTACCCCCACCTATCTGGTCGTCGAGAAGAATTGCGTATCCTTTCACATTGCGCATATATACTTCATCCGGTGCCGATAAATAAAAAGCATCTTCTAAATCAATATTGGTAAATTTGTCAAATCCTGATAACTTCCTGTCAATGTAATAAGTTGATTTCCCTTCCTGATAGATACCGTTCACTTTTAATATTGTAATTAATGTCGTATGGAGATTTTCATAATCAAGGTATGAATCATTATCGGTTTCTTTGAAATATTTATCCGCAGTATAATGGTCTTCAAGCAGAATCGTATTATTTTCAGAAGTTCTGCAAATATAATATTTTTCTGATTGCGCTAAAGTAATGCTATTGCATATAAAAATTAACAGAAGACCAATTATTACCGTAAATTTATTTTTCATACAAATAATTATTTTTAAAGTAATTTAATAAAAACAAAGTATAAATAGAATATAATTCTGGTCTGATGATTTTATTGAATATAAAAAAACCCTCGGAACAATAATATGTCCCGCGGGTTTTTTAAAAAAATGATTAGTTTTTATTGAAGCACTTTATACAGCAATCCTATTTCGGTTGATGCTAACATTAACGGATTATCATCATAAAGGGATACGTGTGTTGATGCACTGATATACCCGTTATGGGCTCCCAATTTATGCTCTGCGTATATATTAAATGTTTTTGTGTAAACTCTGTAAAACGGTCCGGTCCCTGTCTGACTTTCAAGAACGAACGGTACCCTGTGAAAACCAAATGTATTCCTTGCCCAATGCCATGCAACGTAATCGATTTCGGATTCCTGTGAAGTTGTATATATTTTTATTTTAACGGAACTATTCCTGTTGATTGTAGGAATTCCGTTCCCTTCGAAATATAAAGTTGTGAATTCGTTTTGTGTGAAATCAGGTCCGTTAAATACGTATGACGGAGTACCTGAACCGTTTATAAATACTTCTGCTTTTGTAATAGAAACTTTATCGCCGCCTGTTTGCGGTTGTGTTGTACCGCCGCTTAGCATGGAAATTTTGTATAATCTCCAGTTGAATCTTGGATTTGGAAGTCTGTTAACTCTTTTAAATGTGACATTTCTGTTGAATACTTCAGTATATGGCTTAGATATTGTTTGAAGTTGCCCGCTTATATATCCCTGAATTACATAATTTCCTGAAATAGTTCTTGTAATATGAATCACTTTCAAGGTATCACCTTCATTTGTAATATCATAATTAAGATTTACATTTATGACTTTTCTTCCCCATTTATGAAGTGAGTCTATCGGAGTCATAGGTCCATTATCATTATCTCCTATTGCTCCGCCATTATCGAGATCGTTCGTTTCGTAAGACATTAAATTATCTTCGTCATTCTGATTGCTGCTGTAACCGCCTGTTACTATTGATTGTAAATATTGATCGTCAGTTGGAACGGATTCTGTAATGTTATCCTTATTACATCCGTTTATAAATATTATTGCAATTGTGAATAAAAGTAAATTAGTGAATAATAATAATTTTTTATTCGATTTCATTTTTTTAATCTCCGAATTTTATTTTTAAGAGTTATATCAAATTTTAAATTAGACAATATTCTCTTAAAAAGGTTTAATCTGCTTTTCACATTCTGACAACGTTACTCCTGATTTTCTTGCCTCTTTAACTTCGTGATTCCTGAAATTCTTTTCCCCTTTTTAAATTTCTTATCTTCATATATCTTTATAACAATTTTTATAACTAAATGCTAATTATAAATGCCACTGTTTGAATATAAATGTGAAGACTGTAACACAAAATATGAAGTGTTGCATAAATCTTTTAAAACTCAGGATGAAGTCTTTTGTCCAAATTGTAAATCGAAAAATAGTAAAAAACTCATTTCAGTATTTTCGGCAAAAAGCAATTCTTCAGCTCCGGATTTCGATGGATGTGCTGACGGTTCCTGCGGAATGCCGCAATACGGCGGAGGATGCGCTAACGGTTCGTGTGGTTTGAATTAATAATTGTTTATTTTCTAAAAATCGAAAGGCAGATTTCGTAATCTGCCTTTTTTATTAAACGTGATAATACTCGTGACCGCAAATTTGAATATTTAACTAAGAAAAATTTGATTATTTTACATTAAACAATATTTTATAGATTTTGCCTTTATCCGCGGATAAATTAAAATATAAACTCAAAGACGTTAAACTTGTTGTCTCTGATATAGACGGTACATTGGTTACATCGGATTTCAGAGTCAGCGAAAATTTACCTGTGCTCATTTCTAAGCTCAGGGATAAAGGGGTCTTTTTTAGTATAGCATCCCAGAGAGTACATTCCTCGATATGTTCTCTGGCAGAAAAATTAAAGATATTGATACCGGTTATTTCGCTTAACGGCTCATTGATTCAGGACGTTTCGGGTAGTATTATTCTTTCAAAAAGCATCCTGAATCCGAATATTGTAGATAAAGCAATCAGTCTTGCTGAAAAAAATTTCGTTAAAATATCACATTCATATAATGAAAAAATAATTTATACTGAAGATAACTCCATATTCAGGGACTTTTTCCCAATACCTGAGGCAGAATACCTGTGTATAAAAAATTATGATGATTATAAAGACGGAATCCTCCGGATCTATCTTGCAGGCAACGAAAAAAATAATATTCTTAAAATCAAAAAACAAATTAAACCATTTTATAACTTCTCTTTGAAAGTTGATTATTTCCGTTCGCAGTCGCAAAGGCATCTTTATAAACTGGAGATTCACCCTGCCGGCATAACTAAAAGAAAAGCACTTGGAATTCTCGCTAAACATATGAAACTGAAGAAGAACGAAATTGCGGTTATAGGAGATTGGTACAATGACGTCGAACTTTTTGAATTCGGAGCAGTTAATGTTACTTTGAAAAATGGTATAATGGACCTTAAAAGAAAAGCAGATTATGTTTCACCCTATACAAATGACGAAGGCGGAGTCGAAGATTTTTTAAACATACTTTTAAATTCAAAAGATTAGCAAACGTAAAAAATTTATGAGAAAAATTATCGAATGTGTCCCTAATATTTCGGAAGGTAAAAACCAGGAAATCATTAATGCCTGCGCTGAAGCTGTCAGAAAAACTAAGGGAGCTAAACTCCTTGATGTTGACCCTGGTAAATCAACAAACAGAACGGTTTTTACTTTTGTAGGCGACCCTGAATCAGTTGTAGAAGCTGCTTTTAACTTTTGTAAAACTGCCTATGAACTTATTGATATGACAACTCACAAGGGTGAACATCCCCGCATGGGAGCGGTTGATGTCGTGCCCTTTGTTCCCGTTGCAGACGTTACGATCGATGAGTGTGTGGAATGTTCAAAAAAACTCGGAAAAAGAATAGGGGAAGAACTCGGAGTGCCTGTTTACCTTTATGAAGAAGCATCTATAAATCCCAATAGGAAAATGTTAAAACAGATACGCTCAGGCGAATATGAAGGTATAAAAGATAAAATCTATAAACCCGAATGGAAACCTGACTTCGGTCCGCAGGAATTCATTCCTAAATCAGGTGCTACAGTTACAGGGGTAAGGTTTTTCCTCATTGCTTATAACGTGAACATACTCGGAACTAAAGAACAGGCTCACAGAATTGCTTTAAATATCAGGGAACAGGGCCGGGGAGATAATGAACCCGGTACTCTTAAAGCCGTGAAAGGAATCGGATGGTATGTTGATGAATATAATATGGCACAGGTATCAATGAATCTCGATAATTATAAAATTTCACCTCCGCATTTAGCATTTGAAGAATGTGTGAAAGAGGCAAAGAAAATAAATGTAGCCGCAGCAGGCAGCGAACTTGTCGGTCTCATTCCGCTTGAAGCTATGTTATTAGCAGCGGACTATTATATTAAAAGGGAAAATCTTTTTATCCTCGATGAAAAGCAAAAGATCAGGCTCGTGATAGAACGTCTGGGTCTCTCTTCTATATCTCAGTTCATTCCAGAAAAAAGGATTATAGAATATTTGATTGAAGAAGAAGCGAGCGAACCACTTGCAAATATGACTGTAAAGGAATTTGTGGAACTTGTCGGAGCAAGAACCTCTGCTCCCGGCGGCGGAAGCGTTTCTGCTCTCGTTGCATCACTCGGAGCAGGACTCGGTGCAATGGTGGGCTGGATGAGCTATGGAAATAAAAAATTTGAACGCATCGATACTAAAATGAGAAAGGTAATTCCGCCTCTGCATTTTGCCATGAAAGAACTTATTTCTATGATTGATGCTGATACAAATGCATTCAACGATTATATGATGGCGATGCGAATGCCTAAACATTCAAACGATGAAAAGAAATTACGTAATGATAAAATGCAGGAAGGTCTGAAAAAAGCGATAAACATACCTATGAAAGTGATGAGGGTAGGGGATTCCTGCTGGGAGTGGATGATTCAAATGGCAAAGTACGGGAATATTGCTTCAAAAAGCGATCTTGAAGTCGGAGCAAAGTCACTCGAAACCGGTATCTGGGGAGCACATAAAAATGTTCTGATAAATATTCCTCAGATCCAGGATGAAGTATATAAAAAGTATATCCTTAAAGAAGCAGATCATATGCTTATCAATGCTAAAAAAGAGTTGAACAAAGTTACATCTATTCTTTCAAAAAGATAAATTAATTTTCAAATAATTATATAGTTAGACCTAAGTATTCCATTCTTCAAAATGAGAGGGATATTGCGAAAAACTTCTTTTTTCCGTTTCAATAATGATTTATTCAAAATTTTATCTTAAATTTGTATTAAAGATAAATATACTATTACAGCATTATGAATAAATTAAAATTAAACCCAACTTTTAGGATTCTTTTACTAATTATCTTAATCGTATTTATTTACACTCAATTCCAGGGTTGTGATAATACTAATGATATTATCACTCCCGAAGATCAGGACATAACAGTTGAAGCGGCTTTCTCACGGAATACTGCTGAGGTTCAAACAATATGCTGTAATGTAAATAGTTACCTTGCACTCATTGCGAATAATGTAACAAACATTCCCGGCAGTTGTCCGGTTGTTTCAGTGAATACTTCGGCAAAAACGATTACTGTTGATTACGGTTCAGGATGTACTACGGATTCTATTAAAAGAAGTGGCAGTTATATAGTAGGATATTTCATAAATTCTTTGGGGGATTCACTCACCGCCGCAATAAATTTCAGTAATTACAAGGTTTATAAAACTCAATCAGACTTAGGATATGTTTCTATAACGGGTACAAATATAATTTCTTCAAAGAAAATTAATGCAAACTTGTATCAATCTCAGTTCAACATATCAAATACGTTTGCTTCAAGTGCAGGAAAAACCAAAACGGTATCTGTTGTGATGAATTCAAATTCAACAATCACTAATTCACTTCCTCAATCCGGCACTTTTAATATTACAGGCAGCGGTACGTTGAATAATGTAAACACAGGTATTTCTTATAGTTACGTGGTAAATCCAAGTTACGCTATCTCATATCAGACCACTTGCAGATACCCATATGCCGGAATCGTTTATTTTGATACCGGCGGAAACAGATTCACGATTGACTTCAGTCCGAACAATAACAATTGTGATGGTATTATTTCTGTTACAAAATTCGATATTACAAAATATATAGATCTTTCTGTAATCGATTTTTGATTAAATAATCTTCGATTTTCCAATATCGGATGTCAGTGAAAGACAAATATTACGTTTTAAATATATGAATAATATATAATTAACGGGAATTCCCAATTAAATTTCCCGGAATATTTCAAAAGAAATAAAAAGTTTTTTAAAATTATTTTCTTGCATCAATTCTTAAGAAAAATGAATTAATTAATAAAAGTATGGTAAAACAGTCTTTTATTTGGGAATCGTTAAATTATGTAATTACATATGTTTATGTGCCCATTTTTTTTTACTTCGGACTTTGATTTTTGGTTTTAAATTTATATATTAATTTACCTTTTGAATAAGGTATGTTCTTTTCAATAATATGAGTTAACTTATATTAAAAAAGAGAAACGCTCCAAGTGTTTTTGCTTGAAGCTTTGAATTAACTCGCTGTCCCCTTATCTTGATGCCGGCAGATATGCAGGTAATATATTCGAAACTTTAACAGGTTTGATGGGGATTGTTTTATTAACTTAACGAAAGGATTCATTTTTTGTTTAAAACAAAAATCTTGTCGTTTATCTTTTTTATTACTGTACAATTTTTAATTCTTGGTTTTTCAGAAGCTAAACCTACCGATGGCGATCCCATCAAAAAAAGTGACAGATATGTCGAGGTTGGAACAGCATCCTGGTACGGACCCGGATTCCATGGCAAAAAAACCGCAAATGGTGAAATATTTGACACATATTCATTTACTGCGGCTCATAAGTATTTGCCATTCAACACTCTTCTTAAAGTTACTAATTTGAGTAATGAGAAATACGTCGTTGTGAGAATCAACGACAGGGGACCTTTTGGAAAAGGCAGAATAATCGACCTTTCCAAAACCTCCAAAACACAGATCGGTATGGACGGTTTGGCTAAGGTTAAGATTGAAGAAATCACCGAAGAAGAAGCTGAATCATTAAGAAACGGAATTGACCCATTTGAAGTTGTGGATGAACCGGAAATCGATTCATCGAAATATGCAACCTTTAGTTTATTGGATACGAAATTGAACGGAGACTCAAAAGTAATTCTATCGTTTACCTCGGAAAATGGGGAAACAAATGATTTCTCGATGGACAAAAATGTAGTGACATCCGGAAATCTTAAAGTAAAAATTATTACCCCAAAAACAAACGAGGAAAACAAGAATTCAAACCTATATAAGAGCATTGATAATATCGATCCTCTGATAAGGTTCTTCGACTTATCTAATCAACTAACGGTCATTAATGGGTATATGATTGAAGTTAACACCTTCAACGATAAATCGCTTGCAGATAGATTCATCGGACGCCTTGATAGAGATGGTTTTAAAACCATTTATCTCGAAGAGATACTTTCAAACGATCCGGTCGAAAATAAACAAATAGCACAATACAAAGTATTGGTAGGACTATATAATGTTGAAAGATCTGCAAATAAAGATTTAAACTTGCTGAAGAAATTGAACTATCAGCCCAAAGTCGTAAAAGTTGGTGACTAAGATCAGATACCTTGAAACAAAGAATAAAATTACAGTATAAAAAAGAGAGAAAACCCCTGATGGATACATCAGGGGTTTTTTTTTATTTAAAATTGGAACAGGATTTAATTTTCGATCGGTTTCTTACATAATTACTTTTACTTTCAATCTCTTAACCTTTGGACTTTTTGACAATTCTCAGAACTGAAAATATATAAACGGCTGTACGTTTTCAGATTGCAGTTGAATTATGAATTGAACAATTAAAACAAAAATGAATGCCTTCACCACAATTGGCATTCCTGTAAAAGCACTCTGAACTTGCTTTTTGAATGAAGTCGGAAGGAACACTAATATAAATCCGATTACGAATAATATTGAAAATAACAGTCTTGCATTTATAAAAGGTACAAGAAATGCGAGATCCATATTGAATACAATTGTCTGAATAGAAATTATTGCTTCCTGAAATGTTCCCGCCCTGAAGAATATCCAGAGTAGAGATACAAAATTAAATGTTATAAGCCATCCCAGCCAAGCCGGCATATATTTCTTTTGGAACTTCTTTTTAGTTGTAGAAAGGAATAACCTGTTTATCACTAATCCTAATCCGAATGCTCCGCCCCAGAAAACATATTTATACGATGCTCCGTGCCATAGACCGGCTATCAGCATTGTAAGCATCGTAGCCCATATATATGACAGCAATAATGATGTCTTGTTATTTTTTGAATGCCTCAGATAAAAATATGTAAGCGGAAGAAAAAGATAATCTCTCAACCAGGTCGATAATGATATATGCCATCTCCGCCAGAATTCGGTGACACTAACGGATTTATACGGCTCGTTAAAATTATCTTTAAGTTTGAAACCCATGATCCTTGCTATCCCAATCGCCATATCAGAGTAACCTGAAAAATCAAGATATATCTGCATAGTGTATCCATACATTGCGATTAGATTTTCAAATCCCGAATAATTTCCGGGCATACCGTATATGATATCGCAATATTGAGCGAAATATTGTGCAAGGATAGCCTTCTTTATCAGTCCTTTCATAATCAGAAAAAGTCCGGTACCAATATCGTCATCTGTAATGTTTACTTCGTTTGTATTTTGTGGTATAAGGTCTTTTGCTCTGACTATAGGTCCCGCTACTATGTATGGAAAAAAGGAAATATAGAACGCATAATCGAGAATGTTTCTGGTTGGTTTGATAGTTTCCCTTTGAACATCTATCAGATAACTTAAAGTCTGAAAAGTGAAAAAAGAAATTCCGATAGGCATTATCAAATCCATCTGATGAAATTTCCCTTCGAAAAAGTAATTCAGGTTTTCAATCAGAAAATTTGTATATTTAAAATATGAAAGAAGTCCTATGTTTGCCAGTATACCTGCCCATAAGAGAACCTTTCCAAATATCTTCCTGGAATTACCTTCAATAGCAACTGCAAGGAAAAAGTTAACGGCGATTGAAACTAATAAAACAAGAACAAACTCTCCGCTTGTTTTGTAATAAAAATAAAGACTGAATAGAATAACATAGATAGTTCTTAGGCTTTTCTTTTTATATACTAAAGCATAAAGAAAAATGAAGACTGTAAAAAGTAAAAGAAATGTACCGCTGTTGAATAACAGAGGGTTGTTTTTTTCATAACCAAAATTTTTCCAGAAATTTTCGAACTGCATCATAATGTCATCAGGGTGGCGTTCGGGGTCTTCTTAGAAGGTTTATCAGGTTTATTTAATATAATCGGATAACGACTTTCTTCAGTTATCCATTTGGCGATTTTATCAGCCCACGTCCGGCTTGATTGCCTGGTGGGATGCGCTCCATCGTTAGCTCGATCAAATTTCAAATCCTTTGAAGGGAAATATCGGTCCTTTCCGCAAAACTTCAGTATCAAATCATTTATACCCGTATCTTTTTTCCAGTTCGGAGGACCTATCCATACAAATTTCAAAGTGTCTGCCTGCTTTAATATTCTCTTAACGTAAACATCCCTTGTCTGAATATCGGATACGAATAATTCATTGGAACTGAGAGCCATTATAATGTAAGTCGGCTTGAATTTTTTAATATAATATCTCAAAGTATCGGATATTCCAAAAGCTTTCGATGATGAACTATACCATATAACAGGAAATAATTGATGTCCGTTGAAATCTGCATAATCTACAAAAGGGAACATAAGTCCTTCTACCATCGAATCTCCTATGAGTAGTATTTTCTGTTTGTTTGTGTCAAGTACTCTCGGCGGGGGAGCTTTTATTGAATCATTCTTTTTGGTATTTATAGAATCTGAAAAAGCTAAATCGTCTTCGCTTTTTTCAAACATACTTCTTATTCCTGATTTTTTTAATTCGTATCCGAAAATTACAAATTTGTAATCTATAAAAGAATATAAGGCGAGTAAAATCAGTGTAATGGAAAAAATAATTACGATTGTTGTTATTGGTTTTTTTAATTTCATTAATTTGATTTTTTTTGCAAAAATATCCAGTTAAGCAGATTTGGTTCATCAAATGCATTCACCCAAACACCATGACCTGCGTTTTCAAATTCGGAGTATTTAGGATCTCCGCCCGCTTGTTTTATTGCTTTTATCATATTTCTCGATCTCGTTACTTTTACGAGTTTATCTTTTTTACCGTGGAATGCCCATATAGGAATATTCGTCAGTTTATTTGCCTGATTCTCATCTCCGCCTCCGCAGATTGGAACAGCCGCCGCAAATTTGTATGGAATTCTGCTTATAATATCCCATACTCCGTAACCACCCATTGATAATCCTATCACGTATATTCTTGCAGTATCAATCTTATATGCTGTTATAACCTTAGTCATAAGCAATATTACAAGTTTCATTTCCTTTGAAGGATTCTCAGGCATAACGTGGCTTTCGCTACCCCAGTCAACATCTACCCACTTTGAGTTTTCTGGACATTGGGGAAATAATACTACTGCAGGGTATTTCTCCCGGTTTCCTTTGTTCTCAAAAAGACTTCCTCCGAGTGTCAGTTGCTTTTCGTTGTCATCTCCCCGCTCACCTGAACCGTGAAAAAATATTACGAGAGGATATTTCTTTGCAGTATCAAAATTTTCCGGATACATAATTCTGAAAAGCAGGTTTTCATTATCAGATGATATATAAGTTCCCTTATCGAATAAAATATCATCCTGTGATTTTATAATGATAAGAGAATCATTAACCCTATTATTAACTGCCGCTGTCTTATTATTTTTAATATTCTGCTCATTTGATACTTTTTTTTCTGCATTTCCGCAGGAAAAGAACAGGAATATTAATATTGTTAATAATATGTTCATCTTATACATTCAGTTTATCTGCTGACTTTATAATCTCAAAAATTTTTTAATTGTTATAATAAATTACTTCGGGTCTTATATCGCTTGATATCCCCGGTTTATTAAGTACTATTTTATACATCGATTCACTCATTATCCATTCGCTTATCGCTTCAGTCCAATAGCGGCTTGATTTATAAGTCGGGTGTATCCCGTCTTTTTGCCTTTCGAAAGAAAGATTTTTCGATAAAAATACTCTTCTTTCTCCCAACACTTCAAGCAGTTGCGAATATATACCTTTGTCAGGTTTCCAGTTTGGAGGTCCTATCCATACTATTTTTGCAGGTTCTGCCTGAGCCAGTAATTCTTTGATGCTATTTTCCCTCGCAGGAGAATTCGGAACAAAAAGTTCGTTTGATCCGAGTATGATAATAACATAAGTAGGGCTGAACCTCTCGACAAAACTTTTTAACCTGCCTGATTTGCACCAGCCGTGAATACTTGAACTTGTCCAGACAACCGAAAACAATTGATGATGGTTTGCCCGGCAGTAATCATTCATTGCTCTCATTATTCCTTCGGTCATCGAGTCACCGATCAGAAGTATTCTTTGCTCGGTAGAGTCAATGCCGGAAGCACTGTCAGCATAAATATTTCCGTTATCTGCAAGTTCGTATGACTGAATTTCTTTGCTTATATTTTCTTTTTGGCTTATATTATTTTGAAGTAATTCTGATAAGTCCGCTTTCTTCAGATCTATTCCGAAAAACTGTAGCTTTAATGAAGAGTTGGCGTAGAATGTTATCGCAGCAATAGTGATGAATAAAACTATACAAACCTGAACTAATGGATTCTTCATTTAAATATTGTGTCTCGAAATATTTAAAAAGTTGAAATTTAATAAATCTAACCAATTTAACATATTTCAATATTTTATTCAATTTATAAATTAACATCTAATTTCCGATTAATGCATCATAAAACATTTCGGCCTGCTTTTCATAGCCTGCTTTTGTGAAGTGAATTTTATCTTTTGCCATCAAACCATCATCAAACCATTTCAGGCAGGAACCTTCACCACCCATAAATTCAAATAAATCCCAGTATGCGATATCATTTTCTAAGGCATATTCAATTAATAAATCTCTTACTATCGATGTGTTCTTATTTACATTTCCTCTCATGACATAATCAGGTGGTGTAGTAAATAAAATATCCGCTCCTGAGTAGATCTTTCTGATTGCTCTTATCACCTCGTCAACAGTTTTCAGAAAATCATCTGCGAAAACAGTCTCCCCGGAAGCATCATTTGTACCCAAAGAAATGATAATTATATCCGGTTTTATTTTTTCTATGGTATTAAGATAATCTTTCTTATGTAGGAATGTCCTGAAACTTGCGCCATCTATCCCGAATGATTTATAAGCTATTCCTTTATAATCTTTATCAAATTTCGCTTTGATTGCTTTTGGAAGAAACCCGCCTTTTATATGTGAATCACCGAAATGATAAATTGTTAATTTACTCAGACTGTCATTTTCTATTTCAGTAAGTTTATTATAAAAATTTATTATAGCGGAATTATTTCCGATATTTATGTGTCTGATTTGTTTAAGTGTATCACTTGTGTGTATCGAATCCTTTGAAACGTAATAAATATAGGAACTCTTATTTTGTCCTCCGGAAATATTGCCAATGAAATCCATTCCTGCTCCGTATTCTGAAAATATAAAAAGCGAAGCAAAACTTATCAAAAATAAAATTAATACAAATCTGATTGTCTTCACGAATCGTGTTTGATTTATAAAATTTATACGAGAGTAAAAAACTCATTATTATCCTGCCTGTGATGCCTTACAACTTCCGCCCTTACTAAGTTTATGAGTGTCCTGCTTGCACGGCGTTCGGATATGTTTGCAAGTTTTTTAAATCCCTTTACCGTTATTTTCTTGTTCTCGGTCAGGTATTTTAAAAGAATTCTTTCTGTGTCCCCTAATGTTATCTGAAGAGGTTTTGAATCAGGATTAGAGTTTTTTAATATTCCGATGGTTTCTTTTGAAGCCAAAATACTCTGGTCATTATACCTTATATAAACTTTTGATTCCGAATCGGAATCTGTTATTAGCATTACCGGTTTTTTTTTGCTTTCGAATATCGTTACTACCACGACATCCTTATTTTTTATAAATAAAATCTCGGTACTGTATTCGATTTCAGGTTCGCAATAAAATTCTGCGGCTGTGTTTATCAGTTCAAGTTCCTCTTTCTCGCTTTCCACACCTATGATTTTTCTGTCATCGTCGATTCCGAATAATATATGACCTCCTTTTGTATTTGCAAATGCAACCATCTCTTTAGCGATCTTTTCAGAAGTGGAAAATTTTCTTTTAAACTCAATGTGTGAATTCTCCCCCTCCTCTATTAAATTATTCAGCTCTGTTAAATACATTCCGGTTTTCTTTAAGAACTTAATTTGAAATATATAAATCGAGGTTAATTAATTTTTGTCTTATCTAAGTAGCCCTGCAGGATTATCTGAGCCGAAATGCTGTCGGTGAGTCCTTTATCCTGTCTCTTCTTTTTGCTTAATCCCGATGAAATTATATTATGTTCGGCAAGTTTGCTCGTGAACCTTTCATCTTCATAAATAATTTCAATCTTTAGCGAATTGCTCTTTATGTGGTCTGAAAGTATTTTTGAAAATTCTTCAACTTCCACTGATTGAACAGTTTTTTCTGATTTCAGGTTTACGGGATATCCTATAATAATCTTTTCTATCTTTTCGTTTTTCATTAATTCCATTAGCCTGCTGAAAATATTTTTATCGTTTAATAAATAATCCCGCGAAAATGAATACTTCTTGGTATCGTCACTCACTGCGATGCCGATACGCTTCGACCCATAGTCAATCCCCATATATTTTGTTCTTACCTGCAAAAATATTATGGGTATATTATTCCTGACCTTCTATTTTCTCTTTTAAAAAGTTCTTAAGAATTTTGCCGGGTTTGAAATGCATTTTCCTTCTTCCCGGAACGTAAACAAATTCTCCTGTCTTTAAATTTCTGGCTTTCGGTTTTGGGCGGGTCTTTTTTACTTCAAATACTCCGAAATCCCTTATTTCGATTCTGATAATAGGATTTGCCGTCATAAGCAATTCACGCAAAGAGTCAAATAGTGAATCTACGATAAGTTTTTTTGTTACTTTCTTACCTGCTAATTTTATTTCCATTTTCTCTTCCACGTCTTTTCTTGTGAGGGTTTTCACCCTTTCTGTCTTATTCTGAAGTTCTGTATTTTCCATTTCTGTTTTCTCCTGTTATTTTGATAAATCTTTTAAAGTATAAAATTGATGAATAAAAAATTAAACATATAACTATATAATATATAAAACTAATTTGGTTGTTTAAAAGTTCACTGTTAATCACTGATAATAATAAAATTAGACCGATACTGAATACTGCTAACTTACCGGGATAGTTTGACATCAAAGTTACTTTATATCTTCGCTTCAAATATAATCCAAAAATAAGTATCAGCATATCTCTTAATAACACTATAATGATGAACCATAAAGGTATTAAACCTCTGAAAAATAATAATATGGCAATTGTTCCGACAGCAATTTTATCCGCTATCGGGTCAATTATCTTTCCTGTTTCTGTGATTTGATTTAGTTTTCGAGCAAGATATCCGTCTAATAAATCAGTAATAAACATAAAAAGAAATAAACCGATAATTATCGGCTTTGCTGCATCTAATTTATAAAATAATAAATACCCAACGGGTATAACCGTCAGTACCCTTATCATTGATAATAAATTCGGTATCAAAAAAAATTCTTTCAACATTATAAAATTAATATAAATACAGCAAAAATATATAATTAAAATTTTAAACTTGCAAACTAATTATTTATGAAATGACTGTTTTTTCAATATAAAATTTTATTATCTTAATGTTTTGATTAACCGATGGAAAAAATATATTTTGATAATGCATCCACCACTCCGACCGCACCGGAAGTAACAGAAGCAATGAACGTTTTTCATACAGAAAAGTATGGTAATGCCTCATCCGTTCACTCTTTTGGTAAATCATCCAAAGTAATGCTTGAAGATACAAGAGATTTACTCGCTTCATTTATAGGAGCAAAACCAAAAGAAATTTTCTTTACAAGCGGAGGAACAGAATCTAATAATATGGCTATAAAAGGTCTGGCTTTTAAAAATCTTCACTCTAATAAAAAACATATTATAAGTTCTTCCATTGAGCATTCGGCAGTTTTTGAAACACTGAATTATCTTTCAGGAAATTTTGGCTTTAAGGTCACTTTTATCAAACCTGATAAGTCAGGATTCATAGATGTCCGGAATATTGAAAATGAAATTAATAAGGATACATTTCTTATATCAATAATGCATTCCAATAATGAAACCGGCGTGATTAATGATGTTTTTGAAATATCAAAACTAGCTCACTCTAAAAATATAGCTTTTCATACTGATTCAGTTCAGAGTATAGGTAAAACAGCTTTCAATATTAAAGATCTTGGAGTTGATTTTGCAACAATATCTGCTCATAAATTTTTCGGACCGAAAGGGATTGGGGCATTATATATAAACGAAACAATTAAAATTGATAATTTGATTCACGGAGGACCGCAAGAAAGAAATTTACGTGCCGGTACCGAAAATATTCCAGCAATCGCCGGCTTAAAAACTGCTATCGAACTGCTTAATAGAAATTATGAAAAAGATATTCATAATTATAAAACGATGAATTCAATTCTGACATTAAAATTAAAAGAGCATTTCGGAAATAAAGTATCTTTTAATTCTCCTGTGGAAAATTCTTTACCGAATATAATTAATATTTCATTTGACCCCTTAGAATTTAATTTCGACCCTGAAATGCTTTTAATTATGCTCGATATACGTGGTATCGCAGTCTCCGTAGGCTCTGCCTGCACATCCGGTGCCTCCAAACCTTCCCGTGTACTTCTCGAACTCGGCAAAAGCAGAACTGCTGCCCTTTCATCACTCAGAATTTCATTTGGTAGATATAATACATTGCAGGAAGTTGAAAGATTTATGGAAGTAATTAAAGAAGTTGTAATATAAAATATTATAATGTTTCTGCGGAATTGAAAATAATTTTATGTCAAACTTGTCTTTACAGCCGGTCTCGGCGGTTTCTTTTTGAAAATTATTTTAAGTATTGTAGTCAATATACCGGATAATATATAAAGAATTGCGAATGGAAACAACGCTTCACCTTTTGTAACAGCAACTATTATAATTGTGATGAATAATATTACGAAAATGTAAATATTTTTTCTGAATGATTTTTTATTGATTTTCGGAAGAGTGAAATAAGTGAACCGGCTCACCATAAGGAATGGCAGTGATATTGCAAGTATGAATATTGTTTTACTGCTGATATCCGGACTCAGGATTTTATTGTGATAAAATAGTATATAAGAGCATAGAGTGATGGCAGTTATTGGAGTCGGCAGACCTTTGAACTTTTCTTTATCATATCCGACTAATTCCACATTGAATCTTGCAAGTCTTATTGCCGAAAAAACCATTACGAGTGATGAAATTGCGATTCCTATACCCTCATAGGATTTGAAAAATATTGCATATAGTAAGTAAGATGGAGCCGCACCGAATGATATTACATCTGAGAGTGAGTCAAGTTCTACTCCGAAATCGCTTGAAGTCTTCAAGAGCCTGGCTACGAATCCGTCAAATAGATCAAAAAAAGCACCATAAATGATGAACATAGATGCGATTTCAAATTGTCCGTTCGACGCATTAATTATTGACATAAATCCGCAAAATGCATTTAGAATTGTGAACAGACTAGGTATGAATTTTTTCGAGACTAACATCGCTTTATAATTCTGCTATTAAAGTTTCACCGCCTGTAACCTTGTTACCGATGCTTACAAATATCGTTGATGCAGGATCGATCAGTATATCAGTTCTGGAACCGAATTTTATCATTCCAAATCTATCCCCGGCAGATACATTTTGTCCGTCTTTTAACTCGCATACAATCCTTCTCGCAACGAAACCTGCAATTTGCTTGAATAAAATTTTCTTGTTATTCCCGTTTAATATTCCTATCTCTGTTCTCTCGTTCCTCTCGGAAGATTTATGGTCGAATGCAACTATATAATCACCTCGGATGTATTTTTTCAGTTTAATTGTTCCGGAAACAGGAATTCTGTTGACGTGCACATTCAGCGGGGATAGGAAAATGCTTATCTGTTTTAACTTCTTGCCTATTGGATAAAAGTCATTATTGGGATACTCAATGTCGGTAATCAAAACTATTTTTCCGTCTGCCGGTGATATCACTGCATCTTCACTTATATTTATCGGGATGTCACGTTCCGGATCCCTGAAAAAGTACAGTGTGAATCCGAAAAGAGAAATTGATAATGCAAGAAGGAAAATTTTAAGCCATATAATTTCTATGAAGTATGCTGCACCATCTATTATCAATGTAATGGCTAATACTTTTAGTATTACATCTTTGCCGTATTTTGTCAAAATTAAAACTTTTTTATAATGAAAATTAAAATCAGCCCCTTATCCTGTTCCGGATTTCTTTGTAGGACTCTTCGACATCTCCAAGGTCAAATCTGAACCTGTCCTTGTCTAATTTCTTATTTGTCTCAGTATCCCACAACCGGCAGGTATCGGGAGAGATCTCATCTGATAAAAGTATGTTGTTGTCTTTGTCTTTCCCGAATTCGAGTTTGAAATCTACTAATTTAATTTTCCGTTCTGAAAAATATTCTTTTAAAAGATCGTTGATCTTTAATGTGAGGTCTTTTATATTTTTTAATTCTTCCTCAGTTGCAAGTTTTAAAGCATAAATATGTGCTTCGGTAAAAAGAGGGTCGCCTAATTCATCGGACTTTAAATAATATTCTACCATTGCCGGTTTAATTTCTGTACCTTCTTTGAATCCATATCTTTTTACAAGGCTCCCGGCGGCTATATTTCTGCAAACAACTTCTACTTTGATTATTTTTACACGCTTCACGAGCATTTCATTCGGGGACAACATTTCAATGAAGTGAGTAGGAATGCCTTTGCTCTCAAGATATTTGAATAGTGTGGTTGAAATCTCAGTATTGATTTCGCCTTTTTCTTTTATCTGGTCTTTTTTTAGACCATTAAATGCCGTTGCATCATCTTTGAATTCCTGTATATAGGCATCTTGTCTTGTACTTATCTCGTAAATTCTTTTTGCTTTACCTTCGTATAATAATTTCTTTTCCAATTTTTTTATTTTTAATAAATTAAAAAAATTAATAAGTAATTTCTACATATTTAATATTTATGCTTTAATGTCTGACATTCCTGCAGGGAAGTATGTAAAGATTATAAAAAAAAGACCGTTTCTTACCAAAGAAACGGTCTGAATATTTAATTAATTTTAGTTCTTTACTTGCTCTCAGGTGCAGTTTCTTCAGCTGCAGGTGGAACCGGTTTTATTGAAGAATCTTCGGTAGGATTTATTACTACCGGAGGTGCAATACCTTCGGGCAATTGCTCGTCTATAAGATCTTCAATACGGAAATCTATTTGTTCGCTTTCAAATGATTTCGTTTTTTCCTGTATGTCTTTAAGATTGAATTTCTTAGGAAGTTTGAATCTTTGTATATAAGTATCAACTTCCTTCTGATCTTTATCTTTCAGATATTCAATCACGGAAAGAACTATCTTTTTATTGTTTTTATCAAATTCAATTACTTCAGATTTTAATTTATCTCCGACTTTAAATAAATCGCTGAAGTTCTTGATAGGATATGTTGCGAGTTGTGACGCAGGAATGAATGAATCAACCACATCGGGTAATTCCACGATTACGCCTTTTTCTATTGGTTTAATAATTTTACATTCCATTTCAGATCCCACTTTATAAGTTCCTTCGAGTGAATCCCATGGATTTTCAAATAATTGTTTATGTCCCAGGGATATTCTCTGGTTTGCAACGTCAACACCGAGTATTACTACTTCAAGTATATCACCTAATTTTACAAAATCATTCACGTCTAATATCTTTTTCGTCCAGGATAGATCTGAAATATGTACGAGTCCGTCAACACCGTCTTCGAGCTCTACAAATACTCCGAAGTTTGTGATGTTGCAGACTTTCCCTTTTTGTTTTGTCCCGACAGGAAACTTGTCAAGTAAGCTCTGCCAGGGATTCGGTGTTAATTGTTTCATTCCAAGTGATAACTTCCTGTTCTCGAAATCTATATTCAGAATTTGTGCATCGACTAATTGCCCCATAGATGCCATCTGGTTGGGATTTGTAATGTGCTGTGTCCAGGACATTTCACTAATGTGAATTAATCCTTCGATGCCTTTTTCTATTTCAATGAAAGCACCGTATTCGGTTAATGATACAACCTTACCCGATACTTTGTCGCCGACCTGATATTTTTCCTTGATATTATCCCACGGATGAGATTGTAATTGCTTCAAACCAAGATAGACCCTTTGTTTCTCCTCGTCAAATTCAATCACATAAACATCAATTTCCTGATCAAGTTTTACAACGTCGCTCGGATGATTTATCCTGCCCCACGATAGATCTGTGATGTGGATTAAACCATCAAGACCGCCAAGATCAACGAATACACCGAAGTCCGTAATGGCTTTTACAGTGGCTTTCAGTGTCATTCCTTTCTTGATAGTCTTCAGTAATTCTTCTCTCTGACCTGCCATTGATTCTTCGATAAGAACCTTGTGAGATACGATAATATTTTCGATTTGATTGTTTATCTTAATGATCTTAAAGTCCATAAGTTTTCCGACATATTCATCATAATCTCTGATTGGTTTAGTGTCAATTTGTGAGCCAGGCAGGAATGCGGTTAAGCCGTTAAGGTCAACAACAAATCCACCCTTGATTCTTCTAAGGCATCTTCCTTTAACGATAGTACCATTCTTCTGTGAATCCACTATCCTGTCCCACATCTTAATTGAGTCTGCTTTCTTTTTGGAAAGTACTAACTGACCCTCTTTATCCTCTATCTTTTCTAAAAATACTTCAACATCATTTCCGACAATAAGTTCTTCCGGATGTGCAAAATCATTTATCGACACTCTTCCGTCCGATTTTGATCCGATATCTATAAGAACGTCTTCGCCGTGTATTGCTACGATCCTTCCTTTTACAACTTCATTTTCTTTTATTACACTGAAAGTTTTTTCGTACAATTTAAGCATTGTAGAAAATTCTTCTTCGTCATAATCGTTAGTTATGTATTTTGTTGAAGTTGGTTTTTCGGAAGTCGTATCATGTTCACCTCTTAAGCTTGCGCGTCTTTCATAATTCTCTTTTGCTTCGAAATTTTCTGACATAAATTTTTCCTTTTTGCACTGCAATCTCTTACAGTTTTGGCAGTGAATATTTTACTGCCGTATTTTAGTTAATAAATTCCCACTATTTTATGCGGGGTTAATTGAAAAATCATATACCAAACTTCGGAGAACCGGTAATTTTCTTGTAAAGAAAGTCAACCTGCTCTTCGATTATCATATTTGTTGTATCTACTTCAATTGCATCTTTTGCTTTTACAAGCGGACTTACTTTTCTGGTCATATCCAGTTCATCACGTTTCTTGATTTCCGAGATGATTTTTTCAACGGAAATTTTAACTCCCATATCCAAAAAATCCTGCTGCCGCCTTGCCGCTCTTGCATTTGAGTCGCACACAAGATAAAATTTATAATCAGCATTTGGGAATACGACCGTTCCTATATCCCTTCCGTCCATTACAATACTTCCGGTCTCAGAATATTTTCTTTGCTTGCTCACAAGTACATCCCTTAATTGCTTTATCTTGCTTACACTACTCACTTTGTTTGTAACTTCAAATGATCTTATCTCATTTGAAACATCTTTACCGTTTACAAAAACATTTTCATCGGAAAATTCAAATTCCAAACTATGTGCAAGTTCTGCAATCTTTTTTAATTCATTCGGCTTTATATCGTTTCTCAGTATTTCAAGCGTTACTGTTCTGTACATCGCACCACTGTCTATGTATTTTATTCCGAACTTCTTTGCTAATAATCTTGCTGTAGTACTTTTACCTGTTCCGGTCGGTCCGTCAATGGTAACAATAAATCTGTTCATATCCTTAAATTCAGTTAATGCTCATATTTATTTTATATAAACATATAATATTAAAAAATATATGGGAATTTTCAAGATAAAAATTTGTTATAGTTTGTAAACCGTTAAAATATTACGTTTTTTTGAGATTTTTTACTTTATGCACTTGTTAATACATTGTTTTACCACAGGGTTTAAATTATATTCCGTTTTCTGTAAAATTAAATTTCATTGTTTTATATATGCCGATAATTAATAAAATTTTAGCAAGGGAAATCCTTGATTCAAGAGGGAATCCTACCGTGGAAGTTGACGTAATACTTGAAGACGGAACATTAGGAAGGACTTCTATCCCATCCGGAGCTTCTACCGGCGAGAGAGAAGCTGTCGAACTGAGAGACGGCGATAAAAAAAGGTACCTCGGAAAAGGTGTTTCTAAAGCCGTTCATAATGTTAATACAATAATAGCGGGAAAACTTAAAGGTATTTCTGTTTTCAATCAAACCGAAATTGATAATCTGCTCATTAAGTTGGACGGAACAAAAAATAAATCAAAACTCGGTGCTAATGCAATTCTCGGAGTTTCACTGGCGAGTGCTTATGCTGCAGCAAATTTTTCTAAACTTCCACTTTATAAATATTTAGGAGGTGTTACCGGAAATACAATACCTGTACCTATGATGAATATCCTTAATGGAGGCAAACACGCTGATAATACTGTAGATTTTCAGGAATTTATGATTGTTCCTGCCGGCTTCTCAAAATTTTCAGATGCTTTGAGGTGCGGAGCTGAAATTTTCCACACTCTCAAAAAAGTTCTTAAGGATAAAGGTTATAACACTTCAGTCGGTGATGAAGGCGGTTTTGCTCCCGATTTGAAATCAAATATTGAAGCTATTGAATCAATTCTTGCTGCTATCAACAAAGCCGGATACAAACCCGGAAAAGAAGTGCTGCTTGCTCTTGATGTTGCAGCAAGCGAAATGTATTCGGGAAAAAAAGGGTCAGGTAAATATGAATTTTATAAATCTCACCAGCCTTCAAAATCATCCGATGAAATGGTAAAGATGTACGAATCCCTTGTAAAAGAATTTCCGATTATCAGCATAGAAGATGGTCTATCTGAAAATGACTGGGATGGATGGAAAAACCTTACCAACGCGATCGGCTCAAAAGTCCAGTTAGTTGGTGATGATATATTTGTCACAAACCCTGTAATTTTCAAAGAAGGGATTGATAAAGGAATTTGCAATTCTATCCTAATCAAACTTAATCAAATAGGCACGCTAACGGAAACGTTAGATACAGTTAATCTCGCAAAAAAGAATAATTATACAACCGTTATTAGTCACCGCAGCGGTGAAACAGAAGATTACACTATCGCGGATTTCGCAGTCGCAACCAACGCAGGGCAGATTAAAACCGGCTCTGTATCAAGAACGGACCGCGTCGCTAAATATAATGAACTCCTACGCATTGAAGAAGAACTCGGCAAAGCCGCAATCTATCCGGGAAAATCAGTTTTTTCAAATTTAAAGAATAAATTAATTTAATATGAAGTTATCTCAATTTAAGTATACACTCCCCAAAAATCTTATATCAAAAGCTCCTAAAGATCCGAGAGATTCTTGTAAACTTATGATTATCAACAGGGAAACCGGTGAATTACAAAATAAAAAATTCAAACAGGTTGTTGATTATCTATATGAAGGGGATGTACTTGTACTTAATGATACTAAGGTTTTCTCAGCCCGATTATTCGGAACTAAAGAAAAAACCAGGGCTAAAATTGAAGTATTCCTCCTAAGACAATTGAACGAAGTCGATAATATCTGGGATGTGGTAGTTGATCCTGCAAGGAAAGTAAGGATAGGAAACAGGATTTTCTTCAATAAAAATCTCTTTTGTGAAGTAATTGATAATACAACTTCAAGAGGTAGGATAGTCAGGTTTAATATCAAAGAAGACTTCAAAAAGTATGTCGAAAAAATCGGTAAAACACCTCTTCCTCCATATATGAAAAGAGATTCAACTGATAAGGATAAAGAATTATACCAGACAGTTTATGCTTCTAAAACAGGGTCGGTTGCAGCACCTGCCGCCGGATTACACTTTACAAAAGAACTGATTAAAAAAGCGGAGAAAAAAGGTGTGAAAATTGTTTATGTGACTTTGCATATCGGACTCGGTACTTTCAGGTTAGTAGAAGTGGAAGATCTTTCAAAACACAGAATGGATTCGGAATATTATGAAATCACAAAAGAAAGCGCTGATGTAATAAATCAGACAATTATTAAAAAGAAAAAAGTAATTTGCGTCGGAACTTCCGTTACTCGTGCCCTTGAATCAAGCGTGATCACAGGTAGATTTGTGAGATCGGGAAAAGGCTGGACGGATAAATTCATTCATCCTCCTAATAATGTTAGTGTTGTTCATAAATTAATTACTAATTTTCACCTTCCTCAGAGCACTCATTTGATGCTCACCTGCTCATTTGCAGAGAGAGACCTGATTATGAAAGCGTACAAAAAAGCAATCAAGGACAAGTACAAATTCCTCGCCTACGGCGATGCAATGATGATAGTATAAAATTATCAATATTTATATTTGTTAAAGGGTAACAAATAAATTTGTTACCCTTTTTTATTCTAACACGATTTTAATATAAGCAAAATTCTTTTTTTTCTTTTAACTTTTATAATAATTTGTTATTATACTTAATTATAATTGAGTTTATTTGAATATATACAAAGAAAATATTAATGGAATTAAGTCTTCACTCGGTATATGTATCGGGGCTTCTACAATTTCATTCGTAAAATTGGTAAAAGATAGCTCTGTTCCAAAACTTGATTTCGTAAAATCCATCACACATGACGGTAATCCAAAACAGGTTTTGAAGAATTTTTTTAATGATAATGACCCCGATGGTATATCAATCGTGGTTACAGGCAGAAAGTTCAAGAATCTGGTTAATACATATTCAATCTCCGAACCCGAAGCTATCGAGCTTTCATATCAGCATCTGAATTACAAAGAAAAATTCGGAGTAATTGCTTCTCTCGGAGGAGAAAATTTTATTGTTTATTGTCTGAATAAAAGCGGAAATATCAGCAATGTAATCACCGGTAATAAATGCGCTTCCGGAACCGGTGAATTCTTTTTGCAGCAAATCGGCAGAATGAATTTAAATGTTGAGGAAGCAATTTCTTTATCCGAGAATGAATCTCCTTATCTTGTTTCCGGCAGGTGCAGTGTTTTTTGCAAAAGTGATTGTACCCACGCATTGAATAAAGGTGTTCCTAAACCGAGCGTCGTATCCGGTCTTGCAAAAATGATCGCAGATAAATCGATTGAACTTCTATCAAAACAAAAGTCTAAAGATATTCTTATTGTTGGCGGAGTTTCACGGAATAATAGCGTTGTAAATTATATCAGGGAACATTATCCGTCTGCCTTTATTCCTGAAGAAGCTGTATATTTTGAAGCATTAGGAGCAGCTCTGAAAGCTCTCAAAGTTGAATCTTATATTGATAAAAATGATATATTCGGGAAACTTACAATTTCATTTAACCACCTCGAACCTCTGTTAAACGGAAACGCAAAAGTTACCTTTAAGGAAATAACAAAATCTGTCGCAAACCCGGGAGACATTTGTTATCTCGGACTGGACGTGGGATCTACGACAACAAAAGCAGTAATTATCAGAGATTCCGATAACGCAATACTTGCTTCTGTTTATCTGAGAACAAATGGAAATCCGGTTAATGCTTCCATAGAATGTTATAAATCACTCGCAGAGCAAGTTAATGTCCCGGTTAATATTATAGGTCTCGGCACAACAGGGTCAGGCAGGCAAATATCCGCATTACACGCTCTCACAAATGGAATAGTGAATGAGATTATTGCACACGCAGTTGCCGCTGCATTTTTCGATGAAGATGTGGATACGATATTTGAGATCGGGGGTCAGGATGCTAAATATACTTATCTTACAAATGGTGTGGCAAGCGATTACGCAATGAATGAAGCCTGCAGTGCAGGCACGGGCTCATTCCTTGAGGAGTCAGCAAAAGAGACACTTAACATTTATTATAAAGATATTGCCGATATTGCTTTCAAGGCACAGAAGCCGTTGAATTTTAACGATCAGTGTGCCGCATTTATTTCGAGTGATATTAAAAATTCAAGCCATGATGGCGAATCAAAAGAAGATATTGTTGCAGGACTCGTTTACTCTATTTGTATGAATTACGTTAACCGCGTTAAAGGGAATCGTCAGGTCGGTAAAAAAGTGTTTATGCAGGGAGGTGTTTGCTATAATAAAGCAGTACCATTTGCAATGTCTCATTTGATTAATAAAGAAATTATCGTTCCTCCCGAACCCGGATTAATGGGGGCTTTCGGAGTTGCACTTGAAATTAAGAACAGGATCAATCTCGGATTTAATGAAAAAGGTAATTTCAATCTGCTGGAATTGATAAACAGGGAATTCCATTATTCAAAAGAATTCACATGCTCCGGGGGTAAAGAAAAATGTGATCTGAAATGCAGTGTATCTATGATTGAAATTGAAGGAAAAAAGTATCCCTTCGGGGGTGCCTGCAGTAAGTATTATAATTTGAGGCAGAATATATCTGAAGATAATGCAGGCGAAAATTATGTGAAGTTACGGCAGGAACTGGTCTATAAAAAATATGCCGATTTGCCTCTTGCAAATGGTAAATCTATAGGTATAACAAAAAGTTTTCTTACAAATACACTTTATCCCCTTTATTATAATTTCTTTACTAAACTCGGATTTAAAGTTGTTCTCTCAAATGAAGTTGACCAGAATGGTATGGATAAAATCCGCTCGGCTTACTGCTATCCCGTCGAGATTGCACATGGACTGTTTCAGGACCTTGTCAATAAAAAAGTAGATTACATTTTTCTTCCTCATATCACGCAGATGCAGAATCAGTTCGATGAAAAGTA
Organism: Ignavibacteria bacterium; assembly: GCA_036508135.1. Lineage (GTDB taxonomy): Bacteria > Bacteroidota > Ignavibacteria > Tepidaquicellales > Tepidaquicellaceae > DATCHW01. The sequence continues at coordinate 85,697 of DATCHW010000221.1, forward strand.
TAAACGTATTTGTGTGTTCGTTCAGGGGGAATCGTATTATCTGAAATCTGCATTCAGCGACGATAAAATTCCTGAACTTATTTCACCCGTGATAGATTTTACAGCACCTGAAAGATATCTCGAAAAAACTTTTGTAAGCATAGCAAAAAAACTTGATAAATCTTCTTCCGCAGCCTTCGGAGCATTTGATTATGCTTACGGCAGATACAAAGCAATGCTGGAAGAGTTCAAAAAAATCGGTGAAAATATTATTGCCGGACTCGAGAATGATAAGGAAAAAATAGCACTCGTATTATTCGGAAGGTCATATAATTCTTATGCTATAGAGGCGAACCTGAATATTCCTCATAAGATATCTTCAAAGAATATTATGATAATTCCTCACGATTTTCTACCTGATAATGTTAAAGATTCTTATGATAATATGTACTGGCATAGCGGTCAGCAGATATTATCTGCAGCGAGGTTTGTTAAAAATCATAAAAAGTTATTCGGAGTCTATATCACAAATTTCTCCTGCGGTCCTGATTCATTTATTGTCTCTTATTTCAGGAAAATTATGGGTACTAAACCCTCTCTCACACTCGAACTCGACAGCCACTCCGCAGATGTGGGCGTTGATACAAGAATTGATGCCGCACTCGATATTATCAGAAACTATATTGAACTGACTAATAAAAATTTACTGGTAGAAAGAATAAAGGAGGATAAATCCCTGTCTGTTATTACTGAAAATAACAGGGTGATTATAGTCGATTCGGAGAATCAAAAACACAAAGTTACATCTCCTGAAATTGAAGTCCTTATCCCTTCAATGGGGAACTATAGTTCTCAGGCTTTCTCGGGTGTCTTCAGATCACTGGGGATTAACTCTTCTCCGATTCCTATACCTACTCAGAAAACATTAAAATATGGCAGAGGTTTGACTACCTGCAAAGAGTGCCTTCCGTTTATTCTTTCTACCGGTTCACTGCTCGAACAAGTTGAGAAAAAATCGGATAACTCTAAAAAATATCTTTTCTTTATGCCTCACGGATACGGACCTTGCAGGCAGGGACAATATTTCATTATGCTCAGGGATATTATCAGTGATCTCGATATTAAAAACGTAGGTGTCCTTACGATGAATGAAGAAGGCTCATTCGAAGATTTTGGCAGCGAATTTTTCCGGAGGGCTTGGATTGCAGTGGTTATTTCTGATGCTATCCATGATATAGAATCTGCAATAATTACTCTCTCCGTAGATAAAATTTCTGCACTTGAAATCCTTCAGAGGGAGTGGGATATTTTATTAAAAGCAATCGAAGCTGGAAATGAAAAATTACTTTTCCTCCAGCTGGAAAAATCAGCTTCGGTTCTTTCAGGAATAAAATTAACAAAACCTCTCAGCGAAGCAAAGGTGATTTCTTTAATTGGCGAAATCTATGTCAGAAGGGAAGAATTTTCACGCGGGGATTTGATAGAGTCACTAAGAAGCAAAGGATTCCTTGTTAAGACTGCTCCAATCTCGGAATATGTTTACTACAGTAATTATATGATTATCAACAGAAAAATAAACGGAAATTCATTCAAGGAGCGGATTAAAATTCTGATCAAAGATAAATTCCAGAGAATGCTTGAAAAGAAAATTAAAAATATACTTGCAAAAACCGGGTTAATCCATCCTGATTTAGTCGATATTGAAAAAACCATTGAGTACGGAAATAATATGATTTCAGATGAGCTGATAGGTGAAGGCATTCTCACAGCCGGGCTTGCAATGAGGGAAATACTTGATGACTCCTGCGGTGTCATCTCAATAGGTCCTTTCAATTGCATGCCAAGCCGACTCTCGGAATCAATATTAAATAAAGAAATGACTCTCGAAGGGAAATATAAATTCGGGAACATAAAACGCAATGGTTATCCTCCGGAACTTACTAATCTTCCGTTCCTTTATGTTGAAACTGATGGTAATGCGTTCCCTCAGATAACTCAATCAAAGATAGAAATTTTTATGCTTCAGGCAGAAAAACTCCACAAAATGATGGAAAGCAGACATAAATAATGAAGTGTGTTTTAATCATACCCGCAGCAGGTTCAGGTTCAAGATTTAACAGCAAAATTCCAAAACAATTTTATAAACTCGACGGTAAAGAAATCCTGATTCATACAATAGAAAAATTTACAAAGATAAAAGAAATCGACGCATTTATTATAGCAACCAGGAAAGTTTATTTTGAAAAAATAATAAAATTATTCTTCAAATTCGAAATTCAAAAACCTTTCAAAGTCGTGGCAGGCGGAAAAGAAAGACACGATTCCGTCTATAATGCCTTGCTGAATAGTGGATGTAAAGAGGGTGATATCATTTTAGTCCACGATTCTGTCCGCCCTTATATTACCGGTAAGTTGATTAAGGAATTGATTGGCTATGCGAAAAAATACAAGGCAGTAATACCTGTATTAAATATCAGCGATACCTTAAAAGAAGTGAAAAATGGTTTTATTAAAAAAACTATTCCAAGGGAAGATCTGAAACGGGCACAGACTCCACAGGCATTCGAATATACTTTATTACTCAAAGCATTTAAAAAAGCTGAAAAAGAAAAATTCAAAGGAACTGATGAAGCAGCTGTTGCAGAACATAATGGGGTTAAAGTTAAAGTCATACAAGGAGATATTTTGAATATTAAAATAACACAAAAATCAGATTTAAAACACTCAGAATAACGTAAATATATGAAACCACTTGTTATATCAACCTGGAAACATGGAATAGCAGCTAATGAAGTTGCTTATGAAATTTTAAAAAACGGGGGAAATTCCCTCGAGGCAGTCGAAAAAGGGGTAAAAGAAGCAGAAGATGACCCGAATGTATTAAGTGTGGGTTTCGGCGGATTACCTGATTGTGAGGGGAAAGTTACTCTTGATGCCGGAATTATGGATTGGAATGCGCGTATAGGTGCAGTGATAGGAATTGAACATATAAGAAATCCTATTTGCGTGGCAAGGCTTGTTCTTGAAGATACTGAGCATACAATTCTTGCGGGGAGAGGAGCTTATGCCTTTGCATTATTTAATGGATTTAAACCGGAACTTCTTCTTACTGAAAATTCCATCCGAAGGTATAATGACTGGATAAATTCAGGTGGTTATAAATCTCAGGAAATCCATACTGATGATTTTTTCCTCGTCCATAGGAGTGATGATAAAAAGATGGATATTAACGAAGACGGTAATCATGATACTATCGGCATGGTTGCTATTGATCAGGAAGGACACATTTCAGCAGCTTGTACTACGAGCGGCGTGGCATGGAAACTCACAGGAAGAGTCGGGGATTCTCCGATTATCGGTTCGGGTTTATATGTTGACGGGGAAGTAGGAGGGGCGGCGGCAACAGGCAGGGGTGAAGAATGTATCCGTGCATGCGGCAGTTTTCTCGTCGTTGAAATGATGAGAAATGGAATGTCTCCAGGGGAAGCCTGCAAAACTGCTTGTGACAGAGTATATAAACTAAATCTTCTTTCCGATAAAAACCGGGACCACCTTTATCAGGTTGGCTTTATAGCTATTAATGCAAAGGGAGAATGTGGCTCCTATGCTGTGAGGCACGGATTTCAATATGCCTTGTATAAAGACGGTGAAAATAAACTTTTTGACAGCGAATTTTATATTAATGAAGATTATATTATCGAAGATTTATGATCAGTCATGGATAAATATATAATTTATAAAAATGCTTTAATTGCTACTTTTGACAAGCAGAACCGCTGCGGCATTTTTAATCTTATTATTAAGAACGAAAAGATTTATGATATAGATTTTGATAACAGACTCAATAATGACGAAGTCATTAAAAATATTTATCCAAAATCAGAGATTATAGATGCAAAGTATAAACTGATAATTCCGCCTTTTATAAATTCCCATTTATGCTCTTCTTACTCTCTCAATAAAATTTTTCTGAAACGGAATCGCTATGATACAATAAACAACAATATTTCGCTTAACTTGCTGAATAAATATTTCTCTTCGCCGAAAACAAAACACGATTTAAAAGGTCTCCTCAGAATAAATTTTTTTAAATCTCTGACAAACGGAGAATTTGCCGTGAACGAAACTTCATCTTTTATTTCAAAAGAATATTTTCTCGAGGATAATGCAGCAAGCATACCCTATGGTCTGGAGGCTGCGTTCACTTCCTATGACGGCTATCTTAACTCGTATTTATGGAATAATAACAAATATCATTTTATTTCCCTGAAGCACGATGAGGAGATAAATAATTATTCTTTGAGTTTTCTGAAAAAAGCTTTTTCATTGGAAAGAAATAAAATTTTCCTTGAAAATCTCCGCAGTAAAAAAATAAGTGATGAAGTGAACAGGAATTTTGGAAAATCATTCGTTAGGGTTCTTTATGATTATGATTTATTATCATCGGATTTAGTTCTCTCGAATCCGTTTACAATAAATATTAATGATATCGCACTTCTCTCGGAAAAGAAAGTGAATGTGGTACTGTGTATCACAGATTTGCTGAACCTCTCATCGAAAAATGTTAACCTGAATGACTTTTTTAATTCCGATATAAATGTATGTATCGGTACCGGTTACCTCGGTGAAAATGTACTCGCAGAACTGAAAAGTCTTGCCAAGCTTATCAATCCGAATGAGGTGTCTTATGAATCCCTTTTGAAAGCAGTTACCGTGAATCCTTCCGTCATATTCTCAAAATTAATCCCATCAAATTCTCTCATAAAAAATAATCCGGCTAATATGATTATATTTGATATTTCAGACCTCAGGAGTTTCTATGATTATCCCGAGTATGATATTAATCTTGTTTCCCAGCATATTATAGAGTCCCTCGATACTAAGGATATTACCGATTTGATAATTAAAGGCAATTATCTTGTTAAAGATTACCAGAGCAGGTTTTATGAACCTGAATCTTTAAGAAAAAACATCAAAGAGCTTTCCGTGAAACTTTACGATGTTGGAAAGTATTTTGAACTTAAAGAAAAATACCTGATGAAGGGGCGGGTTAAAAAAATATCCGGCAGGGAAGAAGAAAATATCAGGTTAAATGCTTTAAGTGAATTAGAATCGGATATCGATTTCGAAACAATTGAAAATCCAGGCTTACTCACCGACAGTGATTTCAAAGTTGTCAGGGCAAAAGTGAATGAAAACCTGATACTCTCTTCAGATATTATAAGCACCGATGATAATGTTTTCAAAAATATTCACGAGCTTGATTCACCGGATTCAGGACTTTCTGTATTTGGAGATGAGGATAAGATTTCTCATATATCTGAGAAAATTGATGAAATATCTGAAGAAACTTTGGAAAAAAAGAAAGCGGAAAAAGTTTATTTCGATGACATCGGAAATAATACCGAATCCCAAATGGATAATCCTGAACCAATAAAAAAACCTCCCTCGAAAACAAAAGAAACTTCTCCTAAAAAACATATTAATTTCTTAAAATCAAAACTCCGTTTTGGTTTCGACAGCGAAGAGTCGAATAATTAAAGATATCTGATTGATTGATCATTTCCTGTTTTCCCCGTAATTTTTAACTTTAATTCCCATCCAGACTGTAATTTTCTCAGAAATCGGTTCAATTCTAAATTGTTTTATCTGTTTTAAAATATTAAATTACATATATAATTATTTTATTTCCAAAAATCTAAATTTTTTGTTAAAATGGTAAAAAATAAATTTCAATTTAAAAAAAGCCTGATAATAGTAACACTGGTTGCTTTATCTATCTCGCTTTTCGGCTTTAAGGATAACGCTGAATATAAACTCATAGATGGAATCATTTTAAAGAGGGTTAGTGACGGTGCAATGTTCGAAAAAGGTGTCGTGAATTTAAAATTCAAAACACAACTCAATGGCTTTACTACTGAAAAGTTTGGTATTTCAAAACTCGATAATTCTTTCAGTAAATTTAATGCCACGAAGGTTAAACAGCTTCATCCGCTTCGTGTGAATAAATTCACTGTTGGGGACGATATCCTTGCAATGATATTCAGAGTCGAATATTCCTCTGATATTAATCCTATCGAGTTATCCAAAATTATTCTTGAACAGAATGGTGATATTCTCGATTGGATAGAGCCTTCTATCATTTATGAACCTGATTTTATCCCGAATGATCCTTCGATGAGTCAGCAATGGCATATTTCAAAAATACTTTCAACTCAGGCTTGGGATATTTGCAAAGGGGATACAAACTTAGTAATAGGGATTGTAGATACCGGCTCGGATCTTGACCACCCTGACCTTGCAGATAATATTCATTATAACTATGCTGATCCGCCGAACGGTATTGATGATGATGGAAATGGTTATATAGATGATTATAGAGGATGGGATTTTGTACAAAATAATAACAACCCGAATATACTTGTCGTCGGAGGCGGAGATCACGGCTCTCACGTTTCTGGATGTGCCTCTCAGGTTACCAATAATGGAGTTCACGGTGCCGGTATCGGATTTAAATGTAAACTTTTAATTACCAAACACTGGAACGATGTGTCAAATACCGGTCTTTGGTATGTTGAGTCAGGTGTTGTCTATGCCTATCAGAATGGAGCAAAAGTTATTAATTGCAGTTACGGAAGTGCTTCATATAGTTCCTATTCACAAACAGTTTGTACTAATGCATGGAATGCCGGGTCAGTAATTTGCGCTTCAGCAGGTAATGGCGATGATAATGGTATCGGACAAAACTGGGCAAGATACCCTGCTTCTTATGATAACGTAGTCTCGGTTGCCGCAAGTAACCAAAGTGATATTAAATCAACATTCTCAAATTTCCACTCTACCGTTGATGTCATTGCTCCCGGTGAAAGTATTTTAAGCACTGTCTGGAATAACTCTTATGCATCTTGGGCTGGAACATCAATGTCTTCTCCTATTACAGCAGGAACTGTTGCTCTTATTCGTTCATTACACCCCACCTGGACTCCCGCTCAGACGGTTCAAAGATTACAACTTGGAGTTGACAGCATTTATAATTTAAATCCTTCTTATGTTGGTCTCCTTGGTTCAGGAAGAATAAATGCTTTTAAATGCCTTGCTGATTCTCCAATCTTATCGTTGCTCTCTTATGCTCATAATGACTCAATTTACGGTAATAATGATAAAGTCTATGATATTGATGAGGTAATTCCTATTTCCGTAAGTGTTAAAAATGAATGGCTTGCCGGAGCTAATGTATCTTTAAGATTAACAACCGATGACCCGGCTGTAACGATTGTGACTGACTCAATTTATATCGGAAACATTGCACAATATAACGGAGTCTATAACGGAACTTTTGCAAATGCATTCAAGGTAAAAGCAAATTCAGTGTGTTCTTTTGATAGAACTGTCACCTTCAAACTTGCTTACTCTTCTTCTGCTTACACGAGAGATGGAGCAAATACTTTTGCTATCACTTTCAGACAGGGATTTGTAACACATACAATTAATAACCTTTTCCTTTCCCTCACTAAAGATGGTGCAGTCGGTAAAAAAGCAGAAGCTTATGGCAACGGATTGCATATTTTAAACGGAACTGCTAACCAGCTATTCGAAGGTGGTCTTTTAATCGGTAAAAGCAGTACTCAGGTATCTGATGTCTGCAACAGGGGAAATGTTGCACCTTATAATGTATCAGATACTGATTTTACTGCTCTCAGCACTTATACACTTTATACTCCCGGTACGATTTCCTCGCAGGATGGAATCGGCTCTTTTAATGATAATGGTGCAGGAACTGATAAAATCGGCGTTCTCGTTACTCCGCAAAGTTTTGCTTGGAATACAATTGCAGACCAGGACTATATCCTCTTAAAATATAATGTGCAGAATACTAACTCTACCGCTCTGAACAATATTTATATCGGGTTGTGCATTTATTTTTCACCAAATGGTTCGATAGGTGGAAATATTTCAACTCTCGATACGATTAATAAACTTGGTTATACTTATAATGTTTCAAATCCGAATATTTATCTCGGATGTGCTATGATGTCAAGTCAAACACTTAACTTTAAAGCAATAAACGCCACCGATATATTTAATGGATTTACAACCGATGAAAAATGGCAGGCATTAAGCAGCGGTATATCTGTTCCTTTGCTTGGTCCGGGAGCCAATTGCTTTATGATTTCAGGCGGACCTGTAAGTATTGCTCCTAATGCGACTGAAGAAATCGGCTTTGCAATCGTGAAAGGAAATGACCTGAATGACCTTAAAGCCAAAACAATCATAGCCAGAAATAAATATGCCGCTACGATAGGTATCACGCCTATCGGCAGCAGCGTTCCTGATAAATATGATTTAAGCCAGAATTATCCGAATCCATTTAATCCAACTACCCGGATAAAATTTGCATTGCCGAAAAATGAATTTGTGAATATTAAAATTTATGATATTCTCGGCAAGGAAGTTGCATCTATAATTAACGAAAATCTGGCAGCAGGATTTTATGAAGTGGAATTCAATGCGAATAATCTCGCAAGCGGAATGTATTTCTATAAATTTGAAACTCCCGCTTATAAAGATATTAAGAAAATGATGCTGATTAAATAATGAACCACAATTTTTAAAAAAAGAAAAGGGTTAGATTCACATCTAACCCTTTTTTATTCTCTATTTCAAAAGCTGTTTTCCCCACTGTTTACAAATCTTCCGAGGTTGTGTAAGAACTGTCATCCTGAGGAACGAAGTGACCGAAGGATCTCGATTCCATTCTGTCTTCTACTTGTTTCGAAGGCCCACCTTCGAAACACGACTAAATAATATTTTTAAGAAGACTAAAAGTAATAACGAAGACTAAATGTAATAATTATACGAAGGTAGGCCCTACGTATCGAGAGGGTAAGAAAAGGGTTAGACTTACATCTAACCCATTTTTTCTCCAATTACTTCTAAGAAACTTAAAATAATTTTCTATTTAAAAAATTATTTATATTTTTTAGTTTCTTTGCGTTCTTTACGAATTTCTTAGCGTCCTTTGCGTTTAATCTCTTTATTCCAAAATTCCAGGTTTCTTCCTTCTTCAACAATTTTTATTGTTTGTGCTAATTATTAATTATCGAAGCGTAGCGAAGATCCCATCCTGTCCCGATGCATCGGGACTAATTATTCATTGTTAAGCGCTTCCACTCCCGGCAATTTTTTCCCTTCGAGGAATTCAAGCGATGCCCCGCCGCCTGTGGATACGTGAGTAACTTTCTTTTCTAATCCCGCTTTTGCAATTGCACTTGCGGAGTCTCCGCCGCCTATTATTGTAACGGCTCCCTGTTTCGTAGCATCGGCAAGCGCCTTTGCCACTTCAAATGTCCCTTTTGCAAAGTTATCCATTTCGAAAACCCCCATAGGTCCGTTCCATATTATTGTTTTGGATTTCAAAATCACACTTTTATATCTTTCAATCGTCTTCGGACCAATATCCATTCCCATCCATTCATTCAGTTCGGGAGTCATCTTATCAAAATCGATTGTCTTTATATTTGCTGAGTTATCAAATTTATCCGATGCAATAAAATCCAAAGGCAAGAGCAGTTCTTTATTCATCGTTTTAGCTTTTTCAAGAATTGTTTTTGCAAGTTCTATTTTATCTTCTTCGAGTATTGATTTACCTATGTTCAAACCCATTGCTTTGTAAAATGTGAACATCATACCGCCGCCGATTAAAATACTGTCAGCTATATTCAAAAGATTTTCCAGCACATCAATCTTTCCTGAAATCTTAGAGCCGCCGAGAATAGCACATAGCGGTCTTTTGGGATTATCAATAGCCGCAGATAGATATTTCAGTTCCTTTTCCATCAGGTAACCCGCCGCACAGGTTTTTATTATATGTGTTACTCCTTCGGTAGATGCATGCGCTCTGTGTGCCGAGCCGAATGCATCATTCACGTAAATGTCTCCGTAAGCCGCTAACTTTGCCGCAAACTCAGGTACATTTTTTTCTTCATCTTTGTAAAATCTCAAATTCTCCAGTAACAGAATGTCACCTTCCTGCATATTTTTTATGACTTCGGCATTGTTGGGACTGATGCAGTCATCGGAGAACAGAACCCTTTTATCCACATATTTTGCAAGATATTCCGCTACTACATTAAGAGAATATTTCATATTTTTTTCTCCTTTAGGTCTGCCAAGATGGCTCATCAGGATGCACTTCCCGCCGGCTTTAGTTATTGCGTTGATTGTAGGCAATGATTCGGTGATTCTCATAGGGTCTGTGATATTTCTGTTCTCGTCAAGCGGTACATTAAAATCCACACGCACGAGGATATTTTTTCCTTTGATTTTATTTTCTTTTATCAGCTGTTCTAAAGTTAGTTTTCGCATATTTTTTTTAATTTGATTCTGAAGTCGTTTGTAATGCGGAAATAATTTATTTATAAATCGTAAAATAAAAAAGCCCTTTAATTTTTCAACTAAAGGGCTTTCTGAAAAAATATTTATTCCCGATAGGGAACTATAATATTATTTGATTAACATCATTTTCTTTGTATCTATGAATCCGTTTGATTCAAGTCTATAGAAGTAGATACCGCTTGTCAGATTTGAGGCATTGAATTCAAATGAATATGAACCAACGCTCATATTTGAATTTACTAAAGTAGTAACTTCTTTTCCGAGTATATCATATACTTTCAATGATACGAATCCTGATTTCGGTAATGCAAAAGAAATCTTTGTCGTTGGATTGAAAGGATTCGGATAGTTCTGGCTCAGTTGATAATCAACAGGTGTATTCTCAGTAATAGGTGTAATTCCTACGAGAGGTGTACCATATCTTGCAATTCCTCCATTGCTTCTGACAGCCCAAAGAGTATTTCCGGTTCTTGCTTTTGAAATATGATAGAAGATTCCCGCCGGTGCAGGGTATTGTGACGCCCAGGTTGCACCATCATTTGATGTATAATAAATAGCAGAGGGAGTGGTGGATTCCGTAGCAACCCACCATTCACTACCTCTTCCGGTAAGACCCATTACAGTAGATGCACCAATAAAAGATTGAGCAACAGTTGTCCAGTTTGTTCCTCCGTTTGTTGTTCTGATTAAACCAGGTGAAGAAGAATATCCTCCGCATAATCCGGTTGTAGAATTGATGAAATATGTTGCTGTTACAGATGCCAATGGTGTTGTTAGTATAGACCAATTTACTCCCATATTTGAAGTGTACTGCATAGTACTTTGTGCAGGAGATGGGTACCAAACTTGTTGATCAAGAAAACACGCAGCATTCATGTATGTACCGACTGTATTAGTCGTTGCAATTGATGCCCAGGTTGCCCAGTTACTACCGCCATTAGTGCTCTTTAATAAATCCCAAAAACCACTTATCGGATCGCCGATAAAATATGCATCCGTTGCAGAGGTCATCCATAAATCATCACCGAATCCTGCGTGAGAATTTGCCAATGTCCAGTTAGTACCGCCGTTCGATGTTTGATAAATAGTTGTTATTCCTGTTGTTGTGGAATAACCGGTTGTCAACGCTGTATTAGCATCCCATGCAAAAATATTTTCTAAATCATAAGTTGTAGAAATAGTTCCGCTGACATCTGTCCAGTTTACGCCCGCGTTGATAGTCCGTAAAACTTTACCACCATTACCGCAAGCCCAAGCTACGTTATCATTAACCGCAGAAACACAAGTTAAAGCAGTTGCTATTGGCGATGTTTGTTCTGTCCAGGTTGGAGGAGTAACATTGTTTTCTGTTCCGTACATTTTGAATGTGGCACCTTTATAGTTTGGTGCAGGATCTTGTATCGCATTCCAGACAATCGGACTATTAGTAACCCTTTGTCTCGCTTCACCGGTAACTAAGGTTCCTAATATTGTTCTTGGAACACACCACGGACCTGAAGCAATTGTTCCGCCCATATTGTAATCAACCCAATATGTACCTTCGGTAAGAGTTGTACCGACGGTAACATTTTCAACCATAATAGGTCTTTGGTTATTGGTCAAAGTTGTCGATGTTACTCTATAAATATTGGTGAATCTTGTTGAAGCCATTCTATTTGTTGTAGTATCACCAAAAGCAACTATGGCACCTGTAGTATCGGGACCGATACCTTTCCAGATTCTTAATGTAACACTGGTCATAGTTGAAGTTGTTGTCGAACCTGTTTGATATCCATAAACCAAAACGGAGTCAATCGTCCAGGTTTTTCCTGCAGGTACCTCAAATTTATCAGCTATCCTGTATGGATATATAGCGCCCATATTTGGACCGTACGTAGTTCCGGGAAGTTCAATAGCAGATGCATCTGCTCCGCCAAAACCAGCACCCGGGTGTGAAATACACTGACTTCTGTCATAAAGAACAGCCTCAGGATTATCTATAATAGTGCCGGGATTAGATGTTCCGGTTTTATAATATTGTTCCATTGTGTTTGTTGCTTTGTCATTAGGCGAGACAGAATCATTCGGTCCGTCTATCGTAATAAAAGCAAAACCAACCAAAAAAAGAACAATAGGAATACTAAAAAATAAGAATTTTTTCATTTGTTTTTTCCCTTTCTTAATTTTTTTATAGTTTTATTAAATTATATCATTAATAAAAAATAATAAGTATTATAATATTAATAAAATATAGCTATTTGTCAATATAAAATTGAGAAATAGTTATTTTTTAAAATTTTATTTCCATTCCAAAGTTTAACTTATTATTAATATTATTGTTTATAAGGTCGTTTCCCGTTTCGATAGTTATCACTCCCTCGAAATATGTAACGGAATATTTTGCCTGAAGTCCCGGGAAATTTAAAGGTTTATTTTTAAAAAAAGTAGATTTAAAATTAATTTATTTATAAATCGTAAAATAAAAAAGCCCTTTAATTTTTCAATTAAAGGGCTTTCTGAAAAAATATTTATTCCCGAAAGGGAACTATAATATTATTTGATTAACATCATTTTCTTTGTATCTATGAATCCGTTTGATTCAAGTCTATAGAAGTAGATACCGCTTGTTAGATTTGAGGCATTGAATTCAAACGAATATGAACCAACGCTCATATTTGAATTTACTAAAGTAGCAACTTCTTTTCCGAGTATATCATATACTTTCAATGATACGAATCCTGATTTCGGTAATGCAAAAGAAATCTTTGTCGTCGGATTGAAAGGATTCGGATAGTTCTGTGACAATGAAAATGTTTCCGGTGTCACATTGCTGATTGGTGTAACGTTAGTAGCGACAAATTGTTGGTCAAACATTGCAATTAATCCGGTGTTAGAAACTGACCAGCCTCTGAGAATTGATCCGCTTAATATTATATGCATTGCCTGGAATGTTGCACCGACGGTGCCTGTATATTGTTCAGCAAAAGTAGTTCCATTATCGGTTGATGCATAAATAATGTTAGATCTGTTATACCAGAATCTGTTTGTATATTTTACAGTATTGAAAGCATATAAGTTTCCGGTTCCCGGTACAGTTACAGTGGTATATGTTCCACCCCCGTCAACTGATTTTGCTGCTGCAGTTGTACCTGCGAAACCTGTTCCACCGTTAAAAGCTACACTATAGCTGTTAGCAGTTCCGGTTGTTACACCTGACATCCAGGACCCCGTTGCACCAAAGTTATTTGATTTATATACTTTGGTATTATTTGTTCCAAACCAAATATAATTGCCTTCTATATACATAGCATTATTCCAACCTGCTTCACCGACTCCGCTTAAATATAAGCCGGCAGAATCCCAGGTTAAACCTGCATCCGAGGTTTTCCAGAGTGACCACCTGTTGCTTACAGGGTCACCATATATAAAGCCATTATTTGCATCTTTGAACTTAATGTCATCAATAAATCCACTTACTTGTGTAAATACTTGTGCCCAGGTTGTTCCACCATCGGTTGTCCTGAAGACGAAAGTAGCAGCAGGTGATGTTGAAACAAGACAGGTTGTAGCGCTTAATCCGCAAATTGCATAAACGTCGTTTGCACCGACGGTCGCATTTGCTTTGTTTGTCCAGGTTGTTCCTGCATCGGTAGTAAGTAATATTCCTCCGGTATTAGCACCTATCCAACATACGTTTGCATTAACAGCAGAAACGCAGTTCAACGATACTCCGGTTAAAGGGGAGGTTTGTGCAACCCAAAGAGGAGTTGTTGGTTCAGGTTCAACTGTTTCAGTATATTTCCAGATACCTCCAGCATAACCCGTTACAAAAACGGTTAACTGTGTACCCGTGTGATTGGCGGCTATACCCCACATAGGACCGGTTGTTTGTGCATAAGTGTAAGATAACGGAAATGTAGAACCACTATTGGTTGAATAATACATATTTGTCTGTGCTATCCAGAATCTGGTTCCAAGTGATTGTAAGTGAATATCCAAACTGGTACCGGGATTAGTGAATGCACTCCATGTTATACCTGCGTCTGTTGATTTTAATGTAACTCCGCCGCCTGTAACAAATCCAATGTTTCCGCTGAATGTAACACATGTTGTCGAGGCAATACCGGTTGTAGTTGAAGAAATCCAGCTCGCTCCGAAATCCGTACTCCTGTATACATGGCTATTAGCACTGGCACCGAACCAAATGTTATTACCTTGTACACACATGTCGTTATCCCAACCTGCTTCTCCTGCTACTTGAGCAAGATATAATCCGGTAGAGTCCCAAGTTGTTCCGCCATTGGTGGTTTTCCATAATGACCATCTGCCACCGACCGGGTCTCCATACATAAATCCATTGTTTGCATCTTTAAATCTTATATCATCGACGTAGCCGCCTGTTTCTGAAAAGACTTGTGTCCATGTTGTTCCGCTATTTGTTGTTTTGTAAACAAATGAAGCACTAGGGGTTCCCGCTACAATTACTGTATTTGCGTCAATTGCACGAACAACATCACATCCCATAGTTGCCGGGATTGGCAACGCTGCGATGTTTGTCCAGTTAAGTCCGCCATTTGTGGTTTTCAGTACTATTCCGGCATCACCGGAAATGAAAGCCACATTTGCATCAACTATGCTTACAGAACGTAATATTCCGGTCACACCGGAATTTGTTAAATATGTCCATTGAGCCATTAAATTTGCAGATATGAACATTACCGCAAATAAAAATAGAAATTTCTTAAACATTTATTTCTCCTTAATTTTTAAATTAATTAAAAGTTAACTTATTTTAATAAATAATAAATTATTAGTCAATATAAAAGAAAATAATTTCTTTTATTAACTTGACTTCATAGTTTAATGAAATCAAGTCAACAATTTATTTCCTTTACACATATTAATAAAATGAAAGCGGGTCTTTCAACCCGCTTTTTAATGGAAAATTAGTTTCTTTATGTTACTTAATCAGCATCATTCGTTTTACATCGGTGAAATTACCGGCTGATAATTTGTAGAAGTAAACTCCGCTTGATAACTCCTCTGCATTTAAATCTACTATGTAATAGCCCGGAGTTTTTACCTCGCTTACCAATGTCCTCACCTCTCTTCCGAGTACATCATATATTTTCAAATTAACAAATCCTTGTTTTGGTATCGCAAAGTTAATCTTCGTTGTTGGATTGAAAGGATTCGGATAGTTTTGTGACAGCTTATATTCCGTCGGTACAATATTCCCAACTTGTTGTACATTCGTAATTATAGTTATAATTCCGGGACCATAAATAGAATCCTTCCAGTTACCTCGTCCTGTATTATATGCAGTGCTTACTACTATATAATTTGTACCCGAATTTAAAGTAATATAGCTTATTGCAGACCTGTTCAAACTTCCTACCGGAAATTCTGGCATCCAGGTCCCTAAAGTATCATCATTCGCTCCAATACAATTTGTTAATCCGTTAGCTGGATCAAATGTACCTTGATATAAAGCAATAAAGCAATCATAGCTTGCACCCATATAAATATAATATTGACCGCTATTAGATACCGTAAACATTGTGGTTTTATATGGTACACTGTAGCTTGATAGCGCAGTAGGGGGTGTAGCTGAGTTTCCGCTATTTCCGTTTGGTCTTATAAATACCGGGTCGCCGGTCGCAATAGACCCTGAAAAAACGTAGCTTGAGAACAACGCCCTCTTCAATGTAATTGACCTGTCCGGAACGCTTGAGTTAAGCGAATCGGTTGAATTATACGCGCGCACTCTCCAGTAACCCATGATTGAATCTCCGAGGTTAAGCCCGAGACCCGCGAGATACGAGTCAAGTTGTCCAAGAGTCATCGTCAGGACAGTATCAAATCCACTGTTGTTTGAAGGTAATCTTAATGTAGCCGGGTCTGAATATGAACCGCCTGTTTTATAAAGCCATTTATAAGTTGTACCTGCGCCTGAACGTGTCCAGTTGATATTGACAGGTACCGTAGAGCCGGGGACTGTAACAATTCTTGATCCCGCGGCGGGTGAAATTAAGTTAAACGCTGTAAGCGCGGGTTTTTGTCTTTTAAGCGTAATTGCTCTTGGACCGTTAGTAGATTTCAATGAATCAGGTCCGGTTGCTGAAGGAGATTTATATGCCCAAACATCCCATTGACCAATTGTTGAATCTCCCTGATTCAAACCGATTCCGGCTAATAACACGTCTAATGCTTCCAAAGTTGTGTTGATAGAGTTCGTTCCCGCAGGTATCGTTAATGTTTTCGATGGTCCTGAAGTGCTTACATATTTCCATTTATATGTTGCACCGGTAGCGGAAGTATCCCATGTAATTGAAACAGGTGTCGTACTTCCGGGTAATGTTGAAATCGTTACTCCTGCAGTTGGAGTTAATAAATTAAAAGCATTAAGAGGATAAGCAGCTGAAGAAGTTACATTAACGAGATCTAAAGAAAATGAGGCACCGTCAGTAGAAATATCAGCATAATATTCTCTGAATCCTATATAAATATTTGAGCCGGCAGGTACAAGATTACCGATTTTATATTTATATTGAACCCAACCTGAGTCTGTTGCAGCAAAAGTAAGACTGGCGACTGTAGTTGTCATTCCGGCGATATCAGGTGTTGTTGTTGATATTTTTACATAAAAATTATCCATATAGTTTCCGAATTTTCTTATCCAAAATGTTAATGAGTCATTCGGGTTAACACCTGTGATTTGTGGAGTAACTAACCACTGTTCGCAGGGACCAGAGGTACCTCCACTACCATTACCTGTAATATAATTACAAAAAGCGACTGCTGTTCCCCCGCCGGTTGGAACTGAAATGTAACCACCATTGAATCCGGGAACCGGAGTCGTACCATCAAGTATTCTATACCATCCGGTTGTCCCGCTAATAGGATTAATTTGAATCCATCCTGCGGGTGGAAAGGTCGTTCCTTCGAACGACTCACTCAATGTACTTAACGGTCCATTAAGTGCGGGTCCGTAAACGATTGCTTTATAGTCAACAATTTTTACAGGTTTTAGAGGTGCTTTATCACCATCTCCATCCCCGAAAATGAATGCTAATGAAGCAATCAGAATGACTAACAAAATTGGAATTAACTTTTTGTTCATGTTTCCTCCTTAAGTTTAAAAAAAAGTTTGTTGAAAAATTTATTTTTTCTTTAAAATTATAATAGAAAATTATAGAAAAATCAAGATACTTTATTTTAATAAAGTCACTTGAAAGTCGATTGAGAATCTTTAATATTTTTAAATCTATCATTGTTGTTTTAAATAAAAATATATATCTTTCAAAATATAAATTATTATGAGAACAAAAATAATCGTCATATTCGCTCTGTTCTTTTTATCATCCGGCATTCTTAATGCCCAGTTTAAAGAACCGGATGAAAAGTACAGGAACAAATTGTTCCTCGGAATATTTAACCCGAAAAATTTTACGATGGAGCACTCATTTCAGGTTAGTTTTCTGACTATGGGAAGCGGAAATGTATCGCTTACATCTTACACTAACCGTATGAACTACAAAATATCAGATAAATTGAACGTCTCTGCGGATTTGAAACTTCAGTATGCTCCGTTTGCAAATTCTGCTTATGGCAAGGATTATTCCAGCAAAATGCAGAGTGACTTATCCGGTGTTTATTTGTCACGGCTGGCATTGGATTATAAAATTTCCGAAAATAGTTTCATAAGTTTCGAATTTCGTAAACTTGACCAGAGTTATTTCTATGATTATTACAACAACCCGTTTAATAGAAATAACGATTCCCGGTTCTCAAATTGGCGTTAAAAGATTTTTATAAATATATTCTCGACCGGAAGTAATTAATTTTTACTTTCGGTTTTTTATTTTCATCATGAAAGAAGAAACGAAAAAAAGCTTTTTAAATTATTTCCTTAATATCTCGATAATTGTGATGGTAATCGTTTGTCTCTTACTCGGATATTCACTTTTCAGGAATTCGGCAGCGTCAAAAAATGAAAAACCAAAGCCGATTATTGATACGGTGACAAGTTCGGTTACCAACCAGCCGAGCCATGCCTATCAGATAGATGTCCAGAACGGAACGGGCGAAAATGGCGTAGCGGCTAATTTCAGGGATTTTTTTAAAAAGAAAGGTTTCGATGTAGTGGAAATGGGTAACTTTAAAAATAATGATGTAAATAAAACAATGATAATTGACCGTTCAGGAAATAAATTTGCTGCTAAAAAAGTTGCCGAAGCGCTCGGACTGACCGAAAAGAATATTATTCAACAGAAAGATACTACTTCGTTTTTGGATGTTACCGTTATTATCGGAAAAGATTTTCAGGAATTAAATCCTTATAAAGAAAAAGTTAAATAATAGTAAATGGATTCAAAAGAACTAACTGACTTAATTGCAAAGTATATTATCAATAAAAAAGGGGGAAATATAAGAATTCTCGACCTCAGGGAACTTACGCCTGTTACGGATTTTTTCGTCGTCTGTACCGCTTCATCGGAACCGCAGGTAAAAGCTATCGCAGATTATATCTCCGATGAAACAAAAAAAATACAGGAAAGACCCTGGCATAGCGAAGGGTATCAGAACCTTAGCTGGGTACTGCTCGATTATGTCAATGTCGTCGTGCACATTTTCCTGCCTGAAGCAAGGAAATTTTACAACCTCGAAGGTTTATGGGGTGATGCTAAAATCACTGAAGTCAAAGATGAATAATTATTAACTATGAAGAAAAGAATACTTCTCACACTCGGAGACCCTAACGGTATAGGACCGGAAATTATATTGAAAATTCTCGGCTCACGTATTTTTAAAAATACTTTCATAAAAGCAATCGGACCACGTGGCGTTTTTGATTTTTATTCTAAAAAATTAAAAATCAATAAAATTGATGCTGAGAATTTGATTCATATCTCCGGATATGATACGTTCAAACCTGTTCCCGGTAAAGCTTCACGGCTCGCAGGAAGAATTTCGGGAGATAGCATACGTCTCGCTTCAGACCTTTGCCTTCACAAAGAATATGATGCGATGATAACGATGCCGATTTCTAAAGAATCATTGAATGCCGGGGGTTATGATTTTCCCGGGCATACTGAAATGCTTACTTATTATTCAGGCTCAGTTGATACACTTATGATTATGTATTCCCCGGAACTTATTATTGCAAACGCAACAAATCATATTCCTTTATCCCGTATTTCCCGGATTATCAATAAATCCTTTATTAAAAAGAAAATAATTTCATTTAATAATATATTAGTAAGTGAACTTGGGGTAATTAAGCCAACAATTGCAGTTCTTTCATTTAATCCGCATAATGGCGATGGCGGAGCCCTGGGAAATGAAGAACAGAGATATTTTCTGCCCGCAATTAATGAATTGAAAAATGACGGCTTGAGTGTTTTCGGCACTTTTGCAGCGGATTCCTACTTCGCAAATAAAACATATAAGAAATTCGATTCAACACTTGCGGTATATCACGATCAGGGCTTGACACCATTCAAAATGCTGTCCGGAAAAAAGGGGGTGAATTATACTGGTGGATTGAAAATTGTGCGCACTTCTCCCGACCACGGCACGGCGTTTGATATTGCCGGTAAGGGACTTGCGGATATCTCGAGCAGTATAGCCGCCGTAAAACTTGCCCTGAAAATTATAAACTCATAATTATTATGATACTGCTGAATAATGTATCGTTCAATTATTCCAATAAAAAAATATTTGAATCGGCAAATCTTGAAGTTAATACAGGGGAATTTGTTTTTGTAGTAGGTGAAAGCGGAATCGGTAAAACCACTCTTTTAAGATTAATGTATTTTGATTTATTCCCGTCTTCAGGATATGTAAAGTTTGAAAATTACAATTCAGGAAACATTGATAAAACTGATATTCCTAAACTCCGACGTGAATTTGGTATAGTATTCCAAGATTTCAAAATATTTTATGACCGGAATGTATTCGAAAATGTTGCAATACCTCTTTATATAATGGGGACAAAAAGTGAAGATATTAAAAAAAGAGTTTATGAAGTAGCATCAGAATTCAAACTATTGGATTCTCTTAATAATATGCCATATGACCTTTCAGGAGGAGAGCAGCAGCGTGTCTGCATTGCAAGGGCAATGATAAATGAACCAAAACTTCTTATTGCCGATGAACCGACAGGTAATCTTGACCCTTTTATTTCTTTTGAACTTTTTAAACTGATTGATGAAATAAACGTAAAAGGAACAACGGTGATAGTGGCAACCCATAATTTCGAAATCGTCCGAAAGTTTCCTGATAAACGGATCGTACAAATCAAATCTAATAAATTCTTCGATGTGAAATTGAAGATATAGGATTAATTCAATTGGTCATTCCCGAACGCTCTTATCGGGGAGTACTCTCTGGATCATCCACTCTTTATTTATTAATTCAACCCCCGTCTGTCATTCCCGAAAGTTCTTATCGGGAATCCACTTCCTTAAAGATTAGTATCATTTTCTTTTAACATTGTAGCCGCTGATTCGATATCGTCTTCCGTAACATAATCGAACATTAAATCTCTCCACTCTTTATTTTCTTTTTCGATTAAATGTATTTTCCACGCTCTATTCCATTTCTTAATTTTCTTTTCCCGCTCAATAGCATCACTAATATATTTAAAGGTTTCAAAATGGACTAACTTTTTTACATTATATTTTTCAGGAAAACCTTTTTTCAATTTAATTCGATGTTCAATTGCTCTTCGAATCAAATCATTCGTTACACCTGTATATAAAGTCCCGTTCTTTTTGCTTGCGAGAATATAAACATAGTAATATTTCTCCTGATAATTCATATTTTAGATTCCCGATAGGAGCATTCGGGAATGACAGTTAGATTAATGTAATTCTAATAGAAGTGATTTACATATTCACTTTAAAAAAAGTGAGACTCCTTTCAGTCCCTTTATCTGTTCATTAGAAAGTTTGTAACTTTTTCCCAGTCCTTTTCAAAATCAAATTCAAATCTGTCCTTAGGATTTATTCTGAATCCGATTTCTAACATTTCGAGACCTTTTTCTATATCACCTTTTATAAAAAAGATCTTTGCTCTTTCGTAAAATGGTTCTGCCCAGTCAGGATAATTGTTAGATGAACTTTCAAAAGCTAAAAGAGCCTCATCATATTTTTTCCCGTCAAGTAAAGCACATCCGTAATCATACCATGCATCGTGATTATTTTTATCGAGCTTTACAACTTTCCTGTAACTTTCAATTGCGTCATCCACATTACCCATTGCAAGTTCGGCATCGGCTTTTGAATACCAAAGCTCCGAAAAATCATTGCATAAAACTATTGCTGACTTAAAATTATCAAGTGCGTTAACATAATTAGAAAGACAGTAATAACAATTACCTCTTCCATAATATGATTCATAATTCATCGGGTCTATTTCAATAGACCTGTTGAAATATTCAATTGCTTTATTATAATCTTTCAGCTCTTCATAAGCATTGCCGATATTATGGTAAGAAAATGCATCATCGTTTCTTATCGCAATTGCCTTCTCATAATATTCTATTGCTTTCAGTAGTCTCCCGAGTGAAGCATAGGCATTTGCAGCGTTGTACCACGCTGAAGCAAAATTATCACACAAAACAAGGCACATCTCATAGCTCTCTATAGCTTTTAAGAATTTACCCTGCCTGTTCAATACAATTCCTCTGTTGTACCAGGCATTGTGGTTGGTAGGGGAGTACTCAATATGTTTATCATAGCATTCAAGTGATTTTTCGAACATATCTATGAAATCATAACAATACCCTAATTCATAATAGGCATCTTTATTGTTCGAATCTAATTCCAGAACTTTATTAAAAATTTCTATGGATTTTGAAAATCTTTCAAGCCGCTCGTTAGTAAGACCGAGATTAAACAAAGCATCTATATTTTCCGGTTCAATTTCTAATGCTTTCTGATATGAATTCAATGCCGCCTCTTTCATCCCGCAGCTGTCCAATGTAATTCCTCTGTCTAAATAAATTTCTACATCATTTGGATTACATACTATTGCCTTCTCAAAATATTCAAGGGCTTCTTTATATCTCCCCATCCCGTCTAATATTAATGCTTTTTTATGATATGCATCGGTTGTATAAGGGTAATGCTCGAGCAGAAGATTAATGTATTCAAGTGCTTTCTGATATTGCCCGGAATCCATAAAATGATTTACGGATTCCTCGAGATGTTCGGAATCAAAGTTAGATTCAAATCCGCTCAGGAAATCCGGAAATTCATTCCGCTGTTCATTGTTATCTGATGAATTTTCATCACTATCGGTGAAAAATTCAGTGTCATCAAAATAATTCAATATTTCCCTCCTTTATTCATACAAAAATAAATTAGATAAATCCTCAGTATAAGTCAAGGATTTTTAAAAAAGAGAAAAATTTTTGTACATTTTTATTTTAGCACTGATAAATTAATTAATCTATTGTTTTTATTTGTGAATCAATTTAACTTATTCCCCTATGAAGCGAATATTCCTCTCATTATTGTTTTTTTGCACTTTATTTTTTTCCTGCACTACTATTAAAATAAAAGACAGATTGAAAATTGATGAATCATATGACTGGTTGATGTCTGACGGAAATCCGTCGAGAACTAATATTTACAATTCTTCAGGATTTGCAAATCCGCCGTACAAACTCATCTGGTCTTTTGATAATGATGCTTCCTATCCTGTTAAAAATCTTGCTGCTGCTGACGCTGTTTTATTTTCCGGAAACCTCAAAGGGGAAATATACGGCATAGATATTACGTCAGGAAAATCTCTCGGTTCTTTTTCTACGTCATCACCTTCTCAGATAAACGGTTTTGTTATTTACGATAATAATATTATTATCACCAGGACAGGGGATGATAATAAAAGTACAATTTCATATAACATCCATACAGGTAAAGAAAACTGGAGCATCGATCTTGGCTGGATTGCATCTTCTCCTGTAATATCAGGAGAAAATCTGATTGTAAGTTCAATGGATGGATATATAATTAATCTTGACCCTGAAGATGGAAAAACTAAATGGAAATATAAGGATGAAGACGAATATAAATCTAATCAGTTTTCCGCTTCACCGACTATTTATAATGGAAATATTTACACGGGAAATGTAAATGGTTATTTGTACACTTTGAATCTAAACTCCGGTGAGTTTGTCAGGAAATTTAAAACAGATGCTCCGATCTATTCCGATGTCTCTGCGGCAACTTCCGGAATATTTTTCTTTTCTGATGATATGAATTTCTATTGTCTCGATACTTCAGGAAGTTTAAAGTGGAAAAAAAATCTTTATACTAAATCATATTCATCATCCTCTTTTTATAAAGATTGCGTTATTACATCTGCAGTTGATGGCTGCGTTTATGCTTTGAATATTTCGAATGGGGATATCGTATGGAAATATCAAACCTATGGTACTATATGGGCTTCGCCCTTGTTATGCTCCGGGAAAATATTTATCGGCTCTTTTGATAAAAACTTCTATTGCCTGAACGCTGATTCAGGAGAACTCCTCTGGAAATACTATTCTGAAGGCAGGATAAGATCAAATGCAGTTATCTGGAAAGAATTTATTTTCGTCTGCTCGGATGATAAAAATATTTATTGCTTTAAGTAATTATAAAGATTGTTGCAAATCGGTATTATTCTCCGGCGGCGGGATATTAACCGGTTCAGTAAACGTTCTTATCTTTGCTTCTATATCTTCCGCACTCCATTTTTCTAAGGTAATGCATATCAGGACGAATTGTTTTCTTCTTTTTTCTCTCAGGGATTTTACAAAATGGTTTAGCGGGGTGACTGATATTTTATCTTTATTTTTTTTAATCCTGTTATTATAAATTTTAATTTCTTTCGTAAATTCATTTAGTCTTGGTATCAAAACATCAATATCATGAATTGATCCTGCACGCTCTACGAATTTTTTTGTTTCGGATATCATTTCGTCAAACTCATTATTAATAAATCCGGAATATAACTCCATCGAATATCTTAATGGCTTTGCTTTTATTCTTAATTCATGCAGCTCGCTCTTTTTTGTGGGATGATTCAGAACAACTTTCATATCCCTTAAAACACGTCTTCTAAGCTCGGGGATTATTAATACAGGATTATCTATAAAACTTGTATCGAGGTTAAAGTTTTTAAATCTCTTTTTCTGTTTTTTTGCAAATCCTTCCTGAACCAGGCCGGTAATATCAATTTTCGATTTAATAAATTTAATTAATCGTTTATCTGTTTCTAAGTTTTCCCTTAAAGTGGACTTTTGACTTTTTAGTTTTGAAATGAAAAGTACAAGGATTTTATTATATTCGGGAGTGTTTTTACTGAGATAGTTATCAATTATTTCAAAAGAAACGTCAAGTTCCCGGATTTCTCCGATCAATCTGATAAAATTACGCAGTATATTATAAATTCTATTGAACTTTTGTTTTGGGAATAATTCATTAAATATTTTCAAGTATCCTTTAAGTCTCCGTGATGCAACTCTCATCTTATGAAGGGATTCAATATCATCTTCATTAAAAATACTTTCATTGTAACGGAAAATATCTTCGATCCGGGATATCAAAATCATATTCATCGCATCTCTCAGAGGTAAATCTTTTGAAAATCCTGTTATTTCACTTATGTTTGTCAATTTGATATTAAATTATTTTTGCTTCCCATATTACGTTACAGCCGGAACGCTTGAACATTGCCGAAGCGCTGCAATATTTATCCTGTGATAAAGCAATCACTTTTTTAAACTCTTCAACTGTTGCATCCGGGCTTTTTAAATTATAAGTCATCTTTACTTTTGTGAATACTTTCGGATGCTCCTGAGCTCTTTCTGCTATCAGGTCAATGCTGAAATCATCAATTATCTTTCTCCGCTTTCTCAGCATGGATAGGACATCCATAGCTGTGCACCCTGCAAGGGACTGCAGCATTACCTCAAGCGGAGTAGGGGCTGTATCTTCTCCGCCAACCTCCGGATGTGTGTCAAAGTAAGTAATAAGACCAAGTTCATTTATACCTGCAAGCCTCATTCCTTTTTCTAATTTCAATTCTGATTTCATTGTTAAAAATATTTTATTCGTTTTGTTATTGCTTTATAAAAGATTTAGGAGAATGGAAATAAACGTCACAACTGTTTTGTTAATCAGTAAATTTCGCGTGTACTGCAAGCCAGACACAATGAGGTTTTCTGCTCGTATAAGTTACCCTGTGTTTGCATCCGGCTGGTATAAAAATGTAATCACCTTCTATCAAAAGCATTTTCCGGTTATTGTAAAATAACAGTTCCGCTTTTCCTTTCAGCAATATTACCCATTCATCTTTTTTCCCCTTCAGCCATTTCCCTTTGGGAGTTGTTTGTCCTGTAGATAAAATCCTTTCTATTTTTATTCCTCCGGATTTAATAATCTCTTCTGCTATTTCTAACTTTCTGTTCTTATTGAAAGAAATTTTGAAGATATTATTTATCTCTATTTCTTTGCGGCGTACAATCCTAACCATTCGGATTTATAATTTATCTGTTTCATCTCAAAACCGTTTTGTTCAAGCATTCCGGTTATTTTTTCTTCCTCGTCGCTAAGCACGCCGGAGATGAACAGCTTACCGCCGGATTTTAATTTCTCATAGATAGTGCTTATATTATCTTCAATTACACTTCTGATAATATTAGCGCATATAATATCAAAACCTGTTTCTTTTATTTCCGATATGTTGCCTTTGATAAGTTTGATATTCTTGTTGACACCATTCACTTTAAAACATTCCTTGGCATTTTCAATTGAGTCATCGTCAATATCAATGGCTATTGCCTTCTCCATACCAAGTTTGATGGAAGCTATGGATAAAATTCCAGTTCCGCATCCGTAATCTAAGATGTATTTATCTTCCTCATCAATCTCGTCAATCAAAAGTTCAATCACTAACTGAGTCGTTTCGTTATGTCCTGTCCCGAATGACATCTTCGGGTCTATTTCAATCAATATTTTATCTTTGGGATTGATCAATTTATCTTTTTTCCAGCTCGGATATATTATCAGTTTATTTTTTATGTAAATAGGGTCAATTGATTTTTCCCATTCCTCGTTCCAGTTCTTTGATTCTAATTTCTTTAAAATAACCGAATCACCCGGTAACTTAAATTTTTCTTTCAATGTGTCCGCTAATTCCTCCGCCTCTTTTTTCTTCTGTACGGGAAAATATATTTTAAGGCACTCCTCTTCTTCAAGAATATTCTCAATACCGGATAAGTATAACAAGTTATATACTTTATCATAGTTTTTTTGGTTGTAATGTATTTCTAACTCAAGATAATTTTCTTGTGAGTTCATAATTGAATTTAATGTAATTTGTATTTAAGAATAGATTTTCGCTTGTGCAGAATCAAGTGTATTCTTCATAAGCATTGCAATTGTCATTGGTCCCACTCCGCCGGGGACCGGTGTTATTTTGCTGCATTTTTCATAGCAGTCATTGTAATCAGCATCACCTGTAATACGGTATCCCTTTTTTGTTGATTTGTCTTCTATCCTGTTAATTCCGACATCTATTATCACAACTCCTTCTTTTATCATATCCGCTTTCAGGAAATTAGCTTTTCCTATCGCTGCTATTATTATGTCGGCATTTTGAGTAAACTCTCTAATATTCTTTGTAAAACTATTGCATACGGTAACGGTCGAATTAAGAGATTTGTTGATAAAAAGGTTCGCGACAGGTTTTCCCACAATATTGCTTCTTCCTATCACTACAACATTTTTTCCTTTGGTCTCTATTGCGCTTCTTTTTATCAGTTCCACTATTCCGGATGGTGTGCAAGGTATAAATGATTTAATTCCCGCTACCAGTCTTCCGGCATTCTGAGGATGGAATCCGTCAACATCCTTTTTGTAATCAATGGCTTCAATTATTTTTTGCTCATTGATATGCTTTGGAAGAGGAAGCTGAACTAAAATCCCGTGTATTAACTTATCATTATTATATTCAGCAATCAGGTCTAAAATTGTTTCTTCCTTAGTATCTTCAGGTAGTAATTTGATTACTGAATAAAAACCCAGATCCTTACATACTTTATCTTTACTGCTGACATATATTTGAGATGCAGGATTATTACCGGCGACAATTAATGCTATTCCCGGTACAATACCTTTTGCTTTTAAATCCTCTGCCTCTTTTCTGATTTCATCTTTTATAAGTAAGGATATATATTTTCCGTCAATAATTTTATCGTCAGCCATATTAAAATTTCAATAGTCACTTTTTCTGATAGGTCCTGCATTATCACGGATTATAGCATCTATGTATCCGCCTTTTTTGACGATATCAAGTAATTCTTCAGCTTGATTAATATTATCAAAAGTATCTCCCGCAATTACTCTGTAAATATCATCCGAAAGAAATCTGACAACAACAGATGTGTTAAGTTTAGAGCGGGCAATAGCAGCGAAATTATTGGCATTATCCTTGTTCAAAAACGCACCTATCTGCACTACGAATGGTCCTGTATCACTCACGGTAATTTGTTTGCGTATTGTATCAACTTTAATCAGATTTTCATCTTCATAACAATCACAGCCGCAGGAATAAATCGAAAAACCTGATAATAAAAATATAATAATATAAAGAAATGTATATAATAAATTTTTCATACTCTATTTTATCTTTTGTTTAGTTATTGTCTAGTTTCTTGATTTTCTTTACGAAAGCATCCGGGAAACCTTTTCCTCTTACGTATCCCATATATGCATTAGCTTTTTCAGGATCCGTAAATCTGCCTACTGCGACTATATAATAATTATTCTCGAAAATTATTTCGGTTTTTTTACCAAGAATAGAATCTGCATTTAATGACATATTATCAGCAAATTGCTTCTTCGCGAAAGAAGCTATCTGAACTACAAGTTCAAATTTGACGGGAACAAATTTAATTTCCGTTCTCGTTCGTATAGTATCAATTTGTACGATAGTTGTATCAGGAATATACATTTGTTCTTCCGCAAAATCTTCTGCGGCATCACATCCCCAAAAACAGGCAGATGATATAAATATCAAAAACGGTAGTGCTAAAAAATACAATAAGTTTTTCATTTTTTTACCATCTTTAATTTTTTATGGGTCCTGATATAAACACCCTAAATCATTGTTTATGAAATATATAATATTTTTTAGATAAATTTGAGTCTTTAATACATTACTTTAAATTATTGTTTCCAATAGCCCCGGGACGGAATCAACCGGTATTTATTTAACAAGTATGTTTAACTGCCTCAGAAAACTCTTGTGCTTTGTATAATGAATGCCTTTCATTCCTAATGACCTTGCCGATTTTATATTTTCCATCAGGTCATCTATTAACAATGTTTTCTCAGGATTCAATTTGTATTTTTGAAGTACATATCTGAATAACCTTTTGTCAGGTTTTTTCATATTTACTTTAAATGACAAAATCCTGTTCCTTATAAGCGTAACATAAGGAAAATTTTTATAAATGTAGTTTATGTGATGTGAACAAGTATTCGATAGTAGAAAGAGCTTGTATTTTCTGTCATTTGATACTTGTTCCAGAAAATTTTTCATAGGAGTATTTTCCCAGAAAATATCTTTGTATAAAAAAGTAAAATCGGAATAACCGGTTTTCAGGTTAAATTTTCTCTTCAGTTTCTTAAAGAGGTCTTTATGCGCAAGCCTGCCGGTGATAAGTTTAATATCGAGTTTCTTGTTGATAATATACCTTCTTAACTCTGCAGGATTAAGTTTCTTTTCTAACCTTGATATTCCTTCATAAAAATAGTAGAAATCATAGAAGCATAAAGTATTGCCAAGGTCGAATATAATATTTTCTATTTTACCGGGCTTCAATCTTTAGAGATATTTTTTCTCGAGAACATTGAGGTCTTTATCAAGTACATATATTTTTGGTATCCCGGTAGGGATTTCAGTTTCAAGTATCTGTTCTTTCGTTAGCTTTTCGAGATACATCACAAGTGCCCTCAGACTGTTGCCATGAGCAGATATCAGAATATTTTTCCCTGCTTTCAGCTCGGGAAGTATCTTGCTTTCCCAGTAGGGAATTACTCGTGCGGCGGTATCCTGCAGACTCTCGCCTCCGGGAGGTGCAACATCATAACTCCTTCTCCATATTCTTACCTGTTCGTCCCCGAATTTTTTTCTCATTTCATCTTTGTTCAAGCCCTGTAAATCTCCGTACATTCTTTCGTTGAGGGCTTTATCATATTGGATAGGAATATTTTCCTGGCCTATTATTTCCAATATTATTTTAAGGGTTCTCTGGGCTCGCGTCAATGCAGAAGTAAAAGCTTCATCAAATTTATAGTCTACGAGCTTTTCTCCTGCCTGGTTTGCTTCTTCAATCCCTTTAGGGGAGAGATCTATATCAATCCATCCGGTGAATCTATTTTCTAAATTCCATAAGGATTGACCATGTCTTACAATCACTAAATTTGGCATTTTTCAAAAAGTTTATTTATTAAATATCTATTTCTTGTTACAGACTTTCCTGTTTTTTTATTCTTTTCACACTAATAGAATGTCCGGGATTGTTTATGTTTTCCATTTAATAGAACAACCCATCGAAGGATTTTGATTTACATCCGGATCTTTATTATCTAGTATATCCTTGAAAGCATTTTCAAGCTCACGCTTTGTTACACTGGCCTCTTCTTTCCAGTTATCATCCAGCCTTCCCCTGTATTTCAATTTCCTTTCTTTGTTGTAAACATATATATCAGGAGTGCAGACGGCATCGTATTTCCTTGCTGTATCCTGAGTATCGTCAATAAGATAGGGGAAATTCATTTCATTTTCTTTGTAAAATATTTTCATGTTATCAAAAGAATCTTCCGGATATGCATTAATATCGTTTGGATTTATTCCGATTAATTGTACACTTTTCTCTGCGTATCGATGTTGTAGTTCAGTAAATCTTTTTATCACCGCTTTCACATAAGGGCAATGATTGCACATAAAAATAATGACGAGTATATCTTTCGTGATAAAATCCTGAATAGAGTAAACTTTCCCGTCAGTTCCTTTCAGCGAAAAATCAATTACGCCGGAATTTAAATTGTTAGCGTTGTTTTCTAACAGCATAATATGATATTAAAAAGCTTCTTCTTCCTCTTCATCAAGTTCTGGATGAAATTCTTCGTAAATGAAATTTATATGTAAATTCGTGTCTATTATATCTTCTACCTGTTGTGAAAATATCTCTTCTGTTATGAATCTGTATTTTTCTTCGATAGAATATTCGTTTTGAAAATGAACTATAATTCTTTTCTCTTCGAGTAATGTGATCAGTTTTATGTATTCCTCTTTTAAAGTTTTTGGATCAAGGTCTTCCGCTTTTTTAATTTTTGGCTTGCCAAGCAGGATAAAAACTCTTTTTAGTTTTGCGTGCAGATGTGTTTTCTCGAATATCTTAACCTCTTTTATGAAATCAGAATTATCTTCGATATCTTCCGATGACTCGGGTAGATCTGAAATGGATTCCTTTTTTATGATTTCAAGGTCTTCTTCCAGAAGGAGGCTCTGCTTCTTTTCCTTCTTTATATTTTTTTTCCCGACGGTTTTTCCGGATTTATTTTTTTCTGCTTTAATATTGTTATTTTTTGTATTGCCCATTTATAATCAATTAAAAAATCTTTTCTGTTTACAAAATTAATAAATTTACTTAACAATTCAAGTTAATTTATTACAAAATGAATTAAAAGAAAAAATATATGTATATCAAAGGTGCTACGAATATCAGACTGTCAAATCTGTCCAGAACCCCCCCGTGTCCGGGTATAATATTTGATGAGTCTTTTACATCGCAATATCTTTTCAGCATTGACTCAAATAAATCCCCGATCTGACCAAATGTTCCGATTATCGAACCTGTTATTAATGCATCTGCGGTATTTAATTTATCCGGAAGGATTAAATGAAATATAAGTGCCGCAGCAATCGTGAAAATAAATCCGGAAATACTGCCTTCTATTGTCTTCTTAGGACTGATGGTTGATAACTTGTGCTTGCCGAATAATCTTCCTCCAAAATATGCAAATGTATCACATACCCATATAAGAACAAATATGTAAATTACATAGTTGAAGTTCTGCGGAAGTTTTTCTCCGCTTACGTAAAATAAATTTAATATCAAAAGCGGCAGTGTGATATATAAAAAACCCGCAGCGGAAATAACCGGATTGAGAGGACTTCTTTTCTCTGTTCTGAATATTTCAAAAGTAAAGATCAGAAGTGTGGAAAGTATGAAAAGTAGCATTACATATTCCGGATGCCCCGGTGCAACAAATGAAATCGTCAACAAACCTGTATATAAAAAAATAGAAACGGATTTCAGAGGATATATGCCTTTATTTTTAAATATATTATAAAACTCGAAAAGGCATAGTATTTCTACAACTAAAGAGAAAGCAAAGAAAAAATAACCTCCTTTGTAAAAAATAAACAACAACAAAGGAATTCCGATTACTCCGACTAAAACTCTTTTTGTAAGATTGCTTGTCCTTTTATCGTCGCTCAATTTGCTATTAATCCTGTTTTATTTTTCTTAAATAATTTTCGCATTGTTATTAATATTAATATAAATATCACCAGTGAAATCGAACCCCAGATTATAAGTTGTCTGAATTCTTCGGGAGTAGATAATGAGGAGTTACTTGCAAATTCTTCACCTATAAAATATACGGCAGCTGCAGATATGAAATTATTAATAAAATGTACTGCAATTGCAGTGTATATGCTACCGCTGTAATAAGCCGTGAGCGTGATGTAAATACCGAGTATGATAAGCGGAATTAAATTGAACGGATCAAAATGGAATAAAGCAAAAAGAATACCTGAAAATATTATTGCATAAGAAACCTTTAGGAACTTTTGCATATTTGAAAATATAAGACCCCGGAAAAGAAATTCTTCGCAAATTGCAGGTGTGACTGCAATTACAAAAACCACAACCATAAATTCAATTACAGAATGCGATTTTACCATTTCCATTACTGATGCTTCTATCATGTCAAAAAAATCTTTTATCCTTTTTAAAGTCTCTCCACCAAAAGGTAGTGAAAAAAATATTTTATTCTGAAGAATTAAATACAGTTGAAGAAACGGTTGGATTATCAGGATTCCGGCTAAACTTAAAAGGAACATTTTAATATCGGGTGTATGCAGTTTAAATGTACTTTTAACATCATCACCGCGGAGCATATTAAGCAGGATTACCGGTATAAGAAGAAACATAAACTGTGAAAACGAAATTACTATGCGAAAGGTTCTTATATCTTTAATTCTGACGCCCGGCTCGATTCCGGTAAATAAGGCGCTGATAACTCCTCCGATAATCTGATAAGTTACAAAAACCACAGCAAGTGTAATCACTATAAATAATGCCGGATTCATATTTGCCAGAGGGGCTTTCTTCTCTTCTTCCAAATTAAAAATTATTCGCTAAATTTATAAATTTATATTTGAATAATATCATTAAAAATATTAAAAGTTTAAATGTTAAAAGTTTATTTTGAAATCTAATTTAAAAGTTTTTGAATTCTTAATCATTTGACTTATACCGGAATTCGTTACAAATTGAATTTGAATTATTTAAGATATATTTTATATGCTATGTCTGGAAATTTTGATTTTGAAAACACGGAACAAAAGAAAAAAAGAAAATTTGGTTTTTTATTAAATATTCTGCTTTTTATTCTTACTTTCTTCAGCACTACTTTAGCAGGTGTTGCTTGGCTAAATCAGAATCCTTACGCACTCGAAAATTTTACTCTCGGGTTACAGTATGCTATTCTGCTGTTGGCAATAATTACTTTTCACGAATTCGGGCACTACTTTGCGGCTAAATATCATAAGATTGATGTTACCTTACCTTATTATATTCCATTTCCGTTTTTATTTCTGAATCCTTTTGGTACGATGGGAGCTGTAATAAAAATGAAATCGCCGGCACAAACCCGAAAATCTCTTTTCGATGTCGGCATTGCGGGACCTATTGCAGGCTGGGTTGTATCTATGATATTTTTGCTGTATGGTTATCTAACTTTACCGGGTATGGATTATTTATTCAATATACATCCGGAATATATTACGAATGGCATTCCGACTACAGGACTTACTTTCGGAAATAATCTTATTTTTTTAATTTTTGAAAAAATATTTTATACTTCGAAAGTATTTATTCCGCCGATGAATGAAGTTTATCATTATCCTTTTCTATGTGCAGGATGGTTCGGATTGCTGATAACCTCTCTGAATATGATGCCTGTAGGGCAGCTCGACGGCGGACATATTTCATATACTATGTTCGGGACAAACCATAAAATAATTGCTCATATTATTTTCTATCTTCTTGTAATTTTCGGTCTGCTGGGTTTACTTCCGTTTCTCAATATCAATTTTGAACTTGGTTCTGTCAACTGGCTTGTATGGGCTATATTGATTTATTTTGTAATCAAGATAGAACATCCGCCGATTTGCACCGATATGGAACAACCTTTAGGAAACACGAGGCTTATACTCGGATGGTTCTCATTCTTTATTTTCATTACGTCTTTTTGCCCGATACCAATTAGTGAAATTTAATAAAATTATTTTTAGAAAAGATTTGTTACAGTATTTGTTGTAAAATATGAACACACGAAATAGAAGTTTCACGGTAATATTCATGGTAATATTTATTGACCTGCTCGGGTTTGGAATAATTATACCTATTTTGCCTTACTTTTCAGAGAATGTGCTGTTGATGAATAAAACAACTATCGGATTATTGACCGGAATATATTCTCTTATGCAGTTTGTATTTACACCTGTCTGGGGTTCGCTGTCGGATGTTTACGGAAGAAAACCGATTTTGACAATGTCACTTCTCGGGAATGTGATAGCTTATTCGGTTATGGCTCTTGTATTTACAAATGTTGTTGCCTCTATTCCTCTTTTGTTTATTGCACGGGCGTTTGCAGGATTTTTCTCTGCTAATCTTTCGGCTGCACAGGCAGTCGTTTCGGATATTACTACTCCGGAAGAAAGGTCAAAAGGAATGGGAATTATCGGAGCAGCTTTCGGGCTTGGATTTGTTTTTGGTCCTGCTTTAGGAGGATTCCTATCGTATTATTTCGGTTATGGATTACCAATGATACTATCCGCCGTATTTTCCCTTATCGCTCTTACAGTTTGTATTTCAGTGTTTAAAGAAACTCTTCCTGAAGATTTAAAAATACATAATAAAAAATCATTTAGTTTATCCGATGTAAAGATCATAAATTTTAAAGCAGTTAACGATGTGATAAAAAATAAAAATGTTGGAATTTATGTCATTATATTTTTCTTTATCACTTTTTCGTTCGCCAATATTTTCGGGAACTTCCAGTACTTTATCGAGCGGAAAGAAGGACTTAATATGAACGCAGAACAGGCTGGTTTCTTGCTTTCCTATCTTGGAATAATAGCGGCAATTGTTCAGACCGGTTTTATCAAAGCGTTCAAAAAATGGATTGGCGAAAAAAAATCTGTAATCATCGGTAATATTCTGGTTTGTGTCGGTCTTTTTTTTATTCCCTTTTCTACATCTGTGTGGATGCTGTTGTTCGTAATGACGATTCTCGGTTTTGGAAATGGATTGAATAATGCAATGACTCTCGGGTTAATATCCCAGAATGTAAGCAGGCAGGAGCAGGGTAGTGTGCTTGGAATTAACCAGTCTTTAAGCTCTCTCGCCAGGTTTATTGGTCCTCTGTGGGGTGGATTTATTTATGACAGGTTCAGTTATCACTATCCATTTATTTCCGGTTCAGTATTTATGTTGATTATCACTGTTATAGCAGTTATTGTTTTACGAAGCCGGAAATTACAATCAGCGAAATCAGTTTAATCTGTGATTTCAGTGAATAAGTCCTATCACACCTATCAATCTGCCTGCATTCTCTTTTTCTTTGCGGTATGAAAATAATATGCTGCTGTTTGCGTATGTGCATAAAGGTGAGATTTCAATATTACCTCTTCTTACTCCGCGATTTAACAATTGAAATAAATTATCTGTTTTGAGGTCAAGGTAATATTTTCCGTTTTTAAGTTCTTTGCTTTCTTCAGAAAAAAAATCTGCAATTTCCTTGCTCACTTCATAATGCTCTTTTGATATTCCGGGACCGATGTATGCAACTATGTCTGCTGAGTTTATTCCGTAATTTTCTTTTAATACCGAAATCATCTTTGAGAGAATTTTATCACGGGAACCTTTCCATCCTGAATGAACCCCTGCTATAACTTTCTTTACCGGATCATACAGAAATATTGGAATGCAGTCGGCTGCTTTTATTGTCAGAAAAATATTCTTTTTGTCGGTATGCAATCCGTCACTGTTATCAAAATGACCTGATACCTCTCCGTAATTAATATTGGTTGAATGAATCTGCGTTTGGGTAATAATATTATCCGGCGAAATATTGATATATTCGAAAAAACTTTTAAACCTCTTCTTTATTCCTTTCTGTTTAAGCAAATCAGATTTATCGTCATTTATAACCGGATCTTTTCCGTAATCCATCCAATCCTTTGTGCTGAATGCAAAAAATAATTCCGGGTATTTGCTAAATAGTGAAGATTTGATTATAAGCGGATATTTATTCATCTATTGCCGGTTTGCTCCTTTGTGATTTCTTATAAGATTTAATTTTTTTTTTCTGAATCCTGTTTTCTTTGGAAATAATTGTTGGTTTGGTTTTTAGTCTTTTCTTCTCTTTTTTAAGTCCTGATTTAATAAGTTCAGTAATTTTTTTGTTTACTCTCAATTTATTCAGATATTGCGATCGTTCAACCTGTGAGGTTATTTTTAAAATTCCGTTCTTATCGGTTCGGTTGCTTAATTTCTTTAATAGTCGTTCTTTGTCTTCATCTGAGAGAAACTTAGAATTTGGAATATCAAAGGAGAGTTCGATTTTAGTCTCTACCTTGTTAACGTTTTGTCCGCCTTTTCCTCCGCTGCGAGAGGACTTATATGTGACTTCGCTTAATATATTATCTTCGTTTTTGATCATAAATATTATTTCTCCAAATTATTATCGTCTTCTCCGGCTCTATCGAGTAAATTTTGTGGAATCTGCTTTGATGCATTCGCACCGAGTCTTTTGATATTTTCGATTCGTTTGATAATATTACCGCTGCCATCCGAAAGTTTCTTCATAGCTTCACCGTAAGTCTCTTTTGCCGTGTCCATTTGTTTCCCTACTCTCACTAAGTCATCTATGAAACCAACAAACTTATCATAAAGTGCCCCGCTTTGCTTGGCAATTTCAAGTGCATTTTTATTTTGGCTGTCCTGCTTCCAGATATTCGCAATCGTTCTAAGCGTTGCAAGCAAAGTAGCCGGAGTAGTGAGAACAATATTTTTATCAAATGCCTCATTCCATATCCCTAGTTCATTTTGAGCAGCAAGAGAAAAAGCAGGCTCAATAGGTATGAACATAATTACAAAATCAAGACTCGTTAAGTCATATAAAGTCTGATATTTTTTTATACTTAATTCTTTAATATGATTTTTAACCGAATCTATATGCTTTTTAAGAGAAATAATCCTTTCCTCATCTGTATCCGCAGAGCAGTAGGCTTCATAATGTTTCAGAGAAACTTTAGAATCTATTATTAAATGTCTTTCTTCGGGAAGGTGGATTAATACGTCGGGTTTTTGTCTCGAACCATCTTCGTTTGTGTGGGATTGCTGGGTTACATATTGTACACCTTTTTGCAAACCGCTTTTTTCAAGTATGTTTTCGAGTATGAATTCACCCCAGTTGCCCTGCAACTTGGAGTCTCCTTTCAGCGCTTTGGTGAGATTGTTTGCATCTTCTGTCATTTTCTGGTTTAGTTCGTACAACTTTTTAATCTCAGTCGAGAGTTTAGTTCTTTGTTCCGTTTCGCTTATATGTGTGCTGTTAACCTGAATTTCAAAATCTTTGATCTTTTCCTGGAGAGGTTTTAAGATATCAATTAAATTATCTTTGTTCTGGTTTGTGAACTTCGTACTTTTATCTTCAAAAATTCTGTTTGCAAGATTCTCAAATTCTTTTGTGAATTTTTCATTTAAGTTTTCTAATTCTGCCTTCTGCTCTTCGAGTTTTTGTACAAGATTTTTATTCTCCGTCTCGAGTCTTGCTGCGTCACTGCTGATTTTATTTATCAATTCGTTTTTTTCCTTCAAATCTTTTTCGTTTCCGTTTGCCCGCTCTGTAAGTATGAAATTCCGTTCGACGGCTTTTGTTTTATCCTCCCGGAGAGAATTAATTTCTTTATTTAAAGTTTCTGCTTCATCTTTAGATAATCCTTTTTCAGAATTAAATTTATACTTCGCTGTTAAATATGCCGCTATAGCACCTGTCAAAATTCCTATGACTAAAAAAATTATATCCATGTAAAATTTTTATTATGATTTTTTAAAAATATGAATTTGATCATTAAATAAATACGGTAGAAATATTCTCATATTTTAGTAAATTTTTCTTTTATTTAATGGTAATAAAAAAATCATTCATTTTTCTAATTATTTAATATAGATTTAATATGATATAAAGTTTTAAAGTATTTTTAAATGTCAATTAAATTTAAATAAGTCCTCCTATGAAGAAAATATTATTTACCATATTGTTTGCTCTTTTATTTCTTCCCGACTTTTCATCTTCACAGGTTGTTAATTACAACATTACTATGACACCTGCATATTATGACAGCCTTTATCTAAGAGATCCTTATGTTGCTGCTTATTTGCCCTGTATCTTTGAATATCTCGGTACTTACTGGAATGACGCAACAATCAGATTCAAAGGTTCAACAACCAGATATTATCCCAAAAAAGGATTCAGACTTAAATTTGCAGCTGCAAATCTCTTTCAGGGTTGGAAAACCTTCAACCTTAATCCTATATTTACGGATAAATCTTTTATTCGCGAAAAATTATGCTGGGACATATTCAAAAGACTTAACTCCCTTGCACCTGACCCGCTTTATTATGTTTCTCTGAAAATGAATAATCTGCCTAAAGGCGTTTATCTCTGGATTGAAAATATTGATAAATACTTTTATTCCATGCGGGGTATACCTTCAGGTCCAACGTGGGAGGCAAACGGAGATTATTCTATGGCAGACCTGACTATCCAGCCATTGAACCTCCTTAAACTATATTATACTAAGCAAATCGGAGATACAAATTACTACACCGATTTGCAAAATATGATTATTGAGTTGAATAATACATCCGAAACAAATTTTCCTTCCTGGCTGAATAATACTTTCGACGTTAATTCCGTATATAACTGGCTTGCAGTTAACAATGTGGTAGCTATGGGTGATACTTATAATTCGAATTATTACCTCTATCGCGATACAACCAAAACCAATCAGCAGTGGTATATTATTCCCTGGGATTATGATTTGTCATTTGGTCGTGACGGTGACCCTGCTATCGCTTATCCCGGAGAACTCCTCAATAACGGCTTCGCATACCAGTTCGAACCTTTCGCAGGTCCGAATAATGTATTAAAGGATAGAGTAATAAACAATACAACTACGAGTGTTATATTAAAACAAAAAGTAAAATACATTCTTGACTCGATTCTAACCGAACAAAAATATTTTCCAAAAATTGACAGTTTGAAAAATATTTTGAATAATGAAGTCGCAAATGACCCGCTGAAATGGGGGACTTTTCAGGAATTCAATGAACACACAGATGCAACAAAATATTTTATTACTGCCCGGAAAAATTTTCTCTATAATACATATATAAATCAACCTTCCGGGGAATACGAAATTGTTACTATTCATCCGACACAGATTAACGTTCCCTATAGATTTGTTGATTATGACGGAGGACAGATTGGCTCAATGACTTTTTATAATTATTCTGGTCTCGATAGTATAACAATGAGAGAATATCCTCATTCTATGAACTCTAATATTCCGAATTCAGGCTTGAACAGGTATATCAACCGTTATTATAAATTCACTCTTTATCCATCTACAGCCACATTTAACGCTAAAGTCCAGCTCGAATATGAAGATTATAATTCAAATAATACAGAAGTGAAAAGTGGTGTTCAGGATGAAAGAATGCTGAAATCATATTGCTGGAACGGAAGTACTTGGAACGCTCTTCAGCAAACATCAATGAATCCATATTCCAATACAATTAATATTGATAACTTCAATCAAACTTATTGTAACACAAGCAGTGCAGTTGCTTTTTATATTCCAACCGGATACCCTTCCCAGTTTTGGTTCAGGATACCAAATGCAAACTGGCAGAGATTATATGATGTAAAGTTCTCAGATGCTAATACCGGATTTATGGTAGGCGAGCAGACAACTATTTTAAAAACAACAAACGCAGGACTCAACTGGGTCAGCTCAACAATCGGAAATAATTTTTATCTGTATAAACTTGCAATAACTGGCAGTACTTTATATGCAGCAGGTGATGCTGGTATTGTATTCAAGAGTGCAAATCTCGGGACAAACTGGACAATGCTGCAGACAGGTGTATCAAGAAAACTTAATTCCATTTATTTCATCAGTGCTAATGAAGGATGGGCAGTAGGTGAAAAGGGATGTGTAGTTCGTACTACTAATGGAGGTACATCTTGGACTATTTCGGCAATTGATACCACTGTCACTCTTAATGCACTCGAAGTATTCGGAACTTCTGAACTTGTCACCGCAGGAAGCAGCGGCAAAGTGTATAAAAGTATAAATTCAGGTGCTAACTGGACCCTCGTGAATTCCGGAACGGTAAATAATATCTTTGGACTAAAGAAATCAGGTACATCATTTCTTGTTCTTGCAGGTGACCAGAATCTTGTAATGTATTCTAATGATAAAGGGCAAACCTGGAATAATATCAGCGTTCCTAATCCAGCAGTTCTTAATTTTAAAGATGCAGCTATCATTGATTCTAACAGAATATACGTTTGCGGAAATCTCGGAAGGATATTTTATACTCCGAATAAAGGTGTGAATTGGTTCGGGCAATATACTGCAGTCAGCAACGATTTAAATGCGCTCTATTTTATTGATAGTACAAAGGGTTTAAGTTCAGGCAATGAAGCTTGTGTACTGAGAACTAATTTCCCGGGCACTGTCGGTATCGGAAATAACACTAATATTATTCCTGAAAAATTTGCATTATACCAAAATTACCCAAATCCGTTTAATCCGGTAACAAAAATTAAATTTGATATTCCAAATTCCACCTTTAACAAGGGGGGTTTTGTCACATTAAAAATTTTCGACATTCTCGGTAAAGAAATCGCAACACTTGTAAATGAAAAACTCCAACCGGGTATTTATGAAGAAATATTTAATGGAAGCAGTCTCCCAAGCGGAGTATATTTTTATAGACTTGAGGTCAAAGATCCATCCGGGCGGGTAGGAGATTTTATTGCGGTGAAAAAACTGGTAATGATAAAGTAAATTATTATATATATTTTTATGAAATAATTAATTTATGCCGGAAGAAAACAAACTTAAAAATTTAATCATAGTAGGAGACCGGGTATTAATTAAACCTAAATCACTGGATGATAAAACAAAGACTGGTTTATATCTTCCACCGGGAGTGCAGGAAAAAGAAGTAGTTCAATCAGGTTATGTGATGAAAGCGGGACCGGGCTATCCCCTCCCGCAAATGGGAGATGAATTCAATGAATCGTGGAAAGGAACTGATGAACAAATAAAGTATGTTCCGCTTCAGGTGAAAGAAGGCGACCTGGCAATATTCCTCCAGAAAGGCTCTGTAGAAGTATTATATAAGGATGAAAAATATTTTATTGTTCCCCAAAATCAAATTCTGATGGTTGAAAGGGAAGAAGATTACTGATTTCTCCCGAGATAAATTCCCTCTGTTTTTTTGTTCCGGTTTTAAACGGATTTCAAATTAACTTTCTTAAGATAATTATCTTTTTTATAATTAATTTTCTGATTTAAAATTTATAATATGAACTTGAAAAAATATCTCAACGTATTTCTTACATTAGGATTTATTTATTTTTCTTTTGCTAATGTTTATGCACAATCCCCTAAGAAAATTGTATTCGCATCCAATAATTCATCTAACAATATGCTTCAGATTTTTATAATGGATGAAGATGGTTTGAATAAAAAGCAGATTACTGATCTGAATGAAAATTGTTATTTTCCCAAATTTTCTCCTGACGGGAAAAGTGTAGTTTTCAACACCGACCAGGCAAGAGTGTATTATATAGCTGATATAAATGAAATTGATAGTTTTCCTCCAAAGTATATTTTCGACGGAACAACACCTGCCTTTTCTCCTGACGGCAGCTTTATTATATTCAATTCCGATTATGAAGGATATCTTTCTATCTATGCATTGTCGCTTGAAGAAACCGAACCTTTCAGGTTATCTTCCGGCTCATATTCGAACCAGCAGGTTTGGACATCTGATGGTTTAAAATTAGTTTACTCAGGATTTGATGAAAACGGCTCAAAATGTATTTATTTGGAAAATCTTGAAGACACAACCGAAAACTCTTTAAAAAAAATCAGCAAAAACTCCAATTCAAATTTGGATCCTGATGTATCCGCTGATGGCAGTATGTTTATTTATGCAAGTTTTGACCAAAATCTTAATGGTACAATAATTTTGAATGAAAAAGGAAAAGAAACTTCCTTGACCAAGGGTGACAGCTGGCAGAACCCGGTTTTCTCTCCTGATGATAATAAAATTGCCTGTGTAAGAATTGCGGATGATGAAAAAATAAAATTTTATGTTATGAGTTTTGATGGTTCCGGGAAAAAGGAACTTGCGATAAAAGGAGGTAATATTGAAACATATACCTGGGTAGATGATGAGAATATTTTGTACGCTGCAGAAACGGGCACTGCTTCAACGATTGGAATTATTGATATTGGTACAGGGAAAGTCCGAGTACTTACAAATGATGGGATAAACATTAACCCCGATATACAGAGGGAATATGTGGCAGAAGAGGAAAACTAATAAATCTTATGAAAGTAATTGAGCATCTGAATAAAGCCCGGAATCCTCTTATAAGTTTTGAAATTATTCCTCCATTAAGGGGAGGTGATATAAAGCAGCTATTCGGTATTATTGATGATCTGATTAAATTTAATCCGCCTTTCATCGATGTCACATCGCATTCCGCCGAAGTCCAGTATGAGGAAACTTCAGAAGGCATCAGAAAAAAAGTCAAAAGAAAAAGACCCGGAACTATTGGTATCAGCGTTGCTATTAAAAATAAATATAATATTGACACAGTACCCCATATGCTCTGTAACGGATTTACTAAAGAAGAAACAGAAGATGCGCTGATTGAACTGAATTACCTTGGCATCGAAAACGTTCTGGCTGTTAAGGGTGACGACAAAGGATTCAAGAAACCGGTACCGGCTGGAAAAACCAGCAATGAATATACCGTTGACCTCATCAGACAAATTGTTGATATGAATAATGGTAAATATCTCGAGGAAGAATTGCTCGATGCATCTTCAACTGAATTTTGCATCGGCGTCGGAGGCTATCCGGAAAAACATTACGAAGCTCCGAACCTGAAAGTTGATATTGCATTTACAAAGCAAAAAATTGAAGCAGGTGCACATTATATTGTTACTCAACTTTTTTATAATAACAATCACTATTTCGAATATGTTAAGCAATGCAGGAATTCAGGAATTGATGTTCCGATAATTCCGGGACTAAAATTACTTACGAATAAAAATCACCTGAAGAGCCTTCCGAAAGATTTCTTTATAGATATTCCTGATGATTTGACCGAGGAAATCTTGAAAGCAAAACCACAATACGTAATTGATATTGGAGTTGAATGGTCGTTAAAGCAATGCGAAGAACTCCTGAATTTTGGTGTTCCCGGAATACATTTTTATGTGTTACAAAACGCCGGACCCACTCACAAACTTCTCAGTAAACTTAAGATTTAATAAAAAGAATTAAAAAATACTTTAAATAACAACACCTAACCTCTATAAACCAAACGCTGTTAGCCCATTATTAATACCAATAAACAATTAAATATAAATTAATTTATTATTAAGTTAAAAATCGTTTTCAACAATTATCATAGTTTTATTATTCGTAAAATATAATTGTTCTTAAATTCAAGTTTGGAATTTTCAGTATCCTGTAATAAAAACTGAATCACTATTTTGGATAAAAGTGGAACCAATTATTTTCTTTCCTTGAAAATTCATTTGATTATCTATATATTTAAAATGATGAGGCTAATTTTTTTTAATAAAGCAGATTATAGCAGACTAAAAAAAGCAATTTTAAATCAACAGAAAGTCTGAAAAGTGTATCCCGAAAAGATACACTTTTTTTTTGCTTCATCGAGAAGAAATTAAAGAAAGGCAGTTATGTTATCTGAAATAAGAAAAATCTTCAAAACCGCTAGAATAAAATCTGCTGAAGG
This sequence comes from Ignavibacteria bacterium, assembly GCA_036508135.1. Classification (GTDB taxonomy): domain Bacteria; phylum Bacteroidota; class Ignavibacteria; order Tepidaquicellales; family Tepidaquicellaceae; genus DATCHW01. The sequence goes on from DATCHW010000221.1 coordinate 129,556, forward strand.
TTTCATCTACGAATATATTCCGAAGAAAAAAATCGTTGTTTTTGTACCGCTTGACTATACCGATAAACTCACGTTTGATATGGCTTCTGCAGGAGCAGGAGTTATCGGGCATTATGAACTGTGTTCGTTCAGGACGAAAGGTCTTGGGACATATAAGCCCGGCAGAAAAGCAAAACCCTTTAAAGGACAAAAAGAAAAAATTGCATTCGAGGAAGAAGTAAGGCTTGAAATGGAATGTGACGAATCTAACCTTGACAATGTGATAGATATGATGCTGTCAACCCATCCCTATGAAGAAGTTGCTTATGAAATATATGATTTCAAAAAACGCTCAAAAATATTTTCCGGATATTCCATAGAACTTCGCAATTCAATAAACGTAAATGATCTGGTTATCAGACTTCAGAAAAATATTCAGGGCGAAAACCTCAATCTGAGGAATAAGATTAAGAAAATTGCAGTTATCAAAAAAAATATGACAGAAGATATTATTTTAAAAGCGAAAGCTAAAGGATGCGACGCTGTAATTTCATTAAACAGATTTTCAACAATAATAAAAATTATTTAATATGGATGATATTACACCCAATGAAGAATTAGAAACAAATATTCATAATGAACCTGACGGATTATCAGAACCTGAATCCAATGTGATTGAATATCTTACCGATAGAGTGAAAGCAAAAAGAATCAATTTAAAGGAAACGCTCAAATTATTATATGACCTGAAAAATATTGACTCTGAGCTGGCTGAAATCGAAGAAGAAAAAGGTGATTTACCGGGGAAAATTGAGGATTTAAAATCAGATCTTTCTGATGTAATTATCAGTAAAGAGGAAAAGGAAGAAGAACTGAACACCCTTATCGAAGAAGAAACGAGAATATCAGATGAAAATAAAACAGCGGAAGCAAGAATATATAAATTTGACGAGGAAAAATATAATGTCAGGAATAACAAAGAATACGATAAAATTGTTCAAATGATAGATGCCATATATGAATCTGTCGGGATCAACGAATCCCGGTTGAAGGAGATTGAAGAACTGAAAAAGAATTTAAACGAAAAAATGACGTTATTTTCTGAAAAACTTATTGAGATGGAAAATGACCTTAAAGAAAATCAGGCACTGCTGGCAGAACTGGATAAAGAACATGAAGAAGAAGAACTTGAACTTAGTGAGAAAAGAAATAAATTATTACCGGGACTAAGCGATATTGTGAGAAGTTTATATGAGAAAATTAACGGAACATTCAGAGGAGAAGCTGTCGCTTTAGTAAGAAAAGGAAATTGCAGCGGGTGCTATAATTCTATTCCTCCTCAAAGGGAAATTGAAATTAAGACCGGTGAAGATATTTTTCTTTGCCAATCCTGCGGAAGAATATTGGTAGATGAAAGTTTGATTCAGCAATAATACGTTCTTTGAAAGTTTTCCGTCCTGTTATAGACAATCGCGCTGTCCGCGCAAACGGTTGTTTTCGCGGATGTGAGGAAAGTCCGGACTCCATAAGAGCAGGGATGCCGGGAAAAATCCCGGGCAGGATTATTTCCTGCAGAAAGTGTCACAGAAAAGTAATCTGTCCTGACTGAAAATCAGGTCAAAGGTGAAACGGCAGGGTAAGAGCCTACCATCCGGAGAGCAATCTCCGGGATCGACAAACCTCATCCGGAGCAAGACCAAGTATAGGAAGTATAAAGTTCTGCTCTCTTGCATTACTTCCGGGGTAGGTCGCAAGAATTTTTTCAGTAATGAAAAAATAAGATAAATGATTGTCATCCCGGCTTTCAACCGGGAACAGAATCCGGCTTATTTAACAGGACGGTTTTTTATTTTTTTGATCTGCTGCTTTGGTTTGATTTATTAACTCATCTCCAGCATTCTTTTTATCGGCTTCAGTGCTTTCAGCCTTACTTCTTCATCCATAGTAATTTCCGGGGTTTTGTTTTTCATACTCAAATATAATTTTTCCATAGTGTTCAGTTTCATATAAGGGCATTCGTTGCAGGAGCATCCTGATTCCGGAGGAGCATTAATGAAAGTTTTGTCAGGGCATTTCTTAAGCATCTGAACAAGTATTCCCGGCTCCGTTGCTACAATAAATTTTTTTGCCGTATCAGTTTGTACGTAATTTAGTAAAGCACTTGTTGAACCTATGAAATCTGCTTTATCTAAAATTGATTCCTCACATTCCGGATGTGCAATCAGTTTTGCATCAGGATTTTCAAGTTTTAAACCGATTATTTTTCTCTCGCTGAAAGTTTCGTGAACAATACAGGCACCCTGCCATAGTACCATATCCCTTCCTGTCTTTTTAATGATATACTTACCTAAATTTTTATCGGGGGCAAAAATTATTTTCTGATCCTTTGGTATCTGGTCTATTATCTTGACGGCATTGGATGAAGTACAGATTATATCGGATATGGCTTTTACATCTGCCGAACAATTAATGTAGGATATTACTATATGATCCGGATATTTTTCTTTGAATTTCTGAAGTAATGGAGCAGGGCATCCTTCTGCAAGAGAGCATCCCGCATTCAAATCAGGAAGTAAGACAAGTTTACATGGATTCAGGATTTTTGCCGTCTCTGCCATAAAATGAACACCTGCGAAAACTATTACATCTGCATTTGTTTTCTCAGCTGCTTGTGCTAATTGCAGGCTGTCCCCTATGTAATCCGCAATTTCCTGTATCTCCGGTTCCTGATAATAATGAGCAAGAATTACTGCATTCAATTCTTCTCTTAATTTTAGAATTTCTTTCCTGTAATCCTTTTTTGCTTCTTTTGATAAAAACATTGTCTTTTATTTTATATAAAATAAAACAAATTACAGCCTTTTAAAATGCAGAATAATATTATTTCATTTGTTTTCTATTATTTTTAATTTGACTTAAATTTAATAAACAATTTTATTACTAATTATTAAGTTCTAATTATTAATTATATAGTGCATAATTGAAAGCAATGATACTCGCTGCCGGATTTGGTAGCCGGCTGAAACCATTGACGGATAATACTCCGAAAGCAATGATAGTTTACAAAGGGAAAACCCTCATAAAACATCAGATAGAAAGATTAAAAAAGGCAGGTGTATCGGAAATAGTAATTAATGCACATCACCTTGCAGATAAGTTGTCAGATTATATCCGTGTAAATGATTTTGGTGTGAAAATTAATGTAATTGAGGAAAAAGAAATTCTTGGAACCGGCGGGGGAGTCCTTAACGCTTCTTTTTTTTTAAAAAATGAAAAGTCCTTTGTTGTTATTAATGTTGATGTGGATACGGATTTTAATTTACTCGATATGTTTGAGTACCATCAAGTACATAATTCTTTCGTTACACTCGCAATTCAGAAAAGAAAAACTAAACGGTATCTTGAATTCGATTCGGAACTATTCCTTACCCGGAGAGCGAACGAACATTCTCAGGAAAAAAATCTATTTGCTTTTAACGGGATCCATATAATTTCCGGTGATATCTTTAACGAGGGATTTGAAATAAAATATCTTGATATTATTGATTTATTTCTGGAACTTATTCAAAGAGGAAGAAAAATTAAAGGATTTGATATGGGATTATCCGGATTTAAAGATATCGGGAAATTACAAAATCTGCAATAAGTTTAATTTACAGATTCTACTCTCTTTACTCCCGGGATTTCTTTTAAAATAAGTCTTTCTATTCCTGCCCGGAGTGTCATTAGGTTCATAGGGCATCCATGACACGAGCCGAGAAGCCTTATTTTCACTATGTTTTCATTTTCTATACCTACAAATTCTACATCACCATCATCTTGCTGTAAAAAAGGTCTTACCTTTTTTAATACTTCTTCCACTTGCTCCCGGTTTATTATTGTCATATTTTATTATTATTGCTGTTCTGGATTGATGCTTTCGGATATTGACTTTGCATAGTCAAGTTTCCATGTACCGCCTTCTTTTTCTGTAAATATTTCAGAAGTCTTTCCGCTGTTTGTCTTTATAATAATTGTAACTAAGTCTTCTTCTTGTTTCTGATCTGCTATATAAAATTCTTCCCCCAGTATCCCGAGCGATTTTAGATTAGGAACATTCTGTTCAAATAGGTCTCGTCCGCTCGTGTTTCTGCCTTTTGCCTTGTTTTCAAAAAACCTCTGGGACTTTTCATTAAGCTGTGCCCACGCTTTATTGTAGTTATTATCTTTTACGGCTGCCACAAAATCTTTAACAGCATTCTCGGGTGAATCCGACCCGCCTGTATTTCCGCAACCGGTTATTGCAAATGCTGTCAAAATTATCAAAATCAGATTTCTCATATTATTATTAAATTTAATCAAATAAAAATTTCAAGATTAGGCTTTCCCGCACCTTCACTGTTCCTGATGTTTATTTCTTTAATTAATTCCGTTCCCATCGATATGAAAATTTTGCTTACCTCGTTAGTAGGATCTGAATTTACAATAGGACTCCCGGAATCGCCGTATTCGCGAATTTTCGTGGTAATCGGAATTTCTCCTAACAGTTTCACGTCGTATTCTTTGCTCATTTTTTCTCCGCCGCCCTTTCCAAAAATGTAATCTTTCGAGCCGTCAGTATTAATGTAAAAACTCATATTTTCAATTATACCAAGATTCGGGACATTCACTTTCGCAAACATCAGGTGTCCTTTCCTTGCATCTGCTACGGATATTTCCTGGGGAGTAGTTATTATTATTGCACCTGTAAGAGGAATTGTTTGACTTAGTGTCAATTGAATGTCACCCGTTCCGGGGGGCATATCGAATAGAAGGAAATCAAGCTCGCCCCATTCGACTTCGCTCATAAATTGTCTGAGAGCACTCGAAGCCATCGGTCCCCGCCATACAACTGCAGAATTACCCTCCGTCAGGAAACCTATTGACATTAATTTAATTCCCTGGCTGATTACGGGAAGCATCTTATGCTTGCCGTTAACCTTTATTACTTCAGGTCTTTGGTTATTTACTCCCAGCATAATCGGGATAGATGGACCGTAAATATCCGCATCAATTAAACCGACTTTGGCTCCTTTCGCACTCAAAGCCGCTGCCAGATTCACAGCAATAGTTGATTTTCCCACCCCGCCTTTCCCGGAAGCAATTGCAATGGTGTTTTTCACATTAGGCAGTACTGAATCCTTTTGTTTATCCGAATGATTCAGGATTTCTAATGAAAAATTAATTTCTATATTACATTCGGTTTTTAATTCAGATTTTATTGCTTTTTTGATTTCATCTTTTAAATTCAGAGAATCATTCAGATCTGTAATTCCCAATTCAATATTTATATTCTTATCGTCCGTTTCAATTTTTTTGATAAAGTTTAAATTTCCGAAATCTCTGTTTAATACCGGATCTTTGAATCTCGAGATTATTTCTTTTATCTTCTGCTCTGTCAAATTAAGCTGACCTTTCTGTTTATAAAAAACTAATTTACATAAACTCTTATATATCAAAAATGGAAAAATAACATTTTCATAAAATATATAACAATTACTTCTTTTTTTAGCAGAGTCTCTTTGGCGAATTTATTCGGCAGAGGACTCTGCGTTATCATAAGATTTGATTTCAACCGAGTAAAGCAGAGTCCCCCAAAGCGGGGAGACTCTGCTTAAAAAAAGATTTCCCTGCCGTTTACAACCTGTTCTCCGCTTTTTTTAGCAGAGTCTCTTTGGCGAATTTATTCGGCAGAGGACTCTGCGCTACCATAAGATTTGATTTCAACCGAGTAAAGCAGAGTCCCCAAAAGCGGGGAGACTCTGCTTAAAAAAAATAAATCAGACTTGGAAACAGTGTTAATAATATTACTATTAATTTTATTATTTTCATTTTTAAAAAGTTTTAATTATTTAATAAAAATAACTTTAATAATTTGAGTAAATAAATTATCGTTTCGTGCTCGAATAAAATATATTCCGCTCGAAAGATTGCCGAAATCCAATTTTACCTCATAAAATCCGGGACTATTAATTTGCAACTGCTTTTTAAATATTACAGTACCTTTGGTATCAAATATTTCTAAATATGTTTCGGGATTCTTGTAAAGAATTTTATTGACCGCTAATTCAACTTTTAATTCTGAATTAAATGGGTTTGGGTAACATTTATTTATTTCGAATGACTCGGGAATTTCTGATGAAATTTGATTTATCCAAACGCCTCCTGTTGTAGTTTTATGTATTTTACCGCCGCCGCCACTAACATATCCATTTGAACTATTGAAAAAATACATACTCAACCCTTGGAATGGCGCTGAATATGTTAACCAATTTTGTCCTGAATTTGTCGTTTTCAGAAATGTCTGATATCCTGAAGAAAAGCCCGTATTAGCATCAATAAAAAAAACATCATATAATTCATAATTACATTCAAGAATATTAACCCAATTCGAACCACTATTTGTTGTTCGATATATTCCTGAATAATACCATGCATCAGAGCCCGCTACAAAACCAATATTTTCGGAGATAAATCTTATTGATCCAAATGAATAAGGGCCGATATAAGTCTGAACAAAATTATAACCTCCATTTGTGGTTTTATAAACTGCTCCGTCTTGCGCACATACGTAACCAGTATTAAGGCTTGTAAAGTATACTCCAAAAAGGTTTGATGGTAAATCAGCGGTTAGTATCCAGTTCAATCCACCATTAGTCGTTTTGCAAAAATAACCATACCTACCTGCAGCATATCCGGTATTTTCATCTATAAAATATAAAGCGTTATAGATTTGCGTTAGACTATAATATGGCGGTTCATAACCTTTCCAGTTAGCCCCTCCATTCGTCGTCTTATAAATATACAAATATCTACCGCTTACAAACCCCGTATTAGCATTTAAAAAAAATAATCCATAAACCTCATCTAAAGGATATGCAACCGAGTCAAATATTTTAAATTTATTCCAATTTAAACCTGCATTAATTGTCTTATAAAATACTGCGGAATCAGAAAAAGGACCTCCGCCTGCCGCAAAACCTGTATTTTCATTCACGAACTGAATTTTATTCAATTGCATCGTCGTATTTGTCTGATAAACAGTCCATTGTGAATATCCGGATATTGTCGTTATAAAAGTTATACAAACTAATGTAAATATTATTTTTTTCATGTCAAGATGTTTTTACTTTTAAACCCAGGTAAGTAATATAGGTTAATAAACATATAATAATCTTCTTAAAAATGTTATGATTAATATTAGTTCGAAGGTTTGTGATTAAATTATCTTTTGAATTCCTCATTTTCAAAAATTAATATTTAGAATAAAAAATTCTTAATATCACATCATCTATTCCCAAAGATTTGATAACTAACTATAATCTAATTAAACTTATTTCAAAAATAAAGTTTTATTTGACGAGGTTTTGAGTTAGATTTTACCGGTTCTCATATTTCTTTCGAAGCTTGAACTTGGAAGCAGGTAGTGGAAACATAAATAAATCTAAATCATTAATTTTTTTTCTATACTTTTCAAATTACTAAATTGAAATTAACGTATTAAATGAATAATTTTAAAACATATTATGAATACTCTTAATAAATCTTCAAAAATCTGGTTATTTATTCTCGCTGTATCAGCAATTTTTTGGCTGGGCGGGATTAATGTCAGAGCGTTGATAGGGAACGAACTTCTGAATTATGATGAATTTGCATTCAGGACAAGCATTCCCCCTGATGAAGAGAATATGATTTTTAAGATGATGTCCTATGCTTCAATTCTGATAATAATATCATATTTATTTGCATTCGTTTCCGCCGTATTTTTTGCGAAGAATTATAAAATAAGTCTTAAGCAAAATGGCTGGTACCTGATGTGTTTGATTTTATTTTTTATGTTCTCTCCGGTGGAATTTTATACTTATTTCCTTGATATAAAATTTATACTGTTATTTTATCAGAGACCAGTAAATCACGACGGACTTCTCAAAATCTTTGGTGAGCGTCTTGGATTTTTTAAAGGTGTACCATGGATTGCGTTACTATCTTACTATTCGATAATTTTTATAGTTATTTTTAAACCGCTAAGAAAAACAGAGAAAGAACTTATTGAAGATAAAAATAAGATTGATGAACAAGCTTATGAATATCATTTGCATGAAGAGGATGATATCGTCCATGATTAAAAATAATTTTCGCCTCAGGACTTGATATGCATAAAAGAGTCATTAAAAAAGCTCCTGTCGATGTTATAGATAAGAACAAGGACTTCCTTATCGAAGAGCTTCTTGAAGTTTTCCATAAAGTAAATTATACCGTCAGAATCGAAAAAGGTTTTTTTAAAGGCGGTTTCTGCCTCCTCCGCGAGCAAAAATTATTTCTCCTGAATAAAAATCTATCTCAGGATAAAAAGATTTTATTCCTCGTAAAAAATCTTGCAGAAATTGGTGTGGATGATATTTTTTTAAAACCGAACATCAGGGAAATGATCGATAATGAAAAGGGAAGTTGACTTTTGGATAAAATGAAAGTAATACTGGTCGGAACAGGCACATCGCAGGGTGTCCCTAATATCGGATGTAAATGCAAAACCTGTCTGTCAAAAAATCCTAAAAATAAAAGACTCCGGGTTTCGGCATATATTGAAGTTGATGGCTTAAAGATCCTTATTGATACCTCTATTGATTTCAGACAGCAGATGCTTAAATACAATATCGACGATATCGATGTGGTATTGTTTACACATCATCACGTTGACCATATACTTGGTATGGATGACCTCAGGCAGATAAATCAACGCCTCGATAAATTTATTGATATTTACGGGACTGAAATCACAATGGATGAAATCAAAATGACTTTCCGTTATGCTATGAATCCGAAACTTATAAGTTATAAGGCAGTTCCGCTTGTTCATTTCCATACACAGGAGAATAAAAAGTTTAAAATAAAAAATACGGAAATCACACCTGTTGAAGTAATGCACGGTAAATTAAAAATTTTCGGATACAGGATAAGAAATTTCGCATATATTACCGATGCAAGTGGTATTTCCGCAGACGAACTTGAAAAATTGAAAGGGCTTGATGTTCTCATACTCAACGCACTGCGCCGCCGACCACATCCGACGCATTTTAATCTCGAGCAGGCTGTTTCCATAGCCCGTTATTTGAAACCCAAAAAGACTTTCTTTACGCATATCACGCACGATTTAAACCATAATGAAATAAATAAAACATTATCGGATAATATCAAACTCGCATACGACGGACTCGAATTAAAAATTTAAAACAATACAATGAAAGATACTCTGCATAAAGCTTCAATGGAAGCAGGGAAAATAATTAAAGAATACTTTGAAACTAAATTTCAGATTGAAAGCAAGGATGTCATTTCTAATTTAGTGACAGAAGTGGATAAAAAATCGGAAGCAATAATTATCGGAATAATCAGGTCTGAATTTCCTGAACATAGTATCTTATCTGAGGAAATCGGTTCGCTTGATGCCGATTCTGATGTAAAATGGATTATAGACCCGATTGACGGGACAATAAACTATGCCCATTCAATTCCGCTGTGCTGCGTATCTATCGGAGTGGAAAAAAAAGGTGAGATTATTCTTGGAGTTGTATATAATCCTCTTTCCGGAGAATATTTCTTTGCGGAAAAGGGAAAAGGTGCATTTCTGAACGATAAAAAAATATCTGTATCACAGGAAGATAATTTTGGAAAATCTCTTCTTGTTACGGGATTCCCTTACGATACAAGCAACAATCCTCATAAACCTGTTACAGTGTTTGCTGAATTTGTCAATAAAGATATTCCTGTAAGGAGACTCGGCTCTGCGGCTCTTGACCTTTGCTGGACTGCCTGCGGAAGGTTTGATGGCTTCTGGGAATATAATCTAAATCCCTGGGATGTCGCGGCTGGCTATCTGATAATGACAGAAGCAGGCGGGCTTGTTACAGACTTTGCGAATGAAAAATACTCTGTTTATAAAAAGGAAATTTTAGCCACAAATGGCTTGATTCACAATGATATGCTTAACGTAATCCAAAAAGTAAAACAGTAAAAATAGAAACTAAATATTTTTTCATTTCTCAACTATTAACACCTATCTCTATTTTAATGAAATCAGCTTATTCGGTTTTCACAGTTATTAACCTTTCGACAGTCTCAAGCACCGCTATTGCGGCTTCATAACCTTTATTACCTTCTTGTGTAATAGGATTTATTTTGCATCTGTTCAGTGCCTGTTGCTCTGTAAAGCAGGTTAAAATTCCGAATCCAATTGGTACTCTTTCTTTTACGGAAAGATTGCAGAGTGCATTTGATACGGATGATGCAATATATTCAAAATGTGCTGTTTCACCTTCGATTATACACCCGAGAGTTATTACTCCGTCAATCTTATTTTTGATATCGGATAGATGAAGCAATGCCGAAGCAATAACAGGAATCTCAAAAGCCCCCGGTGCTCTGAAAACTTTAATGTTTTTTTCTTTCAGTCCGTTTTCTTTAAGCGCGAGTTTTGCACCTTTTAATAATTTATCCGTAATGGTTCTGTTGAAATCACTTATAACAATTGCAACCCGGAGTTTTTCACCGCCTGAAATTTTTTTTCCTGATATCTTTTTATATATTTTCATACATGCAGATTTAATTATTCCAAATTACTAATAATTAGAAGATAATGAAATAAAAAATTCCCCCCGCTTCCGAAAAGAGGAATATAAATTTATTTTGGTATATTTTTATTCTGTATTCGAATATGAATCATTGTTCTTTAATTACAAATCATTATTAATTATCGAAGCACAGCATTGATAAATCCGAATTTTGTCATAAAAATAATTTCAATTTAATCCAGTCTTACTTTCATATTATTTATTTCTTTAGGAGTAATATGGAATTTTCCGAAATTATCAAAATCTGCCTGGACTATTCCGTGAAAATCAGAACCTCCGCTTTCCAGAAGAAAATACTCGGAAGCTATTGAGGAATAATGCTTCATCAATGAGGGCGAATGAGAAGGGTGAATAATTTCTATTCCGTCTATTCCTTCATTTATCAGATTACTAAGCCCTGTTTCATTTACATATTTACCGGGATGAGCAAGAAAGGATAATCCCCCGGTCTCATTTATTAATGTCAGAACTTCTTTGAACGGCGGATTGTTTTTAATAACGCAGGCAGGTTTTCCATCACCGATATATTTTATAAATGCTTCATAATAATTCTTCACAATACCCTTTTTCACCATTGTCTGTGCAAGATGCGGTCTTCCGAATGCAATATCTCCTGTGAATATATCCGTAATTTCGGATGGTTCAATTTGTACCTCAAGCGAATTTAATTTATCAACCATACTTTCGAGTCTTATCCACCTGTTGGCTCTCATCGTATTAATGTATTCGAGTAAAACCGGATTTTTATAATCAATAAAATACCCGAGTATGTGTATCTCTTTTCCGTTCAGATTAGTGCTGAATTCTATTCCGGGAATAACATCTAAACCGGCATCGTTACCGGATAATACTGCTTCTTCGAGTCCGTCAACACTATCGTGGTCAGTAATGCCAATCGCTTGCATCCCCGCTTTTTTTGCAAGTCCGACTATTTCTGTCGGGGAAAACTTACCGTCTGAAAAGTTTGTATGAATATGTAAATCAGCAATTGGCATATTTAAAATTAGTTTTTTACAGGGTATTTAAAAAGTCAGTAAATATTATCAATTAAATTGAATTAATATGATTAATATGATTATTTAATAAACAGTTATAAATGATTATATTTAAGGAACATATGATTTCTCATAAAAATTTGAATATTTTGTTATTGGTTGGTGGATTATCTGCCGAAAGGGAAGTTTCATTATCATCCGGAAGGGCTATTCTAAAAGCATTAAGGGAAAATGGTCATAAAGTAAAAGTTGCTGACCCCATTTATGGTTCAGAAGAAGTATCTGAAGAAAAAATTTTTCAGGATTATATCAAAAGGGATTATCCTACTAAAGATTCAATCCGCCTGTTGCAGAAGATCTCATCAAGAAAAATGCTCGATTGTATAAATTCTAAATTACTTGACAATATTGACCTTGTATTCATTGGGCTTCACGGAAAATTCGGGGAGGATGGTAAAATTCAAACTTTACTTGAACTTAGAGGAGTAAAATATTCCGGCTCCGGAGTGTTTTCATCAAATCTTTCAATGGACAAAGATTTTTCAAAAGTTATTATGAAATTTAACGGTATAAAAACTCCTGACTGGATAACTTTTTATAAAAGTGAGGAAGATTCTTTAAATGAAATTACTAATAAGATTAATTCTTCTTTCGGATATCCTTGTGTGATAAAGCCGAATGATGAAGGCAGTACCGTAGGACTTACAATTTTATTTGATGAAGATAATGAAAAACTGTCTGCAGCTCTTGAACTTGCTTTCAGTTATTCTGAAAAAATCATAATTGAAAAGTATATTAAGGGGAGAGAACTTACTGTTCCTGTCATAGGAACTGATTCATATCATGTAATCGAGATAATTCCAAAAGATGGTTTTTATGACTACGAGCATAAGTATTCAAAAGGCAGGACAGATTATATTTGCCCTGCTGATATAAGTGAACTGTTAGAAATTGAAGCAAGGCAAATTGCCGTTAACGCACATAAATCCCTTGAGTGTGAAGTATATTCGCGTGTTGATTTCATTCTGAACGAAAATAACGAATTATATTGCCTTGAGGTAAACACTTTGCCCGGAATGACTGATACTTCACTCGTTCCTAAATCCGCACTAAAAAGTGGTATTAATTTCAATCAACTGATTGAAAAAATAATTAATCTATCTATTAGGAAATAATTTATTGTTGAACATAGAAGAAAAAAAAGAGGGTCTTTTTACAAAAATTGCGAGATTTATAAAATATAATAAGATACTTGTACTATTTTCATTTTTTATTTTATTATTGATATATATGTATTTTCTGGGCAGCAGCGGATTTATAAAGAGGCTTAAACTTGAAAAGGATAAAAAGGAACTGGAAAAACAAATTGAAACTGAAAAGAGAAAACAAGATAGTCTTGAAAAAAAAATAATAGAAATACAGACTTCCGAACAGGAAATAGAAAGAATAGCACGTGAAAAATACGGAATGACCAAAGAGGGCGAAAAAATTTATAAAATTTACATTGACAGCACAAAATAATATTATCAAATTTCCTTATATTATCTCCGAAATATAAAAAAGTCTATTCGAAGAATTTTTACAAATTTGGTTTAAAAATTAAAAAATAAACAATTTATCCCGGAATTATAAAATTTTGGTTTACTTGTTTTTAAATTGAAAGAAACAATAGGGAAAATCATTATATTTTGTTTAATATAAATATTCCCTAAATTTAACGTTTGTATATATTTATTGATTAATGTCGGATATTAAGAAAAAGGTAATATTATCGGGTATGAGACCTACGGGACGGCTTCATATAGGTCATTTTGTAGGTGCTCTTGAAAATTGGGTGAAATTACAGAATGATTTTCAAAATTATCATCTTGTTGCTGATTATCATACTTTAACAACTAATCTGAATACAGAAAATGTATTCACTGATACTATCGAAATGGTAATAGACTGGATAGCTTGCGGTATTGATACTGAAAAATCTCCGGTATTCAGGCAATCTAAAATTAAACAGCATACTGAACTTTTCCTGATTTTATCAATGCTGATTTCCAAAGCAAGATTGGAAAAGAACCCGACGCTTAAGGACCAAATCAGGGATTTACATTTGCGGACAGTAATGTATGGGCATTTGGGCTATCCTGTTTTACAGGCAGCGGACATTTTATTGTATAAAGGGGATTTTGTACCTGTCGGTGCTGACCAGGTCCCTCATATTGAAATCACAAGACAACTTGCAGGTGCATTTAATGAGCACTATAAACTTATAAGCGGAAAAGAAATCTTTCCTATTCCTGAACCTAAAATAACTGAATTTGCAAGGCTTCTTGGCTTGGACGGAAAAGCAAAGATGAGTAAATCTCTGGATAACACAATATTAATCTCAGATAAAGAAGAGGAAATAAAGAATAAAATGAAAAAGGCTTTTACTGACCCTGCAAAATTGCGTAAAGGTGATAAAGGAAATCCTGATATTTGCCTGGTTTACACTTACCACTGTAAATTCAATCCTTCTGAAATTAAGGAAATTCGGGAAGGATGCATGTCTGGATCTTTAGGATGTTTTGATTGCAAAATGAAAATTGCAGGTAAAATAAATAGATTCTTTACCCCGGTCCGCGAAAAAAGAAATGAACTCGAAAAAGATAAAAATAATATTCTTGAAATTCTTGTAGAAGGCGAAACAATAGTTCGTGAAATAGCAGAAGATACAATGTGCGAAGTCCGGGAAGCAATGCTTTTCGGATAATACATTTATTAAACAAATTATAAATTGGAAAATAAAAATTCTAAAGACTTAAAAATCCAGGAAAAGATTAAAGAATCAGGAGGAATGCCAAAACACGTTGCCATTATTATGGATGGTAACGGAAGATGGGCACAGGGTCACGGACTATCAAGGGTCTACGGACACAGGGAAGGTGTTAAATCAGTCCGCGATATCGTAGAAGCATCCGGACAATTGGGAATTAAATATCTCACACTTTATACTTTCTCGACTGAAAACTGGAGAAGACCAAAATCGGAAGTCACCATCCTGATGAAACTTTTAATTAAAGCTCTGAAAGATGAAACAGACAGGCTTCACCAGAATGATGTCAGATTGATTTCAACTGGCGACCTTACTACATTACCGGACAAAGTTCACAAAGAATTAATTGATGCAATTGAAAAAACCAGAAATAATAAACTTATGACATTAAATCTTGCGCTTAGTTACAGCGGAAGATGGGATATTGTTAATGCAGTGAAAAAAATGTATCACGATTTCAAAAACAATAAACTTACGTATGAAAACATCAATGAAAAGAAAATTTCAGAATATTTAGTAACAAACGGAATACCTGACCCGGATCTTTTAATAAGAACCGGAGGGGACTATAGAATAAGTAACTTCCTTTTATGGCAAATCGCATACACTGAAATTTATATTGAAAAAGTATTTTGGCCTGAATACCGCAGGGAAAATTATTATAAGGCAATAACAGAGTTTCAAAGACGGGAAAGAAGATTCGGTATGGTAAGTGAACAAATAAAGAAAAATAAAGTATAATTTTATATAATCATAAAAATTCAAACCAATAAATGAATTTTAAAAATAAGGAAATACATCCGTTTGTGAAATATACCATTGCAGTAATTTTCTGCATTTTATTTATTTCACCTTTGTACTCTCAAGATGAACCGGTTACATACAGGATAATTGATATTTCAGTTACCGGCAATAAGTTGTATGACAAAAAGACTATTGTGAATTATTCCGGTTTATATCTTAATCAGGAGATCCAGATCCCTTCTGATGAAACCCGTGAAACCTTGAAGAGATTATGGAACCTTAGTCTTTTTTCTGATATTCAGCTCTATGTGGATAAAAAAATCGGAAAAGATGTATATCTTGTCATCGGAGTTACAGAACTGCCGAGAATTGAAAAAGTCGAATTAGTTGGAAATGACAGAATGTCTGAAAGTGAGCTTAAGGATAAAATATCTCTCGTACCGGGCGAAGTTGTTTCGGAACAGAAATTGAAAGATATCGAATACTATCTGACGAAATATTATAATGAAGATGGATTTTCTATGGCAGAAGTTCAGGTTGACAAGTTAATTAATTCGAATAATGAAGCGAGGATCCGGATAAAAATAAATGAAGGAGCTAAGGTCAGTGTTCAGAAAATTGAATTTGTAGGGAATAAAAACATCAAATCAAATGCATTGAAAAAAGCGATGGATAATACTTCAGAAAAGGTCTGGTGGAAATTCTGGAGCGGCGCAAGATTTGAAAAATTGAAATTTGAAGAAGATAAAAAGTTGATTGTTGATTATTATAAGGAAAATGGTTACAAAGATGCTGAAATTACGGATGTAGAATTTAAAACTTCTTACGATAAAGAAGACCTTGATATTAAAATTAAAGTTGACGAAGGTCCGCAGTATAAAATCAGAAATATTACATTTGAAGGGAATAAAATTTATCCGGATTCGGTTTTATTTGCACGGCTCGATATGAAAAAAGGTGATATTTATAATATGAAAAAAATCAATAAAAATGTTTACGGAGCCGGCGGAGAAACTGAAAGTGATATGAATTCCTTGTATATGGATAATGGATACCTGAGGATATCTATCGAAATAGAAGAACAAAATATAGAAAATAATTATTTAGATCTTAATCTGAAGATAACTGAAAATAATCAGTTCCGGCTCGGTTTGGTTTCTGTCGAAGGAAATGACAAGACTAAAGATAAAGTTCTCAGAAGAGAATTATATACTTATCCTGGTGAATTTTTCAACCGCACTAATGTTAAAAGGAGCTTACAGCAGTTGTCAGCTTTGAACTATTTTAATCCTGAGAAATTAGTACCCGATATATCACTTAAAAATGATTCAACAGTAAATGTAAAATATATGGTTCAGGAGAGATCTTCTGACCAATTCAATGCATCCGTAGGGTACAGTGGCTCATTTGGTATTACCGGTGCTCTCGGATTAACTTTTAATAATTTTGATATTGCACATCCATTTTCAGGTGGAGCAGGACAAACCCTGAATTTCAACTGGCAGTTTGGAGAAGGCGGAAACTACAGAACGTTCAGTATCGGATTTACGGAGCCATGGCTTTTTGATACACCTACACTTCTCGGATTCAGTGTTTATGACTCAAGAGAAAGTTATTCCTATGATGTAAGGGAAACAGGCGGAATATTGAATATCGGAAGAAGATTTAAATGGCCTGATGATTACTTCAGGGGTGATTGGTCTGTCAAATATCAAAAGACTGATGTTGTTTTTGGAGATAATTATTTCCAAACCGGACAAAGGGATCAGTTCACTATAAAGCAAGTTATCACCCGTTCAACAGTATTTGATCCGGTATTTCCTTTATCAGGTACGAAAGTATCTGAAGCAATTGAATTATCAGGCGGACCATTTCTACCCGGAAGTATTGAGTTTCTTAGGAATACGTTTAGTGCCGAAGCTTATACCCCATTGTTTAAAAATAATAAATTTGTGCTTTATACTAATTTCGAGTTTGCCTTTATCAATGCATTCGGACAGGATAAGTACCTTCCGCCTACAGAATTATTCTTTATGGGTGGAAATGGACTGACCTACAATACTATTGCTTTAAGAGGATATGATGATCGGAATATAGGTCCTAAATCTTCAAGTTATAGTCCCATCGGTGGGAAAGTTGCTCTAAAATATACAGTAGAATTGAGATATCCGCTATCTTTAGACCCTTTTCCGATTTTTGCTCTCTTATTTGCCGATGCAGGAAATATCTGGTCGGAAATTAAGAAAACCGATCCATTCGATTTAAGACGCTCTGTAGGATTCGGCTTTAGACTTCTATTACCCGCAGTCGGACTTGTGGGATTCGATTTCGGATATGGATTTGACAGACAACTTGAAGATAGGCAGGCACCTAAATGGCTTTTCCATTTTCAGTTCGGAAGAGGATTTTAGTTTCTTATAATTTATAATTTTTATATAATAATTATTATTAAAATAGAAAGAAAACACAGTAATAAAATTATGATTTTTTTTAAACTATTAAAAAAGGAAAGATTAACTTGAAAAACCTTAAATTTTTAATCGCTCTTATATTTTTATTCTTTTTTGCTTTTTCGATGAACATTAATGCTCAGATTAAAGTTGGATATATTGATAAAGAAATTGTTTTAAAACAAATGCCTGAATACAAACAGGTTGAAGCTGACTATAAAGTGTTTGAAAAACTTTATTCTGATACATTACAAGCAAGTAAATCTGAAATCCTGACCAAAGCCGAATATTTCCAGAAGAGATACGAAGAAATACAGGGAATGATTAAAAACGGTCAGATTAAATCCGAAGCTGAAGCAAAATTTTATGAAGATTCACTCACGGTTATGCAGGATGACATTAAAAAATTGCAGGACGGATATAATGCGTACCTACAGGTTGTACAGAATGAATTGATGCAAAAGCAAACATCTCTTTTAAAACCATTATATGAAAAGATCTCAAAAGTGGTTGAAAGTGTGGCAAAAGAACTTAAATTTAATTTTATTTTTGATAAACCCGCAGGGGTGCTTGAGGGATCCCTTTTGTATGGCGATAAAGAGTTTGATATTACGTTCAAGATACTCGATAAATTAAAATAATTATCAAAATTAATAAACAATATTTTGATTGATTTAAAACAAATATCAAAGTTTTCTTTTTTCCTGATTTTTCTTTTTGTGCTGTCTCTTGTCACCCGCACCACTGAATCACAGACAAAAGTCGGATATATAGATTCCAAAAAGATAATTGATAATCTGCAGGAAGCAAAAGATGCAAAAATGAAACTGGATAATATAGTTTCCGATTGGCAAAAAGAACTTACTACACTTCAGGATAGTCTGAAAAGAGTTAAAGATGATTATGACAAGAAAAAACTTATTCTCACTGATCCGATGAAACTTCAGAAGGAAAAAGAAATCACCGACCTTGATGCTTCAATAACAAGCTATAAGGTACGGAAATTCGGAGAAGGCGGCGAATATTATGCAAAGCAAACTGAAGTAATGAAAACTGTATATGACAGGATATTTAAAGCCATTGAAACCGTCGCAAAAGAAGGTGATTATGATTATGTATTTGACCGAAGCAGTGATTTGATGCTTTTGTTTGTTAATGAAAAATACGATTTGACATTTAAAGTGATTAAAATAATCGAGGGAAAGTAAATAATTGAAGACAGTAAAGGAAATAGCTGAAGCTTTAAATGGAAAAATTGAAGGTAACCCGGATTGCGAAATAAATAAAATTGCAAAAATTGAATTTGCTGCAAATGACCAGATTTCCTTTATTTCAAACCCTCTGTATGAAAAATATTATGACACAACAAATGCCGGAGCACTTTTAGTCTCAAAGGAGTTCAAACCGAAATCTATTAGAGATAACCTCACATTGATTAGGGTTCAGGATCCGTATCTCGCTTTTCTTAATGCGATTGAACTATTTGATGAAGATGCCGAAGTACCCTTTGAAGGTATTTCCGATAATTGCAGCATAGGTGATAATTCCGAAATTGCAGTAGATGTCTCCATCAGTGATTATACGCATATCGGAAATAATTGCAAAATTGCAACCGGGACAAGAATATATTCTAACTGTACAATTTCGTCCGATATAGAGATAGGAAGTAATTGCATTATTTACCCTAACGTTGTAATATATCAGGGGTCCAGGTTAGGAAAAAATGTTATTATTCATTCAGGAACTGTTATCGGCAGTGATGGCTTCGGTCATGCCCTTCAGCCGGATGGTACTTATAAAAAAATTCCCCAGAAAGGTATCGTAGTCATTGAAGATGATGTTGAAATTGGCAGTAATTGCTCTGTTGACAGGGCGACAATAGGTGAAACAAAAATCTGTAAAGGTGTGAAACTTGATAATCAGATTCAGATCGGTCATAATGTTATCATCAGTGAGAATACAGTAATAGTTGCTCAGGCGGGAATTTCAGGTTCTACAAAAATAGGCAAAAGATGTATGATTGGCGGACAAGCGGGATTGGTAGGTCATTTGGAAATTAGCGATGATGTTTTGATTGGAGCGAGTGTGGGAGTTTCAAAATCGATATTGAAAGCCGGAATATATACCGGTTATAGAGCGAAGCCTGTAAAAGAAGATTTAAAACGAGAAGCATATATTAATAGAATTCCTGAACTCGAAGAAAAAATTAGGCAGCTTCAAAAAGAACTCGAAAAGAAAAAATAGTTATTTTCCAAAAAAAACTGAGTTTACAAAATTAAGTTCTGAAAGTTTATCTGTTTTATTGAAAAAGTTTTCAAATAATTAAATAATCAAATGCTAGAGAAACAGCGTACAATTAAGAAATCTGCTTCATTATCGGGTGTAGGTTTACATACCGGTAATAAATCTAATATGACTTTCAAGCCCGCACCTGAAGATTACGGCATAAGATTTATACGAACAGACCTCAAGAACAGCCCGGAAATACCCGCAGATATTGACCACGTAACTGATATTTCGAGAGGAACAACTATTGCTATGAATGGTGTCGAGATCCATACTGTCGAGCACATACTCGCCGCCATAGCAGGGTGTGAAATTGACAATTTAATTGTAGAACTTGATACGAACGAACCTCCCGTTTTGGACGGAAGTGCCATTGATTATGTACATACATTAAAAAATGCCGGCTTTATAGAGCAGGATGCTCCCAGAGATTATTTAATTATTGAAGATACAGTTCACTTCCATGATGAAAAACATCAGATTGATATAGTAGCGTTGCCTTTGAAAAATGATTTCAGGATTTCACTAATGATAGATTTTAATAATCCCGCACTCGGTGTCCAACATACGGGACTCTTCAATCTTGAAGAGGAATTCGAAAAAGATTTTGCCCCTGCAAGAACTTTTTGTTTTCTTAAAGAAGTGGATATGTTATATGAATCAGGTTTGATTAAAGGCGGGAATATCGATAATGCAGTTGTAATTGTTGATCGCAATTTCACTGACGATGAATTCGAAGAATGGAAAAAAAGATTTAATCTTGACAAGGATATGAAGATTGGTGATAATGGTATCCTTGATAATAAGAAGTTAAGATATAAAAATGAACCCGCCCGCCATAAATTACTTGATATGATAGGCGATTTCGCACTGATAGGTGTTCCTATTAAAGGGCAAATTCTTGCGGCAAGACCCGGACATGGGGCTAACGTTGAATTCGTTAAGATGCTCCGTAAATTATATATGCAGAAAAAAATTGAAAAGAAGTTTCAGGTCCTTAAAGCAGGTAATATTGTATTTGATATAGAAGCCATACAGAAAATTCTTCCCCACCGTTATCCATTCCTGCTTGTTGATAAAATAGTTGACATTGACGTAAATAACAGGATTGTCGGGATAAAAAATGTTACCTATAATGAACCATTTTTTCAGGGGCATTTCCCGATGAAAAAAGTTATGCCCGGAGTATTAATTGTCGAAGCAATGGTTCAATGCGGATCCATACTTCTTCTGAATACTATCGAAGATATTGAAAATAAACTCGCATTTTTTACGTCGATTGATAAAGTAAAATTCCGTAAACAAGTCGTTCCGGGAGACCAGTTAGTATTTGAAATGTATCTCGATTATTTCAGAAGGGGTTTATGTAAATTGAGAGGTAAAGCATATAAAAACTACATCGGTGGCGAACTTGCCTGCGAAGGTGAATTCATGGCTGCAATCGTTGATAAATAAAAATGTAAATTGATTATTACTTAGAGTTTATAGACAGGAGAATTTCCCAGTTATATAAACCCGTATTATGCCCGTCTTTCCAGAAGATTTGAATTGCATAATTCCCGACCGGTTCAATCTTCTCAATTTCATAAAAGCCGGTTGGCTTAAAAGGTGCTTTAATAGGTATGTAACTGTCGAAAATAACAGATTCTCCTTTACAATTTACACATGGACACTCATCTCTCAGTGTTTGTAAATTGATATCTTTCACTTTACCATCACTCCAGAAAATTCTCAGATTATTTTCTTCTGTTTTTTGCAATTTAACAGGATGTAATGCTGACATTTGTTATTCGTATTAAATTAATAAAACCGGCTAATATAAAACAAGATAAAATTAATTCAAATGAAAATCAAACTAAAGGAATAACTTTTGCTTGAATTTAGTCGATAACGTTCAAGATAGTTTGTAAATTAAAACAAAAATATTTTAAAGCTTTATCCCCCCTCTTTACCAAAGGGGGATGGGGGGTTTAAAGTAAATCATATGAATTTACACATTATTTGGAACGGTATCTTTCAGTCTTGTGCTAAATTTTAAAAAAATTTTGTATTTAATTTTCCAAATTAATATATAGTATAATTAAAATATAAAATATAAATTGAACGTTATTTAATATTTTTAATTAAATGGGGAATTTACGTAATAAATGCAGGAAATTATAAATCAGCTAAAAGAGCTTTCGAATAATCTATATTGGTCTTACAATAATGATTTTATCTCTCTCTTTGAGGAAATTAACAAAGATTACTGGAAATGGAGTGATCAGAACCCGGTTAAATTTCTTAACTCAATCGATAAAGCTTATTTGTTCGATATAATTGAAAAGAAAAATCTAAAAGAGAAGTTACATTCAACATACCGCGAGTTCAAAAAATATATGAATCAGGAGACATATTTCAAAAGAAAATATTATGAAACAAAATCTCCTGAAATTTGTTATTTATCCGCTGAATACGGAATTGCAAAATGTCTTAAACTCTATTCCGGAGGTCTAGGGACACTTTCCGGTGACCACCTTAAATCATCTTCAGATCTTGGAATTCCATTAATAGCCATCGGTTTGGCATATCATTACGGTTATTTCCGGCAATATATTAACCAGGATTTCAGGCAGGCAGAACTTTATGAATATAGTGATTTTGAACAGTTGCCGATGACTTTAGTCCTTGATGAGGATTATAGCCCCGTGAAAATTTCAATAGATCTTGCAGGCAGGAAAGTATTTGCTCAAATCTGGCTTGTGAATGTAGGGCGGGTAAAATTATTTCTGCTCGATACATTTGTTGACGAAAATACTGTCGAGGATAAAAGAATTACTGATATCCTTTATGGCGGAGAATCTGAAAAAAGAATTCTTCAGGAGATTTTACTCGGTATTGGCGGTATGCGAGTGCTCGAAGTTCTGGGTTATGATATTAAAGCTTTTCATATCAATGAAGGACATTCCGCTTTCCTTACTTTTGAGAGGATCAAAAACTGTATGCAAAAGTACAATATCAGTTTCCGTGAGTCAAAAACGATTTGTTATCATTCTAATATTTTCACAACACATACTCCTGTTCCGGCAGGTATTGATATATTCTCGAGATACTTAATGGATAAATACTTCAGGCACTATGCAGAAAATGATTTAAAAATAAGCTTCGAGGAACTGTTTGACGAAGGTGATTTATACAAAGGTCAGTCGTCGAATGATCATTTTAACATGGCTTATCTTGCAATAAATAACTCTAACTTTGTAAATGGAGTAAGCAAACTTCATGGCGAAATATCAAGAAAAATGTGGTCTCTCCCTGCTTCAAGAAGCCAGATTGCTTCCATTACAAATGGCATTCACATGAAAACATACCTTTCTAATGATTCTGAAAAATTATACAAGAAAAATTTCGGAATAGATTGGTTAAGGATTGAAAATATTTGGGAAAGAATCGTTGAAATTCCCGATAAAGAATTATGGGAATCGAGAGAGCGTAACAGGAGAAAACTGGTGAATTATGTTAGAGAAAAAAGTATTGATAAAATAAAACTCATGAGAGAACCTGAAGAGAAGATATCCGAAGTTGAAAAAAATCTTTTTAATGAAAAAGTACTTACGATCGGATTTGCAAGAAGATTTGCCACTTATAAAAGAGGAACTTTGATATTCAGCGATATCGAGCGGTTAAAAAAATTATTATCTGACGATAAGCGTAAAGTCCAGTTTATTTTTTCCGGTAAAGCACACCCCCGTGATGAAGGAGGAAAAAATCTAATCTCCGAAATTCTTAATTTCTCGGAAAAAGAAGAATTCAAAAATAAAATCGCATTTATTGAGAATTATGATATATCAGTCGCTAAGAGGTTAGTTCAGGGATGCGATGTCTGGCTTAATAATCCAAGAAAACCCCTTGAAGCTTCAGGAACAAGCGGAATGAAAATTATTGCAAACGGCGGACTGAATTTTAGTATCCTTGACGGATGGTGGTGCGAAGGATATAAGCCCGATACCGGATGGAAAATTGAAAGCCCCGATGTGGAAACTGCCTCTCAGGATGAAATTGATATTGCGGAAGCTAAATCAATTTATGAAACACTTGAGAACCAAATAATTCCCCTGTTCTATAAAAGAGATGAAAATAATATCCCCGTCGATTGGGTTAAATTAATTAAGTCATCCATAAAAAATCTTGCTCCGTACTTTAATACAGATAGAATGGTTAAAGAATATACGGAGATGTTCTATATGAAAGTGAAATAAATTTATAAAATAAAAATAACAAACAAAATGAAGAAAACATTATTACTCATCGTTTTACTGCTTTCTACCGGTGTTTTATTTTCACAGAATTTGCCGGACTACAGTAAATTGCAGTCGATAGTTAAACAGCCTTCCGGCTGGTTAACAAGCCCATTGGGCACAACAAGTACTACTATAACAACTAATGGATTTGACAATTTTTACCTGGGTGTTGATTTTGGTGAGCCGTACATCGCTACAAATCCTAATGACCCGCTTAATAGTGTATGTGCTTTCAACATGAACAATTTTTATTACACGTTGAACGGTTATAACTGGATAAAAACAGGTGTAGCATTTTCAGGGTTCGCTGTGATAGGTGATCCTGTTCTTACTTTTGATAGTCTTGGCAATGCTTACTATATCCAGTTGTATCAAAACGGAAGTACATACGGTTTGGTTGTAGCTAAATCTACGGATAAAGGTATTACATGGGGTGCAGAATCAAGTGTATATTCAACTTCCGTTGGATTATGCGATAAAGAATGGATCGCAGCAGATTTTACCGGCGGTCCATATTCCAATAATATTTATGTTGTATGGAGACAGTTTGGCTCTACAAATATGAGATTTGTCAGAAGTACGAACTTTGGACAAACCTGGTCATCTCCTATGACATATACAGGCGATCAGGGAGCGTATGTGACAATCGGTGCAAACGGAAGTATTCAGGGAGGCAGTGTTTATATTGCCTGTGCTTACGGATCATCTACCAGAGTTTCAAGATCAACTGATGGCGGATTGACATTTGGTTCTGCCGTTACGGCAGCATCTTTTTCAGGTCCTGGTATAATATGTTCAGGAAGATATACCGTAAAAGGTTGTATCAGAACAGATAATTTTCCTAGAATGGCTGCCGATAATAGTTACACTTCGACAAGAGGAAATGTTTATGAAGTCTATGCTTCAGCACAATATCCTGATATTTACCTGGTTCGCTCTACTAATCAGGGAACAACATGGTCAGCTCCCGTAAAAGTGAATGATGATAATACCACAACAGACCAATGGATGCCTTCAATTAATGTAGATAAAAACGGAAAGATTTATATAAGCTGGTATGATTCCAGAGTTGACCCTTCAAATAACCTTTTAACAAAATTATATGGTACTGTTTCCACGGACGGAGGATTAACATTTGCTCCGAATTTCCCAATATCTGATGTTAGCTTCAATCCTGATAATATGAAAGTTTCTCAGGGATCTGGTCAGGCTTATTATATCGGTGATTACATCGGTACTTCTATTACAAATAATGTTGGTTATGCTGTTTGGATGGATGGAAGAAATAATAGTCTTGGCAGCTATACTGGCTTTTATCCGGATTTTGCTATGACAACAAGTAAAAGTGAGGTGGCTTTGAATAATAATGATAGTTCATCATTATATGTAAAAGTTCCTGCTCTTAAAGGACCATATTCGGGAAGAGTAAAATTTACAGCTGCTCTCGATACTTTACCTTCTTCCGGAACAATCACTTTTTCTTTCGCGAATGGTAAAGATTCCATTACTACTTTCCCGGATTCAGTTATGTTAAAAATAAAAGCAAGTTCAAGTGTCACATCTAAGCTCTATAAAATCAATATTATCGGTAAGGGTATCAACGGAACCCCCATACATAAAAGAGCAATTGATTTAGCAATTAATTCTTCTTTCCTTAGTGTAGGCACTAACAGAGAAGGTGTTGTACAATTTAATGTTAATGGAACATCTTATATGAACCATCAGACATTTGTTTTACCTAATAATTCAAATGCTTTAATTCAGGCACCAAGTCCTCAGGTTCAGGGCTCTGTAAGATATGTGTATTTGAATTGGTCAAATGGCGGAGATACAAATCAAAATATCATTGTAAATGGTGCACTGAATTTAACTGCAACTTATAAGGTTCAGTATAAATTAGTTATAGTCTCTTCGCAGGGAAATACATTTGGAGGAAATAATTTTTATGATTCAGCTGCCTACTTCCAGTTTGGTGTCAATTCAAGGACCATTATTAACGGCGGTACTACTTATTACTTCAGAGGATGGACCGGAGCAGGGGTTGGTGGATACACCAGTCCGGACAGCACAGGTTTAGATTCAGTAGTGACCTGGGCACTTCATAATCCTGTTTTGGAACAAGCACGCTGGACTTCCTGGCCTAATTCAATCAGGCAGATTGGCAGCGAGATTCCTTTAGTATATAACTTGTTCCAGAATTATCCTAATCCTTTTAACCCCAGCACAACTATAAAGTACGATATCGTAAATCAAGGTATTGTCAGAATATCCATTTATGATGTTCTCGGTAAAGAAGTAAATACACTCGTAAATTCCCTGCATTCTCCCGGAAAATATGAAGTAGTTATGAATGTCGATAATCTCTCAAGCGGTATATATTATTATAAAATCACTGCCGGGAATTTTAACGCAGTTAAAAAAATGATTATCATTAAATAAATGTGTTCGGATTGTTTTTTATAATTGTCTGAATTTTATCTTATCATCCCCGGTTTCATCCGGGGATGATTTAAAAATTTCTTTAACCGGTTCTTGGGATTTATAACATCATAAATATGAAACAAAAAATTCGTATCGCAGCAGGACAAGGTTTTTGGGGAGACCTTATTGATGCTCCTTATAAACAAGCAACAGGCGGAAGAGCAAAATCTTCAGAGGTAATTGCTTACTGGCCATGTCTGATCTCTAAAAGTAAAGTAGATTATAAAGTATTAGTAGAAGAACTCTAATATATTTTTAAAAATTAAATTATCCATTATGGAAAATATACTTGTGATAGGTGCTGCCGGGCAAATTGGCTCGGAACTTGTAACCGGATTGAGGAAAAAATACGGTGAAGGAAATGTATTCGCGACTGATATAAAGCAGCCCCCGAAAGACATTCTGAAAAGCGGACCATTTGAGATACTCGATGTTCTTGATGAAAAGAGGTTGATACATTTTGTTATCAGATATAAAATCACACAAATTTACCACCTTGCCGCAGTTTTATCAGGTAATGCCGAAAAAATTCCTCTTCAGGCTTGGGATATCAATATGAAGAGTGTATTAAATATTTTAGATCTTGCAAAAGAGGTTAAAGATATTAAAAAAGTTTTCTGGCCAAGTTCCATTGCAGTATTTGGTCCGACCACACCAAGATTTAACACACCTCAGCTTACGATAATGGAACCAACTACTGTTTACGGAATAAGTAAATTAGCCGGCGAAAGATGGTGCGAGTATTATTTCAGGAAATATAATGTTGACATAAGAAGTATAAGATATCCCGGATTGATAAGCTATAAAACTGAAGCAGGCGGCGGAACAACCGATTATGCTGTGGAAATATTTTACGATGCAATTAAATCAAATAAGTATGAGTGCTTCCTTAAAGAAGATGCCGCTCTGCCTATGATGTTCATGCCCGATGCAATAGACGGTACCATAAAATTGATGGAAGCTGATGCGGATAAATTATCAATTCGCTCAAGCTATAACCTCGGTGGTATTTCGTTTACACCTAAAGAACTTGCAGACGAAATTAAAAAAATCAGAAAAGGATTTACTATTACTTATAAACCGGATTTCAGGCAGAGTATTGCTGAATCCTGGCCTGCAAGCATTGATGAGTCTGTTGCAAATAAAGACTGGGGATATAAACATAAATACGGCTTGAAAGAAATGACTGAAATAATGTTAAAAGAAGTTCACAAAAAACTTTTTTGAGTAAATTATTGGATAAAATCCCTTTTCACAGGAAGGGATTGATATATATATCTTTAGCAGCATTAATGTGGAGTTCGGGGGGTCTTTTTATTAAAATATTAAGCCGCCTAGAACTCAATGCCTTCCAGATTTGCTTCTTCAGGTCTTTCATAGCAGGCTTTACAATCCTTACTGTTTCAATGTTCAGAAATAAGAAAATAAAATTTGAATTCGATATTGTTTCACTTCTCTGCTCTGCTGCATTTGCCGGAATTCTTATATTTTTTGTTGTGGCTACCACGCTCACAACAGTTGCAAATGTAATTTTCCTTCAATTCACAGCCCCGGTTTATTTATTATTTCTTGAACCAATTTTTCTGAAAACAAAATTTAAGGTAAAAAATATCGTAACTGTATTAATTTGCCTCTCAGGTATGGCTCTGTTCTTTTTCGGCAAAATTGAAGTTGGTAATATTTACGGAAATATGATTGCAATACTTTCCGGAGTTTCTTTTGCTCTTTTCTCGCTCTTCCTGAAATGGAAAAAGCAATTGCACAAATCGGAAAATACCCTGAGCCAGATAGCACTCGGGAATTTTTTCGTTGCTATTATTTATTTTCCCATAGTATTTAATAAACTAATCATTAGTTCTCAGGAATTGCTGATTCTCGGATTTCTTGGAATATTTCAGATTGGTATTAGTTACGTGATTTATAATGAAGGAATCAAATATGTTAGTGCGGTCGAGTCTCTTATCATCGCTATGCTCGAAGCAATATTTAATCCATTCTGGGTTTATCTTGGTATCAGAGAACGACCATCGAATTTCGCGCTGCTCGGGGGATTCGTAATACTATTAGGAATATTGGCAAATAATTTTTATTATAAAGGAAATTCTGATGATAAGCTGTTTACGGAATCCGGCTAAACTCATTTATCAATAAATAAAAAATACATTAACCCTGCCAACGCAGCCTGCATAAACACAAGTGTTATTATAGAATACATGTCATATTTATTTGACTTATCAAGTTCAGATCTATCCTGATTCAAGATGTAATTATCGTAGGATTTATTTGCTATGTTTTTTAGTTTTATCGTTCCCATTACTCCGGCTAAAGTAGCGGCTCCGAATCCACTGATTATATAAAAATTTCTTTTTGTGTTGAATTGTGTTTGATTATCTTTTAATACAATCGCATCATCACCTTTATTTTGAGGTTCCAAGTCGAGTGTAATGCCTTTATGGAAATCATATTCTTCAAGCCAGAAGGTTTTTTCTTTAAACATTTCTTTTTTAAATAAAAGAAAACCATCCAGCTTTTCTTTAGAAAAGAATCTCAAAGGGGTTAGTCCGAGTGTAGAATCCCTGAATATCACATTAGCATTAAAAGGATTTGTATTAAAAAAATAATAATACTCTTTTTTTAAGGAATCCGTATTATCCTGAGCATTCACTAAATTAAATGCAGAAAAGAAAATCAATGTCAAAATAATATATTTCATACCATTACATAATAATACATTTCAAAGAATAAATTAATGAAATTATTTATATTACTTTTCATTGTATATCCAGAAATATAAATTTATTTTATATTAAATCTAAAATTACTCTAATATGAAAAAACTATTCTTAGTATTATTATTATTTATCATATCTGCTCCGGCTTTTTCGCAGCTCAATTTCGACACATATTTTACAAATAAAACATTACGTTTCGATTATATAAAAGCAGGAAATGCAGAAAACAACGATATATATTTCGAGCAGTTAAAACAAGAACCGTTTTGGTCAGGTAATCCTAATAGTTTAATAGATAAATTCGAATACGGGCATTATAAATATCTCGTATTTGATTCTGCATCTGGAACTCTGATATTCTCTAAAGGATACAACACTCTTTATGATGAATGGCAGTCAACTGCTGAAGCAAAAACGATTAAAAAAAGTTTTTATGAAACGGTTCTGTTCCCGTACCCAAAAAAAACTGTGAAACTCGAGCTTCACGAACGCAACAGAAAAGGAATATTTAATAAAAAGTTTGAGTTATATATAAATCCTGATGACCAATACATAAACAGGGAACCGGTCACTGCATATCCTGTCAATAAAATTGTTGATTCAGGCGATCCGGCATATAAAGTTGATATCGTTTTTATTTCCGAAGGATACACACAGGGTGAAATGAAAAAATTCAGAGAAGATGCTGAACGATATGCCGGATATTTTGTAGAATGTTCTCCATATAAAGAAAATAAAGATAAAATTAATATCTGGTCGGTCGAAGTTCCGTCGCAGGAGTCAGGGGTAAGTAATCCGGGATTAAATCTCTGGAAAAATACTGCAATGAATTTCTCTTATTATACAACCGGGGTTGAAAGGTATCTGATGTCGCTCGATATTAAGTCTATTCGTGATATTGCAGCAAATGTTCCTTATGATAATATCTGTGTAATTTCAAATTCTTTGAAATATGGCGGAGGTGCTATTTATAATTATTACACTTCCTTCCCGTCTGACGACCAATATGGACCTTATCTGATAGTTCACGAATTCGGGCATCACTTCTGCGCCCTCGGAGATGAATATTATACATCACAGGTTTCCGTTGAAGATTATTATAAATTTGATGTTGAACCTTATGAACCAAATCTGACTACACTTGTTAATTTCGATAAGAAGTGGAAAAATTTGATAGAGCAGGGGATACCTGTTCCCACTCCCGCAACGGATGAATATAAAGGAAAACTCGGAGTATTTGAAGGCGGCGGATATGTAGCAAAAGGTGTTTACAGACCTATGATAGATTGCACAATGAAATCAAAAACCTATAATAACTTTTGTCCTGTATGTACTAAAGCTATTATAGATATGATATATTATTATTCCGGAAAATAGAATTCCGGTAATGATGAAAAATAGAATAGAAATAAAACCGGGATTGAATGTCTCAATAGTCAAAAAGGAACACCAGAAAAACGGGAAACTAACGGGTGGTATAGTTCAAAAAATTCTTACAAAAAGTTCTTTTCATCCGTATGGAATAAAAGTACAACTTACAACGGGCGAAATTGGCAGGGTTAAAAATATAAATCCAAAGCTTTAAGGGGTATTTTAAAAATTAAAAACCACGAATCAAATATTTATTTTAATTGTCAGCATGTTAAACTAAAGTAAAAGAGAATTTATCTTGAGTTCATTCAATTTACATATTTAATATATTTAGATAGAAGGAGAAAATAGCAATGAGTTACAAAACCACAATCGATATTTTCCGAAAGTACTTCCAGCGGCAGATTGATGTTACGAGAAAAGCAATAAATAAAATAGATTTACCCAATCAACCATTTGTTACAATTTCACGCCTTGCCGGGGCTGGAGAAGTCCAGTTCCCCGTAAAACTGATCAATACTTTAATAAAAAAAGATAAAGAAGCAAAAGAAAATTGGATTTATTTCGATAAGGATATTTTTGAAGTAGTTCTTGAAGAGCATAACCTTCCTCAAGAGATTTCCCGATTTATGCCTGAAAACAAAATCTCTGAAATTCAGGATGTACTCGAACAGCTTTTTGGGTTACATCCATCCGAGCATAAGCTTATAAAAAAAATAAGTGAAACTATACTGCATCTTTCTAATCTAGGGAACGTTGTTTTTGTCGGCAGAGGTTCCAACATAATTACAAAATATAATAAGAATGGAATTCATTTAAGGTTAGTTTCATCCCTTGAAAACAGGATAGCCAATATTCAAAAGTTCTTTAAATTAAGTAAAAATGCATCAATAAAACTTATTCAAAAAGATGATAAAGAAAGAGCGGCATATATTAAAAAATATTTTAGTAAAGATATAAATAGCCCGTTACTTTATACACTCATTATCAATTTTGATATGATTTCTGTCGATGATGCTCTTGAACTTATAAGTGATGAAGTTATTAAAATCCGGAGCAGGATTAACCGTAAATAAAAAAAAACTTGTTCCGTTTTAAGGGAACAAGTTCTGATATTATCTAATATCTATTTTTAAAAATCTTTACGGGAATATTTTAATGCTTTCCCTTTGGAGCTAAAAATTTAGCGAACAGCAATAGTCCGATAATCGTTGCTACTCCTATAAGACTGAACATAAACCATAAAGTCGAAGGTGAATGAAGATTATCTACAAAATGCACATAAGCCCTTGCGCCGAGATATCCGCCTATCCCACTTCCGATTACACCGTACAAAAATGAATATCCAAGATATAAAGCCTTCTTGTCTTCAGGAGCTATCAAACCGACATAACTAATGAATTTCGGATGAGCCGTCATTTCTCCGAGTGAAAATATTATTATTCCTGCCATAAATACCCAGGCATAAGTTGATATTGCAAGCATTGCCATACCGATTGTTCCGAGACCAATGCCTACTATCATAGTTGGTAATGCTTTTGTTTTCTTCACTATATTTGATACTACAATCTGAAGTACAATTATAGTCCCAGCATTGATCACTGTTACATGTTCCGCATCGAATTTCCAGTTGGGTTTATCAATGAATAATCCAAGAATTGAATTAACAAAACTATCAACGGGTACCATATCCATATGTTCTTTTAAATACCATAGTACAGTATCAAACATTTGGAAGTAAAGTATCCAGAAACCCGAATATATAACTATCATCAATATAAATCTGAAATCTTTCAATACTAAAATCATATCTGCAAATACTCTTAGTAAAGATTTTGAACTTTCCGGTTTTTTAGGTTCTTTATAAACAAAAAAGTTAAGTAGTAATAACCATCCAGTTCCAATTGCAGCCATAAAGAAAATAAACGACCATGAAATACCCTTGAGCCATGGTACAAGTATGAGAGGGAATATGAATGCTCCTAAATTTATCGACCAGTAATATATTCCAAATCCGAGAGTGGAATTATTTTCATTCGTGTTTCTTGCAATGGTACCCGAAATTATCGGTTTGAAACTTCCTGCTCCAAGTGTCATTAAAATTAAACTTGCGAATACGAGAAAGTATGTATGTACAAGTCCCGTAAGCAGATATCCGGTGCTCATTACTGCAAAAGCAAACATCAGCATTTTTCTGTAACCGAACCTGTCAGCTATTGCACCCGAAATAATCGGTAAAAAATACAACAACGGACGTGTAACGCTGTTCATTATTCCGACACTTTCTTTTGAAAATCCCAGTCCGCCTTCAGCAACAGACATTACAAGGAAAACTGATAGCACAGACATAACGCCGTAATAAGAACCTCTCTCAAAAAACTCCATAAGTATCACTATCCAGAAATTTTTTGGAAAAGACCTAAGTAATCCCTTTTTCTTCTCTGTAATTTCGCTCAAATGCAGCTCCTTTTAAAAATTTTTTAGATTTTTGAAAATACCTTTGCTTATAAGAAAATTCAAGTCTAAGAAAATATTTTTCTATGAGATAATAATAAAATGATTTGTTAACAAAATCGATTTATTAATTTAAATCCATATCCCCCCTTTTTTTCAAAGGGGGGTTTGGGGGGTTTTATTTCTTGTTTCAAATTTCCTGATTAATAACGCATTCAAATCACTTTATCAGAACCATACGTTTTATAGCAGTAAAATCTCCGGAGGTGAGTTTATAAAAATAAATACCGCTCGATAGATTTGTTCCGTCAAAATTAACCTGATAAACTCCCGGTGTATGAATTTCATTTATAAGTGTCATAATTTCTTTTCCTGAAATATCATAAACATTTATTTTGACATTTCCCGGCTTTGAAATCTGATACTCGATTTTTGTCATAGGATTAAAAGGATTTGGATAATTCTGCCTCAAATCATAATAAGTAGGAACAATTGTTCCGATAGGTTGAATTCCGACTATTGCGTCTCCAATCCTTCCTGAAAATGTAGCCCATTGGCTCGCTCCCGAAGGGATGAATGAAGCCGGTGTCGATGGAGCGGTTGCAAGGTCGCTGCCTGATTTATCAAAAACTGTGTATGGGAATGTGGAACCCCCGTCTGTTGACATTAGAAGTCTTAATCTGTCAGTATGTCCCGGATTCACTGCATAAGCATAATCGAATTTTACGGAATCATTAAGGTCAAGGTTATTATATATTTTTGTTTTAAGGTAATCCATCTGACCTGTATCTAAATAAACAAAGCACGAGTATCTTACACTCTTTCCGCCTGTATATGATGGTCCGTTAGCAGAACCATATTGCATAAAAGGTATTGCATCATCAGGATTTATTAGCTTCCATCCGTTCGCAGGAAACATATATTCGAAATTCTCAACATAAAATCCTGCTTTAGGCTCTATGAGATTATTTTCATCAATTCTGCAAAACTGATTCTGTAATAATATATTCGAAGAATTTTCCGGTGAGGTTTTGTTTGCAGATTTAATATTATCCAGATAATAATTTCTCGCTTTATTACAGTTCATCACTTCTTTCGTCACTTCATTCTGAACGAATACAGCTGAATAAATCATGGAATCTATCCAGGCAGATTCTCTTTTGTATTTGATTTCATAATTGTACGTTCCGGGAGTTATTGGTATTTGAATACCATCTGATGAAGGATACATCCTTCTGAATACGTCATTGAAAATTGTCTCACCATTTGTACCCGGAGGAGTTGGATAAGTAATTTTCCTTTCATTAGCAGCGACTTTCAATCTGAAATCTCCGTTCGCCGATAATGGAGATACAATCTGCAATGTTACACTCGCCTTTATAGTATCTCCCGTTAATCTTGTATCGTTTACAGTCAGGGATAAAGGA
This sequence comes from Ignavibacteria bacterium, assembly GCA_036508135.1. Taxonomy (GTDB): domain Bacteria; phylum Bacteroidota; class Ignavibacteria; order Tepidaquicellales; family Tepidaquicellaceae; genus DATCHW01. Next base: position 164,210 of record DATCHW010000221.1, read on the forward strand.
GCACCCTTCGATAGCCTGTTATAGAATGGAGTTGTCAGGTTCGTGAGAGTAGTGTAATTGCTTATTTGTAAAAGGAGTCCGTCAACCATCAATGCAGGAACAGCATTAACACCATTATAGGAAACTCGTACTCTCACCTGATTCTGGTTAGCATAAAACATCGGGTCATTCCCGGGCGCTGGCCACCATACGTGATATTTTATTGGAACGATAGAATCCCATTTTGTCTGTATAAAAGCGTCCAGCGAAGGATTTTGGGAGGCACAGGGACCGCAGGTAGAACTCGTATGGGCTTCGAAAAGAACTTTCCTCGTCACACCCGGGTGAAAAACTGTCTCCTGAAATAGTGAATCATTGTTATGCCATTCATCCGATGCCCAGTTGATGTAAATTTTTATATTCTTAATTACATTGGATGTAAATGAAAGGGAATCAAAATATATCTGAGCTGATTGTCCCATTGAAAGACCCGGTATATTTTTCGTTACATTATAAGACGAGCCTGTTACCATCATTGTCACCGTTGCATCGGTGGCTGAATTCTTACCCGTATTCATTATTAAAACTGCCGGTAAAACCATAATGGAGCTTTGTCCGGGCAAAAGATAATTTTTATCCTGAAGATTAAAAGAAGTTATGGAAAGATCGTTGTTGAATTGAACTCCTGCAGAAAAATTATCAAAGTACACATTGTTTCCGTTGCCGTTTGTTGCAGTGAACTGGAACATAACGTTATTCAAGATCAGCTTTTCCATGCTCGGAAAATTAAAAGACAGAAAAATAATGCTAAAAATTAAAATAACAAAAAGTAGATTTTTTTTCATAATTAGAATTTTGAAATTATTATATTATAAAAAATTTGGATTTGGGTCTTTTTCAAACTCATAATAAAGTTTGGTTTTATATAACAGTAATTTTTTTTTCACCTTATCCAAAAGTAATAATAAATATTACTTTTTAGTATGCTATTATGTTATCATATAAAAAAAAAGGACAGGCAAAATGCCTGTCCTGAAATTATCTAAATATTTTGTTTTTAAACTACCAGATTTGAATCCTGATATTATTTGCTCTGAATAAACTGTTGCCTGAATTTACATTAAACGCCGAATAAAATTCGTTCATGTTTGACATCGGAGCATTTACCCTCAGGAAAGCAGGGGAGTGAACGTCCGTCATAACCCTCCTGGCAAGCGTTTCATCCCTGTAATAAACTGCCCAGGAATATGCATAACCAAGGAAATATCTCTGGTCTGCCGTGAAGCCGCCTATTTTTTCATTTTTCTTTCCGTCTTCGGTAAGTTTCATAGCTTCATAACCTATCACTAATCCGCCAAGGTCTGCAATGTTTTCCCCTAATGTGGCTTTGCCGTTGATATGCATACTGTCCAGCACAACATAGTTATCAAATTGTTCTACCATCAGTTGAGATTTTACAACAAATTTTGAAGAGTCTTCTAATGTCCACCAGCCCTTGAGATTTCCCTTTTCATCGTACAATCTACCCTGATCGTCAAAACCGTGTGTCATTTCGTGCCCGATTGTGCTTGCACCAATGAATCCATAAAGGAAAGCATCATCAACTTCGCTCATCTTTTTTCCGGGGACAGTTAGTATTGCAGCGGGAATTACTATCTCATTATTGGATGGATTGTAGTATGCATTGTAAGTCTGCGGAGTCATATCCCATTCGGTTCTGTCAACCGGTTTTCCAATCCGTGAGACCATATCTTTATAATGCCATTCCCTGGCATTCATTACATTTATCACATAAGCATCTCTCGAAATTTCAAGTGTGGAATAATCTTTCCATACATCGGGATATCCGATTTTTTTCACCATTGTTCCAAGTTTTTTAAGTGCTTTTTCTTTCGTATCTTCGCTCATCCAGTCGAGTTTTTTAATTCTGCTCGCAAATGCATCTACCATATTATTCACTATTCCAATAGTTCTTATCTTATCTTCAGGGGGAAAATATAATCTTACATATTCCATACCTAGAATTTCTCCCAGCATGTTATCCGTATTATCCATCACGCTCTTCCATCTTGGTCTTTGCTCTGTCGTACCGGACAGAACTTTCCCATAAAAATTAAAATTCTCATCCCGGATTTCATTATTCAACAAACTTGCAGTCGCTCTTATCAGATTCCATTTGAGATAAGTTTTCCAGTCATCGATACTGTATGTTTGCAACGCTGATTCGATTTCCTTAACAAATTCCGGCTGACCTACGATAATTGTATCGATGTTCTTTACACCCAGAATATCAAAAATATTTTTCCAGTCCACAGAAGGGGAGAGAGCCGTCAGGTCTTTCACTGTCATCTTATTGTAATTCTTATAATCATCTCTCAGGTCTTCAAGTTTCCTCGATGCTTTTGCAAGATCCGTTTCAAGCTTGAAAATCAGATCAGAAATTTTTGAAGAGTTACCGTCTTTTAAAATTGAAAAAATATTGGATATGTGATTCAGATATTCCTTTCTTATGTTTTGCGTTCTCGAATCATCTTTAAAGTAATATTCTCTGTCAGGAAGCCCGATGCCCCCTTGGTAAAGATAGACTGCGTATTTATCGCTTTGCATTAAATCCTGTCCGACAAAAAATGAAAATATGGGAGAAATCCCGTATTTGTGCATTTCCGCAGCTAATTCGATCACTCCTTTTTTATCTTTTATTAATGTTATTTGGTCAAACCATTCTTTTAGCGGAAATATCTTTGCTTTCTCAATAGTAACTGTATCAAGACCGCTGAAGTAGAAATCTCCGATTTTCTGGAAATTACTTCCCTTAGGAGCATCGGATGATACCATCGCATCTTTACATATATTTTGCAGATATACGTAAACACTATCCTCGACAAGATTAAAAATACCATAGGTGTGTTCTGATGGAGGAATCGGATGATTCTTTATAAAAGTCCCGTTTGCATACATAAAAAAATTATCTGCCGGACTGTAAGAGTTATCGATATTTTCACTTAGAAAATATGTTTCGTTATCCTGTGCTTTTAAAAAACTGAATTTAAAAAACAAACAAATTATTAATACTGAATACAAATATTTTTTCATATTATAAAATTAAATTATTATATTTTATATACGTAAATTAAATAAATAAGTTCTCAATAGAAGTGAAATTATTTAACTCAATATTAAACCGAGTACAACCGTCCATACTGCAGACAGCAGGGGATTATTACTCACCTATAATATATAACTACCATAAAAATAATTTTAAGTAAATTAATCAAATCAAATCAAATCAAATAAAAAAAGGACTCCAATAAATTGAAGTCCCGATGGCACACTCTAGGGTACTCGAACCCCTGACCTTTATTTAGATGGCCTAGGTAACCGGGTCACATCAGATTAAATTAAAACAAATTCAAGGATCTTAACTAAGCTAAGAGTTTATTTCTGCTTACCGGAATTTGATACAAGATAACCTTTCCCATTACATCTCCAGCAGGAAACCATAATAGGTACACTATTTTTAACACTATTGATGTTTAAAACTGAAGCACCTTTACAGATAGGACATTCATATCTTAATTCAGTTGTTGGGGCTTCTATTGATTTATATGTGTTACCATCTTTATCATATCTGTCGTATTCATATAATGTAATTGATTCTCCCTGACTTACTTTTGTTTTAATTTGTGCATTTGCAATTTCTGTAATAAAAAATAGTGAGGAAAAAGCAAAAAATATATATATTAGAATTTTCATAATATTAAAATATTTTGTATTAATAATTTTACCCCTCTCGAGGGTAAAGCAATTTATGAAAACTAATAAATTATTATCTTAAAGGCAATACCTTTCTATTATTGCTTAACATTAGATACCAAATTTTATAAAATTATAATTTTTTTAAATAAATAATTCGGCTTGTGGAATTTAAGATTGTACATCGAAAATTGATATTTATGCATTGACCATAGAGAATTGTACATTGGAAGTAGTACACTCGAGGGGACTCGAACCCCTGACCCGTCCCGAGTTCTCGGGACTGCAGTTTCCTTAGATGTTTTTTGTACACTCGAGGGGACTCGAACCCCTGACCCGCTGATTAAGAGTCAGCTGCTCTACCAAACTGAGCTACGAGTGCGGTTCAAATTACACGATTTTATCTTTATTTTCAATTCAGATCATGATATGAATTTCAATATTAAACAAGAAGATTAATTATTATATTCTTTAATGAAAGTATTATTAGTAGGAAGCCCGAAAAATTATTTTGGTATCGATATGTACATCAAGATCCCTAACCTGGGATTGTGTTCTATTGCGGGTAATATTGACAAGGGTCTTGCTGAAGTTCATATTCTCGACTTAGTTATTTCCGGAAAAAATCACGATAAATATTTTACTGATACTCTAAAAAAATTGAATCCTGAAATAATAGGATTTAGTTCTATGATTTTTCAATATAAACATCTTCTATCACTTGCTAAAATTGCAAAATCCATTAATCCTGATGTTAAGGTAATCTTCGGAGGGTACTATCCCACAATAGATTTTGACACTATTGCACAAAATGGTGATATGAAATATATCGATTTCCTTATTAGCGGTGAAGGGGAATTGTCATTTAATGAGTTTCTTAAAGCATATAATAATTCATGTGATTACAGCAAAGTTCCCGGGCTTACATACAAGATAAACGGCAGTGTATTTCATAACCCTCCCGGATGCCTTGTTGACCTCGATGAAATGAAATTTCCCGATAGAAGTGTAAGGTTATTGACCAAAGGTTTCCACCTGATGGGATTAAAAGCAGATGTAATTGAAACATCAAGAGGTTGTGTATATGATTGCAACTTCTGCAGTATAGGAATGATGTATGGAAAATCATTCAGAAAATTTAAAATAGAAAGAGTATTGGAAGATATAAAAAATGTTCGAAGACTCGGTGCGAAAGCTGTTATGATGACGGATGATAATATTACACTCGATGGAAAACGCTTTAAAGAACTTTGCATTGCTATGAAGCAATCGGGATTAAACAAAATTACATATCTTGTTCAGGCAAGTATCAAAGGAATCAGAAACACACCGGGTCTTGTAAAAGCAATGGCTGAAGCAGGAATAAAACTTGTATTTCTTGGTATCGAGAATGTATCCGAATCCGCACTCGATTCAATGAAGAAAGGAAATCAATTTGACACGAATGATACGATTGAAGTATTGAAAGAACTTAAGGCTTACCGGATTATGGTGATTGGTGGTTTTATTCTCGGGAATCCCGATGACGATGAAAACTCGCTGCTATCTAATTTTGAATTTGCAAAAAAGTTAAAAGTAGATTTCCCGCTTTTTAATGTAATTACTCCTTATCCCAAAACTCCGATACGGGAAGACCTTTTAAATATGGGTTTAATAACTAACCTGACTGATTATACTCGTTATGATTGCTGGGAAGTTAACGTTAAAACTAAACACCTTTCTACGGAGCAAATTTATAAAATAAGGGATGATATGAGCTTACGTTATCCGTTTGAATCGGGAGCAATCTACAACTTTTTTAAAGAGTTTCCCGTTTATACTACTATACTTGGTCTAAAATGGCTTTATCATAAGCCAACAGATGTTTTTAAAAGCGTTCTTAAAGGGTCAATTAAAAAAAATAGTAAACGAAATTAATAATTTTGAAAACAATTTTTATTGTAAAATTAAATTTAATTTTATTTAAAATATTTTAAGGGAGATTTTATGCCGGTCATAATTAACAAACCCTCAGTAATTAAATCTGCGGGTAATAAAGAAAAAATAATTCAGGAATATTTTGGTACAGTTAATTCAGGAAATGAAGACGTAAGCATTGCGATTATGAAAAGTCCGGGCGGTTGGCTTGAACCAGGTCAGAAACCTGAATTCGGTGAATATACAATTGTTTTAAAAGGTGTTTTGCATTTAAAAACGGTCGATGAAGAATTTGATATTAAAGCAGGGCAGGCTGTTTTATTAAAAAAAGATGAATGGGTTCAATACAGTACCCCTGATCCTGAAGGAGCTAATTATGTATCCGTTTGCATACCTGCTTTCACTCCTGAAAAAGTACATCGGGATGATTAAAATAATCTCGAACCATCGGGATTTGTATATTAAAGAGATTAAATTTATATGCACTGTCTTCACTTCCTCCAAATTGGTCATATGCAATATTGAGATATGTTCTCAACTGTCCAGCTTTGAAGTTGCATACTGAAAATTTTGTTGTGAAATTAGTAATTATCTTCAAAAACCAGAAGGAAGTAAGATTTTTAAATATGGTAATATAAATTAACTATTATTTATAAATAAACTACAATAATTTGTGAAATAGAATTTGAGATGTTATAGATTCTTAATATTTTTTGAATAAAACATATGGATACTGAAATATTAGCACGTTTGCAATTCGCATTCACGATAGGTTTTCACTATATATATCCTCCGCTTAGCATAGGACTTGGCGTTCTTCTTGTATTAATGGAAGGGATGTATTTAAAAACGAAAAACAAAACATACGAAAATATCACCAGATTCTGGATTAAAATATTTGCCCTGATATTTGCAATCGGAGTGGCAACGGGTATCGTGATGGAGTTTGAATTTGGGACGAACTGGGCTTCCTACTCGAGGTTCGTTGGTGATGTATTTGGAAGTGCCCTCGCTGCAGAAGGAATATTTGCATTCTTCCTCGAATCGGGATTCCTTGCAATTCTCGTATTTGGATGGAAAAAAGTATCACCACGTATGCATTTCTTTTCTACGCTTATGGTGTCTCTCGGTTCGATGTTAAGTGCAGTGTGGATTGTGGTTGCAAATTCCTGGCAGCAAACACCAGCCGGCTATCATCTTGTTGAAAATGGCGGAATTTCGAGAGCTGAGATTACGGATTTTTGGGCTATGATTTTTAATCCGTCTTCTGTTGACAGGTTACTCCACACTCTTTCCGGTGCATGGCTTGCAGGTGCGTTCCTTGTAATAAGTGTTTCAGCTTTTTATCTGTTAAAAAATAAACATATTGATTTTGCAAAGAAGTCAATAAAACTTGGATTAGTACTTGCCATTTTTGCTTCTCTTTTTCAGCTTTTTACAGGTCATCATAGTGCCCTTGGCATCAGCGAAAACCAACCCGCTAAACTTGCTGCCTTTGAAGGTCATTTCGAAACAAAATCAGCGCCGCTTTATCTTTTCGGCTGGGTGAATGAAAAAGAGCAGAAAGTAAATTTCGGTATCGGTATTCCGGGAATGCTGAGTTATATGGTTTATGGAGACTTTCAAAAACCCATAAAAGGTTTAAATGATTTCAAACCGGATGAAATACCCCCTGTAAATATTGTATTTCAGACTTATCACTTTATGGTGGCAATTGGTTTCACTTTAATAGGAATAAGTATTTTATCTTTACTGTTCCTCCGGAAAGAAAAACTATTCACAAAAAAATGGATGCTTAAAATTCTTGTTCTGTCGGTTATACTTCCTCAAATAGCAAATCAACTCGGCTGGATGTCCGCAGAAATCGGAAGACAGCCATGGATTGTTTATAATCTTTTAAAAACAAAAGATGCACTTTCAAAATCAGTTAGTTCAGAGGAGATTATTTTTTCACTGATACTGTTCACTTTAATATATGCTTTTCTTTTTATACTTTTCATTTTTCTGCTTGATAGAAAAATAAAACACGGTCCTGATGAAATCTCTGAAGCGGATGCAGTATATTCAGAGCAAAAATCAATTTTTAATAAATCAAATAACAGGGAGTTGCATTCATGATAGACTTGAACACTATATGGTTTTTACTCGTTGGTGTATTGTTGACAGGATACGCAATTCTGGACGGTTTTGATTTAGGCGTCGGTGCTTTGCACTTGCTGACGAAATCCGATAAAGACAGAAGATTATCTATAAATTCAATAGGACCTGTCTGGGATGGAAATGAAGTTTGGCTTATAACGGCAGGCGGTGCTTTGTTTGCTGCATTTCCTGATGTCTATGCAACGGTATTTTCGGGATTTTATTCTGCATTTATGCTTTTACTTTTTGTCCTGATATTCAGAGCAGTCGCTATTGAGTTCAGAAGCAAACAGGAAAGCAAACGCTGGAGAGCCGCCTGGGATAAAGCATTCAGTATATCGAGTATTGTGATAGCATTACTGATGGGCGTTGCACTCGGAAATATCGTTACGGGTATTCCGCTTGCACAGAATAAAGAGTTTATCGGAAGTTTCATAAGTTTGTTAAATCCTTTTGCACTTCTTGTCGGAATCACGACTGTTTCTCTCTTTATGATGCACGGAGCTATATATCTTGTGATGAAAACGGAAGAAGAACTTCAGACACAGGTGAGGGGCTGGGTGAATAACACTATAATATTTTTTGTTATCTGTTTTGTAACAACTACAATGGCAACATTGATATATTATCCGCAAATGGTAAATCACTTTAAGGAAATGCCGGCTCTTTTTCTGATTGCAATACTTAATATGCTTGCAATAGCTAATATACCACGTGAAATTTATAAAGGTAATGAATTCAGAGCATTCTTTTCTTCAGCGGCAAGTATTGCATTATTGATGGTTCTGTTTGCAATCGGTATTTTTCCAAATCTTGTCCTGTCCAATCCGAATCCTGAGTATAGTTTGACAATTTATAATGCGGCTTCTTCACAAAAAACTCTTATGATTATGCTGATAATGGCAATTATAGGGATACCATTTGTACTGGCTTATACAATTGTTATTCATAAAGTGTTTAAAGGGAAAGTAAAACTTGACGATACAAGCTATTAAACTTTCGAAAAACCAAAACTGTCTGAAATAAAATCAGAACTTAAATAAAATATAAATTCTGTTAGGAAATTATTCCTTGACAATTCTTGTTATTTTATATAACTTGCTAATAGCAACTAATAAAAATAAATAATTATAATATAAATCAATTAAAAAATGGAACATTTAACGATCGATACTTTTAAATCAAAAGTTTTTAATTTTGAAGAAAATAAAGAATGGAAATATGAGGGTGAGTTGCCTTGTATAATAGATTTTTATGCGGATTGGTGCGGACCTTGCAAAATGGTCGCTCCTGTCTTAGAGGAACTCGCAGGTGAATATCAAGATAAGGTTAATATTTATAAAATAGATACAGAAAAGGAACAGGAATTAGCCGCTATTTTTGGAATAAGAAGCATTCCATCTATAATGTTTGTTCCTAAAGATGGGAAACCGCAAATGTCAATGGGAGCAATGCCTAAAGAAGGATTTGTCCGGGCAATTAAAGAAGTACTGCTCGCAAATTAATTATCTTTTTTAAATAAGAGTATCTCTAATATTTTGTAAACGTAGGCATAAATATTTTAAGATACTCTTTTTTTAATCTTTCCTAAAAAATAAAATATTTAAATTACTTTATTGTATTCCTCTGCCTTTATCTCTGTAAAGCGGTTGAGTGATTTTCAGGGAGGGTTGTAACTTTGCCTCATTGAATTTTTTGTTCCTCAAATCCGTTACGAAATTAAGTGCATTAATATATGCATCATCGTAATAAATACCTTTAGATAATTCTTGCCGTTCATTTAATTCGAGTTCTATGGAAAATAAGAGCTCTTCACATGAAATTTGTGCATCTATCCATATTTCTTTTTCAGGTATAAAAAGGTAAGCAAGGTCATTACCGCTGAATCCGAAATCGGGATAAACCCCCCTTCTGATATTCACCCCGTCAACTATCCATATATCTATTCCGTTTCGGTTACCAATATATTGCCTGTAAATATCTTTAAGCTGGATTAATTCAGGAAGATTTTCGATTTCCTGTGTGGAGTCAAAATCAATTGGAGGCACTTTAGAAAGACTATTTTCATGTTCTTTTGCTTTACTGATAAATTCATTTCTTAAAATGACTTCAAGTGCAAGAGAAGAATCATGTGCATCAAAATAACCCATTCCCTTATTATGCATTAGATTCCTTTCGTTAATCTCATGTATAATTGTTGTTTCTAGTTCTTCCGAGGTGATGGAATTATCAACCCAAATTTCTCCTTCCGGATTAAATGTGTATCGTTCAGGATTGCCGCCGTAAAGAAATTCGCCAAATATTTCTCTCCGTATCTTAGGTCCGTCTACAATCCAGACTTTAAATCCTTCTCTTTCACCATATAAAACTTTATATATACCGTTGCTGTAAGTTGAATCACTGAGAAGTGTATTATTTCTTGGGCTTTTGTTGCATGATATAAAAAGGAATGAAATTAAAATTACATTGATTATCTGAAATTTCATTTCTTTTTCGGTTGTTCTTTAATATTTTCCTCTTCTTTTATAGTATTTTGTTCATCTTGCAGTTTCGTAGTATCTATAGGATTATCAAGTAATTTCAAGTTTTCACTTAATGAATCCAATAATATTTTAGTTGTATCAATCCCCGTTTTAGTTGAATCGTTAAATGTTCGTAATGTGTCAATGGGTTTTGTAGTATCACTTAAGGAATAAAACCCGATTTTACCGGTGATATTTTGTACATATTCCGACTGAGGAAATTCAGTATTTAATTTTTTATAATAGTATATCATACTATCTTTATTGCCAATAATATATTCGAATATCCAACCCGTAAAATATAAAGCCCTTGGATAAAAAGTTGAAGTATTATAATTTGATATTATGTATTCAAGAGGTTTCAATGCTTCACGATATAGGTTTGTCGTTATGCTGGATTCAGCTTCTTTATACAGCTTTTCAGGTTCATCTTTTCCAATATCAATTGTTGAAACACCTAAATTTTTCCTTGACTCATTTGCAAATACAGAAGCGGGACTTATTTCTATTATTTTATTGAAGATTTGATTTGCCTCTTCCTGTCTGTTAGAATTCTTATATAATGTAGCCAGGAAATAATAAGCTTTGGTTTGGTTTTCAGGGTTTTGAGAAAAATCAATTGCCTTCGAAATATAGAATTCAGCCGAATCAGGTTTGCTTAATTCATAAATGAATATTTCGGATAATTCAAGAAAAGCATTATATTTATTCTGCTCTTTCGATTTTATTCCTACAATTAAAATCGAATCTTCTTTTGATTTTTGAATCAACAGTAACGAATCCTGCTTATTTTTTTCAAGAACAAGTCCGAGTGAATCATTTCCTTTATTAATAATCGTATTTGTATCAATCGTTTGTTCCCTCAGAGAATCAAGCGGTTCCTCGCCTTTTTTCTTCTCTTTCCTGCCTTTCTCTACAATGGAATCCATAGGCGAATAATTATTCTTTATACCTCCGCCTTTTGGATCTTTAAGTTTCTCTTTTTCTTTCTCATTACCTTTGATCTTTTCTTTATCAATGCCTTTTTCGATGTCTATCATTTTTCTATACTTCTCAAGTTCTACGTCTTCAGTAGGTATTTCACCCTTCGTAGTATCGTTAATAGCGGCAATTAATGTGAAATATTTATTGAAAGTATTTACACGCAAAGCACAGAAGTCAGAAAAATCATTATAAGGATTCTGCTCGTTTACTTTTTTATAACATACAAAAGCTTTTAGATAATTATGTTCTGTATCTTCGTAATGTTTTGCAAGTTTGTAATAAGCTTCAGATGAAGCTTTCGAATTAGGATATGTAACGATTATAGAAAAGTACTTTTTCATAGCTTCGGAGAACGAGCCCTGAAGATTAAGACTATTTGCTAGTTCAACATCGGACAACTGCCTTAAGTCTGTATATTCCCTGTACTTGTAATTCAAAACATCAAGCAGTACATAAGCTTCCTTCGGTTTGCCTGAAAGGTTTAATACTTTAGCATAATTTAATCTCGCGTAAAATATCAAATCGAAATCTGTAGTATTATCATACACGGAAAGATATTCATCCTTTGCTTTTAATAGATCAATAGATGTGTATAATCTGGCAAGAAGAAATTGTTTTTCAGCTTTATTCTCTTTGTTATTAGTAAGTTCGATGGATTTTTTTATATTATCAATTCCATCTTTGTAATTCTTTTGCGAGATATAATACAGTGCAAGTTCCTGAGTCGCTTCGGATTTAATATCAGGATCTTTGGATTTATCGATAAGATTATTCAAAATTAATAATCCTTCATCAATTTTCTTCAATCTTAATTTCGTTTTTCCCTGATAAAGGATTGCTTCATCGGAAAACTTGCTGACATTCAATTTAGAGAAAAACTCATTGAATTTTCTTTCTGACTGATAGAAGTCCTGTAGATAATAGTAGGATTTACCTATAAGCAAAACTGAAGCATCAAGAAATCTTGAATTCTTATTATATTGAATAATTTTAGAGCATTTTGCTATTACACCATTTAGTTTATCTTTTACATTTACCGAAAGGATCGGAAGTGTATAAATGCTGTCTAATCTTCTGTTATAATTAGCTATAATAAGAGTCTTGTATTCCTTCATCCCTTCGTCATAGTCCTCAAGTGAAGTAAAGTATTTATTGAAATATGTACCGAAATTTTCATTTCTGTTTCCCATAAAAATATAAGAAACATAATCCTGATAATCCTCACTCAAAGTTGTCCGGTAATCCGGCTCCGGATCTTCATCTTCAGTTACCTGATTGCCGGTGAGTGTCCTGTGAGTTGCATAGTTACACGCTGCAATTGTAACAGAAATACAGAGAGCAAAAGCAATATAAAAGATATTTTTAATCAAACCTTATTTGTTTTATCTTATAAAGTAACTATTTAAAATTTTTAAAAAAATAAACAAATTTGTTTCAGCATTTTTTAAATTGAATCTCTATGTCAGTAAAATTATATTATATAATATTAATAATAAAGCATATGAATGACGCCGTTGATAAAAATATTGATTTAGAATTTTCATCTACATTTAATGACACGGATACACCTGACAAGTATTTGTTAAATTCACTTCCGGAAATACTTCCTGTGTTACCCTTAAAAGATATTGTGATTTTTCCTTATATGGTTTTCCCGATTCTTGCCGGCAGGGAATCTACAATTAAGGCAATCAATAAGTCAACAGAAACAGATAAATATATTTTTCTTGTTTCACAGATTGACCCAAAACTTGAGGAAACTTCTGTAGATAATCTCTATTCGACCGGTACAATAGCAAAAATTCTTCAGGTGCTGAGACTTCCTAACGGATTGATCAAAGTGCTTGTTGATGGATTGGTAATTGCAAATTCAACGGAATATATATCAGGGGATTTTATATCAACGAAGTTGAAAATTAAATCAATAGAATTTGAAGACAATAATGAGTTAAGAGCTTTGGAAAAACGCTCTTCTAAACTTTTTGTTGATTATGTGAATTCGAATCCTTCGATACCAAAAGAATCAATCTCTGCTTATGAAAACATCTTTGAATCGGACAGAAAACTTTTTTATATTGCATCCGCATTAAATGTCGATGTTCATAAAAAGCAATCTTTAATTGAAAAAACTAATTTGAAGGATCAATACTTTGAATTGCTGTATATTTTGAATTCAGAAATCGAAGTATTGAATATTGAAAAAGATATTGATGCGAAAATATACCAGGCGATGCAAAAGAATCAGCGGAAATTCATTGTGCAGGAACAGATAAGAATTCTGCAGGATGAACTTGGTGATGGAATTGAGCTTGACCCTGATTTAATTAAAATTAAAGAACAGATAGAAAAATCCGGAATGCCTGAACCCATTTTAGAAAAGGCGATGGAAGAGTTCAATAAGCTAAGGAAGACACCTCAAATGTCTCCGGACTTTGGAGTCATTAGAAATTATCTGGACTGGATGGTGAATGTACCGTGGAATAAATTCACTGACGATAATTATGACCTTGAAAGAGCGCAAACCATTTTGGATGAAGACCATTACGATCTGGAAAAACCCAAAGAAAGAATTATAGAGTTAATTGCTGTTTTGAAATTACTGAAGAATAAGAATATAAAAAAGTCGCCCAAAGGGCAGATACTATGTCTGGTGGGACCTCCCGGAGTGGGGAAAACATCTTTAGGAAAATCAATAGCCCGGACTCTGGATAGAAAATTTACAAGAATTTCTGTCGGAGGTATTAAAGATGAAGCAGAAATAAGAGGACATAGACGGACGTATATTGGTTCTATGCCGGGGAAAATCATTCAGGCAATGAAAAAAGTGGGAACGAGCAATCCTGTTATATTGATAGATGAGATTGATAAAATGAGTAACGACTTTCGGGGAGATCCCTCGAGTGCAATGCTCGAAGTTCTTGACCCTGAACAGAACAATGCTTTTAACGACCATTACCTTGATGTAGATTATGATTTATCAAATGTGCTTTTCATTACAACCGCAAATATACGTTACAATATTCCTTTGCCGCTTCAGGATAGAATGGAAATTATAGAAATGCGCAGCTATATGGATTTTGAGAAGATTCAGATTGCACAGAGGCATATCCTGCCAAAAGAATTAACTGAGCACGGAATGGATCAGAATGAGATTAAATTTCCCGATAATATATTATTGAAGATAATCAGGGAATACACAAAAGAAGCGGGCGTAAGAAATTTAGAAAGAGAAATTACTTCCATCATCAGAAAATTTGCAAAAGAAAAAGTAATAAAGAACGATCTGAAGAAAAGTAAAAGCATCACAGTAACAGAAAAACTCCTTGAGAAACATCTTGGAGTAAATAAATATTATTCAAAGAAAAGAAGCAAAGAAGAAAAAAATAAAATCGGAACGGTCTATGGACTCGCCTGGACTTCTATGGGCGGTGATATTCTGAACATTGATGTTACTGTTATGAAAGGACAGAATAAACTTACACTGACTGGACAACTCGGCGATGTAATGAAAGAATCTGCACTTGCGGGATTATCTTTTATCAGGTCAAATTCGGAAATGTTTGGAATTCCCGATGACTATTTTAAAGACAAGGAAATTCATATTCATCTGCCTGAAGGGGCAATTCCAAAAGATGGACCTTCAGCCGGAATAACGATGATAATTGCAATGCTTTCGGCTGTAACAAAAAATCCCGTAAAAAGTAATGTCGCTATGACGGGTGAGATAACTTTAAGAGGTCACGTCCTGCCTATAGGAGGATTAAATGAGAAATTACTTGCAGCTAAAAGAAATAACATCACAACTATTCTGATACCCTCGGAAAATGAAAAAGATATCTCTGAAGTCCCGGCTGAAATCAAAACAGGACTGGAAATTAAATTAATAAAAAACGTGAGCGACGCAATAAAATTCGCATTTGTAAAACCGGATGTGAAATTTAAAAAATAAGTTTAAAATATTAATATGGCAGATTATAAAGTATCCGCTTTAAAATACAGACCACAGAAGTTTGCAGAGGTAGTTTCCCAGGAATTTGTGACTACGACGCTTAAGAATGCAAAGTTGAATAATAAAATTGCCCACTCGTATCTGCTAAGCGGACCGAGAGGCATTGGTAAAACTACAATCGCAAGAATATTTGCGAAAGCGTTGAACTGCGCTGATTCTAAAGATGGAGAGCCGTGCAATGCTTGTGAAAGCTGCAGTGAAATTACACGCGGAATACATCCGGATATTTTTGAACTCGATGCCGCTTCAAACAGGGGAATTGATGATGTGCGGGCGATACAGGATGCTGCAAAATTTTTTCCGATAAAAGCAAAATATAAATTTTTCATTGTTGATGAAGTTCATATGCTCACAATTCAGGCGTTTAATGCATTATTGAAAATACTTGAAGAGCCGCCCGCATACCTGATCTTCATACTTGCAACTACGAATGCTGAAAAAATTCCCCAGACAATTATCAGCAGATGTCAGAGATTCGTTTTACATAAACTGAAGGTCGATGATATCAGGGAAAAGTTAAAAGAAGTAGCCGAAGACCAGCAAATAAGGATTGACAAAGAGTCATTGTTCCTGATATCAAAACTCGGGGATGGTGCTTTGCGGGATGCACTCGGGATATTTGATATGGCAGTTTCATATTTTGGAAACGATATTAAAAGTGAAGCACTCAAGGAACTTCTGAATCTTCCTGATAAAGAATCATTTTTCAGGATTTCGGAAGCAATAAAATCGGGTAATACAAAATTTCTTATCGAACATTTTTCCGGATTGATAGATCACGGATTTGATCTTCAGACATTTTTTAACGGACTGATAGAGCATTTCAGGAATTTATTAATTGTAAAAACGTCCTCAAATCCTGACTTACTGGACGAAACCGATAATATCAAGAAAAGGTATTTAACGCAAACCGGTGAATTCACCGAAGGACAAATATTAAGATTTCTAAAAATACTTTTTGAATCTGAAACAAGATTCAAATATTCAAATAACCAGAATATTTTACTGGAGACAATATTAATAGAATTATGCAGGGTAAATAAAGAAATTACAGATGTCGCAAACTTGATTGAAGACCTGGAAAATCTTAAAAAAAAAACTCCTGAATTAATCTCCGGCGATACGGATAAGCCGGAGATAGATTTACCTATTAAAATTGCTCCCGTAGATATTAAAAAAGTTACTAATGAAAATCGTGATGTCAATAAGATGATAGACCATCTCGGGCTCGAAGAATTTAACAATAACTAACAAATTACATCTGACTATGAATTATTATGATATAAAAAAAAATTTTCTTGCGATAGAAGATAAATTCTCAAACTTTAAAGATTCGAAGATAGCAGTTCTCCCGATTCCATATGAAGCTACAACCTCATACGGTAAAGGCACATCTAAAGGTCCTGAAGCTATCCTCAAAGCTTCTCATTATGTGGAATTTTTTGATGAGGAACTTAACAGAGAATTATGCTTTGAAAAAGGCATATGTGCGGTCGAAGAGATTAAATTCGGAAGTAAAAAAGGAAAACCAGCCTTAGATCTTATTTACCATAAAGTGAAAGAACTGATAGATGGAAAAAAATTCGTAGTTTCTCTTGGAGGAGAGCATACTATCGCTGCGGCAGCTATAAAGGCACACTATGACTCTTACAAAAATTTATCGGTATTGCATTTTGATGCACATTCGGATTTGCGCGGCGAATATGAGGGGACTAAATATTCCCATGCCAGCTTTGCTGCAAGGGTTTCCGAATTTACAACAAAAATCACACAGGTTGGTATCCGTGCACAGTGTATCGAAGAATATCGGTTCATAAAAGAAAAAGGAATCAAAACTTTTTATGCATTTGAAATCCGTAACGGAAAATATGGAAAAAACTGGGACGATAAAATAATCAAAACTCTTAATAAGAATGTTTACATCACTTTCGATTTAGATTATTTTGATCCTTCAATAGTTATTTCAACAGGAACTCCCGAGCCTGACGGATTCCTGTGGAGTGAGACTGTAAAGCTATTGAAAAAACTCGGCAAAAAAAGAAATGTTGTGGGCTTCGACCTTGTTGAACTTGCACCCGTAAAATCAAATCCCTTCCCTGATTTTCTTGCCGCAAAGCTTGTCTATAAAATGTTAAATTATTTTATAAAGTGAATAAAGAAAAATCAGCTAAAGAAATTATCAGGAGGTTAGACCTTGAATACCCGGATGCAAAATGCCATCTGGATTTTTCCACACCTTTTGAATTGCTTGTATCCACTGTCCTCGCCGCACAATGCACCGATGTTAGAGTCAATAAAATTATGGTTCCGCTTTACAAATCAAAATATAAAAAGCCTGAAGATATTTTAAAAGACGGTATGGATAATTTCCGTGAAGAAATCAAATCGATAAACTTTTTTAACAACAAAGCAAAAGCAATCCTCGTTATATGTTCCGACCTTAAGATTAGATTTAAAAATAAAATTCCGGGTAATATGCAGGACCTCGTATCTTTAAAAGGAATCGGAAGAAAATCCGCAAGTGTACTGCTTGGAAATTGTTTCGGTCAAAATGATGTGATAATAGTAGATACCCATTTATCAAGAGTCACGGCAAGATTAGGACTTATTGAGAATGAAAATCCGGAAAAGATCGAGAAAGAATTACAAGAAATTATTCCTGCGCAGGAACAATTTACATTTTCTTTGGGAATAGGGGAGCATGGGCGTCAGGTCTGCAAAGCAAAAAAGCCTGATTGCAGTAATTGTTTTTTAAATGATATTTGTCCTTCAAAAATAAACCTGTAAGAAATTGGCTAAGAAAAGAAAACCTGATTTAATAAAAATAAAATTTATCTTAATGGATTTGGACGGTTGTTTATCCACCGGTCACATTATATTTTCCAGCAGCGGTGAAGATATTAAAATGTTCCACACACACGATGGTTATGGAATCACACGCGGAAGGGGACTCGGTTTAAAATTTGCAGTCATCAGCGGGATGAATTCACCTGTAAATAAAAGAAGGGTTGACAGGTTAAAGATTCATCACCTATACGAGAATATCGATGATAAACTTATTCCATTCGAAGAGCTCAAAAAGGAATATAACCTTAAAGATGAAAACTTTGCATATATCGGGGATGATGAATTTGATATTCCATTGTTACAAAAAGCCGGCTTTTCAGCCTGTCCTCATAACGCAGTACATGAAGTAAAAAAGATAGTCGATTATGTATGCAAAAAAAACGGAGGTGAAGGTGCGGTAAGGGAACTTATTGATTTGATTCTGAAGAAACAGAAATTAATCTGAACCAGTTATTAGTTGTTGGTTGTTAGTTGCTGGTTGTTAGTTGCTGGTTGTTAGTTGTTGGTTGTTAGTTGTTGGTGTCTTGTCCTAAAATAGGTTGAAACTATAATTTCCAATTCAAAAGCAGTCTTCCAATCGAGAGCTCGGGAAACAGGAGAAAAATTTTTCTAACCACTAACAACTAACCACCAACAACTAACTTACTTTCTCCCCTTTTTGTCATCCTCGAATGCTTTTATCGGGGATCACTTTCTCCCCTTTTTGTCATCCTCGAATGCTTTTATCGGGGATCACTTTCTCCCCTTTTTGTCATCCTCGAATGCTTTTATCGGGGATCACCTTTTCACTTTCTAACTTTCTCTTTCTCCCCTTTTTGTCATCCTCGAATGCTTTTATCGGGGATCACTTATTTACTTTCTTACTTATTCACTTATTCACTTTCTTCCTCGTTGATATATCGGGAAACAGGGAATTGTTCATTATTCTCTGCTCTTTAATTATTAATTATTAATTGTTAATTGTATTCCCCGTTTATTAAGTGGGACTTTGAAAATTATAACAAACTCAAGTATTTCCCTTTTTTAGAATTCTTCATTTTCCCCGTCGTTTACGACGGGGGTAGCTAACGCCCTGCAATTGGGCTTTAGCCCAAACTATTTTAAAGATAATTTATATTCTACACAAATTTTCCCGATTCGTAAACAATAATTTCCAATTCAAAAGAAGTCTCCCAATCGAGAGATGAGCCAGAGGATACCCGAGGAAACAGGAAATTGTTCATTATTCTCTGCTCTTTAATTATTAATTATTAATTGTTAATTGTTAATTGTATTCCCCCTTTATTAAGTGGGACTTTGAAAATTATAACAAACTCAAGTATTTCCCTTTTTTAGAATTCTTCATTTTCCCCGTCGTTTACGACGGGGGTAGCTACGCCCTGCAATTGGGCTTTAGCCCAAATATATTAGGAGAACGAATAAAAAAACTCATCTGATAAATATCAAGCGGTAAAGTTGGTAATTTATGTGATGAGAAAAAGTAAAAAAAAGCACGAATTAAAAGAATATTTAATTCGTGCTCAAAAATTTTTCCAACAACTAACAACTAACAACTAACAACTAACAACTAACAACTAACAACTAACAACTAACAACTAACAACTAACAACTAACAACTAACAACCAACAACTATTTTCTAAAAACCTGCTTTACACCTGTATAAAAATTAAATCCTAAATCAATTGTCATCATTCCTATCCATCTTGTGAAGCCCAGACCACCCGGTCCATTACCATCATTTAAGTGTATTTCTGCTGCACCCGGAGTATTAATCTCATTTGAAGGATTGAACAGATTAATCCAATTATATTTAAATCCCAGTTCCAAACCATATTGTCCGCCTTGTCCCAGCACAAACTCATAACCGGCATTAAATTGCAAACCAACTCTGAAAGAATTTTCAAATTTTCCTGTAGGGGTAAATTTATCTGCTACACTTCCAATGCTATTGAAAGTAACCGCAAGTCCGAGATGCTGCTTATTACAACACGGTGCTCCGAAAAGATACTCATAACCTACTGCTCCGGTCCATATATTGAAATTAGTATGCAGTGCATCATCAGGGTTTCCTGAAAAAATCTGAGAAAAGAAACTTGAATTCGCATCATAATTTAACATTTTATTATACTGAATACTCGTTGTTATTCGATGTCTCTTCATAGTACCCAATCCAAATTTTGCAAAAACGCTAAATCCTTTTCCGGCTCTCATATTATACGAATTCAAACCGGTTACTCTGCCATACGCATCATTAGTGGCAAAATTCATATCAAATGAAGCTCCAAGTGTAACCGCAGGTGGAGTATATCTTACCTGAGAATTCACTTCTCCAAAGCTAAAAATTAAAATAATAAATAATGAAACAGTAAAGAGTATTTTTCCCATAATAGTTTTGTATAAGTTTATAGTTTAAATAATATAATAATATCATTTAAATAATTCAATAGTAATTAAAATTTTCTGAATTATAATGGTCAATAGCCTTTTAATTTGCCAAACATAATGCTATTTTCATTATTACATTTAAATACATATAGAGTATATACAGGACGCAGAAAACTTTAATTATTCTTGAGTTTTTGATTTTATGTGACTCAATAAGCGGAGCTGTGTATAGAGGTTAGTTATTAGTGATTGGTTATTAGTGGTTGGAGATTAGTTAATTAGAATAAAAGATGGAAAATAAATAAGTGAATAAGTGAGAAGGTAAGAAAGTGAATGAGTAAGAAAGTGAGAAGGTGAGAAATGAAGTTCTGTCTTATTCACTCATTCACTTATTTACCTATTTACTAACAACCAACAACTAACAACCAATAACTAACAACCAACAACCAGCAACTAACAACCAACAACCAGCAACTAATAACCAAACAACTTATTTTATAATTTTTAATATTAAAACTTTGAAAAAAATAGTTTTTTTCTTCCTATTTACTGTGATATGGATATCGCAGGGTTTAGGGCAAAACGACAAAGAAAACGTTGGTGAAGCCTTAATAGGACCAACATACGGTAGTTTTTATAATTACTCGGATAAGAATAAAGTTAATATCGAAGTGAATATTTGGGGCTTTGTTAAGAACCCGGGAAAGTATTTAATTCCAAAGGGGTCCTCCGTTCAGGATCTTATTTCTTATTCCGGCGGTCCTATCTTGGAATCTAATCTCGAAGATATTCGTTTGTTCCGCCCGAAAAATGATTCTATAGGAATAAGTGAAGATAAAATAATAAATCTAAATTACAATGATTTATTATGGGCAGAAAAAGTGGGCACAAATAAATTTGTGAATCCAACTCTTGAGCCGGGTGATATACTTATTTTCCCCGGTGGTCCCAGGTATTTCTTTCGCGATAACATTTCTTTAATAGCATCTTTAACATCTGTACTCGTATCAGTCGCAATCCTGATTGTGACTATAACAAAAAAATAAACAAAAATTTAATTTAAATTTTAGAAATTGGAAGAATCAAATTTTAATCCGGAACAAAAAAGCACTGATACCAAACTGTTAACACAGTCCATAACTCATCCCTCGGATAATATTAAGCAATACATAAATCTGTTGAGGAATAACGTGTTTCCGATATTATTAATTTTTCTGGCAAGTGTTTTTGCAACAATTATCTATGTCACTAATGCAATTGATATTTATAAAACCAGCACTTCGTTAAAAATCACCAAGTCCCAGGGCAGTATATTGACTGCTAAATTACAGCCATTCGAGGACTTACAGGCAGACAGATTTATTTCCAATGAAATCGAAATTTTGAAAAGTACCACAATAAAAGAACGAACTGCTTCCGCATTATTAGATTCATTTAAATTACATCCCGTAAAATCTGATTATTCATTAATATTGAATATTAATCCTGCATATAACAGCGAAACTGTAAGTCCTTCCGCATTAATCAAAATATTGAATAATGCTGTGAACATAAACCAAAAGAGAGGACTGGATATTGTTGAAATTGCCGCTGAGAGCCCGTCTGCGTATGAAGCGAAACTTATTACCGATGTTTATGCTCTTGCATATGTCCAATACAGTCTGGAATATAGCAGAAGGGAAGTGACAACGATAAGAAAATTTCTGGATGAGGAAAAACAAAAAAAAGCTATTGAATTATTAAATTCTGAAGCCGCAATTCAGGATTATCAGCAGAGAGGTAATGTAGTTTATCTTGATGAACAGGCAAAAAATCTTGTTGAAAGGATTTCTGAACTTGAAGCTCAAAAGAACATATCTGAAGTTGACTTAGGTTCGTACCAGAAAGCTTATTCGGAACTTACGACTGAAGTATCAAAAATCGATGTCGGATTATTAGATTTTTTTGAAGGACAGATAAACGAGACTTATGTTAAAGAATTGTATCAAACAATCGCAGAATTGGAAGTGAAAAGAGATGTTGAAGCAACCATCCCTAAAGAAGAAAAGCTTAAGGAAAAAGTAATCAGCGATTATAACACCAAAATAAAACCTCTGAGAAACACTTTGGATGAAAAATTGTTAATAATTAAGAAAAGTCTATATGGAAATACACCTGAGGAGAGGCGGATTTATTTGCAAAAGCTTTTCGAAACTAACTTGTCTGTTCAGACGAATAGAGCGAAATTAAATTCGATTTCCGGACTATTAAAAAAATACGAATCTGAGTTTTCAAAGCTTCCTGCTCAAAGTATCGAGATTGCGAGACTTGAAAGAGCAATGAAATCCAATGAAAAATTATTCCTTGCTCTCGAGGAGAAATATCAGGAGTCTTTAGTGAGTGAAAATTCACAATTAGGAGGCGTAAATATTATTGACAAAGCCCAGATGTCTTCCATACCTTCTAAACCTAACAGAAAGTTAATAATAATATTAGGATGTATTCTCGGATTAGGATTGGGAATCGGTTTCGCTTTTCTTAGAAATTATCTGGACAGATCTATAAAAACTCCGGAGGATATAGAGAAGAAAGGAATACCAGTTCTTGCCTGGATACCATCAATTGAAGAGCTGAAAGAGCTTGGTTCTTCACAGCTTGAGTTTATTATTGCAAACAAACCCAAAGCTGCTGCTTCAGAATCATTTAAAGCATTAAGAACAAGGGTTTTGTTCTCAAAACTGGAATCCGAACCTTTAAAAACCATTTTGGTAACAAGTGCAATTCCTTCTGAGGGGAAAACTACTGTAGCTTTAAACTTAGCGGGCAGTTTTGCACAATCTGATAAAAAGGTTTTGTTACTTGATTGCGATTTGAGAAAACCCCGTATCCATGCCATTTTTGAATCAGAGAGATTCCCCGGCTTAAGTGATTATCTTTTCGCCAATGCCAGCATAGAAGATGTAGTAAGAAGTACTCGTCTTGAAAATCTTCATTATATTACAAGTGGAACAATCCCTCCCAATCCTTCGGAATTACTTGGCTCAAACCAAATGAAAGAATTTCTGGAAAAGATGAAACTGATGTACGATATCATCATAGTTGATTCTCCTCCGTTTATTTCTGTCACCGACCCTGAAATATTAGTCAGGATAACAGATGGTACAATTCTTGTTGTCCAGGCAAATAAAACTCCGATGGAACCGTTCGTAAGAGCATTCGAAGGTATAATGAATATCGGCAGGAATAAATTCCTTGGAAGTGTTCTAAATAATTTTATGTATAGACAGGCATATGGTTATTATTATAATTATTATTATTATTATTCAAAACCAGAAGTGCAGAAGAAGGAGAAAAAATAGTTATTAGTTGTTGGTGATTAGTGATTAGAATAAAAGATGGAAAACAAAAAAGAACAAATTACTACTATTACTAATTTATTTTGTCTACTTTTTTCAGGACAAGACACAATAACCAACAACCAACAACTAACAACCAACAA
>DATCHW010000222.1:0-7622 GCA_036508135.1 Ignavibacteria bacterium
AAAAAGGAAACGCAATAAATAACAAAGTGGCTTTATGGCGTAGTCTTTTGAGCGGGGCGGAATGTATTGCATTGGCCTCCATTTTAATCGTTAGGCTAAATTTATGGAAAAATCTGGTTAAATGACCATGAGGCCTAGCCGAATACCGCTATTTCTTTATTTGATTTTTAAGCAAAAGCTGGCGGAAGCGTTCCCCTGGTCGAGCGAGGATCACACAGCGAGGAACTTTTTAATTCACAAAGAGAGCAAAAGGAAAGTGTTAGCCTTTTTGAAGCGTAGTGGAGCGAAGGACGGTCTTGTTTCTGCGAAGCGAAACATGGGCGGACGAGAGCGAAAACGGAGCGGAAAAAGAGGCGAACTCTTTCCAGGCAAACGGGAAGGGGTTTTAAGTTTGTAGTTTTTTCTACTACAAACTTAAATCTCCTTTTTAGACAAACATTCTTAATCTTCTGTGTTTGGCTAAAAACCGTGCGAGAGCAAGATCACTGAGATTTATACCCACGTAACCACCAAGGGTTTCGACCAGACAAAAAGTCCACTTGACACATTAGATCTTTGACTATCATATTTATGTATTCGAAACATTCATATATTTACTACATGAAAGAAAAAAACCACACCCAAGTGAGAAATAAACGCCACTATGGCGTTTACACAATCGTAGTGCGTAATGCTAATAAATACCTGACATATAACGATTAATTCTATCCATGAAAGAAAAAGGAATTGTTGATAAAAATCTAAACCGGTTTTCCAGACCATCATGGTGTAATGAAGGAAAACCAGAAGGATATGGGAGAAAGATGTCAAAAAAAAGAATGCTAGATTTTCAAAAGATCCTTGATAAAGGAGGTAAAATTAATGACATAAAAGAACCAAATTCTGAAAAATATCCTGCTTTTCAGGCAATAAGGTGGTCATATGCTATTATTGAGGGAGATTTAGTTGTTCCTACTAAAAAATGGCATGAAATTAGACCCTTTATTAATATTGAGAGTAGAAGCGAGTCAAAAAACGAAATACAAAGAAGTTATATCAAAAGAAAAACAGTCAAGAAACCCAATTTCGTTATTAATGAATCAGATTTGATTGAATCACTTAGAAATTTTGATTTACACTATTCAATTCAAAAATACCTTAATAAGGACAATCTTATAAATAAAACGGCAAATGAGATATATAAAAGCTACACTTTTGGTAATTCTATTGCTCGAGCCTTTCGAAATGAATATCATCCATCTCAACAATATAAAAATTGGACTGAAACAATATGTATTGATGAAATTCTTATCAAACTAAATAACATATCCAATCAAAATGACTATGATGTTTTTTTGTTTCAAATGGCAAATTCATTAGTTGAATCTTGGGAGAGTAAAACTGATAAAGGTGCTGATTCAAGAATGAATATTGGAATCAGCCTCAAAATTGTAAATCTATTGATGAAGCATCTAACTTTTGTTCATTTTAGAAGTAATTTGAAATTAACAAGCTATTTACACGTACCTTGGGATAAATTTACTCTCAGACCTTTAAAGGATATTTGGGTAGGTACACCACGTATTAACAATTCAGTTTCTCAAGGTTTTGTAAATAATAAAGAACAATACCTTGAGTTACATAGTTTCATAACAAATATTGTTAGACAAGCTGGTGTTGACAGAATTGTATATGAATTAGGGGTTTATGATTATAAACATTAGAGAAAGCACTACGCACAACATGCTATATGCACCATTAGCTCTGCCGTAGGCGCAACACATCGCAAACAGTGCATACATCCAACCGTTAAACAGAAAAAAATACCCCGAAGGGTATTAATTTTATATTTGACCTTCATCTGCAAAGCTTCTGAATATTTCACTTTCAGGGGTAAGGATAATATGATCGAGTAACTGAATGTCAAGAAGATTTCCTGCCTCTTTTATTTTCTGGGTTATTTTCTGGTCGCTCTCGCTTGGGTTGATATTTCCAGAAGGGTGGTTATGAGCGATGATAATTCCGGATGCGTTGCTTTTTAGAGCGTATTGGAAGATCATACGAACATCCATTAAAGTGCCGGATAATCCTCCTTCGGATATCGTGGTAATTCCCAGAACTTTATTTGCCCTATTGAGCAAGAGCATTTTTACGGTTTCCTTATGCTCAATTGTGGATTGGTTCCAGGAGTCGAAGAAGATCTTGTGTGCATCCCTGGAACATTTAACCGTCAGGCGTTCGGAAGGTTTAACTTTAGTCACATAGGTAAGGGAAACTTCTGCTACATGAAGAAAATCGATTGATTGCTGGGTGGACTGTGTGTTTTTCATAATGCGATAGAATTAAGTTAAACAAAGTTTTTACCAGTGGACGAAAGCCATAAGGACTAAATAAGTGCAAAAGGAAACGGAATAAATAGCGTAGCGGCTTTATGCCGTAGTCTTTTGCGTGTGAAGGCTGTTTAAGGGTATGGCCATCGTTTTAGGACTTATGGCTAACTTTGTAAAAAACTTGTTTATAGACGTGAGCCTGGGGCGAACACCACTTCTGTATTATGATTTTAGCCGTGTACCATTGTACCGCTCAAATCATCGCATTAGCGCTGTGAAGGGTTTAGAACACGAAGAAGCTTTTTTCAGCTTCGAGGCTTCCGCAGCGAAGCGGAGCCCGGGACATAGCGACAAGGGATTAGACAAATAATGTGATCAAAGAGAACACCGCTTCCCGGGGAATGCCCTAATATTTTAAATAAAAAGAATATTATGAATAATAATATTATTATGAATATTCACAATAATTTTTCAAATGTCATAAAATGTAGTGACCTTAGAAAGGGAATTGGCTCTATACGTTAACTAACAACAATGTGTCAAAATGAGTCAGCTGATTTCATCTTCTCTCTTTACAACTACCATCTCGTCAAATCCATTCCTGATCAGCAATTTTTTTAATGTGGTAATGAATCGTCTAAGTTCTCTTTCAAGAATTGAACTATAGTCGGGACTTAATTTATTAAAATCGTTAGGGAGTAGGTTTGAAATAGCATGATTAATACCAGTAATAATAGTCGGGAAATCAATAAATTCAAGTATATCACTTTTTATTTGTGTATCAATGCTAATTTGTCTCGGCCTTCCGGCATATTTAAATGAAACATTTTTAGTAGCAATTGAAGATTTTAATTTTTCAAATTGAAGGTTTACATCATCATCAATTCTGTTTGGCATTATAACAGTTACTTTACATTTCTTGTAATGAGTATCATTGTCAGTAAAGCCGCCGTTTTCAATAACAAATCTACAGATAGGAACAATTAAGTTTTCAAAATATACTGAGGCTAACGTGGCAGACGGAAAGAAATTTACTTCATCATCAGTACTTGCCAGAAATAAATCTTTAATCTGATTTACTGCATTTTCAAAACCGGTTGGGTCTGATTTGTCAAAATAAGCCAAAGTAAGTCCTGTGAAGTCTGTCAGTACCTTTATCTCTTTATCAATTATAAAGGCGCATTTTGATGTTCCCAATCGACCAGTAAATAATCCCAATTCAAATAAAATATTGTCTCTGGGTTGGAGAACTTCTTTGCCTTTAAAAATTACTCTATCATCAACTGTACCCAATAAAATTCCAAAATCATATTGTAATGATGCTTTAAGCAGATCCGCTAAAAAGTTTTGATTAATCTTGAAGACAGATGTGTCCCAAACTTTCTCATTCCAAATAGTGACCTCAAAATCCTTTTCAAGAAGAGATTTTGCATTTTCGGCAAGTTTAAGCTCCTCCGAAGAAGAGCCAATAAATAATTTACTTTTCATTTATAAATCAAGCTAAAATCATAAAGAACCTGTTTTTCTCCAATTTGTCGCAAGTTGTTAAACACTTTCAAGTGACATTGTTTATATTTTTCTTGCGAACCACAGAAGCAATTTTCGTTTCTTTCGCATCTGACTTTTAGGTTTTGAAAAGTGTTTTTGAAGTACTGAATCCATAAATCCCTATTATCCGTCTTCATCAATGATTCGTAAAACTGACTAACACCCTTTACACCATGAGCATATTCACCATTTTTAAATCTACCAGTTTGCTTTTTGTGGAGGTAATTCGCAAAATAGGCAATAGCATACTTCTCAATAAATAATAATACAGTAATTCCATTCTTACATTTTAAAATTTCATCGGGCCAAACTGTAATACAACATCGCCCATCATTATACTTATGCCAATCTATTTCATTTGGAATTTCTCCACCAGTCTCAAATAAAATTGGAAATCTGTGAGGAAATTTATCTGAATAATGCACTTCAATTAAAAAATGACCTACAATTTCATTATTGTCATTTGGAATATCGAGAATACCCCGTAAAAAGGAAATTTTATCCTTATCCTGAATGATTCTCAGGTTATGATACTTTTTTATAGCATCATATAATTGCTCATTAAACAATATGTAATTATTCGGTATCACAATATGGTTTCGAGGTTCCGATCATTCCAGTTAAATATACAGCTGAAGAAACTTTTTCTTCTTCGTCTTTTCCATAGGGAAAGTACATTTTACCCAGATGCTTTTGCCAAAGCCTACTCGCTTTTAGTTGATTTTTCTCTTCATCTACTGCTGTTTTAGAATCAGCTATGAATGAAGCAAGGTTATCCATGAAAGTCTCATTATAGTCACCAAAAAGGTTATCATAGGGAGTAGTTGGCATCACACATTTAAACTCTTTCTTTAACTCATTTTCAATTGATATAAGAGTGAACTTCATGCTTACATCGTCCTTATCGTTTTTCTGAAGGTGGTTCATTGTGAGAACAGTCATTGACAATCCATTAGGCATTGGTTTCCCTTTAAAATCACACCAGGCTTTTAGATAACGTGTAATTCGTATTAATTGGCCATCATCATCTTTTACTCTATTAAATTCATCAATAAATTCTTTTGGATCATCAGTTTTAAAATCCTTGTCTTTAACTGCAAGTTTAGGATGTTCATCGGTATCCTTATTGAAGATATAAACTGGATAGTCAATATTATAACCTGCCTTATAATCTACAGTAATACATTTCTTTTTATGGATAGGAGTTGCGTCAGTTGTTCCATCAACAGCATCTTTTACCCATTCTTGTAATGTAGTTCCTGTTATATTTTCAGGATTATCCTTGAAGTAAATTCCGTCATCCAGATCACAAGTATCATCCTTTGTTCTTATTCTGTTCTTCATTTTGCTGGATCCTTGAATAAAAAAAGTAGGAACGTACTTTGAGTGGTTCTCTCTGAAATACTTCTTTATATTTTCTCGCTGATCATTTTTTGAGGTAATTATCGACTCCTTTTTTGATTTCAGAACTTGGAGCTCAGTATTAAACGTTCGAAACAAATTGTCACAGTTTGCCATGTATTTGAATTATTAGTTGTTATAATGTTTTCCAAACCTCCCAAATTTCCAAGACCTCCTCTTTTTTCACGTGTTTCGGTGAGTATTTCTCATTTTTTGATATGAGGTAAATGAATTCGCTTGCTTCATCAACTCTTATATTCTTACATTGAACACCATCATTAGTTACTATAATATATGATTTATTGTCTTTAATTTCTGTACTGCTAATTTTTATACCTATAATGGTAGCTCCATTATTGATCTCTGGTTCCATTGAGTCACCAGTAATATCAAAAGCACGTGCAATCCCATATGGTTCATAAGGGATTTTTATAGTCTCAAGTTCTTTTATATAGTTAATGTCTCCGAAACTTCTTGCATAACCTGCCGCGGCTGCGACAGGAATTTTTGCCACCTCAAATAATTTCCGTTCCTCCGATTTGGATTTATTTTTTAAATTCTCCAGATCTTGATACACTAAATCCGCAACAGCTACATCAAAAAATGATGCGAGTTTCATAATTTTGAATATATCAGGTAAAGCACGTCCTTCTTCATACGCTTTATAAGAAGACTTACTGCTCAGTGAAAGCAGTTCTGCCATCTCCTCCAAAGTCATACTCCTCTGTTTTCGCAGCAACAATAAATTTTTTGCGAGATGAGATTCTTTTTCTTTTCTTGATATAACCATTTGAAAGTATATTTGGTACAAATATAAGAAAACAGCACAATATAAGTTCAAATATATTGAACTTATTATTAACAAATATTAACAAATATTAACATTTATGCAAAAGTCAGTGACCAGAGAGAACACCGCTTTCCGTGAAATGCCCTATTATTTAAAATAATAACATTAAATAAAATAAATATAATAGTATAAATATTCACAATATTACAAACAAACAAAATATATTAAATAGTTTACAAACGCACTGAAATATAGCTGCATATGATTAACACTTGAGGAAGGGAACTGACACTTCTGGAAAGCAACCAGTCAATTTCAAAAAAGGGGGCTCGGTGAAAAAAAACAGATAGACAAAAGAAGCAGCTCAAAAGGCTGCTTCTTTCTTAGCAATAAAACTAATCGTAACAAAAAACTCAATTTAAAACCAAATACTCAGAAACCTGATTTGACCAATCTCCACTATTATCTTTTACCCGGACCCGGATCTGCTTCTGACCGGCACTACCAAAAACGTAGCGGACCTTACTCAAAGTAGTGCTAAACTTATAATTTGCAAGCGTATACTCATACTCATCAATTTTCCCATTAAATCTTGCATCCTTATCATAAGAGGCCGAAGCATCCACCTCATATTCATAGGGGCTTGAAACACCAATTTTTTTAACGGAAAACAAAGCAACCGGGGCAATATTGCGAAAAACTGTAAACGAGATAGAAAACCTTGCTTCTTCATTGAAAGAATCTTTAGCTGTCAGGTTAACGAGATTCTGACCTTCAGTAACACCGGTGAAGCTAATTAATTCAGAGCCAATATCAACAATGCTTTGCTGTTGCTCCTGTGTAACCTGGATTCTTATCTTTTCTTCATCTGAGATAAAATAATGCAAAGAGAACGGTTCCCCGATTTTGAGCGAATCCGATAAAGTGTTACCCGTTAGCTCAACTCCGTTTTTAAAGAGGGTGAGGGAAGGGGCTTTGTTAACCTCAATAAAGTAGTCCTTTCGGTTATCGCACGAAGAAAGAAAAAGTTGAGCGGCCAGAAAAAAAAGCACAAGGCATATTTTTATAGCTTTCATTGTTTTATGATTTTGATATTTTTCTTTGAATCCTTTAAACCGTTAATTTCCAATAGGTAAATACCAGATTTTAGCTGGCTGAAATCAACAGAAACAATCTCATTATCGAAGGTTAGAGATTGGATCATTTTACCGTTAATATTTAAAATTTTAACTGTTTTTATAATCTCGTCACTCTCCAGAAAAAGTTTTTCTTTCACCGGGTTAGGATAATAAGAGAACACGGCAGCCTTATTTGATTCGATGCCGGTGACATTATTAACTACGGTAATTATCCCATCGAGCAAAAGAGAATCAATACAACCGGCCGGGCTGGTTACAGTTAGTTTAACTCCAAATTTCTTGGAGTTTACACCAAGCGTGTTGTAATAATGTACCGGGTTGGCTTCGTTAATAATGTCGCCCTCAAAGAAGTTCCAGGCATAACTACTTGCGTTAACGCTTGTACTTGTGAATTTAATTGCATCACCCATGGTAACGGTAGTGATATCCTGCGTG
>DATCHW010000223.1:0-2765 GCA_036508135.1 Ignavibacteria bacterium
TTGCAAATGCAGGATTCCCATTTAAGCTAGGTGAATATCTGGCTACAGGTAACCCCGTAATTTCCACGAAAGCTAGTGATGTTGAGAATTATCTTACAAAAGATGATGCGTATTTAATTGAATTTAATAGTCCTCAACAAATATGTGGTGCTTTAACAGAAATAGTCAATAATACAGAAGTAGCACGAAAAATCGGATTAAATGGGATGAAGAAATACCAAAAGTTTTTTTCACCGGAAATTAATGGTAAACTATTATATAATTTATTAATCACAATTGCATCAGAATAAGTCAAAATTAAAATTATTTCAGATATCAACTTATGACTGATCTTAATATAGTATGAGATAATACAACACTACTTAAATTATGGAACCGGATAAAATAATGAAAAAGTATATTTTAATTACTTCCATGAATTTCCCAAGTGGAGGAGCCGGAGCAACCTATCTTAATCTTTTCTGCCGTGGGTTAAAATCAAATGGATGTTCCATTAGTATGCTTTTACTTAAGGGATATGCTTTTGGAAATTACACTTATAATGGCCCTAGAAAAAACATTTCTGAGGATGGTATTCCTTATACTTATCTGGGTTTTAAACAACGACCCCAAAATCATTTACTTAAGGTATTTGACGAAATCATCAGTATTTCACGTCTGATTATTTTTCTGTTATCATTGATAAATAAACGTAAATCAATAAACATTCTGGTATTTAATAGTGAAATACAATATAATATTCCAATCTATCTAATTGCTAAAATTTTCAGTATCAAGACTTCAAAATTTGTTGCAGAGTTTATCGATAAGTCTGAATTCAGCGGTTCATTTTTCCGGAAATTAAAAAGATATGGATTTATTTTTAATTTTAAATATTTAAACAAAATGTCTGATAAACTAATCTTATTTAGTTTTTATTTAAAAAATGAATACATTAAGATGGGTTATGATGAAAAAAGCATTATTGTTCAGCCAAATCTGACTGATTTTGAGTTCTGGAAACCGACTAAAACAGAAATAAAGTATACCCTGGGATACAGTGGAGCCCCCTATTTAAAAGATGGCTTATATGATTTGTTTAAAGCTATTAGCTTTCTGCATGATAAGAATATAAATGTAACTTTGCTGGTAATCGGCGATGCTATTTTTGGAGAAAGCCTGATACCGATGCTAAAAGTTGAATGCAAGAGACTTGGCCTATCAGAAAAAGTTACTTTTACAGGATTGGTGGAGTCATCTTTGGTGAAACAATACTTGTCAGAATGTAAGATTCTTGCAATAACCCGTCCTTCAACTATTCAAACCAAAGCAGGTTTCCCGACAAAATTAGGAGAGTATTTTGCCACTAAGAGACCGGTATTAGCTACTAATTTTGGCGATATGGATAAGTATTTTACCGATGGCCTGGACATTATAATGGCAGAATGCGGAAATCCTGAATCAATCGCACTAAAAATTATCTGGATGCTTAAAAATAATAAAGAATTAGATTTGATATCACGAAGGGGTTATGATAGAGCTTACCAATTGTTGGAGTATAAAAATTCAGTAAATAGATTGATTAATTTTCTTGACTCCAATTAGACTTGCGAATAGCTTTATATAATTCATGCCCTTCAGGAAGCCTGAAAAAGAATCTGTAAATTGGAAACATAATATTATATACTTTTGGAAAGAGTGACTTTCATAATAGACTAATAGTTATAAATAAACATTATCCTGAATGAAAAGACTTATTATACTCACAGATGAGGAATCTAAGTTTTTAATATCCATTGCAGATTTAAGGAATTACACTTCCATGGATATTGAAAAAATAAAAACATATTTTCTTGCCAAGGATTATAATGTAAGTGTTTATAAGTTCAGTGAGTTTGATTGGAGTGAAGATTATCATGGGGTTTACATATTATATCAAACCTCTGAAACTCCGGGCACCTTCTATAAACGATATATTGAAAATCTGATTTATTTCCTTGAAAAACAAGGAGCTATTGTGATGCCAAATCATGAGTTATTAAAATCTCATCACGATAAAATCTTTATGGAGCTACTGAGATCAAAGTTTGTTGATAAGTCGTTAAAGACGATAAAAAGCATATGTTATGGTTCCTGGATAGATGCCCAAAATTATAATTCTCACTTTCCGGTTGTAATAAAACAAATATCAAACTCTAGTGGTGATGGAGTCTATTTAGCAAAAAATAGAAAAGAATACCATAAAAAAATTAAAACTGCGGGGAGTATACTTATTGCACCGAACTTGATGGATCTAAATATTGATTATTTTAAAAAAGCTGTTAAGAAATTAATAAAATACTTTTTCCCCTCAAAATCAAAATATCTGCAATATGATACAGCACCTGTAAGTACATCAATAGTTGTTCAGACGTTTATAGAAGGTTTAAAAGGTGATTATAAGGTTTTAATCTTTGGCAGGAAATATTACATTCTGTATAGAAAAAACAGAGACAATGATTTCAGAGCAAGTGGAAGGTTTTATGAAGTTCCGGAAAAGGAACATGAAGGGCTTTTAAATTTTTCTAAAAAAATTACCACCGAAATAGATTTCCCGATTTTTGGAATTGATATAGGGTTTGATGGAAAGGAATATCATTTATTAGAGTTTCAAATGATCCATTTAGGTACTTCTGCACTTCATAGATCAAAATTCTGGCATGAGTTTCATGATGGTAAGTGGATCAAATATGAAGGAATATCAGATCTGGAAGAAGAGTTTTCGCAAGCAATTAATGATTATATTA
>DATCHW010000224.1:0-2212 GCA_036508135.1 Ignavibacteria bacterium
AACAAGGCAATACGGTCACTCATTTAAACTTCAAGGTGATCACTCCCGAACTTATAAAAGAGGATAGCGAGAAGAAAGATTATGTACTCTACCTTCTGCGAACCCACTTTAAATTCGAAGATAGACACATAGAACAGATTACCCATATTTTCAACCAGGCTTCAATTAATGACATATTATTAAAGATCATGCAGTTAAACGATCTTTATTCTAAAGATGCTTCAAAAATTACGGATATTACAGGCTACGTTTTAAAATCTTTACTTAATGAATTTGAGAATCCTTTGAAGTTTTAGTTATAATTTTCTCCGAGTTCTATACAGGCAGTTATAATTTTCTCCGAGTTCAAGTTATATATTTCTCCGAGTACTGTTATATATTTCTCCGAATACGGTTATATTTCTCTCCGACTTAAAACGCCTAATTTCCTTACCATTCGATGTTCTAGCTATCCAACAAACTATCCAAATGATTAAACAAATTTAATCAACCAACTTTTTAAAGGTATTTTTAAGGATAAAAATGAATTTTTTTGCAAAACGCTGCCATATTGTCAGTGAAAAATGAAATTTGAAGGAAAAATCATCTTAATCAAACTATAAACATAGGGGCGGGACCCAAAATGTTATATATCTCTCCGAGTTCTTTTTTCATTAAATATTTTATGTTATATATTTCTCCGAGATCTATTTTATTTAACATATAATCAGGTACTTATAAAACACTCCCTTGGCTCTCTCCTTTTTTCAACAAGTATTATACATCTTCTCTCCATTACAAAAATATTTTCTAAACCCTTTCACATTTTAATAAAAGCTCTTTAAAGCCAGCAACCCAGCCTATAAAGCATTCTACAGTTGATAACCTCTTTTTAAGAATGACCATGCAACGCCCACCTTTTCTAACTCATTTTTAATTAATGACTTATAAGACTATCAAATGAGTGCTATATATTTAGTATTAATTTTAAAGAAGTTATTAAGGGAAAAAACATTGATTAAGAATTTTTTCAAATACAAATGTTGTGTTAATCACTACCATTCCGGCGCAAAAGGCCAAGCCGGAATGATTGATTATACATTTTTGCTCCCTTGCAAAAATGCCGAAATATTTTAGTGGTTCTAAACTATCCTTAGCTAATCTCGAGAATACAATGAAAATTTTGTTATAATTTTCTCCGAGTTTGAATTTATGTAAGGTTGCCATTTTTATAAACTTGAGTAAATGACTACATTTTTTAGCAGTTCTCTGACTAATTGCCGCCAGATCTGGAAGCGATATCAACCAATTATGACGGCACTTTTGCCTATGTTCCGTAGCTGGAGACATTCTCCAGGGAAAAACTTTGCCGTCAATAAGTTAAAATTGACTAAAAAATAGTTGTTAAAATATTTGGATGTTATCGTATATGGTTGTATCTTTAAGTAAGTTATTTGACTGATATACAGTGTTTTTTGTTCCACGTGGAACCGTATTTGATAATTATTTAATTTAGAAGGTGAGTCACACCGTAAAAACTGTTTTGCAAAATGAAAAAAGAACAACTTCAGGAGATGTTTAACGAGATGTTAAACCGCAAATTAAATGAATCCTGGGAAAAACCTTGGTTTGTTCCTGTTAACAAAAATTCGGCCGTAACTAACTACAAGACCGGCCACCAGTACAAAAACGGAAATTTTATTTTTCTTCTTTTCGCTTCAATGTTTAAAGGTTTCAGCACTCTCCAGTTTATGACTTTTAAACAGGGCTTGAGCCTTGGTTATATGGTTGGCAAAGGGAGCGAAGGTTTACCGGTATACTTTTACAGTTTTTCTTTTTACAAGATGGTGAACGGCCAGAGAAAAAATCTTCCTGAAAGTCCTTATAACACATGGACTACAAAGCAGCTAAACGATGCTAAAATTATAAAGCTACCGTTTATAAAAATTCATCACGTTTTTAACGTTGCGCAGTTTTCAGACGTTCAGACAGGGGAAAACCTTCAGACAGTGATTAATAAAACCTTATTGGATGCAACAGAGGACAAAGGAAATATTAACTCAAACCCTGAAAGAACTCTGGAAGGATGCGAAAAAGTTCTTACTAGCTGGGAATGCAAAATTAACCTGGTCCCCGGTTCAGATCGTTGTTTTTATAGTCCGCTGGAAGACCTTATTCAGCTCACAGACAGACCGCAATTTAAAAACAATGAGTCTTTTTATGCTACAATGTT
>DATCHW010000225.1:0-16773 GCA_036508135.1 Ignavibacteria bacterium
TGCACTGCCGGTAGAATTAACATCATTTGCAGCGTCAATTTTTGGAAGAGATGTTAAATTAAATTGGGTAACAGCAACAGAAACAAATAATTCCGGTTTTGAAATTCAGCGTTCAATGCAAAATGAAAATAACTGGGAAAAGGTAGGATTTGTAAAAGGTAACGGAACAAAGACCACTCCAACGAATTATTCATTCGAAGATAAAAATCTCAACACAGGAAAATATAATTACCGTCTGAAACAAATCGACTACAACGGCAACTTTGAGTATTTCAATCTTGCAGGTGAAGTGGAAATAGGCGTTCCGAAAAAATTTGACATAAGTCAGAATTATCCGAACCCGTTCAACCCGACTGCGAAAATTGATTTTGATTTGCCGTATGACAGCAAGGTGTCTATGAAACTCTATGATATCAGCGGAAGAGAAGTGATGACGCTCGTTAACGAGCAGAAATCCGCAGGATATTATACGGTGCAAATGAACGGAAATAATCTCTCAAGCGGAATGTATTTCTACAGTATCATGGCTGAAGGTAACGGACAGAAATATGTAATGACAAAGAAAGCAGTTTTAATAAAGTAAGTAAGTAAGTAGGTAAGTAAGTGAATAAGTGAATAAGTAAGTAAGAAGTGAGGAAGTGAAGAACAAAGATATAGAAAGGAACCCCGTAGGGGTGGAATAATTATAGCAAGAGTAGAGAGTTATTGGTTATTGGTCGTTGGCTGCTAATTATCGAAGCGTAGCATAGATCCCAGCCTGTCCCAAGCCCTCGGTGGTGAATCGGGACTCATTATTATTTATTAATTGCTAATTGTTTAATCAGGTGAATTACCAACATTACCGCTTGATATTCACCGGATGAGTTTCCCTCTTTTACTCCTTGATATCCTGTCCTTGTGCGACTATGGCTATTATATCTTTACCGTCTTTACTATATATAGTTGCAAAATTCCATAATACAATTTTTTCATCCCCGCTTTTACACCTGATCGGAATTTCAACAGATTTATTTTTTGCAGAAACCTGTGTTCCGGTAATTTCTTTTATTGAAATATTTTTCGCTTTTTTGGGGAAAAGTAACCTTAATTCCATTCCTATTACTTCAGTAGTTTTATAACCTGTAAGATGTTCGAAAGCATAGTTCACCCTTGTAATTTTATAATCCATATTCCAGACGATAATCGAAACATTTGTATGGTTTATAATGTTTTCCAGATGGTTACGGGTTTCTGCAAGTTCCTCTTCTGCCCGCTTGCGTTCGGTTTCGTCAAAACCCGAGCTGAGAGTGCCTTTTATTTTTCCTGTATCATCTTTTACAATTGTATTATGCCAGCTTATAATCTTTTCATCTCCGCTTTTGGTTATAATCTTATTCTCACTATTCTCATATTTTTTATTTTCTCCGGATATTATTTTCCCAAATGAGTCTTTAATCCTGTTTCTGTCCCCCCGGGGAATAAAATTATCAAACCAGTTTTTTCCTTTAATTTCATTTTCACTATATCCCAGTATATCGCATCCCTTTTTATTAATTAATTTTACTTTCATATTTTCATCAAGCACAAGGAATATCACTTCCGCAATATCAAGATAATTTTGAGTAATATTTTTTTCCCGCTTTATCTCTTCTTCTGCAAGTTTTCTTTCTGTGATTTCACGAACGATTGCACCCATAGCTTCATTTTCACCGTTTTCATTTTTTATTAAAAATGTGCGCAGTTCAACCGGAAAAATTGTTCCGTCTTTTCTGATATATTCTTTTTCGTATATATCGGAGTATCCCCTTGGTATAATCTGTTCATTAACAATTTTCTTTTCAAAGTCATGCCATTTTTCCGGTGTGATATCTAAATAAGTTAACCGTGAAAGTTCTTCACGATTATATCCGAGCATTTTCCGGTATGCTTCATTATGCTCCAATAATTTTCCCGTCATATCTGTAAGAATAAACCCGTCCAGAATACTCTCGAGAAGTTTACGATATTTCTTTTCGGAAGTCTGCAAAGCAATTTCTGCATTCTTCCGCTCGGTAATATTTTCTATCATTGAAAAATAATGAAGGAAATCTCCGACTTTATTCAAAACTTCTGTGACCGTCACATTTCCCCAGAAAAATTCTTTATTTTTTTTAACGTAAATTTTCTCGGTCTTAAAAACAGATATTTCACTTCTATATAATTTCTTTACTCCTTTAATATTATCTTTTATAAAATCAGGATGCGTAATATCTTTGAATGTCAGATTGAGAAGTTCTTCTTCCGAATATCCCGTCATTTTACAAAAAGCAGGATTAACCTTAATAAACTTAAACGATTCATTTACGAAAACCATACCAAGCGGACCTTCATCAAAAATTTTCCGGAATCGCTCTTCACTTTCGTGCAGATTATCGTCAATTTTTTTATGAGTGGTAATGTCAATATTCGAGAACTGATATCCGTTATGTTCATCTTTTTCATTAATCATCGATGATGCCGAACATTCGGAAATAAAGGATGACCCGTCTTTTTTTATGGCAATATAACTTCCTTTCCATTTTCCGGCGGTGTTCAACGACATAATTATCAAGTCCAATATTTGTTCATTTCTGACGAATACCGAAAGCGGTTTTCCTGTCACTTCCTCTTTAGTTGTATATCCCCACATTTTCAGAAATTCCGGATTAGCATAGTTAACAATACCATTTATATCTGAAGTACAGTTGGCTGTAATTGACGATTCGAAAAATTCATTTCCTGAAATTATCTCTTCTTCGGATTTTCTCTGCGTTTTAATATTTTTACCGGAGATACTTTTCTTTTCGGCAGATTTTTTTTGCTTTTTATCTGATTTTCCGATGTTTTTTTTCATTGCAAGTTTTTTTCTCATTTCTGTATCTTAATTATTTTCCCGGATAATTAATTTTTTTCAATGCTTTTAAAATGTAAAATATATTGAATGAAATTGAAATGCAAAAAAAACTATGATATTCACGAAGAGAGACGATGTAAACTCCTCTTTCACTCTCGTGTTACTATCCTAAATAATGATGTAAAAAAAACAAACTTTTCAAGAAACATTTATAGTAATTTTACAATTATGCTAAGATCTTTTGTTCTAAAAATTATACATTTTAACTCCGGTCCTTCTTCGTGAGTTTCGTGTCCTTAAGTCCTTAGTGGTCTTCGTGTTAAAATATTTTTTATCTCTTTTTTTGTTTGTAGCTTTGCTACGCCGTGTTCTTATTCCCAAATTGAATTCGGAAACACCCTTGACCTGCAAACTTTGTTTGTACCTTACTACTTAAAAATTCATCTGCAGGTTTGATATTAATTCCTGCTCAAAATATTATCCAAAGTAAAAAACCTGTCTCACAATGAGAGTATTCCTTGAGGTGGATTTGACGTTAAACCCTACTCCGAGGATTACCTGAGGGTAAAATCTGTCTCATAGTGAGAATATTTTCCCAAAATGAGAATATATTCTCTGCTTTTTCCCGGATTCATGCCAAATTAAGCTGCAGTAATGCAGTTTAAAGAATAATTCTATTCGGTATGATAATTGCATATTATATTAGCAGACAAGTTTTTTATTCAATACCAGATGAAAAAAATTATATTAATAAATCGATGGCTGCGTTATGAGAAGGTAAATAACTTCAGACAGCGGACTATGATTGTGTATCCTCCTTATATATCTGTCCGCTGTTTGATTTTTATAATGAATCTAATGGTTTATTAATATGTAATATCTCTCTTGTCTTCTTGTTCTCCTCCCCTCTCATTATTCATTACTCACTGAAGTTACGAAAACCAAAAAAACAACCGGGTTAGTCATTCTGAACGAAGTGAAGAATCTCGTTTTCATTGATTTTTGAGATGTTTCGCTACGCTCAACATGACAAATGCGAAACTTCAGTTACTCATTACTCATTGTTTCTTCAACCTGGTTTCGAAAGCCCACCTTCGAAACATCTTAAAATTATTCCCGATAATTGAGTAATTTTTATGCTTTTAAATTATTATTTTCAATAAACAAAAATTCTAAATACTTTTTGTATTTTATGGAAAATTTTGACTCTGCCTTTGCGATTGTTACCGGATTAGTAAAAGATTTTAAAGAAAACGAAAAAAGGTATCTCTCACCCGAATATCAGGAAGCGGAAGTCCGCCGTGACTTCATTGATAAATTCTTCGAAGCTCTCGGATGGGATGTCTATCATAGCAAGCAAAAGAATCCATACGAGCAGGAAGTGAAAGTGGAAAAAGGTGTAAGCATCGGCAAAGCACAGAAGCGTGCCGATTATGCTTTTTATATCGCTCCTGAATTCCGCGAACCAAAGTTTTTTACCGAAGCAAAGAAGCCAAGCCGGAATCTCAAAAATGCAGACGACTATTTTCAGGCAGTTCGTTACGGCTGGAATGCAAATACTCCTGTTGCAGTACTCACTGACTTTGAAGAGTTTCATATCCTCGATTGCAGAATAAAACCGAATATCAATATGGTCCTGCAAAATCAAAATCATAAAAGTTATCATTATACTGAGATTTTTAAACCCGATGGTACTTATATACAAAAAGAAGAAGATATACAATTTAAAAATGCTCCGCAAAAAGTCAAAGAAGCCATTAAAACCAAATATGGTAGTTATAATGCAAGTGATCAAATAGAAAAACTCACATTTCCGGATAACACAACACAATATTTAATAGATATTGATAAAGATACTGTTTCTAAAGAGGTAATATTAAACTCAGATGGTCAAATAGTTTGTGAGAATTAACCGGCAATAATAATAATTTAGAAAAGTTTCAGAAAATTACAGTCAGTCGTACCTCACTAAATCATTCTTATGCCTACCCTGCTTCTGTTTCTTGAATGCGTATATATTGCATAACGCATTGCATCCATTGCATGGTCAATGAACTTCACCGGCTCATCAAGAAAATTTCCGTTCTTGTCTTTTTTATAGCAGTAAATTTCAAGTTCGGAATTGAAATTAATATTTGATGGATTGGTATATATTTCAGATGATTTTATATAATCAATTCCGGCATTTAAAGATTTATCCGCAGGTTTGATATTAAATCCTGCCCTGTAAATCTCCTCTATCCTTGCGGGCTCGGAACTGTCTGCATATATAAAATTTCTTTTTTCTTTGCCCGTTATCAAATTATTCAGATGTGAAATTAGTCCGCTGTTTGTAAGCTTTGTTTCATATAAAAGTTCGGTAATATAAAACACTTTATCTTTAATACCGATTTCCAGCAGACAGGATGGATTGTTGAACCCGAAATCGAGTCCGTAAATCACTTCATCAAATTTCAGCGGATACTCACGGGTGTTTTTTATATTCATATAGACTTTCCCCTCCACATTTGCATATTCTCCTAATGCGAAAACCTTATAAAGTCTTTCATTCTGGTCTTTCAGGCTTTCGATAATATTTACATATTCTTCGCTTATCATCGGATTATCTTTATAAGTAGATTTTATCAGCGTAACGTCACTGAAATATCTAACTTTCTTATTTATGTAAGACTGCTCCTGCTTTGGGTTGTAAGTGAGGAATATCTGATTCATTTCATCGCCTTTTGTTTTTCCTGAAAGTCTGGTCTTCAGAATAATAAAATCTTCAAAAGTGAATTCCTCGGCTTCCTCCAACCAGATATAATTGAACTCAGTAGATTGTATCTTTGTAGGTTCGTCGATGGAAATAAACAATATGAAATTTTCGTTGTATTCATAGCTTCGTATCGTTTTGTTATGGCATCTTTCATCATATAATCCGTATTGTTTTAATAAATCTATGAAAAGTTTATAAGCGGTTATCCTGAGCGAGGGCATCGTTTTCCTCGTTATCAGGATATTCTTATTTGTTTCGGTCATCATTTTATAAATTAACAGCTGACACACGGAATAGCTTTTCGAACTCCTCGCCCCGCCTTCATTTAATACAATTGTGGTTCTCGCTTCATAGTTTTTCCTGAAAACTGTGGTTACGTATTTTTTATTCTGAGTTTTCATCATCATCAAATAAATTTAACTGGTCTTTATTTTCTTTTCTTTTGCAATTGTTCTTTTCGGGCTTCGATTCTTTTAGTACCAGTTTAATTGTTGGAATATTTTTCTCACCTTTTTCATCTGCGAATCTGTCACGCCAGCCGGCAATATTCTTAAGCAAAAAGATTATAAACGGAGGAGACGGATTATTTCCAATCATCTTGTTGACTAATCTGCTTTCCTGAATATCTTTTGCAAGAGCCAGTTTTTCCTCAAAATATTTGTTCTTATTTGCATATTCGGAAATTTTTCTTGCAGGAAAACCTTTTTGTATGGCAAAATTCTTCAGGTAAATATTTCCTTTCACTTTGAACCATTCAATGAGTTCATCGGCAAGTTTTTCATAATCTATTTTATCCTGTTTCGCCATAACATTATTTTAATATTTTGATATTCAGGTGAATGCCGGTATTAATATTCCGTTTATGGAAATTGTAACCCGCAAATCCTTCCAGGTAAATACGTTCCCGCCAGTTGATACCTGATGATATTGCAAGACTGAGTTCTTTATCCTTATAAATATCGTATCCTATCATCAAATTAATACCGCTGAAATAAAATAATTTTGATTTCAGGTAAATGTTATTTTTTTGCGATATGAGGGAAAAATCCCTGCCTGTATTACTAAAGTGATATTCTTTTATCAAAGAGTCTCTTGAGTTCAATGTTTTGATTATCATATTGTCTTTTACTTTGTCAATTTTGAACATCAGGTCTTTGTCCTTAAAATCAGCGGCTATAATACTATCTGCTTTCTGAGAACGGATTTCTTCGGGTTTATTGCGTATGTATTTTACTTTTTCATACCATTTTATCACAGTGTCACGAATTAGTTCTCTTTTATACCGGGTAACTATAGTCGTATCGTGCAAAATCAAATTATCAGAATTTCTGCTGCCTGATAGATATGATAATATTAAAAAGATTGACGA
Source organism: Ignavibacteria bacterium (assembly GCA_036508135.1). GTDB lineage: Bacteria > Bacteroidota > Ignavibacteria > Tepidaquicellales > Tepidaquicellaceae > DATCHW01. The sequence goes on from DATCHW010000225.1 coordinate 6,976, forward strand.
TAAGATTAACAGGATAAACAATATTGTTTTAGCGATATTTAATATCTTTGGATTCATTTATTTTCCTTTTGTAATGTTAGTGGAAATTATCTCCTATTTTGTCATCCCGAACTTGGTTCGGGATCCCTTTTTCATTACAGAATTTGAAGTTACGCAAACCATAAAAAACAACCGGTTTTGTCATTCTGAACAGCTTGTCCCGACTTGTTCCGACTCGTCGGAAGCACTCGGGAAAGTGAAGAATCTCGTTTTCATTGATTTTTGAGATGTTTTCCCGACACGTCGGGACAGGCTGCTACGCTCAACATGACAAATGCGTAACTTCAGTTATTAATTATTAATTGAACCGCGTTCAAGATGCATTCACAGAAATTTTCTTTAAATTCTTCACTTTGTAAAATTTCGACATCTTCTTTGTTATCCTGAAAAAGAACTTCGAGGAGGACGGCAGGAACTCTGCACATAAGCACTGCAAAATTACTTTCATAATCCGGGTCGCCGTCGCTGTAATCACTTCTAAGCTTTATATCAGGAAAAGTTTTATCGAATTCATTGTATATTATTTCCGCATATTCATCTGCCCTGGTTTTCCCGCGGGATGTCCAGATGCTGAAGCCTCTTGCTTTCATCCACGCTGAGCCGTCTCCGGAAGCGTTACAGTGAATACTAATAAATACCGCATTATCATTTACACCCGATGATATTCTGTTTGTTCTTCTTACCCTTTCTTTCAAGCCGGGCTCGGTATCTTCACAGACGGTGATTCCGTAATCAATATTTTTATCTTTAAGCTTACCGGCAATTCTGTTAATTATTTCACGGCTCCATTTATATTCCCGGAATAGTCCGTCCGGCGAGCGCTTACCGGGTGTTTCATTACCGTGTGCAGGATCAAGTATTATTTTCATAGTTTTGTTTATTTTGTTTTAAAATAGTTACTCACTTGTCACCCTGAACTTGTGCGTTCTGTGCATCCCGACTTGTCGATGATTTCAGGGTCTAATATTATCCGGAATTGAGATTCTGAACTAAATTCAGAATGACAAAAATGGTGTTTTAAATTATTTCGTAACATTAATTATTAATTACAAATTATTAATTTTCTCAGTCATTTTTTGTATCACTTTTCCTCCGAAACCGAAGCCGAGTATTCCGAAACATAGATAAATTAATTCTCTTACTATACTCACTGCATCATTTCCTTTTATGAATCCGAATATTGTTATTGCGACAGCTATTAAGAGAGCAGTGACGATACAGATGAAAGCCATTAACCGCATCATCGAACTTTGATTGTTGTTATCAGATAAAAATTCATTCATGATTTTTTTTACTTAAGTATTTTGAATAAAATATCCTGATAATTTATTCCGAGAAGAAACAAAGCTATCAGAATCATTAAAAAATAAATCCTGTACTTTTTGAATATTGTATGTACTTTATTCAAATCCCTGATCACTTCCACGTCATAATAGATATCTTTTACGAGTTCTGTAATATGAACTTTTCTTTCTTTTCCGTTCACAATTGTTATCAGTTCAAATTTCTCGACTTTATTTCTGAGTTCATTTAGCGAACTTTCAATTTCACTATGGGCATTACAAATAAATTTTACCGTATTCATATAACAGGTCTCCTGTATTTTTTTAAAACTTCATTATGACTTGTGTCCATATTAACTAATCTCGTTGTCTGGTTTGATATTTCATAAGATTCCAATCCGAGCCGTTGAAAATTTCCGCAGGCGGAGTTAAGAAATTTAAGCCCGCTTTTTTCATAACACACTCTTTTAAGGTCTTCAGGGAGCGTTGCATTATCATATCCGCTTTTGTATGTGATTTTAATATTTTTTACTCCTGCGGGAAATTTATAATTCTTCAGGAGCCTTATTTTTCCGAAATCGAGTATGAGTAAACTATTTGAAATCGTATCAGGAGGTTTAATAATATCTTCCCACGACTCATCATTTTTCAGGTATTGAAGAACGCTTCTCGATTCAGGGTCCAGCTCTACTACCGGATAATTTTTTGTGTAGATGATATTTGAATCGTATCCATCGTAATATTCTATTTTGGTAGTTATGATAATTGACATATCATGGCTCGGATTCATTTCTACAAGTCTCCTGTTGGTGAACGTATTCATATCATCAACTGACGCGAGTATGCAGTCTTTAATTAAATTTGTCAGGTCATCGTTTACCGGAACGGGTATATTCATATATGTAATAAATTCAGGTACGGTAATCATTTTTTACAATTAATAATTAGTAATTAATAATTTAAAACGTAAAAAGTAAGAAAAATGAGTAATGAGCCCTCATAGGAGATGTTCATTAAGCTTCAACTATTCGTAATTTTTGTTTTATATTTTTGTTTTTGTTTATTTATTTTTAATTTTTAATTCTTAATTTTTAATTTTGAATGCGGTGAGTAGTCCCGGAGCGCTATATATCACTCCGGGACAAGAAGAGTATTTAAGATGAGGTTTTAATCACACACATTGCATCGGGGAAAGTGCACTTCATATCGAATGACACACCGAAGTTCAGCCCGACAAGTCCGTTCTGCCAGAGACTGATAGTATTGCTGCCGTCGTCAACCGTTGCCTCCTTGCTGAAATCCACCGTCAGTCCTTTCCTTTCACCGATTAATAAATATTTTAAATCGCCGAATAAAAGAATTGCTTTATCCCTGCCTGTTTCATTCATCGCATAGCATCCTTCGTTCAATACAACAGGATACCCTTCGAGCGAGAGATTTCTTTTATCTTCCGACTGCAGAATATATTCACCTGAACCGGATGAATATTTTAATTTCTTGATGAATCCCCATACACTTCTGCTCATATACCATTTTGCATTCGCAAGGTTATGCGAAGGGATAGATACCGTTGCATCTACAATCTCATCGTAAGTGAGCGAATCAAAAGTTCCTCCGCCTGTTACGATCGAAGTCAAGCCTGTTTCCGGCTGAAGCAATCCGTAAATCGGATTCAGACCTCTGAATGCCGCATCGTCCATATTTTTCATGATTATTTTTGCGGCAAGATCCGTGACGTAATTCATTATATCAAAATCCTCGTCTTCGATTAACTGCTTGCTGAAAATTGTGATAAATCCTCCGTCGTGACGTGATAATCTCAATTGCGAGAAAGAAGGTACACTGAGAGGTTTTGCAGCACCTTCATTTACGAATGTGAAACCGGGAAGTGAAGCAAGTTTAGGAATTAAAAGTTCTTTACGGCTCATTCTGATTATGGTCGCATTTTTTCTTGCAACACCGTATTTGCCGACGTTATCAAAAATTCTGCTTTCCCATTCTTCAGGTACGAGGTAACCGCCTTCAGAATCTGCGGATTCGTTAAGGAAAGTTGTAGATTTCAGCCTGTCGGGAATCAATTCCGGCTTGCGGTATATAATTCCCTTAAGGAACATCCTGAAATCCTTGATATCGGAATTGTATTTATTTTCAGAGTTTTTATATCTTTCAAACGGGTCGCTTTTCGCTTTCATATCAATTTTTGTTTCCAGTTCATCCAATGTTTTTAAGTCTTCAGACATTTTGTTTTTCCTTTCTATTTTATTTTTTATAATATTTCTTTGCTCTATGAATCAGAAGGTTCATTAAGAGTGAAAAGTTTGTTTTTTATTTTCTTAAGTACTTATTTCTTATCCGGCTTTATACTTTAATCTGATTAGTGCTCTTACTAATCTATCTTCGAAAAGTTTTAATTCTCCTTTAATTATATTCCCGGTATTTTCAGTGTGTTTTTCGAATATCTTAGTGTATTCCGTTTTTTGTTCTTCAATTTCCTTTTTAAGTTTGCCTGTTATTATTCTTAAATTTTCCTGTTCAATGATTGCTTTCACTTTTTCTGACTTAATCTCTTTCATTATGAGATTCACTGCATCCGGATTTGCGGGTACGGGTACACTTGAATATTCTAGTAACTCCCATTCTTCGATGCATTGATAATCCTGTTCCCGATTCTCTGTTTTCAATTTTTGACTTTTCGTTTTCCGCGGAATATATCCGATTGACCAGCTGTTAAGGAATCCTTCGGCGTTTAACCTGAATACTTCCCTTGCAAAATCTGAAGTATCGAATTTTGTTACTGCGAGAACTCCAAAATCATCTACAATAATTTTTTCGTTCCTGGCAATCGGCAAGTCACACGAACGGTGACCGAAGAATACAACCGGATTTTTTTTGTACTCCTCAAAGAGGCAGCCTTTCGGATTCATGATTTCTCCATACCTGTCCGGAGTTACAGTCGAAATATAGTGAGTGATAGTCAAATCATTTTTATCAATCTCTTTTGTTCCTTCAATTGTTTCTACATTTTTATATTTTATCTTTTCCATAATTTTATCTGTTTTATTATTTTTTGATATTTCCCTTTTCTTTATTCTTAATTTTTAATTATTAATTCTTAATTGATTTACTGAACCCTTCCAGCTCTCTTATTTCTTCTTTTGAGACAATATCATATTTCCTGTAAATCTCATATGCTTTCAGCTGAAGTTCACGGTCATTCTCAAAATCATATTCAAGTGTCAGTTTTAGATCTCCGCTGTAATTTTCTTTCAGGAAAATATTGAATTTACTTTCAATACACAGTTTCGCAAATGGTTTTATAGTGTAGTCGTTGAAAATCCTGATTGCTTCCCTGCTTCCGGCATAGTTTACATCTTCCAGGATTCCGAGAATTATTTTTGGTACCCGCATAATTGCAAGGATTTCGTCGCGAATCATTTTCCTTGCCGGCAGCATTTCCACATCCTTCACGGAAGGCTTGTATGAACTTGCTTTCAATCCACCCTCGAGTATAAGAGGTTTGCCGGAATTATCCACCCCCGTATATTTCTGGTTTATTTTGGTTTCAAGGCGTTCGAACTGCTCATCATTCAGGTTTTCGGGACACTCGAGTATTAACCCTATCGAGGCATTATTCATATAAAACATTTTCTGAAAAAGATTCTGGTAATAATCTATATCGAGAGTAAAATTGAATGCACTTACAAGAGATTTTCCCGTAATGTTACTCAAGGGCGATGGGATAAGAAAATGTATCACATCAGAAGAAGGTATATTAAAAGTTTTGCTTCCTTCCCTGTATTCGTAAGATATAATTTTTCTGTTATCCTTATCAAGTATCACTCGTGTATTTCCGAATGGCAGATAATACAGTGCAGTAGGTGTGCCCCCTGTCCTCTCTATTAACAGATAAGCATTGCCGTATAAATCAAGACTGACTGAAATGAGATACAGAAGATTCTCAAAACTCTGATTGAACTTATTCGGTCTTCTTATCATATCAAGGAAAGGATGCCGTGTGAGTTCCACTCTCCCGGATGTATAATTATTCCTGTAAAAATTTATACCCGCTTTTGCAATATTTTCTGCACGGCATGCGATGCAGGCATAAACATAACTGCTGAATGTTTCTTTATATTTGGTATTATATCCATCAATAAGACTCACCCATCCGGTGTTATAATTTTTCTTTTCTTTTAAACCTAATATTTTACTGAAAAATGATTTCATTTTAATGTTGTTTAAATTTTAAAAACATCGCGGCATTCAAACTCCCGGAATATTCTGAAAAAAGAACTCATACAAAATTATGGTATTTTTTTAAAGAATGTATCAACAAAGTTTTCCAGTAATTTTTTCCTTATTTGATGCGGGTTAAAGGCTTGTATAAGCTAAGTAGTGAATAGAAAAAACCTGAAAGTAGGATGTAGATGTTTTACGGAAGCAGGTAATATCTCAGAAATCACACTATAATCGTTCAATTTCTCCCCACTTAATTTTATTCCGTTTAAAGAAACACATTAAAACACTTAAACGAGAACCAGAATGCAGGAACTTATTCTGTGGCTTTCTCGGGTGCAAATTTTCAAAGTGGGGTTTACTATTACAAACTAATTTCAGGCAGTAACACCGAAGTGAAAAAAATGATGCTGATAAAATAATTGGCACGGGTAACATAGAAAGATTTTGTAAATGAGGTATTAAAGTATTTATATGAATGGCAGATTTTAAAAACCTGCCCTTTTTTATATTTAAGTAAAATCCATTGCAGTGGTATAAAAAATAATATTTGCATTTGAATTTCTTTTTAATAAATTGAATGTAATCGGTTAAGTTAATCGAAGTAAACTTTTTATCGGGGGATAAAATGAGATTAAAAGTAAATCTTCAGCAAATCAATTCAGGTCAACTGATATCTTATAACTATCAATATCCTATATCCTGTTTTATAAATTATACACTTATAAAATACGGTGCAAATTATCTTAATTGGCTTATTAAAAACGGGTTTGACCAGAATAAAAATAATCTTGACTATTATACATTTTCATTATTAAAGATACCGGAATTTGAGTCTGATGTTAAATCACTGAAAATTATTTCGGAAGAAGTAAATTTTTCGGTTGGAATGCTGAGCGATGAATCGTTTGAAAATTCAATTATGAATATTTTCCGGAATAAAAAACTCAGGATTGAATCAAATTCTTACTTAGCCGAATTCAGGATAAATGATATTAAAAAGGAAGAATACCTTGACTTTTCGGGAATGGTACAGTTTAAAACCTTGTCGCCGATTGTGATTGCGCAAAAAGTTGTGTTCAACGGATTTGAATCAAACTACTATATGAAGCCCGGAGACCATGATTATTCGGAACAATTCAAGAATGTACTGATAAAAAAATATACGAGTTATCTTAAAAACTCCGGTAGATATAATCTTTCCTGGGATAGTGATACCCCATATCAAATTACACACTTTAAAATAAAAGGACCCGTGAAATCAAGACTGATATCCATTGAAAGAAAAGGAGTAGTTGTGAATAAGATAAGAGGATTTCAATTTACGTTTGAAATATCAGGGGATAAAAATCTGATAAAATTTGCCTATGAAACGGGATTCGGCAGTTACTGCGGCTGGGGAATGGGCTGTGTGGAAAGAGATAATAATTTTACTCAAAATTTTAATTCAACTATAGAAGTCCCGCTCGAACATACGTTTAATTATGATTCTTTATATACATAAAACATGAGCTTTAAAATAGAACCGGGGAGTTTTTTAATCTGATTTAAAAATTTTCCGGTTTTTTATTTTATAACACCTTCGTGTTTTAGTAATATTTTTTTAATGTTATTTCCTCCCGTAAATCCTTTTATATCACCGTTCGAATGTATAACCCTGTGGCAGGGTATTATCAAAGGCAGAGGATTTTTCCCTACTGCACTCCCGACTGCACGGTAAGCATTGGGCTTTTTGATTTTAACGGAAATATCTTTATATGAAGAGGTTTCACCGCGGGGTATATTCAGGATTTCCATCCAGACACTTTGCTGCATAGGAGTTCCCTTTATAAAGAGCGGAAGGTCAAAGAACTTTCTTTTCCCTTTGAAATATTGCTCTATCTGTTTAACAGTATTACTTAATACTTTTGAATTTTTAATATCATTTCGTACAGGTTTTTTCTTGTTTTTCAGGAAGTTTATTCTTTTAACTGCAAGTTCGTTAGAAATAATTTCAATCAAGCCGACAGGTGAAGCAATGTAAGTTCTGAATTCTTTTTCGAGTTTCATAATTTGAGATTATATGTCACAATGTTACATAAAGAATTTACAAAATGACACAGATTTAAAAAAATTATTCATCAAGATCAAACCATCCGAGAACTTTTCCGGTCTCATCTTCGGGGGTATCTTTATGCTTGAATTCGTTTGTATGCTTATTATAAATATAATCTTTTCCCCACTCTTTGTAGTTATCACCGATTTGTTTAATTGCATCAATAACGAACCTTAGTTCATCTTCAGTCATAGTCGGATGGAGTGAGAGCCGTACCCAGCCGGGTTTCAACGAAAGGTCTCCATGGTCTATAAGGTTTGTAATTTCTTTTGATTGTGAATAACTAACATTCAATAAATAATGACCGTAAGTTCCTGCACAGGCACACCCTCCGCGAACCTGTATGCCGAATTTATCACTGAGCAATTTCACAATTAAATTGTAATGAATGTTATCTATATAAAATGAAATTATACCAAGACGTTCTTCTACATTATCAGCAAGAATATGCAGGTTCGGAATTTTTCTTATTTCTTCGAAAGTGATTTTTACGAGGTGATCTTCTTTTTTTCTGATATTCTCTATTCCCATTTTTTCCTTGAGTACTATGCAAAGTGCAGCTCTGATTGCCTGAAGAAACCCGGGTGTACCGCCGTCTTCACGGACCTCAATATCATCTATATACTTGAATTCACCCCATGGATTAGTCCAGTTTACAGTGCCGCCTCCCGGCTGGTCAGGGATGTAATTATGGTAAAGCTTGGAATCAAAAATCAGCACACCGGACGTTCCCGGACCTCCGAGAAACTTATGAGGGGAAAAAAATATTGCATCAAGTTTTTCTTCGATATCTTCGGGATGCATATCTATTTTCACATACGGAGCAGATGCCGCAAAATCCACAAAACACCAGCCTCCGTATTTATGCATAAGTTTTGCCATCTTATGATAAGGTGTTTCAATCCCCGTTACATTACTGCAGGCTGTAAATGATCCGTATTTAATTTTCCTGTCTTTGTATTTTTTTAACTGGAATTCAAGTTCATCAAGATTGATAAGAAGATTTTCATCCGGCTGGAGCTGGACGATATCCGCACTGGTTTCAAACCAGGATGTATGATTCGAGTGATGCTCCATATGTGTGATGAATACAACGGGACGCTCATTTTCAGGAACAATGTTTTTCAATGTGAACCTGTCAGTATGCTTGAGTCCGAGCATCCTCTGAAACTTATTTACAACCGTTGTCATACCAAAACCTGCCGTAATAATCACGTCATCTTTTCCTGCATTAGAATGTTCTTTTATTTTCTTATGAGCATAATGATAGGCTTTTGTCATCAAAGTCCCTGTTTCACTTGCTTCCGTGTGAGTATTTGCAATAAAGGGAGCCACTTTTTCCAGCATTATTTTTTCTATCGGAGCATAGAGTCTTCCGCTTGCCACCCAGTCCGCATAAAGTATTTTCATTTCACCATAGGGTGTCTGATACGGGTAATAATGCCCAATTATTCCTTCCCGGATTTTTTCGAAATATTTATCTATGCTTGTTATCATTTTATAAAATTTTCAATGTAAAATTAACAAAGATATACAACATTTGAAATGAATTAAGAGTGAAGAAATGATGAAAATAATTCAAAATTCAAAAGTGAGAAAATTTTCAAGACGCAGCCCACGACTTTAGTCGTGGGAGACATTAAAATAAATTACCAAACCGTTTAAACGGTTTACCATTAATTAATTAATCTACCCACGGTTAAAACCGTAGGCTGAAATTATGCTATTAATGTAAGAACTCAATGACAATTTACACCTCACCCTCAGTCCCTCTCCTTGAATGGAGAGGGAAGATTGAACCGACAAGGGGGCTTGTCCCCCTTGGTTTTCAAATAATCCTCGTTACTATGCTCCGGTTGCAAATTCCGTATGAACGAAGTGAATCGGAACGTTGTAACGTATGAACCTCATTTTATCATCAACATCTTTTTCGTTTCTATGTATAGGGTTTTTGTAATATCGCCTATGATTTCTATTCTGTAAAAATATATCCCGCTCGGCAGACTTGAACCGTCAAAATCAAGTATATATCTACCTTTTCCCCATCTCCCGTTTATCAGTTCTTTTATTGTTCTTCCGGTTATATCATAAACTTTCAGAATTATATATCCTGATTCATTCAGTTCAAACGGAATATTTGTAGAA
>DATCHW010000226.1:0-1422 GCA_036508135.1 Ignavibacteria bacterium
GGTGCAGTAGAGCGTATACAAAGGACATTTGATAGAGGTTTAACCTGGGATACGGTTTCTTTATCAGCTCCAAATGCTTACAGTGGTTTATCATTTATAAATCAAGACACAGGATGGATTAGCGGAGCAAATGAACTGAACCATAATTGCATCTGGAAAACCACAAACGGAGGTGTAACATTAGTTGAAGTAACAGAAAATACAGGAGTGGGAAAAATTTTCTTCTTAAAGTATAAAGTAAACGGAGAATATACAGGCTGGCATTTTAGTTCGAGTGGAGATAATAAATTCTGGAAAACAACGAATAGCGGGAATAATTGGTTTCAGATAACAAGACCACCCGCACAGTATTTAGGATATTTTTCCTTTATCGACGAAAATACTGGATGGTTTTCTTGGAGTGTAAGCGGAACGGGAGGTGGAGTTTATAAAACCACGAATGGTGGTTTAAATTGGACAAATCAATCGTTACCATTTGGAGGTATTATAGGAGGAAGTATTGGAAAATTAAAAGTAATCAATAACGATACCTTGTATGGTGTTGGAGGATATCAGCATTATGGAGGTCCCTATTATTATGGAATTATCTGGAAAACATCTAATGGTGGTACGAATTGGGGTTATCAAATTCCAGATACATCAATATTAAATGGGGAATATAGTGCAATAGATTTCATTAATGCAAATACAGGTTGGGCATATCAAGGTAATGGAATTCATACTACCAACGGAGGTGGTCCTATAATAATATTAAGTATAAATATTAATAATGAAAATATTGTAAAGAGTTATATATTAGAACAAAATTATCCTAACCCCTTCAATTCAACATCAAAAATTAAATATCAAATATCAAAAAGTTTTGACATAAAAATAAAAATATTCGATATAGTCGGAAAAGAAATCATCACATTAGTAAATAGAAAACAAAATAGTGGAAAATATGAAGTGATATTCGATGGTAGTTATTTATCTAGCGGAATTTACTTTTATTCGTTATACATAAACGAAATAAGAAAAGATACTAAAACAATGGTTTTATTAAAATAAATTTTTAAAGTTTTATTATGAAAAAATTTACAATTTTTATTTTTACCCTTTTCATTGTACATTGCACATTGACTATTGAAAATTGTATGTCTCAGTGGGTCTATCAATCCCTGCCGGCTTATTATTCTGTTACGGATATAAAATTTTTTGATGAGAATACGGGAATATTGATTTATTATGACTATCCCGCAGGACGCGGGATGATGCGTACTACAAACGGAGGATATAACTGGGTCTCAATTAATAACAATATCTCATTTTTTGCTATTCAAAAAATTGACGACACTACTTTATATGCTCTTGCTTTTAGTGGTTCTAATATGATATCTCGAACTTTTAATAGGGGAATTACCTGGGATAGTGTTTCCGCCG
>DATCHW010000227.1:0-1486 GCA_036508135.1 Ignavibacteria bacterium
CCTATATAAATGTAAGCACTTTCAATTTTTGGTAGTCCGGAAAAATCAAAGTCACAATCAAGAGAGGTATAGTTCCTGTACTTAAGTTTAATATTCCGGCCTCTTAGTTCTGAAATGGTTCCGGAAATTTTTCCCGATAGCGATATAGATTCATTCATACTATCGGCAAAGGGCATGAAATATTTGAGGTCCGAGGTATTTATCAGCGATTTATCAAGCTGTATATCAAGTTTCACCTTTTCGGTAAATTTTTTAAAATAGCTTGAGGAATCGGCAGTCATGCCAAACCGTGAAATATTCAGAATACTGCTGTCGCAGTTTATTGAAGCTGAATTGAGAAAAATATTCTGGCTGGCAATAATAACAGAACTGGTCATCTTTTTTACTGTGAAACCGCTCGACTCCCTAAGCCCAAGATCATATATTTTGAAGGAAGTTGTATCATTGAGTGTTTTAAAATCTTCAATGATCCCATTAATTCCCGAAAGATGCAGGTTATTAGGGTCCAATATTGTTCTTCCTTTTGGACTGCTATGATTAACCAGAGAAAAACGAGCATTATTGATATCAATCTGATCAATAATGAGCCTCATTCCGGGTTTTTTTACAGTGTCGGATGGGTTTTTCAGGAGGTTGAGATACCAGGTAAGGTTCATCATACCTGTGGAATCTGTAATAAGGTCAATGACAGGTTTAATAAGGCTTATTCTTCCAAATCTGAATGATTTATTTTTGAAATCGATCCATCTAAGGCCTGCAATGATCTCTTTAGAATAGAGCATGGTATCGCTATTCTGGTCTTTTATCAGCAGGTCATTAACGGATAGTTTGTTAAAAAACTTGAATTCTATGGATCCGACAGATATGGTAGATTTGAAGTGGGCTGAAAAATGATTGGTAACTCTTTTTACCAGGAAAGTCTGTACCTCTGCAGTCTGCAACAAAAGATAAAGTACTGTTGGGAGCAATATGATAACTCCAAAAACAATAATAAAATACTTAAGTGATTTTTTAATAATTTTGAGCATACAAATGCAAAAGATCTTAGAATACCAGTTACAAATCACATCCGAATTCAGAGCGTAAAGATAATGAAACTCAGATAAATTGAGAGAATTCCATATTACAAATTGACAGGGAAGGGAAATAAATTTTATTGTCAGCACCAGAAAAATATTTGCCAGATTTTGCAAAGGAGCAGAACACCATAATATTTGTAGAAAAAATGATTACCTTGAAGCAGTTATGGTTCAGCTCAAGGTATTCATTCTAAAGAGTTTATATTTATCATATTTACCGGGCAGGATATGAAAAAGCAGAGATTCAGGATAATAAGTTATAATAAAGATGATAAATCTTTTTACGAAACAAAAGTAAAAACATGGTTAGGATGGGTCTCTTTTACAGTGTTTTATAAAACAGATATACTTCATATAGTATCCGTTCCATCAGTTCAGAAATCGATGGCTTATGAGCGCATTTACCA
>DATCHW010000228.1:0-3255 GCA_036508135.1 Ignavibacteria bacterium
ATATCATGGTGTGTATTTCTGCACCATGGAAAAATTTAAATGGACTCCAAGAAAGCGAAGGGCAGCTTACTTAATGGCTTGTGAGCCCATGAAGTACAAAGATATTGCAGCAAAACTAAACATAACAGAGCAAACACTCTGAAATTACAGGCAGCACGGAGAATTTAACCGGAAAGTAGGGCAACTAGAAGCCAGGGAAAACAGATTGAGGATGGAAACACAAGTAGCAATTAGTTATAATTTATTGATGGGGCATCATTGAATAAACACTGAATAAGCGTTCCTAAGATTACCTAATCCACTTTTTTTCAATTGTGCTTATAGCCTACGTTTTGTAAAAAAAAACAAGGCAAAAACATTAGATTTTATTAGAATTTTGTTTGTAACTATTCAGCCCCCCCCAAACCAGTTGGATAATATCGATTTTGACGTAATAGGTACATCTGATTACTAACTGAGGGAAAAAGGAAAAACATGATCAATAGCTAACAATTATAAAAAATTAGCTCACTGAAATTTGCCCATTGAATCTTATGAAAGATGGCTATTGAGGTTGTTTTACCTAGGCTGAATAGTTACTTTTGTTTTTTGACATGATTGCATTAATATCGAACATATTATTTCTTCATCGTGCTTACAACTTACATTTTACTAGATTAAAATAGGGTAAAAACATTCGATTTTGTCCGAATTTTATATGCCTACTCCCTCCAAAAACTACATTTATATGTTAAAGTTTGATATTACCAAAACTTATACCAGGGCTTAACCTTCTCAGGCGCAGGGGCTTCTATCTGCTTGACCTCTACACTCTTGAAGTAGTGCGCGAACATATCAAGCCTTTCGACCTCTTTGTTAAGCCTTTCGACCTCTTTTGTGAGGTCCCCTATTCTCTTATCTTTTTCTTCAGTAAGTCGTTGAATGCCTTCGAATGTCGCTTGCATTACCCGTAAGTCTGCGGCATTCTTTTGTAATTCTAGCGTAAGTCTTTGTATTTCTTTGTCATCATTTAGTAAGTCATGAGACATTCCCACGGGCGCTTGAAGCTCCTTTTCTAAGGCTGTTAGAATGGCCACGGTCATGTTTTGATACTTGCCTTCCTTGATTGCCGCAGATAATGAACTGTGAAGATCAACGGGAAGTTTAACAGTAATTTGTATCCGACTTTTAGAAGACATGCAAAAACATTCATTGACATTCTTTAAATGTTTTCCTTTTTCAATTGAAAACTCGGTTTATCATTTATATAAATTTCAATTCTATATGCCTATGCTTATCTTACCTTTATTTGCTGTCTGATAGCGAGATAGTCGGTAGTAATTTATGTATTCATATATGTTGTGGAATGATTGGTAAAACAAAAGCATAGATTAAACTTAGATTTACTTTTTTATAATTTTATGCAGGTTAACTAGAAATTCTATTTTATTATTTATGAGTGGTTATATTTATGTCTAGAAACGAGATCATTAGAAACAGAAGAATCACTAAACTTAACGCAACAATCATTAAGAAAAAGAGTGATGGTCTTCCGTATCATTTATATTCATTCGCAAAAAATGTAAGCAACTGGTATGACATCAGTCCCCCGAATTACTCCCATCGAATATACCGACCGCCGAGTCATAAATCGAATTTCCAACATCGTTTAGCCATTTATACCAGAGTACATTTCCTGTGGAAACGTGCTTATATGGCGATAAAACTGAAATGTTTGTACTTGATGATATTATATATGGGAGACTCGTATTAGAAACATTTACACCATATAAATATAAATTAGTTATACTGTTTGCCTGATCTATAACAACACTATAAGCGTTATCCACACTGATATTATTTAGAAATGTTTTTTGACATGTACTTGTATTATAAAAATATACCAAATTTTGAGTAGACGACATAGGTAAAATTGAATCATTTAGATAAAAATTTTGCACCGTAACATTATAAAACATAAATTTGGATGTGCTTGTGCCATTTAATGTAACATTACTTACTCTTAAATTCGTTATATTATTTTTTGATGTCCCTGTATATGTATTAGAATAAATAATTGAATATGATGATCCGAGTCCTAAATTAATATTATCAATTGTTAAGTCGTTTATGTTCAGTCCAACAAGATTGATATCTGAAATCAATCGTATTCCATTTGTAGACACATATCCATTTATATTTTTCACTGAAATATTTGAAAATGTATATGGGTACGAGCCTACAAATGCCAACGCGGTTGTTGAATTAGCAGGGTATTCACCATCTACTATTACATTCGAAATGTTGCCTCTGGAAAGTTCGTATGTCGCATAATCCCCTTCGGTAAATGCAATCATGTCATCCCCAGTGTGTCCAGAAATGTTATGAATGTATGCGTTATTTATTGGACCATGAAAGTGTAATCCATCAGAGGTGCTGTTGAAAACAATATCCGTAGTTACTATATTGCTAGAATTTGCAACCAAAACACAATATTTCAATACGTTTTGTATAGTAATATTTTTTAATGTTAAACCAGAAACCTGATTGAAAACTAGAGTATGCAAGTTATGTGGATCGGAGGGATTTTGATTCGTGCCTCCATAATTCCAAGTCCCTCCACTTATAGTTATATTTGAATTTCCGGAGTTTCGTAGCATGTTTGTATTTGATGCAGTGGCGAGTTGTAATATCACCGTACTATCGATATCAAATTCCGTATTACTTGGAACTAATAGAGCTGAATTTATTTGATAAGTCCCCGCTGTATTCAGAGTCACTACACCAGTATTATTTAATGCCGTTTGAATTGCCAATGTGTTAGTAGTTGCTGAAGCGCCTGGACTCGCCCCATATTGTTCACAGGTTGTTGCAATAGCACATCCACCCATCACAAGCATAAATAAAATTGAAATTAATAAAATTCGGTCGTCCACTGATATTGGGTTGGTGTTTTAGGGGGAAATATCTAAAGCTCTTCTTGATTGCGTTTTATGTTATTGCGACACGATAGCTCTAAAAACTCCAAAGTCACGAGAAAAGAATGAGGGTAGACGTTATTTTGATTATTGTGGAATAACAACAACTGAATACAAATGGACTACCAAAAAATTATAAATAACTTTAAATGTAACTATTCAGCCTATCAAAAACAGTTAATTGATATCGATTTTTACGTAATAGGTACGTCTGATTACTAACTGATGAAAAAGGGAAAAACATATTCAATAGCCAACAGTTGAATAAAATCAGCTCATCGAAATTTGCCCATTGAAT
>DATCHW010000229.1:0-1345 GCA_036508135.1 Ignavibacteria bacterium
TTTTCTTGCTCAAATGACTGAAAATCATTACCTTTATACAAAATAAAGAAAATGATTTTCAAGGAACATAAAACAAATATACAACAAATTATTCGGCTAATACCCGATGAATTGCTTTCAAAGTTAGCCTTAAACACTAAAGTTGATTATTGTGCTAAGGTTTTACAAGGTGAAAGATTATTTTACTTGCTTTTATATGCCATTATAAGAAGTGAGCGCATAAGTCAACGTTATTTAGAAGACGTTTTTAAAACCAGGCAATTCAAATTCCTGTTTAATTATTCAGTTGATTTAAAAGTCAGCCATAGCTCTATTTCAGAAAAACTATCGAAGATAAACCTTGACTTCTTTAAGCAGGCATATGAGGCCATTTACGAGCGTTTTAATCAAGTCTATTCATCTAAAGAGCAAGAGCAGCTATGTCTAATCCGAGTTGACAGTTCGATGGTTGCAGAGGCTTGTACGAAGTTACAAAAAGGGATGTCTGTTGGCAGCAAAAAGAGCAAAGAACCTGAAAATGAGAGAAAGCAAGTCAAGTACACAATGGCTTATGATGGTGCAGGAATATGCTCAGCACTATTGTTTGCGGAATCAAAGTTTTTGAATGAAGACAATGCTATACCCAAAGTAATAAATAATTTAGTTAAGTCAGACAAAGACCATCGTAATCTATATGTTTTTGATAGAGGAGTCAGTTCATTAAACACCTACAATAACATGAATGAACAACAGGCTCAGTTCGTTTGCCGGATTAAAACGAATAGAAAAATAGAGGTTGTTCGTCCTTTAATGAATTCAACTGTTGAAAAAGATTTAGCCACATTAGAATTGGTAAGTGATGAGATAATTCATTTGTTTGATCATGACAAAAAATGTTTTTCAAATGTAGAATATAGGTTGATTATTGCAAAAAGGAAAAAAGAACTAGACACAACTCCACCCAACAACAAAGGGAAATTCAAAAGGGTCGAGAATGAACTGTTCTTCTTGACAAATAACTTTAAAATGTCTGCCAAACAGATTACAGAATGTTATAAAAAGAGATGGGATATTGAGGTTTTCTTCCGATTTATTAAACAGGAATTGAACTTTAAACATTTTCTCTCAGTCAATGAAAATGGTCTTCAGGTAATGTTATACATGACTTTAATAGCAGCAATGCTACTAATGCTTTACAAACGTATTAATGAAATTGGTTTTGTAACAGCAAAACGAAGGTTTACGATGGAAATTGAGGATATGATTACTGCAATGGCAATAATTTATTGTGGGGGTGATATTAGAAAATATGGAGAGATAGATAACCAAAGACATATCCCAAAATAGCAATTTTGGGGATCATAAT
>DATCHW010000230.1:0-64206 GCA_036508135.1 Ignavibacteria bacterium
CATGAATGAATGGACGCCTACCACAGACCCGGCAGTAACAATTCCGAGTGAATCAAAAACGAGTTTTGGAGTCAATGTAGGTCCGGGAGTAATAATTCCCCTTGGAAAAGCATTTGATTTGCTTTTTAAAACAAAACTGCACTATACATTTCAAACAGGTGGTTCACATACTTTCGTAGCGATAAATCTGGGTTTGGATTTTAAATTATAACAGGTATTGGTTAATAAATGATCGAATGAAAAAACAGGTCTCCGGTTAAATTTGGAGACCTGTTTTTATTTAAGGAATTGAAAATATTCCGATACAAACATTCAATTAAGATTACTTCCTATCTTGTATCCCTGAAGGATAATTAACAACCAATCCATTCGGATTAGTTCGTTATTCATCCATTCTTAGGTATTGCTTAAATTATTCGATTTTATTACATTTACAAAAAAACCTATAAAATTTCATAAATCAATGAAATGAAAAATTTAAGATTACAATTTTTTTCATAACAATTAAAACAATAACCAAAGAAGGTTATTAAAAAATGAAAGGAAAAAAATTATGTTCAAAAAAATACATATATTAATCTTTGGCATTTTAATGATTGCATTTTTCTGTTCTAACATTACAGAAGCGCAGCCAACTAAGACTTCCACCGATGTATATCCTGTATTATCTGTCGCTCCTGTAGTCGGTGTTCAGTTTCCGGCTGGTGGTTTGAATGATTTATACAATGCAAGTTTCAACGTCGGTCTGGACATTGGGTTGAGAATTAACAGAGAGACATCATTTTATTTAAATGGAACATATTTTGATATGCCGAGAAAAAGTGAATTAACTGTTGGTCAGTATGCAAGTTACATATCAATCAACGCAGGACCGAGATACATTTTCACAAGCAAGTCTATAAAATCACAGTTTTTCGTTGAAGCAGGAGTTGGTGTATATATATTTAACACAAAAGAATACACCCTTCCTGCATCGACTGTAGCAATTCCGAGTGAATCAAAAGCGAGTTTTGGAGTCAATGTAGGTCCGGGAGCAATAATTCCCCTTGGAAAAGCATTTGATATGATTATTAAATCAAAACTGCATTATACGTTTCAAACAGGGGGTTCACATACTTTCATAAGTGGAGTAATTGGTTTTGATTTCAAATTATAATTAATATAAAGTAATAAATGATTGAATAAATAATACAAGCCTTCACTGAAATTTGAAGACATTTTTAACAAAATAAAAGTGATATGACTTTTAATTTTATCACGGATTTTTTTCATCTGTTTGGACGATTTCTTAAATCATTTCGTTTCCTTACCTTATTTGTGAAAAAAGTCTATAAAATTTCATAAATCAATGAAATGAAAAATCTAAGATTGCAATTATTTTTATAACAGTTAAAACAATAACTAAAAAGGTTATTAAAAAAGGAAAGGAACAAAATTATGTTCAAAACAATACATAAATTAATGTTTGGCTTATTAATGATTGCGTTATTCTGTTCTAACATTACAGAAGCGCAAACAACTAAAACTAAGGTTGTATTTCCTCAATTCTCTATCAGTCCTATAGTCGGTGTTCAATTTCCGACCGGTGGTTTGAATGATACATACAATCCAAGTTTCCATGCCGGTGTGGACTTTTGTTTAAGAGTTAACAAAGAGACAGCATTTTATTTAAATGGAGGATATTTTAATATGCCGATAAAAAGTGAAATACCTCCCGGTCCGAATGCAAGTTACATAGCAATCACTGCAGGACCGAGATACTTTTTCACAAGTTCCTCTATAAAAGCGCTGTTAATCCTTGAAGCCGGAGCAGGTATATATATAGTCGGTACAAAAGAATGGACTAGTGCCGGAACACCGAGCATAACAATCGCGAGTACATCATCTACGGCTTTTGGATGCAATGTAGGTCCGGGAGTAATAATTCCCCTGGGAACAACTATGGATTTAATTTTGAAAACAAAAGTGCACTATATATTTCAAAAAGGTGGTGACCGTATCTTCGTAGGGGCAGGATTGGGTTTAAATTTCGCTTTATAGTAAATATTGGTTAATAAATATTCGAATGAAAAAACAGGTCTCCGGTTAAATCTGGAGACCTGTTTTTATATAAAGAATTGAAAATATTCAGATACAAGCACATATAATTCAAAAATACTTCCTATCCTATTCTGCCGGATAATTAATTTCTAATCCATTCGGATTAGTCCATTTTTCATCCATTTGCACTATTAATTATTTTATTTCATTTCCTTATTTTTAATTAGAACTTTATAAAATATAATTGAATAACGGGATGAAAAAATATACAGCTAAAATCCGATTGTTAGTGATTGAAGATAACCGGGTACTTCGGGAAGGAATTGTATCAATCCTAAAACCGCATAGGGATATTAGTATCATTGCAGAATCAGGAAAAAGCGAAAATACAATACTTAAAATTCATAAACACAAACCTAACGTAATTCTCCTTGACCTTGGTTTGCGTAGTCAGAATAGTCTTATTTTAGTTGAAAGAGTGAAGAAAGAATTTCCCGATTCAAAAGTAATTGTAATGGATCTTGTTCCTGTACAGGCTGATATAATTCAGTTTGTAAAAGCCGGTGCATCAGGGTTCCTTTTAAAAAATACAACTCTTGATGAATTCCTGGCAACTATAAGAGCAGTTGCTGAAGGAGTGAAAGTCCTTCCTCCCCATTTAAACGATTCTTTGTTTACTCAGATTATTGAATTTGCAATTAAAAGCGGAAAGACAAAATTAATAAATGCCGTTAAAATGACAAAACGGGAAATAGAAATCCTTACACTTATCGGCGATGGTTTTACAAATAAAAAAATGGCTCAGAAACTTCATATGTCAGATTACAGTGTAAAAAGCCATATACACAACATCCTTGAAAAACTTGCACTTAGGACACGTATAGAACAATCAAATAAGATCGCCGGTACGGGATCAATAAAAGCATTTACAGATAGCATTTCGATGTTTGAAAAATAAATAATATGAAAGTACTTTTGATATATCCGGAGTACCCTGCAACTTTCTGGAGCTTTAAGCATGCTCTTCCGTTTATTAATAAAAAAGTCTCATTGCCGCCGCTTGGTTTGTTGACAGTCGCTTCATTGATTCCCAAAGAATGGGAGAAGAAACTTATAGATTTGAATGCTGCGGAATTAAAGGATAAAGATATCATCTGGGCAGATTATATTTTTATCAGTGGAATGGTGGTTCAGAGAAAATCAGCGAAAGAAGTTATAAAAAGAGCTAAGTCATTCGGAAAGTTTATTGTTGCAGGAGGTCCGCTATTTACTAATGAATACCTTGAATTTGAAAATGTTGACTGTTTCGTATTAAATGAAGGCGAGGTTACTATTCCATTGTTTCTTAAAGACCTCGAAAATAATAAATTAAAACATATTTACAAGTCAGACGAAAAACCTGATTTGGCAATAACTCCGGTACCCGACTGGTCATTAATTAATTCTAAAGATTATGCATCATTGTCAATACAGATATCGCGGGGCTGCCCGTATAATTGCGATTTTTGCGATATAATAATTATGAATGGCAGAGTACCAAGACTGAAATCACCCGAACAAGTTATAAGAGAATTGGGCGCATTGTATAATTATGGATGGCGTGGAGGTGTTTTTATTGTGGACGATAATTTTATCGGCAACAAAATTGAAGCCGAACGGATTCTCCGGAAAATAGTACAATGGATGGATGAGAAAAATAAACCGTTCACTTTGTTTACAGAGGCTTCAATTAATTTAGCCGACGATATAAAATTAATGGGATTGATGCAGAAAGCTAACTTCGATTCCGTTTTTATCGGTATAGAAACACCCGAAGAAGATGGACTGCTGTCCTGCGGTAAATTACACAATACGAAAAAAGACCTCATCGAAAAGGTAAAGATAATTCAACGAAATGGTTTGGAAGTTCAGGGTGGTTTCATCTTGGGTTTTGATACCGATACGCAGTATACTTTTGACAATATGATAAAGTTTATTCAGAATAGCGGAATTGTAACTGCTATGGTAGGACTTCTTCATGCTATTCCCGAGACCCGGCTGTATAAAAGACTTTATAAGGAAGAAAGAATACTGACGATACCTACCGGTGATAATACTGACTTCTCATTAAATTTTATTCCTGATATGAATATCGATTCTTTAATGAAAGGATATAAAAAAGTTATTGACACAATATTTACACCCAAATACTATTATAAAAGGATTATCACTTATCTTAAAGAATACAACAAAACAGCAGTTACCTCGAAATTATCATTTCGTCAACAAGTGAGAGCGGTATCAAGAACAATCTGGAAAATAGGCATCATAGGTAAAGGAAAATTTCATTTCTGGAAATTAATGTTCTGGACAATTTTCAGAAAACCTTCTTTAATACCTGAAGCTATAACATATTCAATATATGGTTATCATTACAGAACAGTATTATTAACAAAAAGGGAGAATAAATATTAAAAAATAAAACCTTCCCATAAAAGAATTTTACTAAAAGCGGGGTGGATATAGGTAAAAAATGATTAATCCAAAATATAAATATTAATCAATACCTGATCTTGTCCTTCGAAATCCCCGCTTTTGGTATTAATATATTCAAAATAATCATAGTAAGTCTTTTCACAAACATTCATTCTCGAATGTTATTTATTAAGTATGTAAATATATTGTTTTTTACCAGGGCTAAATATAATTTAACACAGACAAATATTGAGCAAATTTAAAATTATGAATTACAAAACACACTTTCTAAATCTTTTAAGATATGACATCTGGGCGAACAGCAAAGTTGTTCATTTCTTTAAAAAGAATAATATTTCAGACGGCAAACCGGTTGAATTAATCTCTCACATAATGAACGCTGAAATCAGATGGCTTGAAAGAATAAAAAAAGCAACGGAGTTTCCAGAACCTTTTATGCAAAGAAGTATTGAAGAAATTCCGGGACTGATTGAGTCGGTGAATTCGCAGTGGGTTGAATTTCTAAATACAATAGAAGAAAGCGATTTTGACAATCTTGTTGATTACAAGAATAACATAGGAGAATTTTGGCAAACAAGCATCGGGGATATTATTACTCATATGCTATATCATTCAACATATCACCGGGCGCAGATTGCTTCATTAATGAGACAAATGGACATAAAACCACCCGCTACCGATTATATATTATATACAAGAATGAATGTTTGAATTTATCGGTTAAGTCTTTTTTCCCTGTTACCAGGTTGAAGATGTGTCCTGGTGTTTTCATGTCGAAAATCACGACTTAACATAGTCAATAGGGACTTTGGTAACGAAAATCGAAAATTATCATTATTTATTATTCACTATTATATTTTAATTTTTCTTCTCGTAACAATGCTCCAGCGTTGTTACGAATAAATTGCATAACGAACAAAAATGAGTAATAAACTAAAAACATTTTTCTTCTCGTAACAATGCTCCAGCGTTGTTACGAATAAAATACGACAGAAAAAATTAACAATTGCATAACAAACAGTTCTTATCAATTTAAAAACTAATCAAAATGGAACATCAGATTGTTTCGATTTTACCTTGGCTTATTCCGGTAGTAATTATTGTTGGAATATGGGATGCCGTATGGAAATTAATTGCAATGTGGAAAGCTGCACGAGTTAATCAATTGGCTTGGTTCATTTGTATTGCAATTTTTAATACCATAGGAATTTTACCAATCATCTACATTTTAATGCACCGAAAAAAAGAATCGAGTAAATATGAAACCGGATAAATCCTGCCCACATCCGCAAATAACAGTCTTTTCACGAACATTTATCTGTAAATGCAATTTAATTACAAATAAAAATTTATTGATTTTAAAATTCATAATATTTAAATTATATTTGTATGAGCGGACCGTTACCGGCAATTTTAAAAAAGACAATATATGAACATATTTTTTCTGACTTACATTATCTGGATTTTATCTGAGATAATTCTGAACCGATTTATACGTTCAGGCAAGTCGGACAAAAAATCCGCTGACAAAAACACAGAACTTTATCTTTGGGTATCAATTATTGTTTCCATAACAATCGGGATTTTTGTCAGAATAAAGTTTTCATCTCCCATTTTTTTTAATGAACAACTTGCATTAATTGGAATAACATTAATTATTATTGGTATAATTATTCGATTTATTGCAATTAAACAACTGGGGAGATTTTTTACAGTTGACGTTACTATTCGGGATAATCATCAACTGATACAAAATGGATTCTATAAATACTTAAGACATCCGTCTTATACCGGTTCATTATTATCTTTTCTTGGATTTGGACTTTCATTAAATAATTGGTTTAGCCTGGTAATAATATTTCTGCCGATTTTGCTCGCTTTTATTTATAGAATGAATATTGAAGAGAATGTCATGTCTGAACAATTTGGCAAACAATATCAGGACTATATCAGTAAAACTAAACGTATAATACCATTCGTATATTAAAAAATAAAACTCCTCGCTTAACAAGAGCATTTAAGCAATAATATAAATATATTGTTTTTGACTAAAGGTCAATATATTTTTAAAATGTTTGAATAATCGAACTGTTAGCAGTAATGCTTTGGCAAGATTACATAATCATACAGACTAAAAATTAACTGAATATTTGTGTAAATTTCTCGGGATGTCAGCTTTAAGAACAGAAAAGAATTAAAATAAAATGATGGAAGAAAATAAATTCAGGATTAAGGAATTACCTAAATTGCTCGCGGACTCCTACTCACAATTTTTAGACGATAAAGGGTTGAAAATGGCAGCAGCCTTATCTTATTACACCGCCTTTTCATTGGGACCAATGCTGCTTATAGTGATATCCATTGTAGGATTTTTTTTCGGGGAGGATAAAGCCCGGATACAAATAGTAGGTGAGGCAACTAAGCTCATAGGAGTTGATGGAGCTGATATGCTTAGTACAATTATAAAGGGTGCTTCAAATCCTTCTACAGGAATTTTAGCAGCTATATTCAGTATCATACTTCTAATCTTAGGTGCGCTCGGAGTTTTCATGGAGCTTCAGGAGTCGCTGAATATAATTTGGGGAGTGGAGCTAAAACCGGGGCGGGGATTGAGAAATTTTATCAGAACAAGGCTCGTTTCTTTTTCAATGGTAATTGCTTCAAGTTTTATTCTTTTAGTATCCCTCATTGTGAATTCTGTATTGACTGTGTTACATAGTTACATAGGAAATCTCTTACCTTCTGTTATTCCGTTAGCTGAAATATTTAATAATTTAGGCTCTTTCTTTGTTATTACTTTACTATTTGCATTTATTTTTAAATATCTTCCTGATGTTCTTATATCCTGGAAATATGTATGGATAGGGGCTGCAGTCACTTCTTTACTTTTTTCCATAGGAAAATATTTAATTGGTCTTTATTTAGGAAAGAATTCATATACTTCAACTTATGGAGCAGCAGCTTCTTTTGTTATTCTTTTTGTCTGGATTTATTATTCGGGTGTTATTCTTTATTTAGGAGCAGAAATAACTTATCTATATAGATACCGGTATGGGAAGTATCCCCTCGAAGCAGATAAAGAAGGGCTTCTTGTACCTAAGGTATCTGTATTAATTAAAGAGTCAGTGGAGAAAGCAAAGAAAGATTGCGAGATTAAAGAAAAAAATGAAAAATCAGCGACTTGAATTTTTTAAACATTTGAAAAGATTATTATTTGTAGTGATTAGCTCATGAAAGAGTTTCCCAGCCCGGAATTAATCAAAAGAAAATAGAACGTGGATTAGATTTTATTATCGCCTTATAATAAAACAGAAGCGGTACCGGGGGGATAGCACCGCCTCTGCTCGGTGTAAATTGGAAAAGAAAATCTCAAGATTTCTATTTCACAAGCACTAATTTTTTTGTGTCGCTGAAATTGTCTCCGTTCGATGAAGTCACGTTGATAGTATAAAAATAAACTCCTGAATTGAGAGAACTTCCGTTGAAGTTGACAGAATACACTCCGGATCCAAGTGTTTCATTTACAAGAATCCTCACTTCACGTCCCAAAATATCAAATATCGATAATTTCACAAATCCGATCTTCGGTAAAATAAAACTAATCGTGGTAGAAGGGTTGAAAGGATTTGGATAATTTTGTTTCAGAGCATATTCCTTTAATTCAATATTTTCTTCTGATTTTACAATCAGCGGGGCATCCTGCATTATCAATCTTATCGGGCTTGTATAACTGCCGTGAGGATTGACGGTATTTGCACCGCTTGGCCATATTCCATCTGCATCAATATTGTAGTTGAGTATTGCGCCTGTCAAAATACTATAAGAGTTAATTCTCCTTAAACCTCCGGACAATTGATTTGGCAAAATGCTTCCCCATCTTCCGTTGAAACCATTTACACTGTCTTTATAATACGATACGAGAGACGGCATAGAGACAGTATCAATCCCGTCACTTTCAACAAATACCATCGAAAGAGGCTTACCTGTGTTGCTGATATTATCATACAACGAAATAATATTTTTGGGCAATGCTAATGAAATACCATAAATTCCTGTGGCTCCAAGGATATTTGAAGGGTCAGTGCTGAAACCAAGCACAAGTATTGAGTCATTAAGGGCGAGTCTGTACTTGACAGTTCCGCTGCCCATACTATCAATTGTTATGGTTGGCATTATATAATTTCCTGCTGTGAACCTTGTATTACCTGTATGTACAAATCCAAACCATCCCGTATATGTACCGGAAGCATCTGTATATAATGAATCATAACCCGCCGGATTAGTTAAACTCGGACTTGAAGTGTATCTGAAATTCGATCCATTTATTAAGATTGGATTTCCTGCTCCGGAATTCGTACCTCCGAGATCTGTGTATCTGCAAATCTGTGTATAATACCTGTATTTTGTATTCGGCTGAAGATTTGTTATCTGTGCTCTGAATATATATGGCAGCCTCGTCGAAGTACCTGAGCATACAAATTGCGGGGATAGAACACTGATGAAATTACTCTGTGTCATCTGTTGAGATAATACGGAGTCAAATGAAAATACTAAAACTGCAAGAAGCAAAATTATTTTTTTCATAGTTTTATAAAGTTAATGGTGATTTAATTTCATTTAATTATTTTAGAATGTTAATCATTAATTTTTTATTTTACAAGTAACATTTTTTTAACGGTATTATAATCACCGGCTTCTAATTTGTAAAAATATACTCCTCCTGAATAATTTGAACCATTAAAATTAATCTCATAAATTCCGGGAGATTGAATTTGATTTACGAGAGTTTCAATTCTCCTCCCAAGAATATCAAAAACAGAAATTTTTACACTGATGATTGACAGGTCGGGAAGTATGTCGGGTATAAAGATGGATCAGGCAAAACAAGCCGCTACATTCATTGTTCAGAATCTGAATGAAGGAGATAAGTTCAATTTGGTTGATTTCGATGATGTTGTATCTGCCTACAGAACTACTCACGTTCCTTATACTAATCCAACGAGAGATTCTGCTTTGCTTTATATTAATTCCCTTTATGCAAGAAACCTTACGAGTATATCAGGTGCATTTGGATTAGCTGTTCCACAGTTTAATACTGCAAATGACAGCACGGCAAACATTATTATTTTTTTAACAGACGGAAACCCAACTGCAGGAATAACAAATACAACTCAGTTACTTCAATATGTTCATAGTTTGATTACTACAACAGAGTCGCATATTTATCTTTATGTTTTTGGAATTGGTTCAGATGTGAATACTCAGTTACTAACTCCGTTAAGTTCACAGAATAATGGTTTAACAGAGTATCTTGGCAATGATGAAATATATTCGAGAATTTCCAATTTTTATTTAAAAATAAGAAATCCGGTTCTTTTAAGTCCGACGATATCGTTCAATCCTGCGAATGTTATTCAGGTTTATCCAAGCCCTTTACCGAATTTATACAAGGGACAGCAAATGATAGTTTCGGGAAGATATTTACAACCAGGTCCAGTGCTTGTTACACTTAGCGGAAAATCCTTTAATCATGATGTATCATATCAATATACTTTTAATAGAATTGATTCTGCCAATGCCGGATATCAGTTTCTGACAAAGATTTGGGCTAAACAAAAAATAGAGAATTTGTTAATTCAATATTATGCATTAGATCCAAATTCGTCGGAAGCACAGGCAATAAAAGCACAGATAATCTGGTTAAGCATTAACTATGGTGTGATTTGTCCGTTCACTCAATTTAAGGGGGGAATTACATATATAAATACGGAAAAAGAACAAGTGTACGATTTTGCCGGGAACTATAAACTTGTGGGCAATTATCCAAATCCTTTCAATCCAACAACAACAATAAGATTTATCGTTAAAAAAGCGATGTTCAAAGGAATTCATATAAGGATATATAATATATTAGGTAAATTAATTGATGATATTCCTGTACAAATAACAGACAAAGGAATATACGAAGTGCTTTGGAACAGCGAATCAGCAGGAAGAAATTCTTTTTCTTCGGGAATTTATTTTTATGTAATTGACTTCGGAGATAAAATACTCAAATGGAAGATGCTGTTATTGAAATAATAAAGATTTGATATTGAATCGGAGTTAATAATAATAAGAGTAAAAGGTATTTCCAAAAAAGCAGGTGCTTTGCACCTGCTTTTTTTCAGAAGAAAAGTATTTTAATCACTCCGGATATAATTCCCCGCCGCTTGAGGGGGGAGTTTCATTATTAATTATAAATTAATAATTATTAATTGTTCTTGAAGTCTTCAATATTAATTTTTTCTTCGCAGAGGATTGTGTCTTCAATTTCATTGGTCGCAATTATAAGTATTCCATTTTCTCTTTGCCTGTTAGCAAATTTATATACGACATCTATTCCTTCGTTATCGAGGTTTGTGCGGGGTTCATCAAGCAGAAGAAGGAGAGGTTCATTTATTACCGCAAAGGCAAGTTTTAATCTTTGTCTCATTCCTGAAGAATAATTCTTCATAAAGTCATTCCTGCGTGGATATAAATTTACTTCTTCAAGTATGAATTTTATTTTCTCTTCGAGTGACGTCTTACTGATTTTATTCCGGAACTTCAGTGTATAAAAAAACTCAAGATTCTCGTAACCTGTTAGTTCATCATAAAGATTAAGATAAGAGGATAAAAATCCAGTAATTTGAAAAAAATTTTCTCTGGGGATTTCCTTTTCATTAATTCTGATAATATAACTGCCCATTGATTCTTTGATTACGTTTGCAAGTATTTTAACAAGAGTAGATTTTCCTGAACCGTTTTTACCGGTCACAACTAATGAAGATTTGTTTGCAAGTTTTAAAGAAAGGTTTCTGAAAATTATTTTATCTTCGTACTTCTTTCCCAGATTATCGCAGGTAAGTTCAATCTTATCCATTCTTCTTTTCGGATTCCAGTTTTAATCTGTGCTCGCGTCTGTGTAGTGCTTGTTCAAATCTCCTTATTTCATCAGGTGTTTCCGGTTTGATTTCCGGAACTTCAACCGGCTTGCCTGTTGCCTGATATATGCTCACAAAAGTAAGGTATGCACTGTTCGAATGAGTTATTGTACCTGTCTTGATATCTTCAACTTCAACTTTAACGCCCACTTCCATTGATGTCCTGAAAGCCCTGTTGACAGATGCTTTTAGTCTCACAATATCTGCAATTCTAATAGGGTGATGGAAAGATATATTATCCACGCTCGCCGTTACAGCTATGTTATTGCAATGTCTTGCTGCGGCTAGTGCGGCTGCAATATCAATAAAATGCATTAATCTGCCTCCCATAAGATTACCGAGTATATTAGTATCGTTAGGCTGTATCAGCTCTATCATATCTGTTTGTGATTCCTTGACGGTTTTTACGGGTCTCATAT
Organism: Ignavibacteria bacterium; assembly: GCA_036508135.1. GTDB lineage: Bacteria > Bacteroidota > Ignavibacteria > Tepidaquicellales > Tepidaquicellaceae > DATCHW01. Next base: position 11,900 of record DATCHW010000230.1, read on the forward strand.
TTCTTAAGGCAATGAATTTTTAATGAGCATCACTCTTTCGAGATATTCACTCGTCGCAAATTTTTTGCTAAATCTGTCTATTTCACTTCTCGCATTATCATACTTCTTCCTGTTTACAAGACACATAATTTTCATATAAAGAGCATCATCTGCATAATCACTGTCAAAATAAATGTCCAGTACATTATCATAATAAACAATTGCAGATCTGTAGTTCTCTAAATCGTAATACAATTGTCCGGTTTTGTAATCTTTCAAAGCCAGTTTATTGCGCAGCTCTTTAATTTTGTTCTCTGCATCTGTGACATTAGGGTCTTTAGGGTAAAGTTCAAGGAAATCCAATAATCCTCCGATTGCATAGTAAGTATATGTCTGGTCTAAATTGTACGCCGGTGATAGATTATAGTAGCACATTGCGAGCTGATACCTTGCACTTGAAATAAGTTCGCTTGTAGGATAATTCTTGCTCATATAATCAAATTCGTATGCAGAGAGTATATATTCTTTTCTTTTATAATAACACATCGCAAGATAATACTGCGATTTATCTATTATTTTTGTGCCTGAAAATTTGACTTTAATATAAGAGAAGTCATCAATCGCCTGAAGATAGTCGGCTTTGTCATAGTTTTTTTTTGCAACTCTAAAAGCTTCTTCAGGATCTTCCGTCTTAATATCAGTTTTATCCGAAGAACCGCAAGACTGAAAATAAACAGATGCAGTTAATATCAGAAAAATCTGAAAAATAAAAATTAAATTCTTTTGTCTCAAAATGCTAATTAATCTGTTTCTCAAAATAAAATTTTATTGAAATATCTTGTAAAATTATTTACTCCTTATAATAAAAAAAAGAACAATCGCTACGGCTGATGTGATCACAACAATTCCCGGAATAAGCAGTTTTTGCAGGAGTGTCTGCCCGGGCAATTCACCTTTTGTGAAATCATAGACGCTCATCTCTGCTTCATTCAGTCTGTCATATCCGATCTCATCGCTGTATGTCTCTTTCAGTACATCAGAAAAAATCTTTTCATTCCTTGCACGCTCGGTTATATCATAATTTATTGTTAAAACTAAATTACGTATAACTTTTTTATTCAGAAATATATCTGAGTTAGAATCTTTGTATGTAATTCCCGGCTCGATTTTTTTGATGTCTAAAAAATAATCTGCAGTCGTAGAATCTCCGGTTGTGATTTTATAATCACCTAAATATCTTCTGATTCCGTTAATAAAAAAATCTTTTTTTTGTTCAGAACTGCTGATCCTGAAGTTATAAAATTTATCCTTTCCGTAAATTACAAGTTTATCCTCTATTGTTCTTAAGTTTTTCTTAAGTTCGTTTTCGAAAATCTCTTCGTTCGATAATGGTCTTATCTGATCTATGATCTGGGCATTTAATAATTTAAACGGTAGAATAAAAGAACAAAATAATAATATATATAAAATCTTTTTGAACGGCATTTCAAAGAATATTAACCGTAAATTCCTCTCAGCTTCAATACCTGAGATACTTTGTCAATTGCATAGATATACGCACCGAGTCTCATCGTTGTTTTATAATGAGAAGCCGATTTATAGACGTTTTCAAAAGCTTCGTTCATCATTCTGGTAAGCCTGTTATTGATGTCCGCTTCGTCCCAGAAATATCCGAGTCTGTCCTGCACCCATTCAAAATATGATACAATCACACCGCCCGAATTTGCAAGTATATCAGGCACAACCATAACTCCTTTTTCTTTCAATATCTCATCAGCGTCTGATGCAGTCGGTCCATTAGCCCCTTCTATAATAAATCTTGCTTTTATTCTGCCGGCATTCTGAGCAGTTATCTGGTCTTCTTTTGCTGCAGGAACAAGTATGTCGCAATCAGCTTCAAGAAGTTCTTCATTGGTAATAGGAATTCCGAATGGTCCGTCTTTTAAAATTTTATGATGTCCAACATAGTCAATCGCTTTTTCTATATCAATACCGTCTTTATTATAGAACCCTCCTGATACGTCGCTGATAGCAACTATTTTTACACCCTTTTTCATTAAAAGTTTCGCACTGATTGACCCGACATTTCCGAATCCCTGTATAGCAGCGGTGGTCAGTTCAGGATCGATTCCTTTCTTTTCAAGCGCAGCAAGTGTGGCTATCATAACGCCTCTGCCGGTTGCTTCTTTTCTTCCTCTTGAGCCGCCCATTACAATTGGTTTTCCGGTTACAACACCCGTCACAGTCATTCTCTGATGCATACTGTAAGTATCCATTATCCATGCCATCACCTGCTCATTCGTATTCATATCCGGAGCAGGGATATCAATATCAGGACCAAAAATCTCAAGCATATTCGATGTATATCTTCGGGTAATTTTTTCAAGTTCTGCCATTGAAAGATTCTGAGGGTCGCATTTAACAGCACCTTTTGCTCCGCCGAATGGAATATTTGCAATAGCACATTTCCACGTCATCCAGGAAGCCAATGCTTTTACTTCATCAATATCTACATCAGGAGAATACCTGATTCCGCCTTTTGATGGTCCTAAAACGTTATTATGAATTACCCGGTATCCTTCAAAAACTTCAAGCTTACCTGTATCCATCATCACAGGAATAGATACAATAACTTGTTTTACCGGCTGTTTAAGGTAATTATAAAGACCTTGGTCAAGGTTATACATTTCTGCTGCCTTATCAAATCTTGCAAGCATCGATTCAAAAGGATGACTTTCTCCCTTAAAATAATAAGGTGCAGGTTCTTTATAGATTTCAGACATTGAAAAACCATTTATTTGTCAAAAATTTATTGACAAATAAATTAATATTTGCTTTCAGTATTATCAAGTGTATTTGAAATAAGAAAAATCAAAGTTTATCACATCTGCCCATATTAAACACCTGTGGAAGTTCATACATCATTATTCCACATCACTATTCGTCACTTCTTTTTCTTTGCTTTTGCTTCATCAAGATAAGATTTAACATACGGTTCAAGCCCCGGATTAAGTGTTAATCCGAATTCAATATCTTTTATTGCTTCATCGTAGTTCTCGAGATATAAATAAGAAATTCCTCTCCTGCAAAATGCTTCAGCATTATTCGGATTCAACTTAAGCGCCTTGTTATACTCAATTATTGCCTCTTTGTATTTTTTCATCTCTTTGTATAGTCCGCCTCGAGTATTATAAACTGCAGGGTCATTCGGAGATAATTCCACCGCTTTATTTATATCCATTAATGCCTTCAGTGTGTCTCCGAGATAATAATAAATTGAACCTCTGTTTCGATATGCTTCTGAATAATCCGGATTTATCTCCAATGCTTTATTGATATTTTGGAAAGCAAGTTCTTCATTATTCATTTGCATATAAACAGAACCAAGCGAACTGTAAGCGTTCGCATCCTCAGGGTTAAGTTCAATTGCTTTGTTAAAATCGTTTATTGCTTCGTCAAGCTTTTGCATCAGCGTAAAAACAACCCCGCGGCTTGAATATGCCTTTGAATTATCAGGGGATATCTTTATCGCAGTGTTCAAGCTCTCGATAGCATCATTAAGATAATTCAGTAGCATTTCAAGATTTCCTTTTAATAAAAGACCCTTTACACTATCAGGACTTGAGTTTACATAACTCTTCGCATAAGGATATGCCTCGGTGTAATTTCTTTGGTTGAATAATTCCAGTGATTTATTGTAATTTTCTTCGTTATCATTTTGAGAAAATAATTCGGCTCTTAATGATAGCAAAAGTAATACTAAAAATAGTTTTTTCATTTATCGCTGAGTTAATTTATTTTCAAATTAATCAATCGCTTTCCCAGATTAAATATAAAAATCTTTGATAAACAAACAAATACAGGATTCGGTGATTTTAAGCAGCAGATATCCCGATTTTATTCTAAATTGAATATGAAAGCTAAATAATTTATTTTAATTAAAATAATATACAATTATGAAAAACAAAATCATTCTTTTGCTGATGACAGTGTTTGCATTATCGGCATTTTCTTTTTCTTGCAACAAAGAACAAAAACCCGATCAGAACCAAATTAACCAGCCTCAGGAGCAATTTGTAGATAAGGAGAAGCAATTAAGGGAAAAAGAAGAACTATTAAAAATCAAAGAGGAGAGCCTTAATGCACGTGAGCAGGCAATCTTGAAGAAAGAACAGGAACTCGGGATAAGCAGTGCCCAAACTACCGACTCTGCGAAAACAGAGGTAAAAGATTCTACAAAAATTAAAAAAGAAAAAGATAAAAATACGAAAAAGGAAAAAGAGCTTAACAAGCAGACCGATAATCCCAAAGAAACCATTTCAACTTACGTTGAATATCTTAAGCGTGGAATATCCGATCCGGGTAAGTATAACGATAATATGAAAAAAGCAAATGCACTTTGGGAAAATGACAGGTTAAATACTCTGAAATCGAGTTATAAAAACACAACGAAAATTGTAGTCATCAGTGAACCTACTATTCTCACCAATAAAGGCAATAAAGCTTCTGTGAAAATGAAGATAAAAAAATCGGATAAGGATAAAGAAACGGAAATGACAGTTACATATTATCTTGTAGCCGATAAAAACGGTAAATGGAAAATAAAAAGTAATACAATCGAAAAATAATAATATAATTTTAAATTAAAATATTAATTCAGGTATGAGTATTCTTGTTAATAAGAAAACTAAATTAGTTGTGCAGGGTATCACAGGTTCCGAAGGTACTTTCCACACTACACAGATGATAGAATATGGAACAAAAGTTGTAGCAGGTGTGACACCGGGAAAAGGCGGAACGATGTTTAAAGGTAAAATACCCATTTTTAATACGGTAAGCGAAGCAGTAAAATCTACAGGGGCAAATGTATCTGTGATATTCGTTCCGGCATCTTTTGCGGCGGATGCTATCGCAGAAGCAGCTGATTCAGGTGTCAATCTTATAGTTTGTATATCGGAAGGTATCCCCACTAAAGATATGGTGAAAGTGTATAATTACGTAAAAAGCAAAAACACTAACGGGCATACCGTAAGATTTATTGGACCGAATTGTCCCGGTATTATCACGCCCGGAGAATGCAAAATTGGAATTATGCCCGGATTCATTCACAAGAAAGGTTCTATCGGTGTAATTTCGAGAAGCGGAACTCTTACTTATGAAGCTGTTGACCAGCTTACAAAACTCGGTTTGGGACAATCAACATGCATCGGTATCGGAGGTGATCCTGTTATCGGAACTGAATTCATAGATGCTATTAAACTTTTCAATGAAGACGAAAAGACAAAAGCAATCGTTATGATAGGTGAAATTGGCGGCTCGGCAGAGGAAACCGCCGCATATTTCATTAAGAAAAATGTTAAAAAACCCGTGATAGGATTTATCGCAGGTAAGACAGCGCCTCCCGGTCGCCGGATGGGACATGCAGGTGCAATTATTTCAGGGGGTAAAGGAACAGCAGCAGAAAAACTTGCCGTTATGAAAGAATGCGGAATTATTACTGTGAATTCTCCTGCTGATATTGGTATAACAGTAAAATCAGCACTGGAAAGATTCGAAAAGAAATCATCAAAGGCAGTAAAGAAGGTGAAAAAAACTAAAGTAAAAAAGGTTAATAAAGCTTTTAAAACTGTTAAAAAAACAGTAAAGAAACCTGTCAAGAAAATTAAAAAAAGTAAAAAGAGATAATATAATTTGGAACTGACAAAAATCACCATTCATAAGGCAAAATTCTATGCTTATCACGGCGTATTCGAATATGAAAAAAAATATGGAAATGAATTTGAAGTTGATGTAGAAATGCATTGCGACTTGAATAAGCTGAAAGATACTGATGATTTGAAAAACACAATTAATTATCTTGAAGTTTATAATTTCGTTAAAGATATTGTTTATAATAATAAGTTCAACCTTATAGAAACTCTCAACCAGAATATTTGCAGGGGGATTCTTAAAAGATTTGAACAGGTAAAAAGGGTGATCGTGAAAATAAGGAAACCAAATGCTCCGCTTGGTATTATTGATTCGGTAGAAATAGAACAAACCCTTGAAAGATAACTTATGGCTGTTGTATATCTAAGTCTCGGATCAAATGTCGGAGATAGATTATCTTATATTAAAAAGGCGGTTAGAAAAATTAAAAGCGATAAGTCTTTTAAAATTATCAGGTGTTCTTCGATATATAAAACGGAACCATGGGGAAAAATAGACCAGGAGGAATTCCTGAATTGTGCATTATGCATAAGTACGGGACTGAATCCTTTTGAGCTTGTTAAGGAATTAAAAGGCATTGAAAAATCACTTGGAAGGGAAAAAAAAGAAACCTGGGGTGAACGGGAAATTGACATAGATATACTTTTTTATGATGACCTTATTTACAGCGACGAAGATCTGAGCATTCCGCATATAGAAATACATAATAGGCGGTTCGTTCTTGTTCCGATGTGTGAAATTGCTCCTGATTTTGTTCATCCTGCATTTGATAAAGATATTATCGAATTGCTGGAAATTACACGGGATAAATCAAATGTAAAGCTATTTAAAGCACCCGTAAAATAAATTTTAAAATATACGGATATCTTTTGGATAATAAATTGAAATATATCGCAATCGAAGGTGTGATTGGAGCAGGCAAAACCTCACTCGCCAGGAGACTTTCGGAAAGACTTAATGCAAAACTCGTACTTGAAGACTTTGAGGATAATCCATTCCTCGAAAGATTTTATGAAAATCCTGCCCGTTATGCATTTCATACTCAGATATATTTCCTTTTAAGCAGGTATAAACAGCTTATTGATTTAACCCAGGAAGATTTGTTCCACAATTATATCATTTCCGATTATATATTTGAAAAAGATAAAATATTTGCATATTTAAATCTTCAGGATGATGAACTTAAACTTTATGAAACTATAGTGCAGTCTATAGAAAGGAAAATCAGGGTTCCGGATATGGTAATTTACCTGCAGTCAACTGTTGAGCGTTTAATGGCAAATATCAGGCACCGGGATCGTGATGCTGAAAGAGCTTTGTCCGAAGATTATATCAAAGACCTGAATGAAGGATATAATTATTTCTTCTTCAGATTTAAGGCAACTAAAGTGATGATTGTTAATGTATCTGAAATTGATTTCGTAAATAATGAACAGGATTTCGAGAACCTGATTGCAGAGATATTAAAGGTAGATCATACTTCGATTGAATATTTTAATCCTGCTACAAAAAGAATAGCGAAATAAAGAGGCGGAAATGTGGAGATTTATTTTAATAGTTTTATCCATAATTTTTCTAGGTTATTTCTTACGGGGAATAATCAGAATTATAGCAGCATTCCTGAACAGCAGTAAAAATAACCCGGTAGAAAACATTAAACCCGCAGAGAAAAAATCCAAAATCCAGTACGATAAAAGCAAAGTAGTTGATGCCGATTTCGAAGATATTAAATGATACCCGCCTGAAGGAATTAACCTCACCCCGGAACGTGAAAAATATTCTTATTGTGAAACAGCATAACCAATTCGGGGATATGCTTTGCACTCTGCCGCTTTATGCAGCCGTCAGAAAGAGATATCCTTCTGCTTTCATCACTCTTGTCGTATCACCCGGTAACTATAAAATTATAGACTTCAAAAATCCTTACATAGATAGGTTTCTGATTTATGATAAATCTTCTGCAGGTAAAATTTTAAAATCATACAGGCAGCTCAGAAAAATAAAATATCAGATAGGCATTGTTCCTTCAACAGTTTCATTTTCAAGGACTTCACATTATATCAATAATTTATCCGGAGCTAATATCCGTGTTGGGGTTAACAAATTTGACGGTAAAACAAACCGCAACGCTAATCTTTTAACAATAAAAAAAGATTTTAACTGGAAAAATGAGAACAGACATCAGGTATTAAGAAATTTAGATATAGTAAAACAAATCGGATGTGACCTGACCGACAAGGAACGAATGAATATCCGTATTCAATACGATAAATCGGAAATTAATTTTGCAAAGAAGTACTATAAGAATAATTTTCCCGATAAATTCAGACCCGTTATTATATTCCAACCCGGTGCCGGAAAAGCTCAAAACAGATGGAGTGTGGTGAATTTTGAAAAACTGATTGTTAAACTTCATAATCAATTCAACGCATATGTTTTTATGATTTGCGGTCCCTTGGATAAAGAACCGATAGAAGAATTAAAAAACAGGTTGAAGAAAAAAAACATCGAATGCAATATTACTTCTCAGCCAATACGGGAAAGCTCGGTTATGCTGGCTATGTCGCAATTATATATTACTAACGATACTGGTACGATGCACTCCGCTGCATTATCAGGTGCAAGTGTATTGTCACTTTTTGGTCCTACAAAAGGATGGGAATGGGCTCCGGAAAAAGATAATTGCAAATATATTCAATCACCTTCTGAAAATATTAATGACATCTCTGTTGATGTTGTATTCGAAAAAGCAAAAGAAATGCTGCCTAAAAATTTCCCGTATAAAAAGAACCAGATACATTAATATATGCAGGAAAAAATATTAGCCTCAATTGATATAGGTACTAACTCTTTTCATCTTGTAATTGCAAGCGTGAATGAAAAGGGACAATTTCAAGTGCTTACACGGGATAAAGAAGTGGTTCGTCTCGGCAGCGGATCGAATGATATGAAATATCTATCCCCTGAGGCAACGGAAAGAGGTGTCTCAACTCTAAAGAGATTCAAACTTATCTGCGATTCTTACGATGCAGAAATCAGGGCAATCGGTACAAGTGCTATCCGTGAAGCATTAAACAAAGATAAATTTATCACTTCTGTTTTAGAAAATACGGGAATACACTTAGAAGTTATTACCGGACTTGAAGAAGCAAGACTTATTTATCTCGGAGTACTTCAGGCTCTTGAAGTATTTGATAAAAAAATATTGCTCATTGATATCGGCGGGGGAAGTACGGAATTTCTGGTTGGCAGGAAAGGAAAAGTATTATTTGCAAACAGCATTAAAATCGGTGCTTTAAGGTTAACACAAAAATATTTCGGGGATAAAAAAACCAAACAAAGATCTATAGATGAAGCAAGATTATATGTTAAAAATTTTTTGAATCCCGTGGTCAGGAATCTCACGGATTTTGATTATGATTTCGCGATAGGTACATCAGGAACAATTAATAATCTTGGTGCTGTGATTTATGCGGAAACAAATTCATATGACGATGAACAGGTCAATCTCAATAATTACGTATATAATAAAAGACAATTATGGAAAGCAATTAAAAAAATCTTTAATGCAGAATCTATCAGTGACAGGTATAATATTCCCGGACTTGACCCTAAACGTGCTGATATCATTCAGGCAGGTGCTGTAATTCTTGAACAGATTTTTATAGAACTGAATATAGAGGAACTTACCCTTTCAAATTATGCCCTCCGGGAGGGAATAATGATTGATACTATCAGTAAAGAACAAACAGGCTTTCAACTGGGAAACTTAAGTGATGTTTGCTATAATAGCATAATCAGGCTGGCTGAGAATAATGGTTATGATAAGCTTCATTGTGAAAATGTCCTGAAACATGCCGTTTCCATTTTCGATTATCTTAAAGAAAAATTTTCGCTTACGGAAAAAGATAAGGAGTTTCTAGAAGCAGCATCTCTTCTGCACGATATAGGACACAGGATTTCACATTCGCAGCATCACCGGCATTCATATTATCTCATAAGAAATTCGGAGATGCTCGGATTTAATGATAATGAAATTGAAATCATAGCCAACATTGCACGATATCACAGAAAATCGCATCCTAAATCTAAACACGAAGGATTTGACCGTTTGAATCCTGCAGATAAAGACAAGGTACGAAAACTTGCCGGAATACTCCGCATTGCAGACGGGCTCGATAGGGGACATAAACAAATTGTAAAAAGTATTTGGATAAAAGAAAAAAATAACACATTAATTTTAACCGCTAATTCGCTCCCTCAAACTGATGCAACGCTCGAAATTTGGGGTGCCAATCTTCGCAAATCCCTATTTGAAGAATCATTCGGATACTCAGTAACAATTGAAAAGCAATAAAATCTTAGCAACCCATTGTATCACAATCCCTTCCGAAACTATGTGAAAATTCTTTAATTTCCCTGCCGTTTACAGCCTGCCCTCCGTCTCTTTGGAGGGGCAGAGGTACGGATCTATCCTGAAATCGGACTTTAACCCAAATACGTTATTCGAAAATCCGGGTTATCACACATCCTTTCCCGATTGGGAAACCAAATAAAAGCAATTTCATTTTATGTGTGTCAATTGTAACTTTGATTGATTTTTATTTTTCGTATTTTAATATAAATCAAAAAAGGAAATAATATGAAAATAGGAATTGTTTGCTACCCAACCTATGGCGGAAGCGGTGTCGTGGCTACCGAACTCGGAAAAGTCCTTGCTATGCGCGGACATGAAGTGCATTTTATTTCCTATGCTATGCCTTCAAGATTAAGCGGCTTTTTTGATAATATTTTTTATCATGAAGTTGAAATGTATAATTACCCTCTTTTTGAATTCCCTCTGTATAGTCTCGCACTGGCGAGTAAAATGGTTGAAGTTGCAAAATTCAGCGACATCGACCTTATCCACGCACATTATGCAATACCTCACGCCACAAGTGCATATCTTGCAAGAGAAATACTTAAAGCCGAAAACAAAATAAAAAAGAATATTAAAGTTATTACCACTCTTCACGGAACCGATATCACTTTGATTGGTCTCGAACCGAGTTTCCTGCCGACTATGAAATTCAGTATCGAGCAATCCGATGGAGTTACAGCCGTATCAAAATTCCTGCGGGATAAAACGCTTTCGAACTATCAGATAAATAAAGATATTGAAGTGATTCCTAATTTTATTGATATAGAAAAATTCAAAAGGTACAATGATGACAAATCAAACTGCTTTAAGAAAAATTTTGCACCAAATAATGAGAAGATTTTGACCCATACGTCAAACTTCCGACCGCTGAAGCGTGTTCAGGATGTTATCAAAATATTTTCAGAAGTAAGAAACAAGATCCCTTCCCGTCTTTTACTCGTAGGTGATGGACCCGAAAGAAGCGATTGCGAACAATTATGCCGAACACTCGGAATTTTTGAATATGTAAAATTTATGGGAAAGCAGGATGCGATTGTCGAACTTCTTTCTATATCAGATTTATTCCTGATGCCATCGCAGTCTGAAAGTTTCGGATTGTCCGCACTCGAAGCTATGAGCTGCTCTGTTCCCGTTATTTCTTCGAGCATCGGTGGATTGCCTGAATTAAATATTCACGGAGAAACCGGTTATATAGCTGAAATAGGGGATATTGAAAGAATGGCTAAATATTCTGTCGAATTATTATCTAATGAAAAAAAGTATAATCTCTTTTCAAAAAATGCACGTGAAAGAGCCGAAACATTGAGTGAAGAAAAAATAGTACCTTTCTATGAGAATTTTTACGAAAAGATTTTAAATACTTAATTTTTATATCCACGCAGGGAGTTTTTTTTAAATTTAACTTAACCCACGGTTTAATATCTGTGTGATAACGCCTTCGCCCCGTCATTCCCGACCTGTCCCGTATTTATCGGGAATGTTTTTATCGGGAATCCAGTACTATTTCAGAGCTTTTCTTTATACTTTTCTTTTGATTCTTAATTGTCACACTGTCTCTTCAATGCGAAAGAAATATAAAAATTATTACATATATCCCTTTGCGAGATAATAGCCATACTTCAAAAATTCAGGAATCACCATTCTGAATCCGTCAGAGGTTTGCCACCAGTTATTATCGGTGAATCTGTCAAAATAAGTTAGTGTGTATAATTTGATATTTTCATGCTCAAAAATTTTTCTGTAAACGTTTCGTGTCCGGCGGGAATGGAACGCATTAGTGAGTACTATCACCGATTTTGCATTTTTTGACCTTATTAGTTCCAGAACTTTTTTTGACTTATTTAGAGTAAATGGATGTTCAGTTTCGAGGTTTAGAAATGAAACCGGAAGGTCTTTATAAACAGAATCAATAACACCCTTCACAAATAAGTCTTCCTGTTCATCGGAAAAAATATTAGTGTGATTATTTATTCTAACAAAAATAATATCTTTGCATTTCCCCTGTGTGTAAATATCATTGCAGAGATTTAATCCTTCTATCGTGGAAAAATCTTCTTCAACAAATAATATATCGGCAGTTTCAAAATTATCATTGTCCGCAATTAGAAATGAACCTGTCACTCTGAAAATGGCGGGATAAGAGAAATAGATTATTAGTAAAAATAAAACTATCAGCAGGAACTTAAATCTCCACTTCAATTTCCAGACGTCTTTTTCATACAAGAAAAAGTTTTTTTTCTGAGGTGCAAATGGGTCTTTGATTTATACCTCCATACCGAATTGAATTTTCAGAACGTCTTTTAATCCCTTTTCAAAAGGTCTGGGATTGAAGTCCGGCATTATACTCTTTAAATAACTGATATCCGTTCTTTTTTCATACATACCGTCGGGTTTTCCTGTATCCCATTTGATTTCACCTTCATATCGGAATATTTTCTTGGCGATATCTATATATTCTTTAATACTGTGGTCAAATCCTGTTCCTACATTTACTATCTTTGGTTCGTTATAATTATTCATAAGAAAAATAAGTGTGTCGGCGCAATCATCTACGTATAACGCCTCTCTTCTCGGATTTCCCGAGCCCCAGAAAACCAATGGCGTATTGTTTTTAACAGCATTAATAAATTTTTGAACAAGTGCTCCTATAAAATGTCCTGTCTCAAGATTAAAGTTATCATTAGGTCCGTACATATTGGTAGGCATAGCGGAAATAGCATTTATTCCATATTGCATCCTGTACAATTCACACCCCACAATTCCAAGCCCTTTTGCAACTGCATATCCTTTATTTGTCTCCTCTAACGGTCCCATCATAAACCTGTTCTCATTTATCGGTTGCGGATTTTCTTTTGGGTAAATGCAGGTTGAACCGGTGAATAACAATTTCGTTTTAGGCGAATGTTCGCTCATGGATTGAAGTACATTCAATATCATTATTGTGTTTTGATATAAAAAATCTGCCTGACGTGAACTATTCGCCTGTATTCCTCCTACAAGCCCTGCAACCATAAAAGCAGCAGCAGGTTTCCCCTCTTTGAAATATTCATCCACAATTTCCTTTTTCATCAGATTAAATCCCTCCTCATATATCGGAGTGGATATTGTATTATACCCCTGATGTTTCAATCTCCTCACAATAGAACTCCCAAGCATCCCATTCCCCCCGAAAACCGTTATTTTATCATTCAGATTCATATAAGTTAATTAAATTTTTAATCTTATCATAAATATATATGTAAAATGTAAAACGTAAAACGTAAAACGGAAAGATAATGACTAATTTTTTGTGTGATAAATTTAACATATTTTATTGTGATTATTTTATAAATTTAACTTCTAAAAATTTTCATTCTCTTTTTATTGAATTTTGGTGTAAATGTTTTTTTACGTTTTACTTCTTCTAACTTATCACCAAAAGCTTTCTTTCAGTCATTTCTTCAATCGCATATTTTACACCTTCTTTTCCGAATCCCGATTGCTTCACTCCGCCGTATGGCATTGAGTCAAGTCTGTATGTGGATATGTCATTGATTACAACTCCGCCAACCTCGATATTTTCAAAAGCATACATCGCATTTTTCATATTATTCGTGAAAACTCCTGCCTGCAATCCGAAATCAGAATTATCCACTTCCCTGACTGCATCTTCAAATTCATCAAATATTCTTAATGTCATAAGCGGAGCAAAAACTTCTTTTGAGTTCACATTCTGGTTGCTGTTTGTACCGGTGAGTATAGTGGGCTTTATTACAGCATTTTCCCTTGTTCCGCCTGCAATTATTGCTGCCCGTCCGTCTGTGGCTTCCTTTATCCATCTTTCGGCTCTTTCTGCTTCTTTTATATTTATCATCGGTCCTACGATTGTATCGTCTTCAAATGGATTACCGGTTTTCATTGCCCTTGTTTTTTCTAATATCATTTTTTCAAAGTTATCATAAATATTTTTATGGACAAATACTCTCTGCACAGAGATGCAGCTTTGCCCTGCGTGAGAAAATGCTCCAAGAGCAATTTTGCCGGCTGCAAGTTCGAGGTCTGCACTTTCATCTACAATCACACCTGCGTTTCCTCCGAGTTCTAGTGATAACTTCTGCATAGATAGTTTCTTCTTTATTCCCCAGCCGACTACGGGGCTTCCGGTAAAACTTACCATTTTCACTCTTTCATCATTCAGGTAATCCTCTATTTCACTTCCTGAATTTGTAATGACGTTAACAGGACAGAAGTCTAAGCCGAGTTCGTCGCAGGATTCTTTTATTACTTTCACAATCTCTATTCCGCAGCATAAAGAAGCAGATGCAGGTTTCAAAAGAACTACATTTCCTGACGCCAGTGCAGGTGCAATTTTATGGGCAACAAGATTAACCGGAAAATTCCACGGTGTGATGGCAAATATAAGTCCTATAGGAAAACGTTTTATTAATCCGAATTTCTTTTCCGAGCCGGGCAGTAAATCCAAAGGTATTATTTCTCCTTCAATCCGTTTTGCTTCTTCTGCTCCTGTCTTAAATGTAAAAATTGCCCTGTCAACTTCAAGCCGTGAAAATTTTATCGGCTTCCCGGTCTCCGCAGTAAGTGTCTCTGCAAAATGCTCTTTCTTCTTTAAGATTTTAGCTGAAATATTCTCAAGAAGTTCTGATTTCATATAAGACGGCAATTCTTTGTATTTCCTGAATATACCCGTAAGATAGTTTAAAGAAGTATTAATGTCCTCGGAGCTTGATTTATATACTTTCCTTGTAATTTCCTGAGTAAAGGGATTTATGACATCGACTATTTTATCAGATACTTTGAATTCATTTTTAATGAAATATTTTTCTGTTTCCATAATGGTATGATTTTATTTATATTAAAATATAAAAATATATTTTTATAATTAATGCTTAAACAATTATTCCCTCAAAATATTTGACATTATTAAGAATTATTTTGTTGTAAAATTCAGTAAAATATTTTTATCTGATAACAGATTGTAATATTTAATAAAGTTTAGTTTTCATATTTTAACTTAATTAAAAACTTAAAACTAAAAATTTATGATTTATGGAAGCGTTAAAGCTTTTATGAATGAAATTATTGATTATGCAGGAATATTCCCCCCTGCAAATTTGACTTTAAAAGAGTCATTTGAAAATTTTATTGATTACCGGTCATATAAACATAACTGGATGCTGTCCAAATTTGTCTGCCCGTTCAGTAAATTAACAGAACTTTCGGAACTCATCGAGCAGAATTCAAATGTGAGTGAATCTGATAAACTTAGAATTTCTATACTGGGGTCTTTATCTGCGGATTCACTTACTTTCGAGAGAAATATCGCCAAAGATATTAATGACATCCAGAAATTTTTAAAAAATAACGGGAGTAAAGTCATTGTTGAAGCATTCGAAATTAAACTGCCCCATGAATTGATGAATTTCAGGGAAAGCGCGGACTTTATTGATACACTGAACGATATCAGGGAAAAGGCAGCGAAAGAATTTTCTCATAATGTTCAAATATTCCTTGAAGCAGAAATTATGACTGAAGACTGGACTGATATAATTAATTCACTTTCTTCTACTTTATCAGTTTGCAACCAATTTTACCTTGAGGAGACCGGGTATAGTAAACTCGGTTTCAAGTTTCGTACAGGAGGTGTTGTCCCTGCAGCTTATCCTTCCTGTAATCAGGCAGCTTATACAATTATGAAATGTATTGAGAATATGGTTCCTTTTAAAGCAACATCCGGCTTACATCATCCCGTAAGGCACTTCGACGAACAGGCGAATACTAAGATGCACGGATTTCTTAATATCTTCGGAGCAGGTATATTATATTATTCTAAAAAAATTACCCCTATGAAGGTGAAAACAATATAGAAGATGAAAATCCTGATAATTTTAAATTCGACGATGATTCTTTTTCCTGGTGTGACTACAAAGTAAACATTGAAGAGATAGTAAAGGCGAGAAATTATATGTTATCATTTGGCAGCTGCAGTTTTAACGAGCCCCGCCAGGATTTAAAAAATTTGAAAATACTGCGATAAAAAAATATAATTGTTTATGAAATCATTTATAGATATTGACCCGGAATCTGATTTTTCGGTTTATAATATTCCATTCGGAATATTTAAACCATCAACAAATAAAAAACCACGTGTCTGTACTGCAATAGGAAATTACGTACTTGATTTATCGGTGATAGAATCTGCAGGACTTTTAAGTTTTAAATCCGCCGGAAAAAACTTCTTTGAAAAATCTTCGCTGAATTCTTTTTTCTCGCTTGGAAGAAAAACCTGCTCCGAAATCCGGCTTGCAATTCAGAATTTACTAAATGATGATAATCCTGTTCTGAGGGATGATTCTGAGTTAAGGGAAAAAGCTTTTTATAATATCGGCGATGTGATAATGTGCCTTCCGGTTGAAATAGGGGACTATACTGATTTTTATTCCTCACGTGAACATGCTACAAATGTCGGAGTAATGTTCCGCGGAAAAGATAACGCCCTGATGCCGAACTGGCTTCACTTACCGGTTGCCTATCACGGAAGGGCAAGCTCCATTATCATAAGCGGAACGGATATAATCAGACCAAAAGGGCAGGTAAAAAATGATGATAAAGAATTTCCTGAGTTCAAGTTAACATCACAATTAGATATCGAACTTGAAATGGGTTTTTTTATCGGGCAAGGAAATAATCTTGGTGAACCGGTATCGATTAATGATGCTGAAAATCATATAGCAGGAATGGTGATTGTGAATGACTGGAGCGCCCGCGATATTCAGAAGTGGGAATATGTTCCGCTTGGTCCCTTTCTTGCAAAAAATTTCGCTACTTCAATTTCACCGTGGGTTGTTTTGCTCGATGCACTCGAACCGTTCAGAATAGAAGGAGTCGAACAGAGCCCTGAACCGCTATCTTATCTTAAAAACGAGAATTTCACTTATAATATTGAACTCGAAGTTTATCTCAAAACAGAAAAGAATTCTGAACCATTTTAAAATAACTCATTCTAATTTCAAATATCTTTACTGGAACATTGCTCAGCAATTGGCACATCATACTATTACTGGATGTAATCTCCGGACGGGAGATTTGCTTGCTTCCGGAACAATCAGCGGACCCGAAAAATCCTCCCGCGGATGTCTTCTCGAATTAACCTGGCGGGGAACTGAACCATTAATCTTGCCCAACGGAGAAAAAAGGACTTTCCTGCTGGATGGAGATGAAATAATTATTAAAAGTTTCTGTCGCGGTGACGGATTTAGAGTCGGATTCGGTGAAGTAACAGGAAAGATTTTGCCATAATTTGACTTGAAAGATTAATTTTTCAATATTATATTAAAAGTCTATGGTTACATTTTTTATTATATTTTTAGTGATAGTTTGCATACTTTTGATGGGAATTGTGCTTATGCAGTCATCAAAAGGCAGCGGTTTGGTCGGTCCTATCGCAGGTACCGGAGTTACAACAATGTTCGGTGCAAGGCGTGCATCTGACTTTTTATCGAAGTCAACCATCGTTCTTGCAGTCATTTTTATGCTTTTCTCCCTTTTGCTAAATATTTATATCAGTAAATCAGGCGGAACTACAGGAAGAGAAAGTTTAATACAGCAGAACCAAAAGGAATTAGCTCCCGGAGCTCCTCCGGTTCAGGAACCGGGAAATCTGCCGGGGAATCAACCAAATTCGCAACCTAATCAAAATAATCAGGGAGAAGGCAACCAGCAACAGAATCCTGCTCCTTAATTTTGTGAAAATTGACGGACAATTTTTTGAAGATTAAAACAGGCATCCTGAAAACTCAGGATGCTTTTTTGTTTATCTTGTTTATTATTCTGTTTTTATTTTTCTCGGATATCCGGGCTCAGGATATTTTTGAAAATAAAAAGGGGGAATTTAATAATAACTCGTTTCCAAAGTTAAATCTGGAAAATGAGATATTAAATGATTCTCTAAAAAAAAACAAAAATACAGGTACATTTGTAATGAGAAAATCTCCCTGGAAAGCAGTTATGTATTCAGCATTATTACCCGGGCTTGGTCAGGTTTATAATGAGTCTTTTTGGAAAGTTCCGGTTATTGCAATTGTCGGGGGTTATTTGGGATATGAAATCGTCAGGAATAATAGCAAGTTTATTGATTATAGGAATTTATATTCAAATTCACAGACAACAATAATTCCTGACGGAGATTTAATACTTAAACAGTATAGAGAGTTTTACAGAAATCAACGCGACCAGTTTATTTTGTATTTCGGGCTTTTTTATCTCATCAATCTTGTTGATGCTTATGTGGACGCTCAAATGTTCGATTTTGATGTATCAGATAATATAAAAATAGGATTGGATAAAGATATAGGGCTCAGGCTAAATGTAAATTTCTGATATTTGATTTTTTATTTTTTGAAAAGGTTATTACGTTATATTTAATTTCCGGCTTTTGATTTTTTGTTTTTGAAAAGGTTATTACGTTTTAGCTGATTTCCGGTATTTGGTTTTTTTATTTTCTTGAAAAGGTTATTACGTTATATTTAATTTCTAGCTTTTGATTTTTTTGGATATGGTTATTACATTAAAGCTGATTTCTAGTATTTGATTTTTTATTTTTTTGAAAAGGTTATTATGTTTTAGCTGATTTCCGGGTTTTGATTTTTTTATTTTTTGAAAAGGTTATTACGTTATATTTAATTTCTGGCTTTTGATTTTTTTATTTATAATTTTTGATTTTTAATTTTTAATTTTCTTTATGTGGGTTTATATAGATAAAATAGCAGATTACATAGGTAAGGAAGTAACAATAAAAGGATGGCTTTATAATATCCGTTCTTCCGGTAAACTGATGTTTCCCGAACTTCGCGACGGTTCAGGTATTATTCAGGGTGTCGTTTCCAAAAAAGAGGTTTCGGAAAAGGTTTGGGATGACTTTTCTAAACTCACTCAGGAGTCATCAGTAATAGTGAAAGGAACAGTATCCAAACATCCCAAAAAAGAAAACGTGTTTGAATTGCAAATTTCTGATTTGGAAATTATTGCTATTGCAGAGCAATATCCTATTTCGCCAAAGGAACATGGCGTTGAATTCCTTATGGATAGAAGACATTTATGGATACGCTCTAACCGTCAGGTTGCAATTCTTAGAATCCGTAATGAAATTATTCAGGCTATCAGGGATTATATGTATGCTAACGGCTTTATACTTTTTGATGCACCAATATTCACTCCGAATGCCTGTGAAGGAACCTCGACTTTATTTTCAACGGATTATTTTGATCTTGGTAAAGCATATCTTTCCCAGTCAGGACAACTTTATGCGGAAGCAGGAGCGATGGCTTTAGGTAAAGTTTATACACTCGGTCCCACGTTCAGGGCTGAAAATTCAATGACTCGAAGGCATATTACGGAGTTCTGGATGATGGAACCTGAAATGGCATATTTCGATCTGAATGATGATATGAATTTGATTGAAGATTTTCTTGAATATGTTGTTCAGAGAGTATTGAAAAATAAAAAACCTGAGCTCGAACTTCTTGAAAGGGATATTACAAAACTTGAAAAGGTGAAAAAACCTTTCCCGCGAATTACCTATGATGAGGCAGTCGGGATTCTTAGAAAAAAAGATATTCCGCTGATTCGTAAAACAGCAAACGGAGAGGAACAAATCCGCCCCTTCCCGTGGGGAGAGGATTTCGGCGCCCCTCACGAAGAAGCCATTGTTGAAGATTTTGACAAACCCGTTATGGTTCATCGCTGGCCTTCTGAGGCAAAAGCTTTCTATATGAAACGCGATCCTGAAAATCCGAATCTTGCGCTTGGAGTGGACGTATTGGCTCCCGAAGGATTTGGTGAAATTATCGGCGGTTCCCAGCGTGAAGATAACCTGGATTTGCTTATTGAAAGGATTAACCAGCATGAGCTTCCTATGGAGGAGTTCCAGTGGTATCTTGATCTGAGAAAATATGGAAGTGTTCCGCACTCTGGATTCGGGCTTGGAATAGAAAGAATGGTCAGCTGGGTTTGCAATCTCGAGCATATAAGGGAATCAATTCCGTTTGCAAGAAGACCTAACAGAATAAGACCTTAAATTCATTTATATTTTATGAAAACAATTATTGTTGATTGTAATAATCTTATTCATAAAATCCCTGTTTTCCGTAAAAAATTTACGGAACAGATGGATTCTGTTGTATTTTCGTTGGTAGAAGCAGTTAAATCCAAAGTTAAAAATTTTAGATTGATATTTGTTTTCGATGGTTTCAGCGATATTAAAAAACACAATGTTATTTTTTCGGGTAAATCAACTGCAGATGAAGTTATAAGAAGATATATTGAAGATAATTATAATATTGAATCTATTACTGTGGTGAGTTCCGATTATGGGATTACCAATCTTGCAAAAATGTGCGGATGTGAAGTGAAAAAATCAGAGGATTTCTGGAAGGAATTGAATTCTCCGTCATCTTCAAAAAATAAAAGCATCAATCAGCTTCTTTATAAAAACGGGGAAAAGCCGGATAGGATTACAAAAAAAGAACTTGACGAATTTAAAAAATACTTTACCTGATAACTATGACACCTGAAAAATCTTACGAACTCCTCGATAAATATATTGAAAATCCGAATCTGAAAAAGCACTGCTATTGCGTGGAATCCGGTATGAAGTATTATGCGAAAAAACTGGGAGAAGATGTAACACGCTGGGGTATGGCAGGACTTCTGCATGATATTGACTGGGAAAAATTTCCGGACACACATCCGAATAACGCTGTTCCAATACTTGAAGAAGCAGGTTTTGATAAAGATTTTATTGATACTATTTTATCTCACGCATATCCCGACAGGACAAATATTCCACGTGATAACACATTTAAAAAATACCTTTTTGCCTGTGATGAAATTACAGGATTTATCATTGCATATTCCTTGATGAAACCCGGAGGATTGAACGAGGTTGAACCAAAGAGTATTATTAAAAAAATGAAAGATAAAGCATTTGCCCGTGCAGTAAACAGGGATGATATAAAAAAAGGTGCTGAAGAAATAGGACTTGATTTAAGCAGTCATATTCAAAATATTATAGAAGCATTAAAAAATGACTCAAGATTATGAGTGTTATCGAAACAAAAAACTTAACTAAAGAATATTCCTCAAAAAGTTTTTCCAAACAGAAAATTCTTGCATTAGATAAATTTTCCTTTAATGTTGAAAACGGAGAGATATTCGGATTATTAGGTCCTAATGGCGCAGGAAAAACAACTCTCGTGAAACTTTTACTCGGTATTGTTTTTGCTACCGAAGGGGAAGCTATGATTTTTGGTAAAAATATTTCTGATATAACAATAAAATCGAAAATAGGATATCTGCCTGAAAACCACAGATTCCCGGGTTACTTTACTGCTGAGCAGGCTTTGTATTACTTCGGAGGTTTAAGCGGTATGAATCGCGATATGCTTAAAAAGAAAATTGATGAACTGCTGAAAATTGTAAATCTTCAGGATTGGAAAAAGACTAAAATAAGAAAATTTTCAAAAGGTATGATGCAGAGGCTTGGCATTGCTCAGTCAATAATTAACGATCCCGAACTTATTTTCCTCGATGAACCAACCGATGGTGTTGACCCGATCGGAAGAAAAGAGATAAGGGATATTCTGCTCGACCTGAAAACTAAAGGTAAAACGGTTTTTGTGAATTCACATCTGTTGAGTGAAGTTGAATTGATATGCGACAGGGTTGCAATACTTAATAAAGGCGTCCTGATTAAAGAAGGACTCGTGGAAGATATTATAGCCGTATCAGAAGGATACATTTTTATTACATCAGAACTTAGCGATGAAATTATTAATATACTTCTGTCGAATTATAAAGTTACCCTCCACGGGAAAAATAAATTTATACAAAACACAGATAATCCGGAAGAACTGAATAAGCTTATTGATTTTCTCAGGTCTAAAAGTATTTTAATACACAGCATATCCAAAGAGAAAAATACTCTTGAGGATATGTTTATTAATTTGATTTCAAAACAAAATTAACAGGAAGTAGTATGATTTTTTTTGCTTTTATACGGGGTATTTTTAAAGAAGCGCTCGCAAAAAAGATAATATTATCCATTATAATTTTCTTCTCTTTTATTATTTTCCTGATATTGTACTTCATCAATCTTGACTCCGTTGAAGGTGTGAATGCGTTACTGGCTCTGTCCGGTCAGAGTCAATTTGAAGAAGCCCTGCTTGGATTGGAAATCGATATGGTGTCGGGAATCCCCGGATTTATGCTTTTCACGTTGTTTATTATTCTTGTTTCTTCTTTCATTCCATCTATGCTTAAAGAAGGTTATATAGATTTAATTCTATCTAAACCAATTTCCCGTGCAAAAATTATTCTCGGACATTATGTGGCAGGTTTGCTTTTCGTGTTTTCAGCTTTGATATTATTTGTTGGAATTGTCTGGTTTATCATTTCAGCTAAAACAGGTATCTGGCATTTCAAATTTCTCATTTCAATTCCCTGGATGACACTTGTTTTCGCAGTTCTGTATTCAACAGTTATTTTTTTTGCAACTGTTACACGGAGTTCGATTTTCACAATTCTTATTAATGTATTTCTTTACTTTCCTGTTACCTGGGCTTTGTACAAGCTTAATATCGTATTACAGAATAAATCACAGATATTTGGTGCAACAGCGGAATTCCTCGTAAAATTCTTTTATTACTTATTACCGAAGCCCTGGGATTTGCAGGATACAGGCGCCGATATCATTAAGGGATTATCCATAAACTTTATGCCACTTGTTACTTCCGTTCTTTTCATTGCAATAATGATTTCTCTTACTGTAGTTTATTTTAAAAGAAAAGATTATTAAAATTATTATTTATGAAGAAGATTATATTGATTTTAATATTTTTTATTTTTGCAGGCTGCAGCTCAAAACCAACACCAGATAAGCTGACTCCATCGGTAAAATCTGTATTTAATCTTCTGGTCGAGAAACCTCAATTTGTGATGTATTTCAATTTCAGTAATATGAGATCTACCGGTTTCTGGAAAGATAATATTTCCGATTCGATTTTGAATTCGGAAAACACTTTAGGCAGTCTCCTGAATACTTTTAAAGAGGCAACAGGGGTATCAATTTCTCAGGGACTCGATGAACTTTATTATACAAATTCCTGGCAGGGAGAAAATGCTTTCGTACTAAAAGGAGTGTTTGATAAAAACAGACTTAATTCTTTTATTAAAAAAGATTCCACGTTTGCAGTAAAAGATTATCCTGACGGTATTACTGTTTATATTAAAAAAGACAATAACCTTCAGTTTTTTCTTAAAGACAATATTACCTTATGTGCCAGTAATTTCACAAGCCAGATAGAGAATATGATAAGCGTTAAAGACACCTCATATTCAGGTTTACTCCTTAATAAAGACGTGATAACTGCTATTGACAAAATAAATCACAAAAGTAATCTGTGGTTAGTTACTACCGAAAAAACATTTATCAGGGGAATATTCCTGAATTTTGTAGAATCTAAATCACCTAAACTGGATACTGCTAAATCGTTTCCGAACGATACACTGAAAATGGAAAAAACCGATTCGCTTACGAAAACTGACAAAATGATTGCAGATGAATTATATAAACAGATAAACTCCGTTTCCCTTTCCGCAAAAATGAAAAATGAGCTCGATGTCGCAGTTCAGTTTGAGTGTGTTGATGATGCTTCTGCCGGATTCCTTAATAAACTCATTACTGGTATGATAACATTATCAAAACTAAGTCCTTCCGGACAGAAAAATAAAAAACCTTCAGCCCCCGAAAAAATTCTTGAGAGTCTGAAGGTCAATAATTTTGAATCTTCTGTTCAGATAAATATTAATATCACAAAAGATAATATTGAGGATTTCAGGAAGAACACATTCCTTACTAAACCGAATTAATCTTTTTCAGCGATAAATTTTTCCGCAAGTTTTACATCTTCCTCGCTTCCTATAAATAGAGGCACCCTCTGGTGTAATGACTTTGGCTTCAGTTCAAGTATCCTGTTTTTCCCGTCTGATGATCTGCCGCCTGCCTGCTCCACTATCATACTTAACGGATTTGCTTCGTACATCAGCCTTAATTTACCACTTTTATTTTTTTCATCCGCAGGGTAAATAAATATTCCGCCGTATAAAAGATTCCTGTGGAAGTCTGCGACGAGCGAGCCAACGTAACGGGAAGTATAAGGTCTGCCGGAATCATTGTCTCTTTCTTTGACATACCGGATATATTTTTGCATACCTTTCGACCATTTTACGAAATTTCCTTCGTTGACTGAGTATGTCTTCGATTTTTTAGGCGTCTGTAAATCAGGATGCGAGAGTAGAAACTCGCCGACAGAAGGGTCTAATGTAAAACCGTGAACTCCTTTCCCTGCAGTATAAACTAATATTGTACTCGAGCCGTAAACGCAATATCCTGCTGCGACCTGTGTAATTCCACTTTGCAGGCAGTCTTCCACAGTTCCCGGTCCTAATTTTGAAATCCTCTTGTAGATAGAAAAAATTGTTCCAATAGAAATATTTGCATCAATATTAGATGAACCGTCAAGCGGGTCAAAATGAACAATGTATTTATTGTGAAGAATGTTCTCCTCGTATTTTGCATTAATAGGAATAAATTCTTCAGTCTCTTCCGAGCATACTGCACAGGCATGACCGCCTTGTTTCATAGTATAAGTAAGTACGTCATTCGCATATTCGTCAAGCTTCTTTACTTCTTCACCCTGTATATTTACCTGTCCAGTAAAGCCAAGAATATCTATTAGTCCTGCTCTGTTTACTTCCTGCGATATTACTTTGCATGCAAGCGCAATATCGGATAGCAGGTCAGACAACTGTCCGGTCGCTTCGGGAATCTTTCTTTCTGCTTCGATTATATACCTGTAAAAAGTAGTGAATTTCTTGATCATAATGGATGCCTTTTAGTTTTGTATGCCGTTAAGTTAATAATTTTCAGGAAAAATAAAAACTATTTAAATGATTATTAAAGTTTTATAAATCTTTCAAATAATTTACCTAACCCACAGATTTATCTGTGGGGGCAGAATATTAATATTAAATAACCGTTTCAACGGTTTATTAAAATATTATGCTACTGTTGGTGACGTTCAAAGACGTTTTCACTAAACACCAACATCGGCGTAAATAATTTGGGATGTTTCGCTCGCTCAACATGACATTCTGTGAAGAACATAACCTCAGAGATTCATATTATCAAATCTACAGCTTCTCTTATTCTTTCAACTCCTGTTATCTTACTCTTGTATTTCTTTACATCCACATTCTTTAAATTATTTTTAGGAAGTATAATTTGCTTGAATCCTAATTTTGATGATTCTGATATTCTTTTCTCAATATATGAGATAGTCCTCACCTCGCCCGAGAGACCGAGTTCGCCTATTACTACAGTTTCGGAGTCAACCGGAATGTCTTTCAGTGATGAATATATACTCAGCGCCACGGCAAGGTCAATTGCAGGTTCGTCTATCTTTATGCCTCCTGCTATGTTTAGGAAAATATCATATTTGCTTAAGAATATACCGAGTTTTTTTTCAAGTATTGCAATTATTATATTCAGTCTTTTGTAATCAAATCCGATAGATGTTCTTTGTGGAAATCCATAACTGGTTGATGTCACGAGTGCCTGCACTTCTATCAGTATAGGTCTTGTACCTTCGATTGAAGCCGAAATAACACATCCTGACGCCCCATAATTTCTTTGCGATAGAAATACTTCGCTCGGGTTCTGCACTTCCCTCAATCCTTTATCAGTCATTTCAAAAATTCCTATCTCATTTGTAGAGCCGAACCTGTTTTTTATTCCCCGCAAAATCCTGTACAGATGGGTTCTTTCACCTTCAAATTGAAGTACTGTGTCCACCATATGCTCAAGCACTTTCGGACCGGCAATTGCCCCGTCTTTCGTGATATGACCGACTAACATTATCGGAATATTCTTAAACTTAGCTATCTTTATCAGATAAGAAGTTGATTCCCGAAGTTGTACGATTGTTCCGGGTGAACTCTCAATGTCAGGTCTGTAAATAGTCTGTATCGAATCCACAACCACTAAATCAGGATTTTCGTTTTCAATAACTGATGTGATTATCTCGAGATTAGTTTCCGAAAGAAGATAAAAATTTTCAAGATGATAATTTAAACGTTCACACCTCAGCTTGATTTGCGACGAAGATTCCTCTCCGCTAATGTACAATATTTTTTTGTTCTTTATCTTATCGGCAACCTGAAGCATCAATGTGGATTTCCCTATTCCCGGATCTCCGCCTATCAATACCACACTTCCGGGAACAATCCCTCCGCCTAAAACCCTGTCAAATTCTTCGATGCCCGTTTTAAATCTCACCTCTCCCTGGCTCTCTACATCTGATAGTAAAACAATATCAGCTGATTTTGCTTTAAGTGATGAAGATCTTTCGTTTTTGATCTTATTAGTATCAACAATCTCTTCAGCCATAGTATTCCATAGACCGCAATCCGGACATTTGCCTGACCACTTTGGAGAAGAATACCCGCAGCTTTGACAGACAAATTTTGTCTTTAACTTTAATGCCATACAATTCTTATAATTGTAAAAATATAGTTAAATATTAAATTTAATTAAGTAGTAAAAATATAATACCTTTCACATCGGTCCAAAATGAAACCTGCAAAAAGTTATTATTGACATTACATTCCCTCCCCGTTCAAGGGGAGGGATTAAGGGTGGGGTGAAAAGAAAGATATGTAAGGAATTTCAAACAAACATTGACCTAATTAATGAATAAAGGTTTTTTTTTATTCTTGCATAATCAATTTTTGTGCCGCTGTTGGTGTTTAAGTGCAGCGTCACCAACAGCACGAATAATAGTTGTTGGTGACGTTCAAACTACGTTTTCACTAAACACCAACAACGGCGTAAAATTATTAATTACTAATTATTCATTATTAATTGAAAAGACTCTTACCTTTAAATTTTAATTACTTCTGATTATTTTAATTTATGATAATAATTGGAATTACAGGCACACTTGGTGCAGGAAAAGGAACAATTGTAGAGTATCTCGTTAATGTAAAGGGCTTTAAACATTATTCCGTGAGGGGATTTATTTCTGATGAAATAATCAAACGGGGTCTCGAGGTCAATCGTGATAATATGGTAATTGTTGCTAATGATTTAAGGGCTAGATATACTTCATCATACATCGTCGAACAGCTGTATGAACAAGCAAAGAATACAAGAGAAAATTGTGTTATTGAAAGTCTCAGAACAGTCGGTGAAGTAGAGGCACTTAAAGCAAAAGGGAATTTTTATCTGTTTGCCGTGGATGCGGATAGCAAAGTCCGTTATGATAGAATCCTTCTAAGAAAATCTGCAACAGATTATATTTCTTATGATACATTTATCGAAAACGAAAAGAGGGAAATGAATTCTGACGACCCTAATAAACAAAATTTATCTGATTGTATTAAATTAGCCGATTATACTTTTTATAATGATGGTAGTATTGAAGAATTTTATAAAAAATTACAGGAGGTTTTAGATGACATCATCAAATAACATTTCCCGTCCTTCCTGGGATAAGTACTTTATGGAAATTGCAGATACAGTTTCGAAGCGTGCTACCTGTGATAGAGGCAAAAGCGGTTGCGTTATCGTCCGTGAAAAGCAAATACTTGTTACAGGATATGTAGGTGCCCCGAGGGGCTTGCCTCACTGCGATGAAGCAGGACATCTAATGAAGCAGGTTGTTCACGAAGATGACTCTGTCACTAACCATTGCGTTAGAACTGTCCACGCAGAGCAGAATGCCATTTGCCAGGCAGCCAGACTCGGAATATCACTTGATAAAGCAACTTTATATTGCCGTATGACTCCCTGCCGCACTTGTGCGATGATGATCATTAACTGTGGAATTGAAAGGGTAGTGTGTGAAAAAAAATATCACGCAGGTTCTGAATCCGAAAACATATTCAAAGACGCAGGTGTAATACTCGAATTCTTATCTGATGAAGTTCAGAAATATGAAAATCAATAATTATTAAAAAAAATGAATAGTGATGTTGTTTTAACAATTCAGGCAATTCTTGCACCTGCACTTGGAATATCAGCAACGGGACTTTTACTCCTTAGCTTATCCAACAGGTATTCCTCAATGATAAACAGGATTCGTCTTCTTAATGCGGAAAAACGAAAATATATGAATGTAATCGTCGAGAAAGGTGAACTTCCTTATACGGAAAATATCCGTCTTATGAGTATAATAAACCAGATAAAAGATCTCCTGTTCAGAAGTAAACTTACCAGAAATTCAATATTGTGCATTCAAACCTCGATTATTTTATTCGTTCTGACTTCTGTATCAATTGGATTAAACGTGTATATTTCCAGCACAGTATTTGAAAATATTGCACTTATCATGTTCCTTGTAGGAATGATATTTGTACTGATCGGAATAATTTATGCCGCTTTGGAAATCCAGAATTCATACAAAATTGCCGAACTTGAAGTCAAAGTTGACTGAACTATAAATCTGCATTAATTTATATCAATCACCTACAAGTCGAAATCCACTGTTGCGGCAAAAATATGGATTTTTTCTCTTAAATCTTTGTTTTACAAGGAAAGCAGGACAGTTAAATATTTTACTGTTATTTATTAGTTCTATTTTGTTTATTTTGGAACTTTTATTTGAAATCAGACTATAAAACATAATTATAATTTAAAGGAGATATAAATGGAAATAAAATCCTTATTGAAAATTCTTTTTACGGCAGTAGTCGTCTCTATTGCATCATATAACTTCGCATATTCGCAAACTGCCGAAGAATATTATAACAACGGTATTAAAGATGCCCAGTCAAAGAATTACGAGAGTGCAATTTCAAATTTTTCAAAATTCATTGAAATGAGCCCGACGGATCCTGACCTTGTAAAAGCTTACAGTTTCAGAGGAAGATGCTATTTTTATGTGAAGAATTATGAGGCATCTGCTGCTGATTATATTAAAGCTATAGAACTCAAACCCGATGAATCAACTTATTATGGATATTTGGGAAATGCTCACGATAATTTAAATGACTTTGCAAATTCAGTCATTGATTATTCGAAAGCAATTGAACTCAAACCGGATAATTCAAATTTCTTCTTTAACAGGGGAGTAGCATATATGAATATTTCAGATACCGTCAAAGCATTAAATGACTATACAAAAGCAATTGAACTCAAGCCCGATTATGCATCGGCATATCTTAACAGAGGAAATATTTATTTAGACCAGAACAAATATCAGGAAGCAATAAACGATTACGAAAAAGCAATCGCAAATAATTCAGAGCTCGAAGCAAAATTAAGAGGAATAATAGACCAGGCAAAGGAAAGAATTACTCCTCCAAAAAGTAATAATTAGTGTAATAATTAGTATAACAATATTTTAGCGGAGATATTTTCATTAATATCTCCGCTTTTTTTTACTCATCGGATGAATTACCAACGCAACCGCTTGATTCATCCGATGAGTATTATCTCTAAAAATATAACAGACCTGTTTTCAGTAATATATTAAGCATATCTTTTATTTCTCACATCAATTATTTTTAAAAAATGGCAAGGATTATTAAAAATATTAATATAGCCGTAAAGGAATTGCTCGCCGGTAACGTAACCGCATTACCGACTGAGACAGTTTACGGTCTTGCCGCAAATGCCCTTGTCCCGGATGCGGTTCTTAAGATATTCGAGATTAAAAAACGACCCCATTTTGACCCCCTGATAGTTCATATTCACGATATTTCAGAGATTACTAAATATGCAAAGTATATTCCGGATGATGTATTTAAACTTGCAGAAAAATTTTCACCGGGACCGATTACATATGTTATCAGGAAAAAAAACATTATACACGATTTGGTTACCGCCGGTTTGAATACAGTTGCTATCAGAATTCCATCGCATAAACTATTCAGAAAAGTGCTTGAAAAACTTCCTTTTCCCCTTGCGGCACCGTCTGCTAATATGTTCGGCAGGATTTCCCCTACAGACGCTAAGGAAGTATATAAAGAACTCAAGAATAAAATTAATTATATCCTCGATGGAGGTAAATCTAAGATCGGTATCGAATCGACCGTGATAGCATTCGACAATAACAATCCGGTTATTCTCCGTCCGGGTTATATCACAAGGGATATGATAGAAAATATTCTTGATAAAGAAGTTCAGTATCCCGGAAAATCGAAGAATAAAAAAAATAATTCTCCCGGACTGATGAAAATGCATTATTCTCCCTTTACTCCTTTGTATATCGCAAGTGATGATTTTGATTTTGAAATTGCACAGAAATATAATGCAGGGATACTCGATTTATCCTCCTATAAAAGCTTTAATTCTCTTGCTTCAAATCTCTTTTCGGATTTAAGGGCACTGGATGAAAAAAAGTATAATTTCATAGTCACGAAAAAGACATTGAATTCCGGAATAGGATACGCTGTTAATGACAGGCTCGAAAAAGCTTCTTACGGAAAAATAACTTTCGATAAAAACAAATTAATCTTTCATAAAAAATAATTTGACAGCAGATAAAATTGTGATATCATTTGATGATGATGAACTTCCCGCAGGAACTGCAGGAGAGAATAAAGAGAATTCATCTTCTGACAATAAGGCTGCAATTCCTGCCTCGCCTTTACTTAATGAAAATGTATCAGAGGTAAAAACCCCCGTTAATTTTATTAATACACAAATCGATTATTTTTTCAAAGCAAATACTTCTTTATCCGGGTTCATGGAATCTGACTTGAAATTTCCTGAAGGTACTGACAGGGGATTTAATAAAAATTATTCCATAGATTTTAAAGATGGATTTTTCAGCGGTATTTTGTATAATAATAAACATATAATCCTTACCTCAAAAACTTCTTTTGTTTATTTTGTTGAGAGAATATATAGTGAAAATAAAATTACTTTATCTTTCCCGGGCAGTATTTTTGAAAAAACCGGATGCATAAAAGAAAATGATGTTTACCTGAATTCGCTGGATAATGTTTATCATCTGAGATCCTCTGATATTCCCTCAAAAGAAAATATCAAAACCCTTTTCACCGTCCCTGAAAAATTTTATATATGGACAAATCTAAATATTGCTGGTGATAATATTGCATTTTGCATCTATGATAGTTCACACGAAGCAATTGTTACGCTTATTAACAGGATTACCGGTGAGGTTATTTTTAAATTCAATTTTCAGGTGGATAAGTTTTTATCGGATTCGGTTCTTGTATGCGGAAACAAATTTTTTGTCTTTGCGGATAACTTCTTCTTATGCTTTGAAAAAAATAGCGGAGATGAATTAACAGTCCGCCGGTATGAATTGAAATTTTATATCGACCCGGAAACGAAATATATCGCATTAAAGGATAAACTTTATATCAGCGATGCAGAGGGGAGTATTTATTATCAGGATTTGAAAAGCAGTGATTTTATACTCCATTATACAGGTATCCGGACACCTTATCTGAATTCTCTCGCAGGATTCCGCGATATTCTTTTCACAGGGTATCTTGGCGGATGGAAAGCTTTCGATTCAAACGGAGTTCAGATATTTTCACATAACGATATTGAGGAAAATAAAATTGAAACGCTGAATAAAAATATACTTGTAATATCAAGGTTCAATAAAATTATTTTCCATAATCTCAACAGATTTCAGGAAGCCGAGGGTTTTGCAGTTTCAGGGGATAGTCCGGATAATACCAGTATAATCTCCGCTGCTTTTACATCTGATGAAATTCTTGTGCTTACCGGCGGCGGAGTCCTGGAATCATATTCAAATGAAAGAATAAATATTAATGTTTAAAATTATAGAAAAATGAAAAAGTATTTTGTTGTAATATTACTTTCTGTTTTCATATCCCTGAAGTTATATTCCCAGAATCAGGTGCTCTTTCTTTTTGATAATTCCGGCAGTATGTCAGGCTATTACAAACAGCCCGAAAGCAATTTCAAGCTGTTCTCAAAAACATTAATTAAAAATTCAATTTCTCCGGAAGATTTTGTAAACGTTTTTCTTTTTACAAAAACAGAAAAAGAAAGGGGTCTTGTTTCCCCGAAAGAAATTTTTAAAGGTAAGGGCAGCGAGCTTATACCCGACAACGTGATTGCAAATTTCACAATGATGAAAGGGAATAAGGGTGAATATGGCTCCACGGACATTATTGAAGCACTCGATAAATCAATCTCCGAAATTAAAGGCAAAACCGCAATAATCTGGATTGTTACGGATAACGTAAATGATAATTCC
Source organism: Ignavibacteria bacterium (assembly GCA_036508135.1). GTDB lineage: Bacteria > Bacteroidota > Ignavibacteria > Tepidaquicellales > Tepidaquicellaceae > DATCHW01. Next base: position 44,327 of record DATCHW010000230.1, read on the forward strand.
GGAAAAGGAGATTCCTCATTCTATAATACACTCGAGTTCTACAAGCGTTTAAGAAATGATGATAAATTGAGAAAAATATTGCTCTATCCGGTTCCGGAAAAAATATCAGATGAGACAGAATATTCTACGGGTTATGTGGTTTACGGAATCGTATATTCGTCCACTGAAATACCTCAGACGGAACTTGAAAAGTATGATAAACTATTAAGAAGCACAGGCATAAAGCAAAAAGCAATTACTCTTAAGCCGCTTGATATCGGAACCCTTGTTTTGATACCGAAAATAAATCAAAGCAAAGTCTATCCGGGAAAATTATTTTTTGACGGAAAAACCCTCAGAGGATATGATTTCGAAGAAGGTGAAAAAGTTAAAGAAACTTTTAATGATCTTATTCTGAAATCGAATCTCTTCCCGTATATTATTAAAAGTGCCCGGCTGGATGTTAAGCTTGAAAATTTCAGCTCTTCGGATTATTCTGTTAAGTCTATGGGTACGCAGACTATCTCGCCCTCCACCGTCAGCAACGTTTCCCCGGAAGGTGAAGTGAGAGGGTTTACAGTGTTCTTTGATATGCCGGAAATCTCTCCGACGTTTTCCCTTAATACTGTTTTCAAAGAGGATTTTTCGGTTGGTGGAAATCTTGTCCTCGAAGTATCTAATGTGGATATATTGCTCGATGAAAGCTATATGAGTTCATTTAAGGAACTTTTCGCACTCCTGTCAATACCTGAAATATTTTATCCCGTTCTCAAAGATAAAAAGATAACAACACAAATTCCGCTTGAGATAAGGATTAAATACGGACCCTGGCGTCTCTTTGTTCTTATTGGAATTATTGTTGTAATGTTGGTACTGCTGATTTTTGCCGTTATCATATTGCTTAAAAAGAAATGCTTTGCTCTGGTAATAGATAACTCTTCTGAAAGAAATATTTGTATAAATTCATTCTCGCCGTATTCTTTTAATCATAATTATTCCCCTCAGCTTGGCAGTATAAAGAAATCAATCTCGGGGAATATCCTGTTCGTTTATTCGAAATTTACAACAACTCCCGGTGTGAAAGTGACACTGAAAGAGGAACTGCCGATTTCGATAGAATATGAAGAAGATAATAGAACTCAAAATGTTTCATTGATGCTGAAATCAATCGCAGATAAAAAATCAGGCTCTTTTGATAATGATGTTGATACTTTAGGATTTCATTGATAAATTCAATTTTTTAATGAATCTAAAATTATTAATACTCACATATTTTTTTTGCATCTTTACTGTCGTGAATATTTATTCACAGGTGAGTACGGGAAAAGTGATTAATACAAAAGCATCTTATGCCGATACTGTCATTGTTACCAACGATAAATACCTTATCCAGAACACTGAATCATTAAAGTTTAACAACACCATACTCATTTCTCCTGAGGATTATTCTATTAATTACAAATCCGGAATTATCAATCTTCATAGATCTCTTTTCTCTAAATATAGTCTTGATACAAACCGTATTTTTGATTTAGTGATTGAATATGAACTTTTCCCTTATAACATTAAAGAGGAGTATTCGAATTTCGATATAGTCACGGAAAGAGATACAATTTCAGGAGATACTGTTCAGATTGTTTCCCAGAGAAAAGATTTTATAGAAAATATTTTTGAAGGAACAGACCTCGAGAAGTCCGGAAGCATTTTCCGTGGTTTTACATTCGGCTCAAACCGTGATGTATCGCTTAATTCAGGTTTCCGTCTCCAACTGAACGGAAAATTATCCAAAGACATTGAAATTCTTGCGGCTCTTACTGATGAATCAACTCCAATCCAGCCCGAAGGTAATACACAGAAACTTCAGGAACTTGATAAGGTTTTTATAGAACTTCGCGGCAGTAATCTTTCCGCTACTATCGGAGATATCGAACTGAACTTCCCACAGTCGGAATTTGTGAATTTTAAAAGGAAAATACAGGGTGCAAAAGGATTCGGGGATTTTAATTTCGGAAACTTTACCGTCACCGGTGCAGTTTCGCGCGGAAAATATTTCACCAATACTTTTAACGGTACTGATGGAGTCCAGGGTCCTTACAGATTGATCGGCTCGAATAATGAAACAAATATATTGATTCTTTCCGGAAGCGAGAAAGTTTATATCGATGGTATTCAGTTAATGAGGGGTGATCAGGCAGATTATACAATAGATTATGGAATCGGCGAAATCACTTTTACACAGAAAAGGGTCATAAATAATTTTACCCGTATCGTGGTTGATTTCGAATATACGGACAAGAAATACTCCCGTACTTTCATTGCCGCAAATAATAAATTCAATCTTCTTAATAAAAAACTCACATTTGGTTTTTCCTATGTAAGTGAAATTGATAATCAGAATAAAACTATTGATTTCACCCTCAGCGATGCTGATAAACTGATTCTTCAGAATGCAGGCGCAGATAAAAATAAAGCAGTAAAGCCGGGTGCTGATTATGCAGGAATCGATTCTCTTGGCAAGGGAAAAGGCTCTTATATTCAGATTGATACTGTGATTAGCACCGGTAGTTATAAATACTACCGCTTCAAGCCCGGGGATTCCCTCGCTGTATATAATGTGACTTTTTCTTTCGTAGGTCAGGGGCAGGGAGATTATATCAAACAAAATACTTTTCAGTATAATTTCGTCGGAATTAAGCAGGGAAGCTATGCACCGATAATTTATCTTCCTCTTCCAACCGCTTATCAGATAGCCAATGTGGTCGTGGATTTTGCAGCTGATAAAAACAGGGAGTTCGTCGTTAACTTTGAAGGTGCTTATTCTTATCTTGATAAAAATAAATTTTCATCGATTGATGATGTAAATAATGGCGGTACTGCATTTACCGGTAATTTGCTTTTGAATAAAAATAATTTTCATTTTCTTGGAATGAATCTTAAAAGTTTCAATTTCACTTTTAAGGAAAGATTTATAGGGAAATTATTTAATACTCTCGACAGGTTAAACTCCGTTGAATTCAACCGGAATTTTGATGTTCAGGATTCACTGCAGTCTTCCGAAGAACTCAGGGAAGCATATTTGAATTTTGTACCTAACGATTATTTTAAAGTATCGGGGACTTATGCAAATCTTAACCGGGGGGATTATTTCTCTTCGAGGCGCCTTATCGGAGCAGTTGAACTTAATTCATACAATGTTCTTGAACCGATTGACCTTAAAAAATCCGGGAATTATTTCCGTTTCAGATATTCGGTCGAAAACATTAAGAGTACAAATGACATAATCCTGAATAAGGGTAACTGGATCAAACAGGTCGGCTATCTCTCTTTCAAAAAATATTTCAGCAAAGAGCAAAGCAATACTCCTTTTCTTGAACTCTTAGTTGATTTTAATAAAGAAACAAAAAAGAATTCTTATTCAAAATTAACTTTGGATAGTCTGAGTTTTGAAAGTTTTGCTTATGACGAAATTTCACCCCGCCTTAATATTAATAATATTTATGATTTCAACATTTTTGCGGAATTTAGTTACCGGAATGATGATATCCCGCAAAGCGGTTCATTGGTGAATCTTTCAAAATCATACACACATAAATATGGATTTATATATAATGGTTTAAGCTGGTTTTCAACGGCTTTTGATATATCCATCAGGAAAAGAAATTATTCGGATATCGCAGCCAATCTTGGAAATCAGAATAATAAAACAGTTCTCGTGAATTCAAGAATGAGGATAGAACCCCTGAGAAGTGCAGTGCAGACTGATTTACTCTATACCATTACAAGCGAGCGTACCGCTAAGGTAGAAAAACTCTTCGTTTTGGTTCCTCTCGGACAGGGAAATTATATCTACCTTGGAGACTTGAATAATAACGGTGTACAGGATGAAAATGAATTCCAGCTTACAAATTATGACGGAAACTATATTAAGCTTAATTTACCCACAGACTTATTCTTCCCGACAGTAAATCTTAAAACTTCAGCAAGGGTATATGTAAAACCATCGAGGTACTTATTCCTGAATCCTGTGAATTTCTTTGCGGATTTATTTAATAATGTTTCTTTCGAGTCGATTTACAGAATTGATGAAAGAAGCAAAGACCCTAATACTGATAATCTTTATTTCCTGAAATTGAATACGTTCCTCAACGATTCAAATACAATCATAGGGTCACAGTATTTTCAACAGGATGTCAACCTTTTTGAAAACAATTTAAGTTACTCATTGCGTCTTAGATTTATCCAGCAGAAGGGTTTCAGCCAGTATAGCAGCGGAAATGAAAGATATATCAATATTCAAAAAGGAATCAGGGGAAAATTAGGGCTGACTAAAGATATCAACACACAGATTGAATATATTTATAAAACAGACATTAACAGGGCTCCCGTTAATTCAATCCGTAACAGGGATATTACTTCAAATAATTTTAATTCAGACTTATCTTATAAGCCAATTCAGCAGATTGAAAGCGGATTACAGCTTAATTTTACTAATGCAATAGATTATTATCCTGCTCAGAACACTGTTGCAAACATCAATCAGCAAATACTCAGATTTGTTTATTCCTTTGCTACTGTCGGCAGGCTGCGGATAGAAGTTGAAAGGGATGAGATTTTGTTGAATACAAATCCTCAGAGTTTCCCTTATGAACTCACTTCGGGAAAGGTATCCGGTAAAAGTTATTTTATACGCGGTATTCTTGATTACAACATCAGTAAAAATATTCAGTCTTCTGTCTATTACGAAGGCAGGGCAGAAGGCAATCATTCCGTTATTCATACCGGAAGAGCACAAATAACCGCATTTTTCTGATTTTTTTCTCAAATGAATTTTATTTTAATAAATAGTTAATTAAATTTGTAGAATTAATCACTTAATGAGCGAAGATATTACACATAACGAAGAGGACGATATTAAACCCGAAGAAAACCAGGATAATTTATCTGAGGAAAGTACTACACCCCATATACTCCCGGTAGAAAACACGGGGGAAAGTACTCCTTCGCACATACTACCTGTAGAAAATACCGGGAAAATTACTGAGAATTCAGACGCTAAAATTAATGAAGAAAAAACAGAAGAACCGGAACCGGCAGATTCTGAACCGCCTTTAGAAAAAGAAGAAGAAAAACCTTTCGCTCTTCAGAATATCTCAGGCGAAAGCAATTATCAGGTCAGTTTGATAAATGAAAATCTTCTGCGGATAAGAGTTTCGACAGTAAAATCTGTAAGTATAGATTGTTCTGTAAAAGACGTTGCTTCACCGGGTGGAGATGCAAGCGAATCTCAATCAAATAAAATTCAGATTCACCCCAAGCCTGACAGTAAACCTCAGGAGGTGGAAATAATTATATCAATTGATCCTGAATCCGGCAATATAGTAGTCGAAAAAAAAAAGATAATTTCTTAATTTCTCCCGAACCTGATTCCCAATCTTCCGTAAAAATAATTTCCCCGTTTGATCTAAATATCACTAACGGTTATCAGGATGAACTTCCTAAAACTCCGGAAGAAATATTAAATGAAAAACTTGGCAGGAAGAATCCATTCCGCATTTATGATCGGATGTACAGAACAAATCTGACACGTGCCGCCATAATTTCTTTTACTCTTTTCTTCATTATCGTCTTCACATCCTACGCAATGATGATTAGAAATAGTAAAATGCAAAATGGCGATGAACCGCAAAGGCTTATTGTTGTCGAAGAAACTCCTGATGTAATTGTCAGGGATGTAGAAGACCCGAATAAACCTCCTGTTGAAGAAACTCAGATTGCAGATAATGCATCTGACCAGACCAAACAGTCTGTTCCGGTAAAAGTAAAACCCAAAATATTCAAAAGAACAGGGAAAAATACCCCGAGTTATAATATTCCGCGTCCCGGGGATTCATTGGACTATACAAAAGTTCTTGATTCACTTCAAAAAACATCGGGTAAAGATACAACAGGAAAAAATATTTCAGGTAACTATAACGGCAATTCCGAAATTCCTGATAGCCTTATTTATAGAATACCTGACTCACTGAAAGCAAGTATAGATACCTCATCTATAGCTATCAGGATAAGGTCGTTTCCCAAAGAATGGAAATTCCAGAGAGTGGATGATAAATCTTTTTATCTCTATTTCGGCGGAGATTCTGTAAATTCAAGAGGGGATTCGGTTACGGTATTTATGTACCTGAACAGTAAAGCACCGGAAGATGATATCAAAAATTTCCCGCAGAATTTCAAATTAAATGACAGTCTGAATACTTCACTTATTGCGAAAACTATAGAACCAAAAAATGACCCCGGAACTGATAAGATAGTCTATCGCTTTATTATTTCCGGTAAAGCCGACAGACTGAACATCAAAGCAAACGTGAATAAAAAATATCTCGAGAATAATAAAACACTTCTTCAGACAATTGAAGCAGTCGTCCGCTCCATATCCTTCCGCAACCCAAATTGAATCGAATCTTTAATTATCGGAATTTCAACTCTTTAACCCTTAAACCCTTCTACCCTTTAACCTTTCTACCCTTTAACCCTTTAACCCTTAAACGCTTTAACTCTTAAACCCTTATACCTTTAAACCTTTCCACTTTTCAACCTTTCTACCCTTTAACCTTTTAACCTTTTTTCAGCGAAATCATATTAATCAGTTCTTTCAGTGATTGTTTTTTCAGTGATTTCATGAACATTTTTCTATATTTTTAGTTGAATGATAAAGCGTAATTTGTTGTTAATTATATTATAAGTAATTATTTTTATTTGAATTTATTGTTTAATTTGAGTTGATTAAATTATAAAGATTAAATGTCGGAAACAGAGAAAAATATTAAAGATTCAGATGATATTACCGGTTCTTCCGGAATTCAGAATGAAGAGAGTAAAACATTATCGGGTGCTTTATCGGCTAGGGAAAGTAATTACGAAATTACTCTGATAAACGAAAATCTGCTGCGTATAAAAATATTGACTGTAAAAGCAGTCAGCATTAATTGCCTTATTAAAGATATTTCGGCTGCATCCGGAGAGGTGAGCGATCAAAACATTAACCATATCATCATTCATCCAAAGCAGGATTTCGGTGTACAGGAAATCGAAATTTTTATTGCTCTCAGTGTTTTAGAAAAGCCGGCTGAAGAAACCACTAAAAAACATTTAAAACCCGGGGACTTGACTCCGAATCCGGAAGTAGCATATCTTATACAGAAGACTCCAGCTCCGGAGCCCTTGATTAAAACTCCGGAATATATTCTCGAAGAAAAACTCGGGAGAAAGAATCCTTTTCATCTTAATAGGATGCTCTATAAAAAAAATATGATGCGTGCTATTACCGCTTCTCTCATTCTCACTTTCATACTCGTTTTTACTTTTTATGGATTGGCTTCTAAAAAATTAAGTGACAATGAAGAAGAGCAGCCGAGAATGATTGTTTTGCAGGATATCAGTGAACCCAAACCACCTGAAAATATTCACGATCCGGTAAAACCTGAGGTCGAGGATAAAACAAATATATCGGATGATATAAAACAAAAAGTAAATTTGTCTAAAAACAGCAATCCCATTAAGACAATCAAAAGGAAAGAAAAACCTCTCATCGATACTGTCAGCGCAAATCTAACAAGAAAGCTCGATAGTCTGGAGAAGATTCGGAATACTGCTACTACACAGGGACCAGATACGACCAACGCAAATAAAAACCTCAGCTCGGATACAGCTTATGCTAAATATGCAACTTTTGGATTGATATTGAATAATTCCGAATGCAGTTCTTACTGGACTGTAACTCAATACACACCCGATTTTATGAAACCGGGAGATAGCATTCTCACATTTGTAAAATATGTCGATAACGATAAAAAAGAGCAAATTCAGCTTTATGTCTATAATAAGAAGTTCAAATACGATGATTATAAAAATAAATTTACGGATGAAAATAAATTTGATATAGGTGACCCTGCTTATGTTGCATATAAAGTATCTGAAACTGATAATGAAAATGTAACTTTAATCTATTATGTGAAATATAAGGATAAAATTGAATTTACATATTACTCCCGCACAAATAAATCACTTCTGAGCGAAGATTCAAAAAGAATCATTGACCTGACCGTAAAATCCCTCAAAGTCAGTGAAAAAGAAAATTAAAATAATTAAGCAGTATTAATTATTGCTCATTGCTCATTGCTCATTGCTCATTGCTCATTGTTGAGTGTTCTTTGCTCTTAATTAATTACTAATTACAAATTATTAATTATTAATTGCTCTTCCTACATTACCGGTGCAAGTATAAATAACTTTCCTTCTCCGGGTTGGAATTCCCCGGGTACATTTATTCCATTCGCTATACTATTTTTATCGAATGTTATCTGTTCATTCGTAATAGGATTTATAAGCCGCCAATTGTTGAACCCCGAAAGCTCCTGAATATTAATATATAGTTTAACTGTTCTTAAATCGCCGTCGCCTCCGTTTATTTCCGGAACACACCGCTTATTTACAAGCAAAAAATATTTTGAATTGGGCTCTCCGGTTTTATCGAAGAATCCGATTTCCCAGTATGTTTTATTAGCAGGGTCTTCATTTGATGAAGAAAATTCAAACGGAGATGAAGGGTTTCTGTAATAAGATTTTAAACCGGAAATATATTTATATGATTCGGATTTTTCTATAGCTATAGTATAATCATATTTTAAATCATTCTGCTTATACATATAATTTCCTGTCGCCATCAGATTATTATCGAGTTTTTGAACATACTCCCATTTTTTTTGCCCGTAATAATTTGTAACACGCCTCTGTTGAAGACCATCAGTTTCATAAGTTGTTAACCCCCAATCATAAAAATAATCAGGACAATTAGAATTATACATTTTTACTCTGCCTGAGAAATGTGTATAATAGTGAATTTGTTTTGCACCGTAAGCCATTGCATAATATGCCTGTAATCCTATTTCTTCATTGGTTGGCTCTCTTTTACGTTCGTATTGTGGTGCCTGACCACAGGGTGCAAATAGAAAGTTAGACTCCACTGTATGAACCTGTATAGCTGCAATAAAAACAGTGTTGAAATCATTTTTGATTACATTTGCATTCAATTTATATAAATCCCTGACTCCCTGACTTAAAATCGTCGTATTCAAATTATCATTATACTGGTTTACACTTGTTGCTTTTTGGTACAACATTGTACCGGGAAATTCCTGAGCATTGGGTTTATTTAGATTAGGAGGAATTGGCGAATTATCAAAAATCGGGTAGATATCTGTTGCAACAAAATCCGTAAACAATCCCGCTTGTTTTAATGTGTCATACAAATCGGTTAATGTGAGTTCATTTTTTATTCCGGCTCCTTGTCCGGTGCCGGTATATCCTGCAGGCGGACTCAAGACTACAATACCCGTATTTGGATTGTATGATTTAATTAACCTTAAAACTTCTTTAATGCAGGGAATGTTGTTGTAATAGAATTCATCGAAATAAAAATATCCGAAGCCGGGAATATTGCTTAAATTTTGGACTTCGCTGTGAATTTTTGAATGAAACTTATATTTGTTAGCCGTATTATTTTGTTCCGTATTTTCATTATCGGTAAATAAAAAATGAGCCCATTCATCGTCAAGGCGGACGTAATCAAGCCACACATCAGCTTCGCCATACCAATAGATTCTATAATCCACCCGGCTTAATTCCCGTGGTGTATAATATGCTGATGTGTCTATATTGTCCTTTGCTAAGTCGTCCCCTGAAACCGACAAAGGATATATTGGCTGGTTAAACTTATACATTTCTTTGTATTCACCATCATAAATATTATTTTCGTTTAAGAAATTCGATACATTGACATCAGTTTGTTGAATTAATCTCCCTGAATAATTATATATCTCAACCCGGATTACTTTCTTATTCCGGTTAGCCGGATTATTGGCAAAGGAAGCGTCTATCCTCATCCTCGGTTTAACATACCAGTAAAAATTATCACCGGTTCTTTTCCTGTCAGAATAATATGCATTGCTGTAATCCCTTCGCGTGATAACATTCGTTTGCTCATTATTTTCATATAATTTTTTTGCTATGTACATATTTGGTAAATCACGTCCGGGAATACAATGTCTTCCGGTTACTGTTTCCCCGTTCCAATTATCTGTCCCGGAAGCTCCCGTTTCGGAAATTTGATAATAATATCCCGGTTTTCTGCTGATTAAAAGCATACTGTCTTCTGCCTGATATGTACTCCTTTGTCCGAATGCAGGTTTATCAATCTTTGATGAGCGGTAGAATATCGAAGCAGGTGATTGAGTAGATTCACTCCACTTTGACAGCATATTGGATACACTTGAAATATAAAAAGAAAGCGGCTCGAAAAATCCTCCATATATCCTGTTAGCATCGTAAACATTGGGTGCCTGATTATCACCGGTGAATCCCCAATCAACAGTTGTGTTATAACTTAACTCTTTATACATAAAAAAATATTCAGGATAAAGATATCCGCCGTTAGAGCCGATATAAAACCCATGCTTCATTCTATCACTCGGCTGGCTTTTTATATCTACTTGATTTATAAAAGTCAATAATGACATTATGATAGCAATTTTAATTATTTTTCTTCTCATTACAGCATCTCCGATAAAATCTATTTTAAAAATTTATTTTAAATAAACTAATTTCTTCGTTTCTATAAAAACCTCATTATTTTTATTTCTCTGCGTTGCTTCGAGCCGGTAAAAATAAATTCCGCTGGATAATCCTAAAGTGTTAAATGCATCTATTTTATATTTATGATTTCCTGAATATAGAAGAAAATCATTTGTAACCCAGAATACGGTTCTTCCTGTAATATCAAATATTTTTAGTTTAACATATGAATCTTTTGGTAAAGAAAATTCAATTGTTGTTGTTGGATTAAATGGATTAGGATAATTTTGTTTTAAAATATAAACACCTGGTATTTCATTATTATTAGTAATACCCGTATAAATTATTGGTCCACCTCCGTTCGTAGTATGTATATTATAACTCCAACCGGTTAAACTATCTGTAAAATCAATTCCTGCATAACCAAAATGATAACTTGTATCGGGTTGTTGAAATCCCCAGTTTACTCCACTATTTGTCGATTTCCAAATAACCCCCCGAAACCCATTACTCGGGAATTGCCTGACACCTGCATCTCCATAAATGATATTTTGATTTATAATTTTAAAGTTCTTAATATTATTTATTACTATACCATTGTCAGAAGGCATGACATATGAGACCCAGTTTAATCCACCATCAGTTGTTTTTAACATCGCATCGCCACCCCAGGTTGCAAAACCTGTGTTTTCATTTATAAATTCAAGTTGCCAAATCCCATGACCGGTATTTCCAACCTGAAACCAATTATTTCCACTATTTGTGGTTTTGTACATACTGACATCACTTGAACACCAGCCATAATATTCACCATTTATTTTATATTTTAAGAAAAATATAACTCCCCAACCAATTTGGCCTAAATATGGTATTAATGTTACCCCTCCATTTGTAGTTTTCCATATTTCGTTATAATTTCCATTAAAACCACTTATCCAACCAGTATCTTTATTAATAAATGAAATACCTCTATAAACATTACCCGTAATTGCGACACTATCCCATGTTATTCCTTTATTAAATGTTCTATAAATAACATGATCACCATTATAGCGACTACCATTTCCATATATCGTATTACTATCCATTTTTTGCATATTAAATAGATTACCTGACAATGTGTTAGACCAATTATTACCATTATTTGTAGTTCTCCAAACATTTAAATATGGTAAACTTATTACTCCAGTGTTATTATCAAAAAATTTAATATCATAAGTATTACCGGAAACAGGCCAGGGCTGTAAAATCCATTGGGGAGAGCAATCTTCAATGAATAATGAGTAATGAATAATGAAGAAAAAGATAAAAATATAAAACTTAAGTTTTTTCATTCCTGACATTAGTTCGAAAATTTTTGTACTTTCATAATATTAAAATCTTGAATCCTGCAAAACTCATAATTTTAGGCTTGTTAGTAGAATTTATCATATATTTTTTTATTAAAATATACTTTTTTATTTCCAAGCCGGTTTATTATACGGGTGTGTATTCTGCCGCTGTTGGTGCTCCTCCACTCGTTATGCCTGCCCACCGTGGGCGGGGAGGATTTAAGCGGAGCAGCCTGTCCCGTTAATTCGGGATCACCAACAACGGCTCAAAAATTACAATATAATTTCCCTCCCAATTTAAGGGGAGGGGTGGATAGTTCTAAAAGTATTTTTTCTTTTAATATATACTTACAAAATAATACTTAAGAACAACGGCATGTAAAATAGTTGTTGGTGACGTTCAAAGCCGTTTGAACTAAACACCAGCAACGGCTCAAAAATTACAACATAATTTCCCTCCCAATTCAAGGGGAGGGGTTAGGGGTGGGGTGGATAGTTCTAAAAGTATTTTTTCTTTTAATATATACTTACAAAATAATATTAAAGATCAACGGCATGTAAAATAGTTGTTGGTGACATTCAAAGCCGTTTGAACTAAACACCAGCAACGGCGCAAAAATTTTTACAGATTAAGAAGTGTTATCGGAGGTGTATCGCCCGATTGCTTTTTTGGTCTTCTTTTTTGCTTCGGTAAAATTCCCTTTAATACTTTATTATGAAATATCGCTTCCCGAAAAGAAGAATGATACTTCCAGGATTCCATTTTCTACGGAATCAGAACCGTGAACTGCATTGTCGGATTTTGAATCTGCATATAACTTCCGGATTGTTCCAGCTTCAGCTTCTGAAGGGTCGGTTGCCCCAATTAATTTCCTGTAATCGGTGACTGCGTTTTCTTTTTCGAGTGCTATAGGAATGCAGGGTCCTGAAGTCATAAATTCGACAAGTGAATTATAAAAAGGTCTTTCCTTGTGGACTTCGTAAAATTTTCTTGCCTGTTCTTTTGTAAGCAATACCATTTTCATATCCAGAATATTGAATCCTGCATCAAGAATTTTTTGAATAATATGTCCCTGAACTTTCTTTCTTACTGCATCAGGTTTAATTATGCACAATGTTCTTTCCATTTATAGAATTTATATTTGACAAAAACTTTTTTTTATTCCGGATTTTATTCCGATATTGATTAATCAAAAATCTCAATTCACCTTTTCCTTCGGTTTATCTTTAGGAGGTTTATCTTTAGGTTTATCCGGGATTTTTTCTTTGGGCTTATTCTCCTTTGTGTTTGAAGGCATCTCAAGATCTTTCAGGTGATTTTCAAATACTCCGCCGAGTGAATCGAGAGACGTGGATATATGGGTGCTGTTGCATCTTCTTGGAAGAAATCTTTTCATAACAAGTTCCGTTGTCGAAGGGCAGGTATTATTTGCAAGTAATCCGGTTATGGTACAAATGCTTGCTTCTTCCACACTTTCCGGCATATAGAAATACTCAACGGGGAAATCGAATTCTTCATCTGAATAAAGATACTTCATAAACCTACCCCAGATAGGGGCTGCAGCCCTTCCCCCCTGTCCGTAAGATCCTCCGAATTTTATTCTGGGATCATCAAACCCGAGCCAGCATCCGGCTACAAACTGAGGTGTGTATCCTATAAACCAGGCGTCTGTGTAATTCTGCGATGTACCTGTTTTCCCTGCAGCCGGACGATGGAAAAACTGACTCACGCTTGTTGCTGTTCCATAATCTATTACATCTTCCAGCATATCGCTCATGATGTAAGCGACATCTTCTCCGAATACTTCCTTTGATTCAAGAGTGGATTCCTCAATTAAATTCCCATTCCTGTCTTCTATCTTTTTAATTGCTACCGGCTCTACCCAGATTCCGTTGTTGGCAAATGTACCGAATGCATTAGTCATCTCAAGAGGAGTTACTTCTCCTGAACCTAAGGCAAGCGAGAGATAATTCGGAAGGTCGGATTTTATTCCCATTTCATGTGCGAGCTTGATTACTTTATCTATCGGAGCAAGCTCCATAGCAGTCCTTACTGCAACTACATTAATAGATTTTGCAATCGCATATCTCATTGAAACAGATCCGCCTTCGCCTCCCCCCCTCGGAGACCATACTTTCCCGTCAATATTAACGCTCAGGGGATCATTTGAAATTTCTGTACCCGGACCATATCCGTTCATAACAGCAATTGTATAAACAAAAGGTTTAAATGAAGAACCCGGCTGACGCTTGCTTTGAGTTGCATGATTCAATCCGTATTTCACTCTTATATAAGGATTTTGCCCCACCATCGCTTTTATCTCACCGTTCCGCGGATTCATCACAACAAAGGCAACCTGAATTGAGATAGCTATTTCTTTCACCGAATCAATTACAGCTTTATTGTTTTTCATTTTTTCATAAATACTCGTCTTTGCTGATTCTGTAGGTGCCTTTTTATATTCCTCTGATTGCTTGATAAATTTATCAAGTGCACTGTTTAAAATTTCTTTGTTCTTGTTCCAGGTCCAGAATGAATTGAAAGACTTCTGATGTATTGCTAATTGCTCTTTCACTGCAGTTTCCGCATGTTTCTGAAATCTTGTATCGAGCGTTGTGTAAACTTTTAGACCATCGCGGTAAAGATCGAATCCGTATTTTTCTGCTTTTGTCTGCAGTATCTGCCTGACATATTCTGTGAATTCGGATGATTCACTATTTGTTTCGGAAATATTGGTTTTATTGAATGATATTTTTATTTTTTCTGATATCGAAGCATCATACTGGTCTTTTGTTATGAACTCCATTTCCAGCATTGCAGCCAATACAAGGTTTCTTCTGTTCTTCGCAGCTTCAGGAAATTCAATAGGATCATAATTAGTAGGGGATTTCAGTAATGCTACAAGCGTTGCTGATTCATCTAAGTTAAGGTCTTTTGCGCTTTTGTCAAAATATGTCTGGGCGGCAGCTTCAATTCCATAAGCACCTTTCCCGAAATAAACGGTATTAAAATAATAAGCAAGTATTTCCTGCTTTGTATAGGTTTTTTCAATTTGAATTGCAGTCAACGCCTCCCTGATTTTCCTGTTAAAGGTAGTTTCTCTTGAATTAAGATAAAGATTTCTTGCAAGCTGCTGTGTGATGGTAGAAGCACCTTCTTTTTTAAGATTAAAACTTAATATATTTTTCATTAATGCCTGAGCTATGCGCTGTAGATCCACTCCCCAATGGCTGTAAAACTTTCTGTCTTCAATGGATATTAAGGCATTTACAATATCCTTAGGAATTTCATCAATCGTAATTCTTGTTCTGTTTTTCAGAAAAAATTTGTCGATCAGTTCGCCGTTATCGGAATAAATTTTAGTTGCTTCTTCAAGTTTCGGATTTTCAAGTTCCGATAAAGAAGGAAGAGTTTGTGAGAGATAAATAAGATATCCGGCAAAAATCACAAATATAACTATGAAGACAAATAATAAAAACCGGAAAGAAAATAATTCCAGTCTCTTTTTGTTTGATACTTTTTTCCTGTAATTTTTATCATTCAGGAATTTATCTATTTCCTGCTCTTTGTTCTTTTTCAAATTTTATGGGTTACTTCTCCTTCGGAGATTGTTAAAAATTTATTGTCTTTTTTGTCATAGTATCTTGCAAGTGTAAATTTACCTTCTTCAAAAACTCCGTATGAGAAATTTCTTATCCAGTCGCCTAAATTTATATAAGTTCCATTCCGGAAATCCTTTCTCAACGGAAAATGCCGGTGTCCGAATATCACAAAATCAAATCCCTCATTTGTTTTCTGCTCTGCAAATTCCGTCATGCCGTCTTTTTTAGAGTAATCTTTCTGGGAAGTATAATCACGCGAAGTTGAAGATGACTTCTTAGCCAGCCAGATACCTATATCAGGATGTACCCAGGAATACAGAAACTGAGATAATCTGTTTCGCAATATTTTTTTTAAAATCTTATAGCCCGTATCGTTAAATGCTAATCCGTCACCGTGTGAGATGAAAAACTTTTTGCCGTTTATTTCTCTTTCAATAGGTGCATTTATTATTTCTATTCCGAATTCTTCTTTGAAATATTTTCCCTGCCAGAAATCGTGATTGCCCGAAAAATAATTTATCTTGATTCCGGATTCAACAATTTCCGAAATCTTTGTTAATAGTCTGTAGTGACCTTTCGGAACAACCTGCCTGTATTCTATCCAGAAATCAAAAAGATCTCCGACAATAAAAAGTTCTTTTGCATCCCTTCTGATTTCTTCAAGAAACCTTATCAGTATTTTCTCTTTTTCCCTGTTTACCTCTCTGGAGCCGAACCCAAGGTGAACATCTGATATAAAATAATACATACTATCTATACGAGTATTGCAACATCACCTGCAATAAAACGATCTATTTTACTTTGATTTTAACAGTCTTTGTGGAATTTCCTATTTTGCAAACGCCGTTTTCCGAACTGCAATAACCGAATTTTATCTTTACCTGAGTGATGATTGTTGTCCCTGAAATTGCATCTCCGTTAACTTTGAAATCATATTTTATCAACGGTGTAGTGAAATAATCTCCACCCGGTGCGCCGGAATAATCCTGTAATCCCGTTCCTTCCACGCCATTACCTGTCATAGTCACAGCTATCTGAGGTTCTTTAGGAATTTTCACACCTTCTCCGGGTTTGAACTTTATAGTTAAAACACCGCTTTCACCGGGATTAAATGACTTTTTAGATACTGTAATAGTAATCTTTGGTACTGTTTGTGCATAAGAACTTGCTAAACCAGTAAAAGTTATTGCCAATACTGCAATAATCATAAATAATGCTAATTTTTTCAACATTTAAATCTATCTCCTTTTTTATTATATCATTTCAATATAAATTAATTAAATATTTATTGAAATGATAATTTAATATATATAAAATGCCACATTGTTTATACAACGTGGCATAAATATTTGTTCCTTAAGTGATTTATTGCTTTTATTAATATCTCTTGATAATAAAATCCTTGGCATGTCCGTTACTGAAGGATTCGTGCGATTCTATCATTGCATAGGCATTGTGATTGTGAATACTCTCAAAGTTTTCTGCCTCTACAGTATACCATAATATATTTCCTTTTTCTCTCAACTTTATCACGATATTCCTTACTAAATCTTCGACGAAAACAGGATTCTCGTATGCCCTTTCTGTGACAAATTTTTCGTCTTCCCTTTTTAAGAGTGAGTATAAATCACAGCTTGCACTTTCTTCTATTATTCCGATTATGTCTTCGATCCAAACCACATCCATAAACCTGAGCGATACAGTTACCTCACCCCTCTGATTATGGGCTCCGTGTTTTGAAATGTTCTTTGAACAGGGGCATAAGGTTGTTACGGGTACCATTACAGTCATTATAAAATCTTTCTTATCCTCATTGATGACTGCGTGGAATTTTACTTTGTAATCCATCAGTGATGGTTTTCCTGTTACCGGTGCTTTCTTTTCCCTGAAATATGGGAATTCCATTTCAAGATGTGCAGATTTAGAGTGCAGTTTATGCTGCATCTGCTTTAAAATTTTATACATAGAATCAACGTGCATTTCCCTGCGCTCATTTTGAAGAATTTCAACAAATCTGCTCATATGCGTTCCTTTAAACTCCATTGGAAGGTCAACAGTCATTGAAATTGTTGCAATTGTATGCTGTATCTCGTTTTCCTTATCTTTTACGGCAATAGGGTATTTTAAATCCTTTACTCCGACTTTATCAACGGGTATTTCTCTCCTATCCCTTGTATTTTGTGTGTCCGGTAACTTCACGGTGGAAATCTCTTTTAATGATTTATCTTTTAATACAGACTCTAATAAATTAGTTTGTTCCATATCTAAACCTTTCTTCTTTTTAATTTTGTTCAATAATGCAATTGTAAGGATTCTTAGTGCAATCAATTTTGATACTGAAGAAATCCCTTTTTGCCTTTAAAACAAAATCCCATAAATAAAGTTTATCAGTCTCAGGAATTTTTGAGTTTTCAATCTCTTCCGGCGAAACGAAAACGAACCTGCCTTCGATAGAATCAACCGGCTTTTCTGTAAGCCTTTTTCTGTAGTCAAATAAAAAAATCATAATATTACCGATTCCCGGATAATCCCTTTCGGTAACTATCCCCATTAATTTCCAGTCATCAGGAACGGATTCAATTCCGCATTCTTCATGTGCTTCCCTTACTGCACACTCGTTTGGAGATTCTGCAATGTCTGTGCGGAGCTTTCCTCCGGCAGGAGAGAAGAATCCCTTGTTGGGTTCATTCTCCCGCTTCATTAAAAGGTAGTCTCCCTTTTTATTTCGAATATATAATAGTGTGGCGAGCTTCATCAATAGAAGTCATTTTGAAATGAAAATCAGATTACTTTGCTTCTCTGTGCAATATGTGCTTTCTTGTAAAGCGGCAATATTTCTTCATTTCAAGCCTTTCCTTGGAGTTATTTCTGTTTTTTTGTGTTACGTAAACAGATTTTCCTTTATTAGGACCTTCCACACTTACAAGCTTAATATTAACTCTTGGACCTTCTTTTCTTGCCATTTCCGTAAAAATTTTATTTAGGTAAACAATTAATATAACAAATTCTGTGGAAAAATATTACTCCTTTTATATTCCCATATGTACTTATCAATTTTATGAAAACAGAGAGCATTTTGCATAATATTAAGGATTTTTACCATTTCAGAAATGTCACTGCAATAAAATCCGTTTAATTTATAAATTTCGTTTCATTAATATTTATATTAATTTCACACTTAAGGAAATTTGATATCTCATTTTAATGGAAAATAAATTATATAAATCTGTTTTAGATAAAGGCTTCATAGAAGTAATCGATAAACTCGGAACTGACCTTACCGTGGTTAATTCCGCACGTGTATCTTTCGGAAAAAGAAAAACAAAATTCTCCGAAGGTGACAGGATTCTTGTACGCTTCCTTGCAGAGAATAAACATTTTTCACCTTTCCGGCATTTAATTGTCCAGTTTCATATAAAATCTCCGGAATTCGTAATGAGGCAGTGGTATAAACACGTTGTCGGGATCGAGACATCTTCCTCCTATCCTACAAAAGATCACGCCTGGAATGAAATCAGCGGAAGATATGTGCCCGTGAATGATTTTTATAATCCGCCTTTCTGGAGAGCACAATCCGCGGATAATAAACAGGCATCCGAAGGGACAATCGAAAATCAGGATAAGGCAAATGAAATATTTTCTGATGCTATGAGCACCTTGCTTGACTCTTATGGAAAACTTCTCGAATTGGGTGTCGCAAAGGAACAGGCAAGAATTTTACTGCCTCTTAATCAATATACGGAAATTTATTGGACAGCATCTTTTCAGGCAATAATGAATTTCATCGACCTGAGGGATGAAACTCACGCGCAGTGGGAAATAAGAGAATATGCAATCGCTATGAAAGATTTGATGCTCGAGTTATTCCCGGAAACTACCAGGATTTGGTTCGATGTTATGAAAACAATGAAAGAGTTGACGAATCAGGGTAAAACAATTAAGTAACTGAAATCACGTAAAACGCCTAAAATAGCCTGTTTTGTCATTCTGAACTTGTTTCAGAATCTCGTTTTCATTTAATTTTCTTTTTTAGCAGAGTCTCTCTGGCGAATTTATTCGGCAGATGACTCTGCGTTATCATAAGATTAAATTAAATCTTTTACTTTTAAGTAATGTGTTACTTCGAAATCTCCCTGTAGTCCATGTTCGTAAAACCTTGCACTTGAATATTTATATAATGTATAATCATCTACAAGATTATATTTTCCCGAAATAGGATTCTTGTGAATATAGTTTAATTTTTGAATTACATATTTTTCGGTTACTAATTCTTTCAAATCAAAAGATGGTTGAAAAACCTGATGTAATTTATTTCTTTTCTTGTCAGTAATGTTTACAGCA